>NZ_VATM01000003.1:0-626482 GCF_005781075.1 Escherichia sp. E2562 | reverse complement strand
TGCCAGGCATCAAATAAAGCGAAAGGCCATCCGTCAGGATGGCCTTTTTGCGTTGATGCAGAAAAAAAAGCCGGATGCGGCGCTGGTGCGTCTTATTCGTCCTCCGCAGGGTTACGGTAGGGGGCAACAGCGCATTATTCCCTCACATACGCCAGATTCAGCAACGGATACGGTTTCCCCAAATCGTCCACCTCAGAGCGCCCTGTAACCTTAAAGCCCATCTTCTTATAGAACCCAACCGCCTGCTCATTTTGCTCATTAACGTTGGTTGTCAGTTCCGGTGCCATCGAGAGCGCATGCTCCACCAGCATCCGACCCACGCCGCAGCCGCGCACATCAGGATCGATAAACAGCGCATCCATATGCTGCCCACTTAATAACATAAACCCAACCGGCTGATCCCGCTCATTAACCGCGACCCACAACGGTGCTTCCGGCAGAAAGGAACGCACCAGCTCTTCCAATTCGGCCCTATACTCTGCTGATAAAAAATCGTGGGTGGCATCGACAGAACGACACCAAATCGCAACGAGTTCCTCCCCTTCCTCATGCCGTGAGCGGCGAATACTAATAACCATTTTCTCTCCTTTTAGTCATTCTTATATTCTAACGTAGCCTTTTCCTTGAAACTTTCTCACCTTCAACATGCAGGCTCGACATTGGTAAATTTTCTGGTTATCTTCAGCTATCTGGATGTCTAAACGTATAAGCGTATGTAGTGAGGTAATCAGGTTATGCCGATTCGTGTGCCGGACGAGCTACCCGCCGTCAATTTCTTGCGTGAAGAAAACGTCTTTGTGATGACAACTTCTCGCGCGTCTGGTCAGGAAATTCGTCCGCTAAAGGTGCTTATCCTTAACCTGATGCCGAAGAAGATCGAAACTGAAAATCAGTTCTTACGCCTGCTTTCAAACTCGCCTTTACAGGTCGATATTCAGCTGTTGCGCATCGATTCCCGTGAATCGCGCAACACGCCCGCAGAGCATCTGAACAACTTCTACTGTAACTTTGAAGATATTCAGGAACAGAACTTTGACGGTCTGATTGTCACGGGTGCGCCGCTGGGTCTGGTGGAGTTTAATGATGTCGCTTACTGGCCACAGATCAAACAGGTGCTGGAGTGGTCGAAAGATCACGTCACCTCAACGCTGTTTGTTTGCTGGGCGGTACAGGCCGCGCTCAATATCCTCTACGGCATTCCTAAGCAAACTCGCACCGACAAACTCTCTGGCGTTTACGAGCATCATATTCTCCATCCTCATGCGCTTCTGACGCGTGGCTTTGATGATTCATTTCTGGCACCACATTCGCGCTATGCTGACTTTCCGGCAGCGTTGATTCGTGATTATACCGATCTGGAAATTCTGGCGGAGACAGAAGAAGGGGATGCATATCTGTTTGCCAGTAAAGATAAGCGCATTGCCTTTGTGACGGGCCATCCCGAATATGATGCGCAAACGCTGGCGCAGGAATATTTCCGCGATGTGGAAGCCGGACTAAACCCGGATGTACCGTATAATTATTTCCCGCACAACGATCCGCAAAACAAACCGCGAGCGAGCTGGCGCAGTCATGGCAATTTGCTGTTTACCAACTGGCTCAACTATTACGTCTACCAGATCACGCCATACGATCTACGCCGTATGAATCCTACACTGGATTAATCTTCTGTGGCGGTCGATCGTTAAGCGATTCAGCACTTTACCTCAGGCACCTTCGGGTGCCTTTTTTATTTCCGAAACACACCTCAGCAAGTGAATAAATTTTATTCATATTGTTATCAATAAGTTATCATATATTTTTATTTAAAATGGAAATTGTTTTTGATTTTGCATTTTAAATGAGTAGTCTTAGTTGTGCTGAACGAAAAGCACACAACGATCCTTCGTTCACAGTGGGGAAGTTTTCGGATCCATGACGAGGAGCTGCACGATGACTGAACAGGCAACAACAATCGATGAACTGGCTTTCACAAGGCCGTATGGCGAGCAGGAGAAGCAAGTTCTCACTGCCGAGGCGGTAGAATTTCTGACTGAACTGGTGACACGTTTTACGCCTCAGCGGAATAAATTACTGGCAGCGCGCATTCAGCAGCAGCAAGATATTGATAACGGAACGTTGCCTTATTTTATTTCGGAAACAGCTTCCATTCGCGATACAGGCTGGAAAATTCGTGGTATTCCTGCGGACTTACAAGATCGTCGAGTCGAGATAACTGGCCCGGTTGAGCGCAAGATGGTGATCAACGCACTCAACGCGAATGTGAAAGTGTTTATGGCCGATTTCGAAGATTCACTGGCACCAGACTGGAACAAAGTGATCGATGGGCAAATTAACCTGCGCGATGCGGTTAACGGCACCATCAGTTACACCAACGAAGCAGGCAAAATCTATCAGCTCAAGCCAAATCCCGCGGTGTTGATTTGCCGGGTACGCGGTCTGCACTTGCCGGAAAAACATGTCACCTGGCGCGGCGAAGCGATTCCTGGCAGCCTGTTTGATTTTGCGCTCTATTTCTTTCACAACTACCAGGTACTGTTGGCAAAAGGCAGCGGCCCCTATTTCTATCTGCCGAAAACCCAGTCCTGGCAGGAAGCGGCCTGGTGGAGCGAAGTTTTCTGCTATGCAGAAGATCGCTTTAACCTGCCGCGCGGAACTATCAAGGCGACGTTGCTGATTGAAACGCTGCCTGCCGTGTTCCAGATGGACGAAATCCTTCACGCGCTGCGTGACCATATTGTTGGTCTGAACTGCGGTCGCTGGGATTACATCTTCAGCTATATCAAAACGTTGAAAAACTATCCCGATCGCGTCCTGCCAGACAGACAGGCAGTCACGATGGATAAACCCTTCCTGAATGCTTACTCACGCCTGTTGATTAAAACCTGCCATAAACGCGGTGCTTTTGCGATGGGCGGCATGGCGGCGTTTATTCCGAGCAAAGATGAAGAGCGCAATAACCAGGTGCTCAACAAAGTAAAAGCGGATAAAGCGCTGGAAGCCAATAACGGTCACGATGGCACGTGGATCGCACATCCCGGCCTTGCTGACACGGCAATGGCGGTATTCAACGACATTCTCGGCTCCCGCAAAAACCAGCTTGACGTAATGCGCGAACAAGACGCGCCGATTACTGCCGATCAGCTGCTGGCACCTTGTGATGGTGAACGCACCGAAGAAGGTATGCGCGCCAACATTCGCGTGGCTGTGC
The DNA here is from genome assembly GCF_005781075.1 of Escherichia sp. E2562. Lineage (NCBI taxonomy): Bacteria > Pseudomonadati > Pseudomonadota > Gammaproteobacteria > Enterobacterales > Enterobacteriaceae > Escherichia > Escherichia sp. E2562. The sequence goes on along the minus strand of NZ_VATM01000003.1, from coordinate 623,271 downwards.
AATACATCGAAGCATGGATCTCCGGCAACGGCTGCGTGCCGATTTATGGCCTGATGGAAGATGCGGCGACGGCTGAAATTTCCCGTACCTCGATCTGGCAGTGGATCCATCATCAAAAAACGTTGAGCAATGGCAAACCGGTGACCAAAGCCTTGTTCCGCCAGATGCTGGGCGAAGAGATGAAAGTCATTGCCAGCGAACTGGGCGAAGAGCGTTTCTCCCAGGGGCGTTTCGACGATGCCGCACGCCTGATGGAACAGATCACCACTTCTGATGAGTTAATTGATTTCCTGACCCTGCCAGGCTACCGCCTGTTAGCGTAAACCACCACATAACTATGGAGCATCTGCACATGAAAACCCGTACACAACAAATTGAAGAATTACAGAAAGAGTGGACTCAACCGCGTTGGGAAGGCATTACTCGCCCATACAGCGCGGAAGATGTGGTGAAATTACGCGGTTCAGTCAATCCTGAATGCACGCTGGCGCAACTGGGCGCGGCGAAAATGTGGCGTCTGCTGCATGGCGAGTCGAAAAAAGGCTACATCAACAGCCTCGGTGCACTGACTGGCGGTCAGGCGCTGCAACAGGCGAAAGCGGGCATTGAAGCGGTCTACCTGTCTGGCTGGCAGGTTGCGGCAGACGCTAACCTGGCGGCCAGCATGTATCCGGATCAGTCGCTCTATCCGGCGAACTCGGTTCCTGCCGTAGTGGAGCGGATCAACAATACTTTCCGCCGTGCGGATCAGATCCAGTGGTCCGCGGGCATTGAGCCGGGCGATCCGCGCTATGTCGATTACTTCCTGCCGATCGTTGCTGATGCGGAAGCCGGTTTTGGCGGTGTCCTGAATGCCTTTGAACTGATGAAAGCGATGATTGAAGCCGGTGCAGCGGCAGTTCACTTCGAAGATCAGCTGGCGTCAGTGAAGAAATGCGGTCACATGGGCGGCAAAGTTTTGGTGCCAACTCAGGAAGCTATTCAGAAACTGGTCGCGGCGCGTCTGGCAGCTGACGTGACGGGCGTTCCAACCCTGCTGGTTGCACGTACCGATGCCGATGCGGCGGATCTGATCACCTCCGATTGTGACCCGTATGATAGCGAATTTATTACCGGCGAGCGCACCAACGAAGGTTTCTTCCGTACTCATGCAGGTATTGAACAAGCGATCAGCCGCGGCCTGGCGTATGCGCCGTATGCTGACCTGGTATGGTGTGAAACCTCCACGCCGGATCTGGAACTGGCACGTCGCTTTGCGGAAGCTATTCACGCGAAATATCCGGGCAAACTGCTGGCTTATAACTGCTCGCCGTCGTTCAACTGGCAGAAAAACCTCGACGACAAAACTATTGCCAGCTTCCAGCAGCAGCTGTCGGATATGGGTTACAAGTTCCAGTTCATCACCCTGGCAGGCATCCACAGCATGTGGTTCAACATGTTCGACCTGGCAAACGCCTATGCCCAGGGCGAGGGTATGAAGCACTATGTTGAAAAAGTGCAGCAACCGGAATTCGCCGCCGCGAAAGATGGCTACACCTTTGTTTCTCACCAGCAGGAAGTGGGGACAGGTTATTTCGATAAAGTGACGACCATTATTCAGGGCGGCACGTCGTCAGTTACCGCGCTGACCGGCTCCACCGAAGAATCGCAGTTCTAACAACCGATAAACGTTGCTAACTGTAGGCCGGATAAGGCGTTCACGCCGCATCCGGCAATGAGCATCTGATGCGACGCTTGCGCGTCTTATCATGCCTACAAATGTTGCTGACTGTAGGCAGGATAAGGCGTTCACGCCGCATCCAGCAATCAACGCCTGATGCGACGCTTGCGCGTCTTATCCGGCAATTCTCTGCTCCCGACGAGGACAACAAATGCCGCGTGGCCTGGAATTACTGATTGCACAAACCATTTTGCAAGGTTTCGACGCTCAGTATGGTCGATTCCTCGAAGTGACTTCCGGGGCGCAGCAGCGTTTCGAGCAAGCCGACTGGCACGCTGTCCAGCAGGCGATGAAAAACCGTATCCATCTTTATGATCATCACGTTGGTCTGGTGGTGGAACAGCTGCGCTGTATCACTAACGGCCAAAGCACGGACGCGGAATTTTTACTGCGCGTCAAAGAGCATTACACCCGGCTGTTGCCGGATTATCCGCGCTTCGAGATTGCGGAGAGCTTTTTTAACTCCGTGTACTGTCGGTTATTTGACCACCGCTCGCTGACTCCCGAGCGGCTTTTTATCTTTAGCTCCCAGCCAGAGCGTCGCTTTCGTACCATTCCGCGCCCGCTGGCAAAAGACTTTTATCCCGATCACGGCTGGGAATCGCTACTAATGCGTGTTATCAGCGATCTGCCGCTGCGCCTGCGCTGGCAGAATAAAAGCCGTGATATCAACTACATCATTCGCCATCTGACCGAAACGATGGGGACTGATAACCTCGCCGAAAGCCATTTACAGGTGGCGAACGAACTGTTTTACCGCAATAAAGCCGCCTGGCTGGTGGGCAAACTGATCACGCCTTCCGGCACGTTGCCCTTTTTGCTGCCTATCCACCAGGCGGACGACGGCGAGCTGTTTATTGATACCTGCCTGACGACGACCGCCGAAGCGAGCATCGTCTTTGGCTTCGCTCGTTCATATTTTATGGTTTACGCGTCGCTACCTGCCGCACTGGTCGAGTGGTTACGGGAAATTCTACCGGGCAAAACGACCGCAGAGCTGTACATGGCCATCGGCTGCCAGAAGCACGCCAAAACTGAAAGTTACCGTGAATATCTGATTTATCTGCAAGGCTGTAATGAGCAATTTATTGAAGCGCCGGGCATTCGTGGAATGGTGATGCTGGTGTTCACGCTGCCGGGCTTTGATCGGGTATTCAAAGTGATTAAAGACAAGTTCGCGCCGCAGAAAGAGATGTCTGCCGCTCACGTTCGCGCCTGCTATCAGTTGGTTAAAGAGCACGATCGTGTAGGTCGAATGGCGGACACCCAGGAGTTTGAAAACTTTGTGCTGGAGAAGCGGCAAATCGCACCGGCATTAATGGAATTACTGCTCCAGGAAGCGCCGGAAAAAATCACCGATCTCGGCGAACAGATTGTGATTCGCCATCTCTACATCGAACGGCGGATGGTGCCGCTCAATATCTGGCTGGAACAGGTTGAGGGCCAACAGCTGCGCGACGCTATTGAAGAGTACGGCAACGCTATTCGCCAGCTTGCCGCCGCCAACATCTTCCCCGGCGACATGCTATTTAAAAACTTTGGTGTCACCCGTCACGGGCGCGTGGTGTTTTATGATTACGATGAAATTTGCTACATGACGGAAGTGAATTTCCGCGACATCCCACCGCCGCGCTACCCGGAGGACGAACTTGCCAGTGAGCCGTGGTACAGCGTCTCGCCGGGCGATGTTTTCCCAGAAGAATTCCGCCACTGGCTATGTGCCGACCCGCGCATTGGGCCACTGTTTGAAGAGATGCACGCCGACCTGTTCCGCGCTGATTACTGGCGCGCGCTACAAAAACGTATCCGTGAAGGGCACGTGGAAGATGTTTATGCGTATCGGCGCAGGCAGCGGTTTAGCGTGCGATTCGTATAAATCAGAGACGAAAAATCACCGCATACCGCCATATGCCAGCGTGACTTCCTTCGCCGCTTTAATCACCATCGCGCCAAACTCGGTTACGCGGTCGTCGGTAATACGTGAAATCGGCCCGGAAATCGAAATTGCGGCAAATGGTTCGCGGTGCTCATCGAAAATACACGCCGCGAGGCAACGAAGCCCCAACGCATGTTCTTCATCGTCAAATGAATAGCCACGTTTACGCGTCTGGGCGAGGTCCTCTTTTAGATGCACAGGAGACACCAGCGTCGCGTGGGTATAGGCATGTAAGCCTTTGCGATGCAGCAGCTTCGTCACCTGCTCTTCGCTTAGTTGGGCTAAAAAGGCTTTACCGGCACCAGAGGCATGCATCGGTAACTTACCGCCGATAGGGGCTGACATACGCATCAGATGCGTACACTGCACCTGGTCGATAATAATCGCTTCGTGATCGCTTTGATCCAGCACCGCCATATTGACCGTTTCGCCAGACTCTTCCATCAGATTGCGCAGAATAGGATGGACAATGGCTAACAAATTACGGCTCTGGAGAAAGCTGCTGCCGACCATAAAAGCATGTGCGCCGATCGCCCAGTGACCCAGTTCACCGACCTGACGGACGAACCCCTGCTGTTGCATCGTGGTTAGCAGGCGGTGAGTCGTGGAATTGGGTAATCCGGCTTGCTGTGCCAGTTCCGTAAGTGCCACACTGCCATTGGATTCGGCAATCCACTCCAGTAATTTCAGCCCACGCGTTAAAGACTGAACCTGTCCAGTCGCGGGTGCGGTGGCAACGGCGGGTTTTCTGCCGCGTTTTGCGGGAATGGGTGCGACCATGACAGTCTCCTTTTTCTGTATCGTGGAAATCATTTTCATTTTTATTACGGTGTAATGCAATAGTTGCCACACTGATCCGATGAGTTAATGTTGAACAAATCTCATGTTGCGTGGTGGTCGCTTTTACCACTGATGCGTTTATGCCAGTATGGTCTGTTGAATTTTTTTACAGTCTGGGTTGAGCGTGTCGGGAGCGAGTGTGAGCAGCAAAGTTGAACAACTGCGTGCGCAGTTAAATGAACGTATTCTGGTGCTGGACGGCGGTATGGGCACCATGATCCAGAGTTATCGACTGAACGAGGCAGATTTTCGCGGTGAACGTTTTGCCGACTGGCCTTGCGATCTTAAAGGTAACAACGACCTGCTGGTTCTCAGCAAACCGGAAGTGATCTCCGCCATCCACAACGCTTACTTTGAAGCGGGCGCAGATATCATCGAAACCAACACCTTCAACTCCACGACGATTGCGATGGCGGATTACCAGATGGAATCCCTGTCGGCGGAAATCAACTTTGCGGCGGCGAAACTGGCGCGTGCTTGTGCTGACGAGTGGACCGCGCGCACGCCGGAGAAACCGCGCTACGTTGCTGGTGTTCTCGGCCCAACCAACCGCACGGCGTCTATATCGCCGGACGTAAACGATCCGGCATTCCGCAACATCACTTTTGACCAGCTGGTGGCGGCTTATCGCGAATCCACCAAAGCGCTGGTGGAAGGTGGCGCGGATCTGATCCTGATTGAAACCGTTTTCGACACCCTTAACGCCAAAGCGGCGATTTTTGCGGTGAAAACGGAGTTCGAAGCGCTGGGCGTTGAACTGCCGATTATGATCTCCGGCACCATCACCGACGCCTCCGGGCGCACACTCTCCGGGCAGACCACCGAAGCATTTTACAACTCATTGCGTCACGCCGAAGCGCTGACCTTTGGCCTGAACTGTGCGCTGGGACCCGATGAACTGCGCCAGTACGTGCAGGAGCTGTCACGTATTGCGGAATGCTACGTCACCGCCCACCCGAACGCCGGGCTGCCCAACGCTTTTGGTGAATACGATCTCGATGCCGACACGATGGCAAAGCACATCCGCGAATGGGCGGAAGCGGGATTCCTCAATATCGTCGGCGGTTGCTGCGGCACCACGCCACGACATATTGCGGCAATGAGTCGCGCAGTAGAAGGATTAGCGCCGCGCAAACTGCCGGAGATCCCCGTCGCCTGTCGTTTGTCCGGCCTGGAGCCGCTGAACATTGGCGAAGACAGCCTGTTTGTTAACGTCGGGGAGCGGACTAACGTCACCGGTTCTGCCAAATTCAAACGCCTGATTAAAGAAGAGAAATACAGCGAGGCGCTGGATGTGGCGCGTCAGCAGGTGGAAAGCGGCGCGCAGATTATTGATATCAACATGGATGAAGGGATGCTCGACGCCGAAGCGGCGATGGTGCGTTTCCTTAGCCTGATTGCCGGTGAACCGGATATCGCCCGCGTGCCGATTATGATCGACTCCTCAAAATGGGACGTCATTGAAAAAGGTCTGAAGTGTATTCAGGGCAAAGGCATTGTTAACTCTATCTCAATGAAAGAGGGCGTCGACGCCTTTATCCATCATGCGAAACTGTTGCGTCGTTACGGTGCAGCGGTGGTGGTAATGGCCTTTGACGAACAGGGCCAGGCCGATACCCGTGCACGGAAAATCGAAATTTGCCGTCGGGCGTACAAAATACTCACCGAGGAAGTCGGCTTCCCGGCGGAAGATATCATCTTTGATCCGAACATCTTCGCGGTCGCAACTGGCATTGAAGAGCACAACAACTACGCGCAGGACTTTATCGGCGCGTGTGAAGACATCAAACGCGAGCTGCCCCATGCGCTGATCTCCGGCGGCGTCTCTAACGTCTCGTTCTCGTTCCGTGGTAACGATCCGGTGCGCGAAGCTATTCACGCGGTGTTCCTCTACTACGCCATTCGTAACGGTATGGATATGGGGATCGTCAACGCCGGGCAACTGGCGATTTACGACGACCTGCCCGCCGAACTGCGCGACGCGGTGGAAGATGTGATCCTTAACCGTCGCGACGATGGCACCGAGCGTTTACTGGAACTTGCCGAGAAATATCGCGGCAGCAAAACCGACGATACCGCTAACGCCCAGCAGGCGGAGTGGCGCTCGTGGGACGTGAATAAACGTCTGGAATACTCGCTAGTCAAAGGCATTACCGAGTTTATCGAACAGGACACCGAAGAAGCCCGCCAGCAGGCCGAGCGCCCCATTCAGGTGATTGAAGGCCCGCTGATGGACGGCATGAACGTGGTCGGCGACCTGTTTGGCGAGGGCAAAATGTTCCTGCCGCAGGTGGTGAAATCGGCGCGCGTCATGAAGCAGGCGGTGGCGTATCTCGAGCCGTTCATTGAAGCCAGCAAAGAGCAGGGCAAAACCAACGGCAAGATGGTGATCGCCACAGTGAAGGGTGATGTCCACGACATCGGTAAAAATATCGTTGGCGTGGTGCTGCAATGTAACAACTACGAAATTGTCGATCTCGGCGTGATGGTGCCTGCGGAAAAAATCCTCCGTACCGCCAGAGAAGTGAATGCCGATTTGATTGGCCTTTCGGGATTGATCACTCCATCGCTGGACGAAATGGTCAACGTGGCGAAAGAGATGGAGCGTCAGGGCTTCACCATTCCGCTACTGATTGGCGGTGCGACCACCTCAAAAGCGCACACAGCGGTGAAAATCGAGCAAAACTACAGCGGCCCGACGGTGTATGTTCAGAACGCCTCGCGCACCGTTGGCGTCGTGGCGGCGCTGCTTTCCGACACTCAGCGTGATGACTTTGTCACTCGTACCCGCAAGGAGTACGAAACCGTGCGTATTCAGCACGGACGCAAGAAACCGCGCACCCCGCCAGTTACGCTGGAAGCTGCGCGCGATAACGACTTCGCTTTTGACTGGCAGGCTTACACGCCGCCCGTGGCACACCGTCTCGGCGTGCAGGAAGTCGAAGCCAGCATTGAAACGCTGCGTAATTACATCGACTGGACGCCGTTCTTTATGACCTGGTCGCTGGCTGGGAAGTATCCGCGCATTCTGGAAGATGAAGTGGTAGGCGAAGAGGCGAAGCGGCTGTTTAAAGACGCCAACGACATGTTGGATAAATTAAGCGCCGAGAAAATGCTGAATCCGCGTGGCGTGGTGGGCCTGTTCCCGGCAAACCGTGTGGGCGATGACATTGAAATCTACCGTGACGAAACGCGTACACATGTGATTAATGTTAGCCACCATCTGCGTCAACAGACCGAAAAAACCGGCTTCGCTAACTACTGTCTCGCTGATTTCGTGGCGCCGAAACTCTCTGGCAAAGCGGATTACATCGGCGCATTTGCCGTGACTGGTGGACTGGAAGAAGATGCACTGGCTGATGCCTTCGAAGCACAGCATGATGATTACAACAAAATCATGGTGAAAGCGCTTGCCGACCGTCTGGCGGAAGCCTTTGCGGAATATCTCCATGAGCGCGTGCGTAAAGTTTACTGGGGCTATGCGCCGAACGAGAACCTCAGCAACGAAGAGCTGATCCGCGAAAACTACCAGGGCATCCGTCCGGCACCGGGCTATCCGGCCTGCCCGGAACATACGGAAAAAGCCACCATCTGGGAGCTGCTGGAAGTGGAAAAACACACTGGCATGAAACTCACGGAATCTTTCGCGATGTGGCCCGGTGCATCGGTTTCGGGTTGGTACTTCAGCCATCCGGACAGCAAGTACTATGCCGTGGCGCAGATTCAACGCGATCAGGTCGAAGACTATGCCCGTCGTAAAGGTATGAGCGTTACCGAAGTTGAGCGCTGGCTGGCACCGAATCTGGGGTATGACGCGGACTGATTCACAAATATGTCACTTTTCCTTACAACAAACAGGGCACTCAATGGGTGCCCTGTCTCTTTATTAATATGAAACACTTATACTGGAATCAGGCGGGAATAATCTTAGCCGGAAAAACGAATGTCAAAAGGCACAGTAAAGATGCCAGCCAGCGTGTTTCCGGTCCTTTGGTCATTCAATTGCTTCAGGAACATATAACGATAAGGAGAACCTGAACTCGTGTTAACGCTGCTTCACCTGCTTTCTGCCGTCGCCCTGTTGGTCTGGGGGACGCATATTGTTCGAACAGGCGTAATGCGCGTCTTCGGCGCACGCCTGCGTACAGTCCTTAGCCGGAGTGTCGAAAAGAAGCCGCTCGCCTTTTGCGCGGGGATCGGCGTTACCGCACTGGTACAGAGTAGTAATGCCACCACCATGCTGGTGACCTCGTTTGTCGCCCAGGATCTGGTTGCTCTCGCGCCCGCGCTGGTGATTGTGCTGGGGGCTGATGTCGGGACGGCGCTAATGGCGCGGGTCCTCACCTTCGATTTATCCTGGTTGTCACCGCTGCTCATTTTTATCGGCGTTATTTTTTTCCTCGGACGCAAACAGTCACGCGCCGGGCAACTGGGCCGCGTCGGTATTGGTCTTGGGCTGATTTTGCTGGCGCTGGAGTTGATTGTGCAGGCCGTAACGCCGATCACCCAGGCAAACGGCGTTCAGGTGATCTTTGCTTCGTTGACTGGCGATATTCTGCTGGATGCGCTGATTGGCGCGATGTTCGCCGTTATCAGCTACTCCAGCCTTGCTGCTGTATTGCTGACCGCTACTTTGACCGCCGCAGGCATTATCTCCTTCCCGGTGGCGCTCTGTCTGGTAATCGGAGCCAACCTCGGTTCCGGCCTGCTGGCGATGCTCAACAATAGTGCCGCCAATGCCGCTGCTCGCCGTGTTGCGATGGGTAGCTTGTTGTTTAAGCTGGTGGGGAGCTTGATTATCCTGCCATTTGTCCATGTTCTGGCTGAATCAATGGATAAACTGCCTTTGCCAAAAGCGGAACTGGTTATCTATTTCCACGTCTTCTACAACCTCGTTCGTTGCCTGGTCATGCTGCCGTTTGTCGATCCAATGGCGCGATTTTGCAAAACGATTATTCGCGATGAACCTGAGTTGGATGCCCATCTGAAACCAAAACATCTGGACGTTAGTGCGCTGGATACTCCGACTCTTGCTCTGGCGAATGCCGCCCGTGAAACACTGCGCATCGGTGACGCGATGGAACAGATGATGGAAGGGCTGAATAAAGTGATGCACGGTGAACCGCGTGAAGAGAAGGAGTTGCGCAAGCTGGCGGATGATATCAACGTCCTCTACACCGCGATTAAACTTTATTTGGCGAGGATGCCAAAAGAAGAGCTGGCGGAAGAAGAGTCGCGCCGCTGGGCAGAGATTATCGAAATGGCTCTCAACCTGGAGCAGGCTTCCGATATCGTCGAGCGCATGGGCAGCGAAATTGCTGACAAATCACTGGCAGCACGGCGGGCATTTTCGCTTGATGGGTTGAAGGAACTGGATGCGCTCTATGAGCAATTGCTCAGTAATTTAAAGCTGGCAATGTCGGTGTTCTTCTCTGGCGATGTCACCAGCGCTCGTCGTTTGCGCCGTAGTAAGCATCGCTTTCGCATTCTTAATCGCCGTTATTCCCATGCTCACGTTGATCGCCTGCATCAGCAAAACGTGCAAAGCATTGAAACCAGTTCGCTGCATTTAGGCTTACTGGGCGATATGCAGCGTCTGAACTCGCTGTTTTGTTCGGTGGCTTACAGTGTGCTGGAACAGCCGGATGAAGATGAGGGTCGGGACGAGTATTAATATGCCTGATAAGACGCGTCAAGCGTCGCATCAGGCACTATGTACAAGATGCCGGATCATGCATCCGGCAATTCACTTAAAAACGGTGACCCGCTTCCAGCGGCACCGCTTCCTCACCAGCTTTAAATACATAAGTGGTATTCGGGCCGCCCAGCGTAGCGTGACCTTTACTCACCGTGATCCAGTTACCTTCCGGCAGGCCAATAATGGTCAGTTCTGGCGCGACGACCAGCAGTTCGCGAATACGCTGCTCGCGCGTTTCCCCTTTATGGCCTTCCGGCAGCGCGTTGGTGAAGTGCGGGTTGATTTGCAGCGGGAACAGATTCAGCGCATCGAAACCTTGCGGATCGACAATCGGCATATCGTTGGTGGTACGAATGGTTGGGCAAGCCAGGTTAGCGCCTGCGCTCCAGCCAATATACAGCGCGCCACGTTTAACCACGTCAGTAATTGGTGCCAGCAGCCCGCGCTCGCGGCACTGTTTCAGCAACTGGAAAGTGTTGCCGCCGCCGACAATCACGATCTCAGCATTTTCAATCGCGGCAACAGGATCGGCCACGCTATGAATACCGGTGACAGAAACGCCAAGTGGGGCAAGGACCGCAGCCGTTTTGGCCGTATAATCATCCCAGGTTTGCGTTACGCCAGCGAAAGGAATAAACACCGCTGAACGGCGACCTTGCAACTGTTCAGCAATCAACGGCAGCGCATGTTCCAGCCAGGCTTTACCCGGCAGCGTCGAGTTACTCAATAAAAGCAGTTCCATTACTTCTCCGGTTAGTAAGAAAACACGGAAGGAATGCTACCACTGCAAATTTAACCACTTACTGACGTGGCTCACGATGTCACACATTGTACCAGGCGTTCTGAAGACGGTTAGCAAACAAGGCGCTGAGGCTGATGACAAACGTAAGATTGCCTGATGCGCTACGCTTATCAGGCCTACAAGCTAATCGCAATATCTTGAATTTTCGCGATTTTGTAGGCCGAATAAGGTGTTTGCGCCGCATCCGGCATGAACAACGTGCACTTTGCCACCAATCAGAGCGCCCCTTAATGCGCTGATGTTTCTTATCCTTCTCGTGCAAATTGTGCCGCTTCAGTAATCAGCCGCGCATCAGGTCGCACACCGGTATACATCGCGAACTGCTCGACGGCCTGTAAAGCAATCACCTCTGCGCCGCTGATCGTCTGCTTATCAAGCTGCTGCGCCAGACGAATGAGCGGCGTTTCCGGTGGCAATGCCACGACGTCAAAAACGACGCTTGCCGTAGAGATCATTGCCTCGCTGAAGGCCAGCTCATGGCTCTCTTTACCGCCAGCCATGCCAACGGGGGTAACGTTAACCAGAATGTCGCAGTCGATTCCTTCTGGCTGCGGTTGCCACTGGAAGCCATACTGCTTCGCCAGCGCCGGGCCGCTCTCGTGGTTGCGGGCGGCGATGATGACATCGGTAAACCCCGCGTCGCGAAAGGCGGCAATGACCGCTTTGCCCATGCCGCCACTGCCGCGAATCATCACACGTGCGGCGCTATTGAGCTGGTGGTGAATAATCAGGTTTTTCACCGCAATGTAGTCGGTGTTAAACCCGGTCAGCCTGCCGCCGTCATTCACGATGGTATTCACTGAATCAATGATTTTCGCTGACGGATCGATCGCATCGAGAAAGGGCATACAGCTTTCTTTAAACGGCATCGACACGGCACAGCCGCGGATACCTAATGCGCGAACACCTTTCACCGCCGCCTCAATATCCTGGGTGGCGAACGCTTTGTAGATGAAATTCAGCCCCAGCTTTTCATACAGATAATTGTGAAAACGTGTGCCGAAGTTGCCGGGGCGACCGGCCAGCGACATGCACAGTTGAGTATCGCGATTAATCATGGCTGATTGCCTTTGCATGAGTGAGCAGATATTGCTCCGCCTCACCGGACCATACTCCCTGATGACGCGTCAGAATTGCCGCCAGTGCTTGATCCTGAATCTGCGTGAGTGACGTCAGCGGCAGGTCTTTCCCGGTATACACCAGTTTTTTGCCGCCGCCGACGGCAGGCAATTCAAGCGTGGTTTCGCCCGCAGCATTCAGCCCAAGAATATGTGTTACCACTTTTGCGGCCTGCACTTTTTTCTCTTCGATCAGTTTGACCGCCGCACGCATGTCATCGGTATTGCCGCCCGATGTGCCAACGTAATGAGTAAAGGCATAATGCACATCGTAGAAATTAATTGGCGCGCTGAAGTGCTTATCCTGCGGTCCGGCGAAGAAATTCAGACAACCATCTGTCGCCAGCAAGGAAGAGGCGAGAGTCACCAGTCCTTCATTAGGCACAAAGACGAAAATATCATCGAAGCCGTGACCGCCACTCAGTGCCATTAACGTATCAAATGCTGCATCGGCGGCATTGAGATAATGAATCAGTGTTTGCGGTTCTGATGGATAGTGCTGCCGTGCATAACTCAATTTGTTATTGTCGGTATCGGTAATAACGAGCAGCGACGGGTTAACAGGCCCATGCAGCGCATAATCAATCGCTAACAGTCCCATTGGTCCGGTGCCGCCGAGGATCAGTGTGCGCCCTTGCGGGCGAATCCCCATCGTGTGGTTATAACTACCTTCCTGAAGATGATAGTTGGCGTTGAACGCGCCAATCACGCAGGAAAGCGGTTCAACCAGCGAGCCTTCAAAGTAGGTTTCGCCGTCGTATGCCAGCAGGCAATCCTGTTCCATAACCTCATTTGGGATAACCACATGTGTGGCTTCACCACCCACCCACGGGAAAGAGTAACCGGGGCAGTCCGGGCTTTCCGGCAATTGCAGGTTGGCCTGAATCACATAGCGCTGGCCCGGCTGAAATTTGTGCTGCCACTTTTTACCCACGGCCAGAATATCGCCGCAAAATTCATGGCCGATGATGATGGGATTGGTCGCTACATCGTCGGGTACTTTTTTATGGTTTTCACCCAGATTGGCCTCTTTCCAGGAAGAGAGGCACAGGCTGTCGGTGACCACCGTCGCGAGGATTTCATCCTCCTGCATTTCAGGAAGATCAAAGGTTTCCAGGCGTAAATCACGTTTACCATAAAGACGCAGAGCTGTTGTTTTCATAAACCACCTCGTGTTGAACGATGGCCCCGACGGTTGCGCCGGGGCGAAGAATCAGGACAGGAAGCCCAGCGCATTGCCGATAATCCCTAAACCAAACAGGGCGAAAATCAGCCATACCGGGTTAATTTTTTTGTTGAGCAGACGCACCATCAGCAGCGTCAGACCGAGCGCCAGCAAACCAGGGCAAAGTTGGTCGAGAATGTTCTGCACGGTCATGGTGACGGTGGAGCCATCGGCGGCAGGCGTTTGCGAGACGACCAGCGGCACGTTGATCGACGTCCATTTGGTGACCAGCACGCCCATCACAAACAGTCCGAGAATCGATGCGCCCTCAGTCAGTTTTTGCAGCAAATTACCGCCCATATCGCTGACGATATTCACGCCTTTACGAAAGCCCAGTTGCAGCCCATACCATTTCATTGCCAGACGTACTGCATTGAAAATAAAGAAGAACAGCAGTGGGCCGAGAATGTTGCCAGAAAGAGCCAGAGATGCGCCGAGCGCGGCGGTAATCGGGCGCAGGGTTCCCCAGACCAGTGGATCGCCAACCCCTGCCAATGGTCCCATCAGACCGACTTTGATGCCGTTAATGGTGCCGTCATCAATTTCTGCACCGTTGGCCCGCGCTTCTTCCATGGCGGCGGTCACGCCGATGACCGGACCACATACGGCTGGCGTGGTATTGAAGAACACCAGGTGTCGCCTGAGCGCCGCAACCTGATCCTCTTTTAATGGGTAGAGTCGCTTGATGGCGGGGATCATGTCGTAGCAAAAGCCCAGCCCATGAATGCGTTCAAAGTTGAAGGACGCCTGTTGCAGGTTGGAGCGCAGAAACATGCTCACCAGATCGCTGCGTGTAATTTTTCTCTGTTCCATGATGGCTCCGTTAATCATCAAGTTGGTCAAGGGCGGTGATAGTGGTGGTCTGGGGATGTGGTTCAGCTTTACGCCACTGTGGATTTAGCTGGATGTAGAGCAGGGCCATGATCACGCCGACGCCACCGAACGCCAGCAGACTGAGATCGAGGTAGCCACCTGCGAGGAAACCGAGGAAAAAGAAAGGCATCAAATATTTCACGCCCATCATGCGAAGCACCATGGCGTAACCGACCACCACGATAAAACCGCCAGCAATCTGCAATCCACGGGTCACAAATTCGGGAATGGCGCTCAGCATATTGCTCACCATATCGGCGCTGACGAACAGCGAGACAATCAGTGCCGGAATCGCAACGCGCAGTGCCTGCACGCCAAGCGCGGAGACATGCAGAATATCGAGAGTGCGAAACCGCGCTTCTTCCGCTGCTTTATCCGCCGCGTGCTGGAACACAACGGTGATGGTGCGGGCAAACACCGTCAGCACCTGGCCTGCCGCAGCCACAGGCAACGCGATGGCGATACCGGTGGCGATGCTTTGCTGGCCAACGATAACCAGAATGGCGGAGATTATGCTGGCGAGTGCAGAATCCGGAGATTGCGCCGCGCCGACGTTCATCCAGCCGAGAGCTATCAATTCCAGCGTACCACCGAGCATAATTCCGGTTTTTAAATCACCGAGAATTAAACCAATCACCGTACAGGCAATTAACGGGCGATGAGTCTGAAATTCATCCAGCACGCTGCCCATTCCGGCAATACAGGAAAAAAGAAATATGGCAATGATTTGTAGGGTACTTATTTCCATGATTTGTCACCTTTTAAGTGTCGTCATCCCTGCCTGTTAAAGCATATGTACACAGGCGCTATTATTTAATTTGCGACTAACTGTTCTTTTATTTTGTCGATAATATTGATGGAAGGATCTGACGCTACAACGCGTAAATCCAGCGTGACGCCAAGATTATTTAACTCATGAAATGCGTTAATATCATCGTCATCTAATGAAACTGCTTTGGTTAACTGTTTTTTACCGGGTCGCCAGGCCATGCCGCCAATATTCAGGGTGCCGATTTTTACTCCCTGGCGAACCATCGCTAAGGCATCCTGAGGTCGGGTAAAAAGATAAAATACGGTTTCGTCCTGATATTGTGGGTTGTGATACACCGCGACGGCTTTTTCAATATTGACCACGTTAACTTTCATTCCCGGCGGGGCGGCCTGACGCAATAATGTCCGGCGAACTTCATCGTTATACACCTCGTCATTGCAGATAATAATGCGCTGGGCGTTAGCTACTTTCGACCAGACGGTAGTGACCTGGCCGTGGATTAGGCGGTCATCAATGCGGGCGAGCGTAATGTTCATCAGAAATCCTCCTCTGCCGTTGCCAGTTGTTTCCAGACAACGCAGGTTTGCTTTGCGATTTGCGTCAGGTGTTCACACAGTTCATCAACGTTCATGCTGTCCTGGTTATCGACCAGTTCGAGCGCCAGCGGCAGGGAAAGGCCGCTGATTACCCGCAGGCACGGATTACGCATCGCAAGCGTTGCCGCCGCGTTCCACGGGCTGCCGCACTGTAAGTCCACGGCGATTAACCACTCGTCATGATTGTGAATACTCACTAACTTTTCCAGCTTTGCCACGATGTCTCCGGCGTTCTCGCCGGGCACAAATTCAACTGCCTCAACATTGGCGTCGCCGTACACCATCTGAACCGATTCCAGCATGGCGCAAGCTAATTTGCCGTGGGCGCAAAAAATGGCATTGACCATAAAGCCTCCTTACCCGCGCGTTTTGCCGCCGGCAATGTTAGTGGTTACTCCGGTGATATAGCTGGCGCGTTCAGACAGCAGATAACAAACAAAATCAGCCACTTCCGCTAATCTTCCGGAACGCCCAATAGGAATGGAATTTTTGGTGTAGCCTTCCCGCAACTGTTCGACGGTGATATTGCGCGTCCACGCCAGCGCTTCTTCATATTCCGGCGTGCGCAGCCCGGTTTTTTCCAGAATTCCCGGCGCGATACCGACCACACGGATACCGTGTTTACCCAGCTCTTTCGACCAGGAGCGCGTGAAACTATTGAGCGCGGCTTTGGTCGCGGCGTAGCAGCTTTGGCCTTCTGAGCCTTCCAGCCCACTTTCCGAGGAGACATTCACAATCACCCCATCATGTTGTTTGACCATCTGCCGCGCCACCGCCTGCGACATCAGAAAAACGCCTTTCTGGTTGATATTGACCATTTTTTCGAATGTAGCTTCGTTGAGTTCATACTGTCCGGCAGGCGCTTTCTCATCGACCAGCAGACGCGGGAAGTTGACCCCGGCGTTATTGACTAGACCGTCGATGCGACCAAAACGCTGAATAATTTCCGCTACCGTATGATTTACCTCTTTGGCGCTGGAAATATCGGTCGGCCAGAACTGATAACCTTTATGACTTTCATATTGAACATCGCCACCGTGAATATCGACCATCTGTACATTCGCGCCTTGTGCTAATAATTCATCCACAATCGCTAGACCAATACCGGATGCGCCACCGGTGACAATAATGATTTTATCCTGCAAATTTAACCACGTTTGCATAACAGACTCCTGATTTTAGGTAATAGAGGCCCGCCGTAATTTTTTATTACGGTAAACATCGGGAAGATTTTTATTTCAGTAATAGTTCAGCTGTGTTGCTATTCGTTACCAGACAATTAATATATTTTCCACGCAGTGCGCCAATAATTCCGCTATATTTCTCTTCACCTATAGCAATACCAATGGAATACCGCGCCTGCTTTAATTTATTCATTTCGATAGAGAGCGTTTTTTCGCTCATATTCGTTTCAACCATTGCGCCGTGAATATCAAAAAAGCGCGAGCAAATATCACCGGCAACCTGACGGGCATTCAGGTCGTCACTCTCTTCGCCGCCATAAAATGCATGCCAGTTGGCGCCATCGCGAATAGCCGGTGAGCCAATCCCCACGAGGGCGACATCCAGATTATCCCAGTAGGCTGAGATGGTTTTAAAGTGCTGAGACTGCATGATCCCATTACGAATTAAGGGGTTATCTAGCAGAGCTGGAAAATCCGCGAGCTGCGATTCCCCTTTCAGCTTTGCCGCCGCGCTGTAGGTTAATGTGTTTACGTGATAGCGGCTTTCGAGTTTACCGGACGGGCCGCCAATAATCGGTACGCAAATTAACTGCCGCGATTGCCCCGCCTGCGGCAAGTTTTCAACCAGTGCGCTCACCGCGCGGCCCCAGGAAAAACCAACAATATCACCAGGTTCCAGCAAACGATCTAACAATTGCGCGCCGTGTAACCCCATTACCGCCAACTGAGCGTCTTCCTCTTCATCGCGCCCTGATACCACCACAGCTTCTTTCAGACCAAACTTTTGCTTCAGTTGCTGCTCCAGCCAGAGATTTTCGTTGTAGTCATAGTTGATGGCGATGGTGACAATTCCCTGTTCGCGGCCCCGTTTAAGTAAGCGGCTGATGGTGGTCCGATAAATACCCAGTTCGCGGGCGATTTGCGCCTGCGTCATGTCCTGTTCGTAATAGAGTTGGGCAATCTTCACAATCAAACGGATATCGTCACTGTTTTCCATCGCCGCCTCCTGATTTTGCACATTTGTGCAAATATGCTTTTTAACCGCTTGATCTGATATAACTCCATCATGGTGACCTTTAAAAGCGATTTTTCACTCTTTGTTTGGACTGAAATGGCGCTTTATCTTGCACATTTGTTTCTCTGCGTAGCAGTCATCAGCACAGGTGTGCAGAGATTCGTAATAGGTTGATTATCCTGGTTTTCGCCAGGCAAATTTGCATCAGGCTTCTGGTGACACTTTTGTGATAAAAGGCGCGGCAGATCACATTTAATTTCGACGTTGCCGCATAACCCTGTTTTTCCCCGCTAAGAGGTACGGTATATTCCGCGTTTTACAGGAGAATTTATGCTGCCCGACTCATCAGTCCGTTTAAATAAATACATCAGCGAAAGCGGAATTTGCTCACGCCGCGAAGCGGATCGCTACATCGAGCAAGGCAATGTGTTCCTTAATGGCAAGCGTGCCACCATTGGCGATCAGGTGAAACCCGGCGACGTTGTAAAAGTAAACGGTCAGTTGATTGAGCCACGGGAAGCCGAAGATTTGGTACTTATCGCCCTGAACAAGCCCGTCGGTATTGTCAGCACCACCGAAGATGGCGAGCGCGATAACATTGTCGATTTCGTTAACCACAGCAAACGCGTGTTCCCGATTGGTCGCCTGGATAAAGACTCCCAGGGGCTGATTTTCCTCACCAACCACGGCGATCTGGTGAATAAGATCCTCCGCGCGGGTAACGATCATGAGAAAGAATATCTGGTGACGGTCGATAAACCGATTACCGAGGAGTTTATTCGCGGCATGAGTGCGGGAGTGCCAATCCTCGGGACGGTGACTAAAAAGTGCAAAGTCAAAAAAGAAGCGCCGTTTGTCTTCCGCATTACCCTGGTGCAGGGGCTGAACCGTCAGATCCGTCGCATGTGCGAGCACTTTGGCTACGAAGTGAAAAAGCTGGAACGTACGCGCATTATGAACGTCAGCTTAAGCGGCATTCCACTGGGAGAATGGCGCGATTTAACCGACGACGAGCTTATCGATCTCTTTAAGCTCATTGAAAATTCCTCTTCCGAGGCGAAGCCCAAAGCGAAGGCCAAACCGAAAACGGCAGGCATCAAACGCCCGGTGGTGAAGGTAGAAAAAACGGCGGAGAAAGGTGGCCGCCCGGCATCAAACGGCAAGCGTTTCGCCTCGCCGGGGCGGAAGAAAAAAGGTCGTTAATCAGCGTTTGCCGCGCGTCGACGTATTTGCCGACCAACTGAATGACGCTTCAGGATCCGGTTTATAAGCCTGCTTTTTCTTCAACTGGCGGGCTTTTTTCGCTTCAGCCTCACGCTCAACCATTAATTTATCGATGTACTCTTTCTTAATGCTGTTGGTTTCGGCGTTGGTCAGCACGCGACCATGTGCAATACGCGCGCGATCCAGCAGCGTCTTCAGTTCGCGCTGTTCACGCTCAGTCATCTCTTTTTGAGTAATACGGGGGAGTGCCATGATGGTGCCCTCTGTTAATCGGATAGTTCAGTGTACGGGAATTTATTTGCAAGCAGAACTGATAAGATTCATTTGCCTTCTCTTTATTTTTATCTGCTTAGATAATTGGCGATAAATACAGATAAAAATTTAACGAAAATAAATGACCGCTAACTTATAAAATTTAATTAATTCTTTGTTATTCAATGCGTTAAAGTTGTTATTTTACTTCTGGCCTGTTTCTCGCAATAACGATATCTCATTGATAACATCTCTGTTTTCAGTGGTCTGGTACGGGTTAGTTAATATCAAAGGATGAGTCAAATGCCATTAAATGGAGTCTGTGCTGCGATGCGCGAACGGGTATCGCAGCAGTTAAAGGAAATTGAACGTCGCTATGGCGTGAAAGTGCTGTACGCCTGCGAATCGGGGAGTCGCGGCTGGGGATTTGCTTCGCCCGACAGCGATTACGATGTGCGGTTTTTGTATGTTCATCCGCTGGAATGGTATCTGCGGGTAGAGTCACCACGCGATGTTATCGAACTGCCTATCGACGACGAACTTGATGTTTCCGGTTGGGAATGGCGCAAAGCGCTGGGATTGCTGAAAGGTGCGAACCCGACGCTAATTGAATGGCTGGATTCACCGGTGGTCTATCAGCAAGATGAAGAAACGATAACGGCGCTTAAGGCAATGGTCCCAATGTGGTTTTCTCCGTTGCGTGCGCGTTGGCATTATTATTCGATGGCGCGGAAAAATTTTCGCGGTTATTTACAAGGCGACGAAGTGCGGCTGAAAAAATACTTTTATGTGCTGCGTCCGCTGCTGGCCGTGCGCTGGGTCGAAGCGGGAAAAGGCGTACCGCCAATGTGTTTTTCCGAATTGCTGGTGGGAAGTGAGTTGGATGCGGCCTTACGCGCAGAAATAGATGAGTTGCTGGAACGTAAACAGCGTGCGGGTGAAGCGGAATATGGCCCACGCCGTCCATTGCTACATGTGTTTATCCATGCGGAACTGGCGCGTGGGGAAATTCCGCCTGTGTTACCGGATAGTAGGGATGGTGATGCCAGGGAGCTGGATAGGTTGTTGATGGCGACAGTGATGGGAGAATAAATTCGGCCCGGCAAGTATCATCCGGGCCGCACTGTTTTTACTCAAACAAATTACTATGCAGTTTCTGCACCACCTGTTCCGCATCTTCGCCTGGCACCAGGAAGCACAGGTTATGACTGGAAGCACCGTAGCAAATCATGCGAATGTTGAACGGTTCAAGTACGCCAAACACCTCTTTGCCAACACCACAGGCTTTTGACAGGTCGTTACCAATCAGAGCCACCAGCGCCAGGCCTTCTTCCACTTCTACCCGGCACAGAGCTGAAAGCTCCATCAGCAGCGATTGTGTCAGCAACGTATCGCCAGTTGACGTTGAACCGGTAGTGTCGAGAGTTAATGCCACGCTCACTTCTGACGTAGTAATTAAATCCACCGAAATATTATGCCGTGCGAGAATGCCGAAAACCTCCGCGAGGAAGCCGCGAGAATGCAGCATATTCAGGCTATGCAGGGTTAATAGCGTTTGTTTGCGACGCAGAGCCAGCGCACGAAACAACGGCGGATTCTCGGTTTTATTACACACCAAAGTACCGCCAGCACGCGGATCTTTGCTTGAACCGACAAACACCGGGATATCGCTGCGAACTGCAGGCAGTAAGGTTGCCGGATGAAGTACTTTGGCACCAAAGGTTGCCATTTCAGCTGCTTCTTCAAAGGCGATTTCATCAATTCGTTTGGCATCAGGCACGACGCGTGGGTCGGTAGTATAAATCCCCGGCACATCTGTCCAGATATCGACGCGAGCAGCGTTTAACGCTTCTGCCAATAGTGCCGCCGTGTAGTCACTACCGCCGCGACCAAGCGTTGTGGTGCGCCCTTTACTTTCACTGCCAATAAAGCCCTGGGTGATGACTAAACCTTCGCTGAGACGTGGGGTTAGTTGCAGCGCAGACAGTTCTGCCAGCGCAGCAATATCTGGCTCCGCGCGGCCAAAGCGATCGTTTGTGCGCATCACTTTACGCACATCGAACCACTGGGCCTGAACATTGCGTTCACGCAGAATCTCCACAAACAGTAGGGTAGACATCAGTTCGCCGTGGCTGACCAGTTCATCAGTTAGTGCTGGAGAGGTTGCCAGTGCAGCAGCTTCGGCCAGGACGGTAATGTTCTCCAGCAAACGTTCAATCTCTTCACGGATGACGTTCGGGTAACGCAGGCGCTCCAGAATGGCGAACTGAATATTGCGAATGGCATCGAGTTTTTCGAAACGCTCAACCGGTTCCAGACCTTCAGCCAGTGCAACCAACAGATTGGTAATGCCCGCAGAAGCAGAAAGCACAACTAAACGCACATTCACATCAGAAAGCACAATGTCGGCGCTGCGGTTCATGGCGTCGAAATCAGCCACGCTAGTACCACCAAATTTGGAGACAACAATATCGGGCATAACAACCTCGTGTCAGGGAATGAAAGAAGCGACCTTGGCACAAAGGCATAACAGAAACCGGTGCAGGCGCAGACCGTATTTATAAATAAAAGGTGTAGGGGAGTGTGTCAACGCCGGGATTATGCGGATTATTCATGCAGCGGGCGTGGTCAGAAATTGTGCTTATAACGTCTATACTTTTTATCCTCTTCAGTGGTTAGCTGAGCTAACGGCACTAAAACCATCACATTTTTCTGTGACTGGCGCTACAATCTTCCAAAGTCACAATTCTCAAAATCAGAAGAGTATTGCTAATGAAAAACATCAATCCAACGCAGACCGCTGCCTGGCAGGCACTACAGAAACACTTCGATGAAATGAAAGACGTTACGATCGCCGATCTTTTTGCTAAAGACGGCGATCGTTTTTCTAAGTTCTCCGCAACCTTTGACGATCAGATGCTGGTGGATTACTCCAAAAACCGCATCACTGAAGAGACGCTGGCGAAATTACAGGATCTGGCGAAAGAGTGCGATCTGGCGGGCGCGATTAAGTCGATGTTCTCTGGCGAGAAGATCAACCGCACCGAAAACCGTGCCGTACTGCACGTGGCGCTGCGTAACCGTAGCAATACCCCGATTCTGGTTGATGGCAAAGATGTTATGCCGGAAGTCAACGCGGTGCTGGAGAAGATGAAAACCTTCTCAGAAGCGATTATTTCTGGTGAGTGGAAAGGCTATACCGGCAAAGCCATCACCGACGTGGTGAACATTGGGATCGGCGGTTCTGACCTCGGCCCGTACATGGTGACCGAAGCACTGCGCCCTTACAAAAACCACCTGAACATGCACTTTGTTTCTAACGTTGATGGCACTCACATCGCGGAAGTGCTGAAAAAAGTAAACCCAGAAACCACGCTGTTCCTGGTAGCATCTAAAACCTTCACTACTCAGGAAACCATGACCAACGCCCATAGCGCGCGTGACTGGTTCCTGAAAGCGGCAGGTGATGAAAAACACGTTGCGAAACACTTTGCGGCGCTCTCCACCAATGCCAAAGCCGTTGGCGAGTTTGGTATTGATACCGCCAACATGTTCGAGTTCTGGGACTGGGTCGGCGGTCGTTACTCCCTGTGGTCAGCGATTGGCCTGTCGATTGTTCTCTCTATCGGCTTTGATAATTTCGTTGAACTGCTTTCTGGCGCACACGCGATGGACAAGCATTTCTCCACTACGCCTGCCGAGAAAAACCTGCCTGTACTGCTGGCGCTGATCGGCATCTGGTACAACAATTTCTTTGGCGCGGAAACTGAAGCGATTCTGCCGTACGACCAGTATATGCACCGTTTCGCGGCGTACTTCCAGCAGGGCAATATGGAATCCAACGGTAAGTATGTTGACCGTAACGGTAACGTAGTGGATTACCAGACTGGCCCGATTATCTGGGGTGAACCAGGCACTAACGGTCAGCATGCGTTCTACCAGCTGATCCACCAGGGAACCAAAATGGTACCGTGCGATTTCATCGCTCCGGCTATCACCCATAACCCACTCTCTGATCATCACCAGAAACTGCTGTCTAACTTCTTCGCTCAGACCGAGGCTCTGGCGTTTGGTAAATCCCGTGAAGTGGTTGAGCAGGAATATCGCGATCAGGGTAAAGATCCGGCAACGCTTGACTACGTGGTGCCGTTCAAAGTGTTCGAAGGTAACCGCCCGACCAACTCTATCCTGCTGCGCGAAATCACTCCGTTCAGCCTGGGGGCGTTGATTGCGCTGTATGAGCACAAAATCTTTACTCAGGGCGTGATCCTGAACATCTTCACCTTCGACCAGTGGGGCGTGGAGCTGGGTAAACAGCTGGCGAACCGTATTCTGCCAGAGCTGAAAGATGACAAAGAAATCAGCAGCCACGATAGCTCAACCAATGGTCTGATTAACCGCTATAAAGCGTGGCGCGGTTAATCATCGTGCATGCATGATGCCGATATGTACATCGTATTCGGCAATTAATACATAGCACGATTGATTAAATAACCTTAATAACAATGCCGACTATAAGTCGGCATTGTTTTATCAGATAAATCCCCTTGTCGGAGATTTAACGGAAATCATACCGTGAGGTTAATCCTAAAATAGATTTTTAGTCTGTAATGATTTCGGAAAATACGCAGGTTAATCACTTTTTAATTTATTTTAAATTCATGATTTTTAATCTTATTTATATATAAGTTAAAGCTTATATTTGATATTCATTCCAATTATCCTAAAACCCTATCACTAATTCCCCGCGCCGTAATTCGCATGCTTTAGTTGTGTATACTCGATCCCGCCTGAAATGTTTTTGGGTAAATCTCCATTCATTCAATGAAGGGAAATTGTTATGAAAAAAGTTCTGTATGGCATTTTTGCCATATCTGCGCTTGCGGCGACTTCTGCGTGGGCTGCACCTGTACAGGTGGGCGAAGCGGCAGGGTCGGCAGCAACGTCGGTTTCGGCGGGTAGTTCCTCCGCGACCAGCGTCAGCACCGTAAGCTCGGCGGTGGGTGTCGCGCTCGCGGCAACCGGTGGCGGTGATGGTTCTAATACCGGGACCACCACAACCACGACCACCAGTACCCAGTAATAACGTATGTATCCCCAAAATAATTCAGTATGACGGGGATTAACCATAACCACACTCCGGTGTGGTTATTCTGCCCCTCTGGAGAAGAGTCGTGAAGCGACCTGCACTCATTCTTATCTGCCTGTTATTACAGGCCTGTTCAGCCACGACTAAAGAGCTGGGCAATTCACTGTGGGACAGTCTGTTCGGTACGCCAGGCGTACAGCTGACGGACGATGATATTCAAAATATGCCCTACGCCAGCCAGTACATGCGGCTAAATGGCGGTCCACAATTATTTGTCGTTTTGGCCTTCGCTGAAGACGGACAACAAAAATGGGTTACTCAGGATCAGGCCACTCTCGTTACACAACATGGGCGTCTGGTGAAAACTTTGCTTGGCGGCGACAACCTGATTGAAGTGAATAACCTTGCCACTGACCCGCTGATCAAACCAGCACAAATCGTTGATGGCGCAACCTGGACGCGCACGATGGGCTGGACTGAGTACCAGCAGGTACGCTACGCCACCGCACGCTCAGTCTTCAAATGGGATGGCACCGATACCGTCAAAGTCGGCAGCGATGAAACCCCGGTTCGCGTGCTGGACGAAGAAGTCTCCACCGACCAGGCGCGCTGGCATAACCGCTACTGGATCGACAGCGAAGGGCAAATTCGCCAGTCGGAACAGTATCTCGGCGCGGATTATTTCCCGGTGAAAACCACTCTCATCAAGGCGGCAAAACAATGATTAAAAAAACTATTGTCGCGTTGCTTTTGAGTGTGGGGGCGTCATCGGTCTTCGCGGCGGGAACCGTCAAGGTATTCAGCAATGGCAGCAGTGAGGCCAAAACGCTGACGGGTGCAGAGCATTTAATCGATCTGGTAGGCCAATCTCGACTGGCAAACAGCTGGTGGCCCGGTGCGGTGATTAGCGAAGAGCTGGCAACGGCGGCAGCATTGCGTCAGCAGCAGGCGTTGCTGACACGGCTGGCAGAACTGGCTGCAGATTCCAGCGCCGACGATGCCGCCGCCATTAACGCCTTACGCCAGCAAATTCAGGCGTTGAAAGTGACGGGCAGGCAAAAAATCAAACTTGATCCCGATATCGTCCGCGTTGCTGAACGCGGTAACCCGCCGTTGCAGGGCAACTACACACTGTGGGTCGGACCACCGCCGTCCACGGTCACATTGTTCGGGCTTATCAGCCGTCCTGGCAATCAGCCATTCACTCCCGGTCGCGACGTGGCGAGCTATCTCTCTGACCAGAGCCTGCTCAGCGGTGCGGATCGCAGCTACGCGTGGGTGGTTTACCCGGACGGACGCACGCAAAAAGCGCCGGTGGCTTACTGGAACAAGCGTCACGTAGAGCCGATGCCCGGCAGCATTATTTATGTTGGCCTCGCGGACTCCGTCTGGAGTGAGACACCTGATGCCTTTAACGCCGACATTCTTCAGACTCTGACGCAGCGGATACCCCAATAATGAAAAAAAGACATCTGCTTAGCTTACTGGCGCTGGGCATTAGCACGGCTTGCTACGGCGAAACGTATCCTGCGCCCATTGGTCCGTCGCAATCGGATTTCGGTGGCGTAGGACTGTTACAAACGCCCACCGCCCGCATGGCGCGGGAAGGGGAGTTGAGCCTGAACTATCGCGATAACGATCAGTACCGTTATTACTCAGCTTCAGTGCAACTCTTCCCGTGGCTGGAAACAACGCTGCGCTACACCGACGTGCGCACCCGCCAGTACAGCAGCGTCGAAGCGTTCTCTGGTGATCAAACGTATAAAGATAAAGCCTTCGATCTCAAACTGCGTTTGTGGGAAGAGAGTTACTGGATGCCGCAAGTGGCGGTTGGCGCGCGGGATATCGGTGGCACGGGGCTGTTCGATGCAGAATATCTTGTCGCCAGCAAAGCTTGGGGGCCGTTCGATTTTACGCTCGGTCTGGGCTGGGGATATCTGGGTACCAGCGGTAACGTGAAAAATCCGCTCTGTTCAGCCAGTGATAAATATTGCTATCGCGATAACAGCTACAAACAGGCGGGATCTATCGACGGCAGCCAGATGTTCCACGGCCCGACCTCACTGTTTGGCGGCGTGGAATACCAGACGCCCTGGCAACCGCTGCGTCTGAAACTGGAGTATGAAGGCAATAATTATCAGCAGGATTTTGCCGGAAAGCTGGAGCAAAAAAGTAAGTTTAACGTCGGGGCGATTTATCGCGTTACCGATTGGGCCGACGTTAACCTTAGCTATGAACGTGGCAACACCTTCATGTTTGGCGTCACGCTGCGCACCAACTTTAATGATTTACGTCCTTCGTACAACGATAACGCCCGCCCGCAATATCAACCGCAGCCACAGGATGCCATTTTGCAGCATTCGGTGGTGGCGAATCAGTTAACGCTGTTGAAATACAACGCCGGACTGGCCGATCCGCAGATCCAGGCGAAAGGCGATACACTGTATGTTACTGGCGAGCAGGTGAAGTATCGTGATTCGCGCGAAGGGATCATTCGTGCTAATCGGATCGTGATGAACGATCTGCCGGAGGGGATCAAGACGATCCGCGTTACGGAAAATCGCCTTAACATGCCGCAGGTGACGACGGAAACCGATGTCGCCAGCTTGAAAAATCATCTCGCCGGAGAGCCGCTGGGCCACGAAACGAAGCTGGCGCAAAAACGCGTCGAGCCAGTGGTTCCGAAGTCCACCGAGCAGGGCTGGTATATCGACAAATCGCGCTTTGATTTCCATATCGATCCGGTGCTGAACCAGTCGGTCGGTGGCCCGGAAAACTTTTACATGTATCAGCTGGGCGTGATGGGAACGGCGGATTTGTGGCTGACGGACCATCTGCTCACCACCGGTAGCCTGTTTGCTAACCTTGCCAACAATTACGACAAGTTTAACTACACCAATCCACCGCAGGACTCACACTTACCGCGTGTTCGTACCCATGTGCGCGAGTATGTGCAGAACGATGTCTATGTGAATAACCTGCAAGCCAACTACTTCCAGCATCTGGGCAACGGCTTCTACGGTCAGGTCTACGGCGGCTATCTCGAAACCATGTTTGGCGGTGCGGGGGCAGAGGTGTTGTATCGCCCCCTGGACAGCAACTGGGCGTTTGGTCTGGATGCCAACTACGTTAAACAGCGCGACTGGCGTAGCGCAAAAGATATGATGAAATTCACCGATTACAGTGTGAAAACCGGACATCTGACCGCGTACTGGACGCCATCTTTCGCCCAGGACGTGTTGGTGAAAGCGAGTGTCGGGCAGTATCTGGCAGGGGATAAAGGCGGCACGCTGGAGATCGCCAAACGCTTTGATAGCGGCGTGGTGGTGGGTGGCTATGCCACGATCACTAATGTTTCGAAAGAGGAGTACGGCGAAGGGGACTTCACCAAAGGTGTGTATGTCTCTGTACCGCTGGATCTCTTCTCGTCTGGCCCGACACGTAGCCGTGCGGCAATTGGCTGGACGCCGCTGACGCGTGACGGGGGTCAGCAACTTGGGCGTAAGTTCCAGTTGTATGATATGACCAGCGACCGTAGCGTGAATTTCCGCTAAGTCATGGGAAAGGTGCCAGTTTTCGCAATCACTGGCACCCTCATTCTTAATGGCCTGTTGAGCCATCAGGAACGCAGTTCACCCCCGGTTTGCGATCTGGTGTGTAAAGGCGAAAACATTCTGTCTTCCTGTCCGTCGATATGGGTTGCAGGTCTGGTTGCCTGAGCGACTGGGCCATCATTGGGCTGGAGACATTGCTTTGCGGTAGGTCGGCTTTATCAGCAGTACCGAGCGGACCAGCATAAGCAGGAAGAACAGAGACTGATAACAACAAAGCAGCAAAATAAGGCTTCATTTTTACCACCTTTATCAGGTTACGTTTCATTTGTTCCAGAGGAACATTGTCGATTTTTCGCGCATTACTGGTGGCTGAGAATCACCTGAATGGGTGATTTTTGCATTACCGGCTTTGGTGCGGTTTGCCTTGCCGGATGCGCGCGCCAAATCCAGGTTGAACAAAACATACACAAAAAATATAGATCTCCGTCACATTTTTACGTTATACAGGAAGCTCGCCACTGTGAAGGAGGTACAGCTATGACGTCACTCTCTCGTCCGCGCGTGGAGTTTATCTCCACCATTTTGCAGACCGTACTCAATCTGGGTCTGTTGTGTCTCGGCCTGATTTTGGTTGTCTTCCTCGGCAAAGAAACGGTGCATCTGGCTGATGTGCTGTTCGCGCCAGAACAAACCAGCAAATATGAGCTGGTGGAAGGACTGGTGGTTTACTTTCTCTATTTCGAATTTATCGCGCTGATTGTGAAGTACTTTCAGTCCGGTTTTCACTTCCCGCTACGTTACTTTGTCTATATCGGGATCACCGCCATTGTGCGCTTGATCATCGTCGATCATAAATCGCCACTGGATGTGTTGATCTACTCAGCAGCGATCCTGTTGCTGGTGATCACCCTGTGGTTATGTAATTCGAAACGGCTGAAGCGGGAGTAAAAAAGAGGCGCTCCGAAGAGCGCCGAATAACAGTCACAAGTTAGGATAACGTAAGTTGAGGGTCTAGCGGCATAACATTGGCAGAACAACATCTTTAACCTTTCACACCACCTGCCGTCAGGCCGTTAACCAGCCAGCGCTGAGCCAGCAAGAAGACGATGGTGATGGGTAATGCAGACATCACGGCAGCGGCAGCAAAGTCGCCCCACAGGTAGTTTTGCGGGTTGAGGTATTGCTGCATACCCACGGCCAGGGTGTAACTGTTCACGTCACGCAGTAACAACGACGCGACCGGAACTTCGGTAATGGCAGCGATAAACGACAGGATGAACACCACCGCCAGAATCGGTACAGATAATGGCAACAGGACGAGGCGGAAGGCCTGCCACGGTGTCGCACCATCCAGCGCTGCTGCTTCTTCCAGCGAGCTGTCGATGGTTTCGAAATAGCCTTTAATCGTCCAGACGTGCAGCGCAATCCCCCCCAGGTACGCGAAGATCACGCCGCCGTGAGTATTCAGGCCGATGAACGGAATGTACTCACCCAGACGATCAAACAACGCATACAACGCCACCAGTGAGAGTACTGCCGGGAACATCTGGAAAATCAGCATCCCTTTCAGCAGCGTCGCTTTGCCAGGGAAGCGCATACGGGCGAAGGCATAAGCGCAGGTGGTGGAGAGCGCCACAATACCAATCGCGGAAATACCGGCGACCTTTACCGAGTTCCACAGCCACAGCAGTACCGGGAATGGCGGTGGCGTAATGCGGCCATCCGCCTGTTCAACGCTAAAACCTAACGCCAGTTTCCAGTGATCCCACGAGATTTGCTCCGGGATCAGGCTACCGGTCGCGAAGTTCCCCTGGCGCAGCGAGATGGCGACGACCATCAGCAGCGGGAACATAATTGCCGCGATAAAAAGTAGTAGTAGCAGGTGAGTAATAAACAAACGTGCTTTTTGCGATTTCGGTTGGACCATTGCCATTTTGTTATCTCCCTTAATCAAACTTCATTCGCGTGGCTTTCAGGTTCACTATCGCCAGCGCACCGACCAGCAGGAAGATCAGCGTGGCAATCGCCGCCGCCAGACCGAAGTCCTGACCCCCGCCGCCTTCAAAGGCGATACGGTAGGTGTAGTTAACGAGCAGGTCGGTATAACCGGCTGGCGTGGTCGTGCCAAGACGATCCGGGCCGCCGTTGGTTAACAGTTGAATCAGCACGAAGTTGTTAAAGTTAAAGGCAAAGCTGGCGATCATTAGTGGTGTGAGCGGCTTGATCAGCAGCGGTAGCGTAATTTTGAAGAAGTTCTGGAACGGACCTGCGCCATCCATCGCTGAGGCCTCATACAGATCGTCCGGAATCGCTTTCAGCAAGCCCATGCAGAGGATCATCATGTACGGATAACCCAGCCAGGTGTTGACGATAATCAGCATCGTTCTGGCGGTGGTTGGATCGCTGAACCAGGCGGGCTTCACACCAAACAGCGCGCTCAACATCATGTTGATTTCACCAAAGCTCTGGTTGAACAATCCTTTGAAAATCAAAATTGAAATAAACGATGGCACCGCGTAGGGCAGAATCAGCAGGACGCGATAGACAGCTTTGCCGCGCAACGCTTCCCACTGCACCAGACACGCCAGCACCATGCCGACCGCCACCGTTAAAAAGACGGTGATAAGTGAGAACACTACGGTCCAGACGAAAATTGCAAGGAACGGTTTTTGGATCCCTTCGTCGGTGAAGACGCGGGTAAAGTTTTTCCAGCCAGTAGTCACGGTATAACCCGGGCTGAGTTTTTCGTCACCCCAGTTGCCGTCAGCAGTGATGGACTGGTAAAAACCAATCTGGTCGTTTGGACGATATTTTACGCCACTCTGGTTATTGGTCAGCGTACCGTCATCGCCTAATGTGTACAGCGGCTGAGTGCCGGAGAACTGGCGCAGGGAGCTCATCATCACTTTGTTGCCATCCGGCAGAATGGCGGTAATGTTGCTCAGGGCTTGACGATTCTGGGTAATCACGCGCAGATTCGCACGCTCGCCTTCAGGCTGCGTGGCCGTTTCTTTCAGTTGCAGTTTTTGCTCGCCGCCAAATTTAAAGGCGTCGGAGAGATAATTTTTGCCGGTTTCGCCGTCGGTGAGCGCCAGTTGCCACTCATCACCAGCGGGATAAAGACCAAAGTTATAGGTTTTCCCTGCCTGCCAGGCGCGGTCCAACAGAACTTCCTGAGCGCGTTCAAAGGTAAGCTGGTTGGTGCTGCTGTAGTTGGTGAAGGCGATGGCGATGGTGCAGACCAGAGGGAAGAGGACGAATAGCCCCATCCCGGCCATTCCCGGGTAGACATAGCGCCAGGCGTAGACTTTACGATTGGCGAAAATATAGAGCCCCGCTGAGCTTAAAATCAGCGTGGTAATGGCGAACAGGTATTCCCCTTGTGCGTACATTAAAACAACAAGGTAACCCACCAGCAGGCCGAGCAGACCTAACACTGACCATTTCAGCGCGTCGCTTTGCCACCAATGTTTCTTTTTAATGACATCCATGGGGTTCTTCCTCATTCCAGGACAGATAAGGCGTTTACGCCGCATCCGGCAACAACTGCCTGATGCGACGCTGACGCGTCTTATCAGGCCTACATACGTTTCGTTTTCGTAGGCCGGATAAGGCGTTTACGCCGCATCCGGCAATCAATGCCTGATGCGACGCTGACGCGTCTTATCAGGCCTACATACGTTTTATTTTCGTAGGCCGGATAAGGCGTTCACGCCGCATCCGGCAACAACTGCCTGATGCTACGCTGGTGCGTCTTATCAGGCCTACATACGTTTCGGCTTCGTAGGCCGGATAAGGCGTTCACGCCGCATCCGGCAACAACTGCCTGATGCGACGCTGGTGCGTCTTATCAGGCCTACATACGTTTCGTTTTCGTAGGCCGGATAAGGCGTTTACGCCGCATCCGGCAACAACTGCCTGATGCGTCGCTGACGCGTCTTATCAGGCCTACATACGTTTCGGCTTCGTAGGCCGGATAAGGCGTTTACGCCGCATCCGGCATTTCAGGCATTACTTAGTGATACGACCCTGTGCATCTTTCAGCGCGGCATCAACGGTCTGACGACCACTGGCTGCGTTGATTACTGCGGTACGCACGGCATACCAGAAGGCGGACATCTGCGGGATGTTCGGCATGATTTCACCGTTCTTGGCGTTATCCATGGTGGCGGCGATGCGTTGATCTTTCGCCAGCTGATCCTGGTAAGACTTCAGCGCCACGGCACCCAGCGGTTTGTCTTTATTCACCGCTTCCAGACCTTCGTCGGTCAGCAGGTAGTTTTCGAGGAACTCTTTCGCCAGCTCTTTGTTCGGACTGGCCGCGTTAATGCCTGCGCTCAGCACGCCAACGAACGGTTTGGAAGGTTGTCCCTTGAAGGTTGGCAGCATCGTCACACCGTAGTTCACTTTGCTGGTGTCGATGTTAGACCATGCCCACGGACCATTAATGGTCATCGCAGTTTCACCTTTGTTAAAGGCTGCCTCTGCAATGGAGTAGTCAGTATCCGCATTCATGTGTTTGTTTTTAATCAGATCAACCAGGAAGGTCAGACCCGCTTTCGCGCCAGCGTTATCCACGCCAA
This sequence comes from Escherichia sp. E2562, assembly GCF_005781075.1. Taxonomy (NCBI): domain Bacteria; kingdom Pseudomonadati; phylum Pseudomonadota; class Gammaproteobacteria; order Enterobacterales; family Enterobacteriaceae; genus Escherichia; species Escherichia sp. E2562. The sequence goes on along the minus strand of NZ_VATM01000003.1, from coordinate 590,790 downwards.
CGTCTTTCACGTTGTATTTGTCGTTTTCATACTTGAACGCATAACCACCGTCGGCAGCAATCAGCGGCCAGGTAAAGTACGGTTCTTGCAGGTTGAACATCAGCGCGCTCTTACCTTTCGCTTTCAGTTCTTTATCCAGCGCCGGGATCTCTTCCCAGGTTTTTGGCGGGTTCGGCAGCAGATCTTTGTTATAAATCAGCGATAACGCTTCAACTGCAACCGGGTAAGCAATGAGTTTGCCGTTAAAACGCACGGCATCCCAGGTGAATGGATAAATCTTGTCCTGGAGCGCTTTGTCCGGAGAGATTTCAGCTAACAGACCAGACTGGGCATAGCCGCCAAAGCGGTCGTGCGCCCAGAAGATGATGTCCGGACCATCGCCAGTTGCCGCAACCTGGGGGAATTTCTCTTCCAGCTTGTCCGGATGCTCAACGGTGACTTTAATTCCGGTATCTTTCTCGAATTTCTTACCGACTTCAGCAAGGCCGTTGTAGCCTTTATCGCCGTTGATCCAGATTACCAGCTTACCTTCTTCGATTTTGGCGAGAGCCGAGGCGGAAAACATCATCGTCGTTAAAACAGATAATGCGAGGATGCGTGCACCTGTTTTTATTTTCATAATCTCTGGTCCTTGTTGGTGAAGTGCTTGTGAAAACGCCTAAACGGACTCTAGTTTCTTTATACGGCAACCTCTTTCCATCCTCCTTGCCCCTACGCCCCACCTTCGTTTTGTGTGATCCATGTCGCAGAAATGGCAGTATTGCGGGAGGGCGCACACAAAATCGCCATGTTTTTTGCAAGCAACATCACGAATTTCCTTACTTTCCTTCGGATTAGTACGCAGACACCACCTTCTCATCCTCCCGCCTCCTCCCCCATAAAAAAGCCTGGGGGTGGAGGATTTAAGCTATCTGTCGATCAAGCATAGTCACCGCATCATGAATGTTGCTGTCGATGACAGGTTGTAACGAAGGGAGAAGGGCATGGCGAGCGTACAGCTGCAAAATGTAACGAAGGCCTGGGGGGATGTGGTGGTATCGAAAGATATCAACCTCGAGATCCACGAAGGTGAGTTCGTGGTGTTTGTCGGGCCATCTGGCTGCGGTAAATCAACGTTACTGCGCATGATTGCCGGTCTTGAGACGATCACCAGCGGCGACCTGTTCATCGGTGAGAAACGAATGAACGATACCCCGCCAGCAGAACGCGGCGTCGGCATGGTGTTCCAGTCCTATGCGCTCTATCCCCATCTGTCAGTGGCAGAAAACATGTCCTTTGGCCTGAAACTGGCGGGCGCGAAGAAAGAGGTGATCAACCAGCGCGTTAACCAGGTGGCGGAAGTACTGCAACTGGCGCACTTGCTTGATCGCAAACCGAAGGCACTCTCTGGCGGGCAGCGTCAGCGAGTGGCGATTGGTCGTACTCTGGTGGCAGAGCCAAGCGTGTTTTTACTTGATGAACCGCTATCCAACCTTGACGCTGCGCTGCGTGTGCAGATGCGTATCGAAATCTCCCGCCTGCATAAACGTCTGGGCCGCACGATGATTTACGTCACCCACGATCAGGTCGAAGCGATGACGCTGGCCGATAAAATCGTGGTGCTGGATGCCGGGCGCGTGGCGCAGGTCGGGAAACCCCTCGAACTGTATCACTATCCGGCAGACCGCTTTGTCGCAGGTTTTATTGGTTCGCCGAAAATGAACTTCCTGCCGGTAAAAGTGACCGCCGTTGCAATCGATCAAGTCCAGGTTGAGCTGCCGATGCCAAACCTCCAGCAAGTCTGGCTTCCTGTTGAAAGCCACAACGTTCAGGTCGGAGCCAACATGTCACTGGGCATTCGCCCGGAACATCTACTGCCAAGTGATATCGCCGACGTCATCCTTGAAGGTGAAGTTCAGGTCGTCGAGCAACTCGGCAACGAAACCCAAATTCATATCCAGATCCCTTCCATTCGTCAAAACCTGGTGTACCGCCAGTCTGACGTGGTGTTGGTAGAAGAAGGTGCCACATTCGCTATCGGCCTGCCGCCAGAGCGTTGCCATCTGTTCCGTGAGGATGGCACTGCATGTCGTCGACTGCATCAGGAGCCGGGCGTTTAAGCACCCAACAAAAGACACAAAACCTGTGACAGGTGATGTGAAAAAAGAAAAGCAATGACTCAGGAGATAGAATGATGATTACTCTGCGCAAACTTCCTCTGGCGGTTGCCGTCGCAGCGGGCGTAATGTCTGCTCAGGCAATGGCTGTGGATTTCCACGGTTACGCTCGTTCCGGTATCGGCTGGACAGGGAGTGGCGGTGAACAACAGTGTTTCCAGACCACTGGTGCTCAAAGTAAATACCGTCTTGGCAACGAATGTGAAACTTATGCTGAATTAAAATTGGGTCAGGAAGTGTGGAAAGAGGGCGATAAGAGCTTCTATTTCGACACTAACGTGGCCTATTCCGTCGCGCAACAGAATGACTGGGAAGCCACTGATCCGGCCTTCCGTGAAGCGAACGTGCAGGGTAAAAACCTGATTGAATGGCTGCCTGGTTCCACCATCTGGGCGGGTAAGCGTTTCTATCAACGTCATGACGTTCATATGATCGACTTCTACTACTGGGATATTTCTGGTCCTGGTGCCGGTCTGGAAAACATCGATGTTGGCTTCGGTAAGCTCTCTCTGGCTGCAACCCGCTCTTCTGAAGCAGGTGGTTCTTCCTCGTTCGCCAGCAACAATATCTATGACTACACCAACGAAACTGCGAACGATGTCTTCGACGTGCGTTTAGCGCAGATGGAAATCAACCCAGGCGGTACGTTAGAACTGGGTGTCGACTACGGTCGCGCTAACCTGCGTGATAACTATCGTCTGGTTGATGGCGCATCGAAAGACGGTTGGTTATTCACTGCTGAACATACTCAGAGCATCCTGAAGGGCTTCAACAAGTTTGTTGTTCAGTACGCAACTGACTCGATGACCTCGCAGGGTAAAGGTCTGTCGCAGGGCTCTGGCGTCGCGTTTGATAACGAACACTTTGCCTACAACATCAACAACAACGGTCACATGCTGCGTATTCTTGATCACGGTGCGATCTCGATGGGTGACAACTGGGACATGATGTACGTGGGTATGTATCAGGACATCAACTGGGATAACGATAACGGCACCAAGTGGTGGACCGTCGGTATTCGCCCGATGTACAAGTGGACGCCAATCATGAGTACCTTGATGGAGATCGGCTACGACAACGTCGAATCCCAGCGCACTGGCGACAAAAACAATCAGTACAAAATTACCCTCGCACAACAATGGCAGGCTGGCGACAGCATCTGGTCACGCCCGGCTATTCGTGTCTTCGCAACCTACGCCAAGTGGGATGAGAAATGGGGCTATGACTACAACGGTAGTTCCTCTTCCAACCCGAACTACGGTAAAGCCGTTCCGGCGAGCTTCGAAGGTGGTAGCTTCGGTCGCGGTGATAGCGACGAGTGGACCTTCGGCGCCCAGATGGAAATCTGGTGGTAATAGCAATGTGTATGCCGGATAAGGTGCTTGCGCCGCATCCGGCAACCAACGCCTGATGCGACGCTGCCGCGTCTTATCAGGCCTACAACAGCTGCCGAATGTAGGCCGGATAAGGCGTTCACGCCGCATCCGGCAACCAACGCCTGATGCGACGCTGTCGCGTCTTATCAGGCCTACAACAGCTGCCGAATGTAGGCCGGATAAGGCGTTTACGCCGCATCCGGCATAAAAACACGTTGCCATTATCTATAAGGGGCGCAAGCCCCTCTGATTATCGGTTTAGCGCGCTATTGCCTGGCTACCGCTGAACTCCAGATTTTGAGGTGAAAACAATGAAAATGAATAAAAGTCTCATCGCCCTCTGTTTATCAGCAGGGTTGCTGGCGAGCGCGCCTGGAATTAGCCTCGCCGACGTCAACTACGTACCGCAAAACACCAGTGACGCGCCTGCCATTCCATCTGCTGCGCTGCAACAATTAACCTGGACACCCGTCGATCAATCCAAAACTCAGACTACCCAGTTAGCGACTGGCGGCCAACGGTTGAACGTTCCTGGTATCAGTGGCCCGGTTGCGGCATACAGCGTTCCGGCAAACATTGGCGAACTGACCCTTACGCTGACCAGCGAAGTGAACAAACAAACCAGTGTATTTGCGCCGAACGTGCTGATTCTTGATCAAAACATGACGCCATCTGCCTTCTTCCCCAGCAGTTATTTCACTTACCAGGAACCTGGCGTCATGAGCGCCGATCGTCTGGAAGGGGTGATGCGCCTGACACCAGCGTTGGGGCAGCAAAAACTGTATGTTCTGGTCTTTACCACGGAAAAAGATCTCCAGCAGACGACGCAACTGCTCGACCCGGCAAAAGCCTATGCCAAAGGTGTCGGTAACTCGGTGCCAGATATTCCAGATCCGGTTGCCCGTCATACCACTGATGGCCTGCTGAAACTGAAAGTGAAAACCAACTCCAGCTCCAGCGTGTTGGTGGGGCCGTTATTTGGTTCTTCCGCTCCAGCTCCGGTTACGGTAGGTAACACGACGGCACCCGCCGTGGCTGCACCCGCTCCGGCACCGGTGAAGAAAAGCGAACCGATGCTCAACGACACGGAAAGTTATTTTAATACCGCGATCAAAAACGCTGTCGCGAAAGGTGATGTTGATAAGGCGTTAAAACTGCTTGATGAAGCTGAACGCCTGGGATCGACATCTGCCCGTTCCACCTTTATCAGCAGTGTAAAAGGCAAGGGGTAAGTACGCCCCACAGTGCTGATTTTGCAACAACTGGTGCGTCTTCCGGCGCACCTTTTTTTCTCCCTCCCAGTGATTGTTGCGTTTTTGTTGCGTATTAGATCACTTAATATGCTTTACATCTCCCGTTATCGCTTTTCTGCGATACAATGCCTTTACGTTATGTAACGGAGAGTTCGGCATGTCACACCCCGCGTTAACGCAACTGCGTGCGCTGCGCTATTTTGCAGAGATTCCTGCGCTGGAACCGCAACTGCTCGACTGGTTGTTGCTGGAAGATTCCATGACTAAACGTTTTGAACAGCAGGGAAAAACGGTGAGCGTAACGATGATCCGCGAAGGGTTTGTCGAGCAGAATGAAATCCCCGAAGAATTACCGCTGCTGCCGAAAGAGCCCCGTTACTGGTTACGAGAAATATTGTTATGTGCTGATGGTGAACCCTGGCTCGCCGGGCGTACCGTCGTTCCTGTGTCAACGTTAAGTGGCCCCGAGCTGGCGTTACAAAAATTAGGTAAAACGCCGTTAGGCCGCTATCTGTTCACATCATCGACATTAACCCGGGACTTTATTGAGATAGGCCGTGATGCCGGATTGTGGGGGCGACGTTCCCGCCTGCGATTAAGCGGTAAGCCACTGCTGCTGACCGAGCTATTTTTACCGGCGTCACCGTTGTACTAAGAGGAAAAAAATATGGAGTGGAGTCTGACGCAAAATAAGCTGCTGGCGTTTCACCGCTTAATGCGTACGGATAAGCCAATTGGCGCGTTACTGCTGCTCTGGCCAACGTTGTGGGCGCTGTGGGTGGCGACACCGGGTGTTCCCCAACTCTGGATCCTGGCGGTGTTTGTCGCAGGCGTCTGGCTGATGCGCGCCGCCGGTTGCGTGGTGAATGACTATGCTGACCGTAAGTTTGACGGCCATGTTAAGCGCACGGCAAACCGACCACTTCCCAGCGGTGCGGTTACGGAGAAAGAGGCGCGAACGCTATTTGTGGTGCTGGTGTTGCTTTCGTTCTTACTGGTATTGACACTGAACACGATGACCATTCTGTTGTCGATTGCCGGACTGGCGCTGGCGTGGGTTTACCCGTTTATGAAGCGGTATACCCATTTACCGCAAGTGGTGCTGGGTGCGGCGTTTGGTTGGTCGATTCCAATGGCTTTTGCCGCTGTGAGTGAATCGGTGCCGTTAAGCTGCTGGATGATGTTCCTTGCCAATATTCTGTGGGCGGTGGCTTACGACACGCAATATGCGATGGTCGACCGTGACGATGACGTGAAGATTGGCATTAAATCCACCGCAATTCTGTTCGGCCAATACGATAAGTTGATTATCGGTATTTTGCAGATTGGCGTACTGGCGCTGATGGCAATCATCGGTGAGTTAAATGGCTTAGGCTGGGGATATTACTGGTCAATTCTGGTGGCTGGCGCGCTGTTTGTTTATCAACAAAAACTGATTGCCAACCGCGAGCGTGAAGCCTGCTTTAAAGCATTTATGAATAATAACTATGTTGGCCTGGTGCTGTTTTTAGGGCTGGCAATGAGTTACTGGCATTTCTGATGATGTAAAAAAGCCGGATGATCATCCGGCTTTCTTCTGGGCTGCCTGATGCGCTGCGCTTATCAGGCCTACACAATAAATCGCAATTTATTGAATTTGCAGATTATGGTCGGCCGGATAAGGCGTTTGCGCCGCATCCGGCAACTCTCACCGATTACCCTTCGCTTTGCGTCGCACTCTCAATCGTCAAACGTACATCTGACGTAATCAACTCCGCCAGCAACTGATAGACCTTCATCGTTTCTGCCGGTTCGGCGTCGCCGCTGTCGCTGATATACCCTTCATCACGCAGCGTCAGTACCAGAGAACTGAATACTGCTTTGTCGAAGAACTCTGGCGCGTTGATACCGTGAAGCACGGAGAGACGTTGCGCCACGGTGCGGCTCTCTTTCTCCAGCGTACCGCGGTTGATCGACGGGTTGGCGCTCAGCAGCCAGAAAGTGATGGCATAACGTTGCAGCGTTTCGCGCGCGCCTGCGGCCAGCAACTGAAGCGTGCGGGAATGCGCTGGGTTGATATGCAATTCATCATCTTGCAGCGTAATCAGCCCCTGGCGTTGCATTTCATTCGCCAGCGCATCAATAACGCCCGGCAACTCGTCGCGCTCCCAGCGCAGGAACAGCTCCGCTTTCAGCATCGGATACAGCACATTGACGTGCTCCATCAATACGTCGCGGGAGATGTGGCGATGCTGGGTGACAATTGCCGCCATCAGCGAAGGCAGCACCAACATATGCGCAATGTTGTTGCGATAGTAGGTCATCAGCACTGCTTGCTCGCGCGGCAGAATGATGATGTCGCCGATCGTATCCTTCTCAACTTCAAACTTGTTCATCTGCAGCGCGTGATCGATAAGCTCGCTGGCACTGGCTGAAGGAACGGTAGAGTCCGTGGAGTAAGGCACGTTGCGCATCAAATCCAGATAGCAGTTGAGTTGCTCGGTTAACTGCTCGCGGGTGAGTGAGCGCTGACGTGACGCCAGAAGTGCAGTACAGCACAGGTTCATGGCGTTAGCCGCGCCCGCGTTGTTAATGCGTACCATCAGATCGGCAGCAATGTTATTGACCGTCGGCGTTAACCAGGCCGGACGCACCGCTTCGATGGGATCGATAGATTCACGCCAGTCTGGCACGTGCTGGTTAAGGTAGGTCATCAACGGCATTGGTTCACCGAAGTTGACATAGCCCTGACCGAGATTACGCAGCTTGCTTAAACCGCGCAGCATCTGCAGCAGGCTCTCTTTCTCTTTCGTTGCCCCGCGCAGTTCTTTGGCGTAAGTACCCACTTCCATGACGTGCTCATAACCGATGTAGATCGGAATTAACGTAATCGGACGTGTGCCGCCACGCAGCATCGCCTGAATGGTCATCGACAGCGTACCGGTTTTCGGGTCCAGCAAACGGCCTGTACGCGAACGACCGCCTTCCACAAAGTACTCGACGGAATAACCACGGCTGAACAGTTCGCCGAGATACTCACGGAAAACCGTGGAATAAAGTTTATTGCCTTTAAACGTGCGGCGAATAAAGAACGCACCCAGACGGCGGAAAATCGGCCCGGCAGGCCAGAAATTCAGGTTGATCCCGGCGGCGATATGCGGCGGCACCAGCCCCTGGTGATACAGCACGTAAGAAAGCAGCAGGTAGTCCATGTGGCTGCGGTGGCAAGGCACATACACCAGCTCATGACCGTCGTGGGCCAACTGGCGAACGCGCTCGGCGTTATGGACGTTGATGCCCTGATAAAGTCGGTTCCAGGTGAAGCCCAGAATACGGTCAGTCAGGCGGATCATCTCGTAAGAGAAGTTCGCAGCAATCTCTTCCATCAGTGCAATAGCATTCTGCTGCGCTTTTTCATGGGAGATTTTTTTGCTCCGCGCTTCGTCTTCTACCGCTTTGGCAATGGCGCGGGAGGCGAGCAGTTTGTTAAACAGATCCTGACGAGCTGGCAGGCGCGGCCCCACGGCTGCCAGACGCTGGCGGGCAAAGTGCATACGCGCCACGCGCGCCAGTTTTTGGGCGATGGTTTTATCCGTGCCGTGTTCATCCGCCATACGGCGCAGCGAAACTGACGGAGAAAAACGCACAAAGCTGTCGCGACCGAGCCATAGCACGGCGAAAAATTTCTGTACGCCGTTGAGCATGCGCAGTGGCGGGTTAACTTCACCTTTTTCGCGCCCCGGCGCACGACCAAACATCACCGATACCGGCACCATCTGCACATCCAGATTTGGGTTGCTGCGGTGCAGATCGAGATAGTCGTGGAACAGCTTAATAGACTCTTCTTTCGGTGTGTAATAGGTGAAAACACGCGGCCCGCCATGAATAAACACATAGCGCGGTAGTAACGTGCCGTCTATTTCCAGCGGCTCTAATGGGTCAGGCAGGTCGTGCGCCAGGCACTGGGCGCGCAACGTCAGCAAATCCGCTTTTGAGTTGTACGGTAAAACGTACATAATTGGACGAGAGGTATCCAGTCCCAGTTCCGGGGCAGGATCTGCCGGAATAGACTTGCTTTTTACCAGGATGCTTAATGGTAAATTCAGTAATTTGTAGTAAATTCGTGGCCAGCCGGACATAAACGATGTAAAGCCTCTGGTTAATAATGCAAATGCGCGGGAAGGATAGCAGAAAGTCATGGGAAATTCTGTGGTATCCGCTCATGTTTCGCGCGACGTTACGCTAACCGTAATCTTCGGATTCAACGGTACACTGATATTGACGCTCATAATGTAAAAAGGTTCTTTCGATGGCCAATAATACCACTGGATTCACCCGAATTATCAAAGCTGCTGGCTATTCCTGGAAAGGTTTACGTGCCGCATGGATCAACGAAGCGGCATTCCGTCAGGAAGGTGTCGCGGTATTGTTGGCAGTTGTTATTGCCTGTTGGCTGGATGTGGATGCAATAACCCGAGTATTGCTTATTAGTTCTGTCATGCTGGTGATGATTGTGGAAATTCTCAATAGTGCCATCGAAGCGGTGGTTGACCGTATTGGCTCTGAATACCATGAGCTTTCCGGGCGGGCGAAAGATATGGGCTCTGCCGCGGTGCTGATCGCCATTATCGTCGCCGTGATTACCTGGTGCATTCTGTTATGGTCGCATTTTGGATAACCCTTCCAGAATTCGATAAATCTCTGGTTTATTGTGTAGTTTATGGTTCCAAAATCACCTTTTGCTGTATATACTCACAGCATAACTGTATATACACCCAGGGGGCGGAATGAAAGCGTTAACGGCCAGGCAACAAGAGGTGTTTGATCTCATCCGTGATCACATCAGCCAGACAGGTATGCCGCCGACGCGTGCGGAAATCGCGCAGCGTTTGGGGTTCCGTTCCCCAAATGCGGCAGAAGAACATCTGAAGGCGCTGGCACGCAAAGGCGTTATTGAAATTGTTTCCGGCGCATCGCGCGGGATTCGTCTGTTGCAGGAAGAGGAAGAAGGGTTGCCGCTGGTGGGTCGTGTGGCTGCCGGTGAACCGCTTCTGGCGCAGCAGCATATTGAAGGTCATTATCAGGTCGATCCTTCCCTGTTCAAACCGAATGCCGATTTCCTGCTGCGCGTCAGTGGGATGTCGATGAAAGATATCGGCATTATGGACGGCGACTTGCTGGCAGTGCATAAAACCCAGGATGTGCGTAATGGTCAGGTCGTTGTCGCGCGTATAGATGACGAAGTTACCGTTAAGCGTCTGAAAAAACAGGGTAATAAAGTCGAACTTCTGCCAGAAAATAGCGAGTTTAAACCCATTGTCGTTGACCTTCGTCAGCAGAGCTTCAGCATTGAAGGGCTGGCGGTTGGTGTTATTCGCAACGGCGACTGGCTGTAATCTATCTCTGATACCGCGATGCCGCCTGGCATCGCGGTTGGTTTTTAATCTCTCTTCATCAGGCTTGTCTGCATGGCATTCCTCACTTCATCTGATAAGGCACTCTGGCATCTGGCTTTACCCATGATTTTCTCCAATATCACCGTTCCCTTGCTGGGACTGGTTGATACGGCGGTCATTGGTCATCTTGATAGTCCGGTTTATCTGGGCGGCGTGGCGGTTGGCGCAACGGCGACCAGTTTTCTCTTTATGCTGTTGCTGTTTTTGCGTATGAGCACTACCGGGCTTACTTCACAGGCTTATGGTGCCAAAAATCCTCAGGCATTGGCGCGTGCGCTGGTGCAGCCGTTGCTGCTGGCACTGGGGGCCGGAGCGTTGATTGCGTTACTGCGTACGCCGATTATCGAGCTGGCGCTGCATATTGTTGGTGGTAGCGAAGCGGTTCTGGAACAGGCGCGGCGATTTCTTGCAATCCGCTGGTTAAGCGCACCGGCGTCGCTGGCGAATCTGGTGCTGCTCGGCTGGTTGCTCGGCGTGCAATATGCCCGCGCGCCAGTGATTTTGTTAGTGGTTGGCAATATCCTCAACATTGTGCTGGATGTCTGGCTGGTGATGGGGCTGCATATGAACGTGCAGGGCGCGGCGCTGGCGACGGTTATTGCGGAATATGCAACATTGCTGATTGGTCTGCTAATGGTGCGTAAAATCCTCAAACTACGCGGCATCTCCGGCGAAATGCTGAAAACTGCCTGGCGAGGAAACTTCCGTCGCTTGCTGGCGCTTAACCGCGATATCATGCTGCGCTCGCTGTTGTTGCAACTCTGTTTCGGCGCGATCACCGTACTTGGCGCGCGACTGGGGAGCGATATTATCGCCGTCAACGCAGTCCTGATGACGTTACTCACCTTTACAGCCTATGCGCTGGATGGTTTTGCCTACGCGGTTGAAGCCCACTCCGGTCAGGCGTATGGTGCGCGCGACGGTAGCCAGTTACTGGATGTCTGGCGCGCAGCGTGCCGCCAGTCGGGGATCGTGGCATTGTTGTTTTCGGTGGTTTATTTGCTGGCGGGTGAACATATCATCGCGTTTCTAACGTCGTTAACGCAGATCCAGAATCTGGCCGATCGCTACCTAATCTGGCAGGTTATTTTACCGCTGGTAGGAGTCTGGTGTTATCTGCTGGATGGTATGTTTATTGGCGCAACGCGCGCTGCCGAAATGCGCAATAGTATGGCAGTCGCAGCAGCAGGGTTCGCTTTGACGCTACTGACGTTGCCGTGGTTGGGTAACCATGGTTTATGGCTGGCGTTAACCGTCTTTCTGGCGTTGCGCGGGCTTTCTCTGGCAGCTATCTGGCGGCGTCACTGGCGCAACGGTACCTGGTTTGCCGCAACATGACGGTTAAAAGTTCTGAATAAATAATCCTAAGCCAAATTCCTGACTACACTTAATCCCACGTTCAGAAGAAAAGTGAGCGTACACTCATTCACCACCTAACGATGAGGATTTGAATATGAATAAAGACGAAGTCGGCGGTAACTGGAAACAGTTCAAAGGTAAAGTGAAAGAGCAATGGGGCAAACTGACCGATGATGACATGACGGTCATTGAAGGTAAGCGTGACCAGTTAGTGGGTAAAATCCAGGAACGTTACGGTTACCAGAAAGATCAGGCAGAAAAAGAGGTTGATAGCTGGGAAAAACGCCATGATTACCGCTGGTAATTAATCCCTCCTGCCCGACGTGTACAAGGATGTACGCCCTCTTAACGCGGTTTCTTTTTAACCTGCACAGAGTGATCATGCTGGCACTGTTCAGGATGACGACACGCTTCAACTTCCACACATGCCGCACAGAGACCATGTGCTTCAATCACATTATGCCGCAGGGCAAAACCCATTTTTGCCGCCAGCGTATGCATAATGTCTTCCACGCCTTCTGCACACTCTTCTTTCACTGCGCCGCAGCGATCGCAAATAAACATGGCTGAAGTATGGGTGGGCTGATCGAACAGATGGCAGAGCACATAGCTGTTGGTGGATTCCACCTTATGCACAAAACCTTGTTCAAGCAGAAAATCGAGCGCGCGATAAACCGTCGGCGGCTTGGCTTGCGGCTCGGCTTCGCGCAGCAAATCAAGTAGATCGTAGGCGCTGATAGCCCCTTCTTGCAGGCTCATCAGGCGCAGCACTTCGAGACGTTGCGGTGTCAGGCGCACATTACGCTGCGCGCAGAGTTTTTCAGCCTGCGCCAATAACTCCTGCGTTGTGGTCTTTTCCATTGTGCACCTCGAAAGTGGGGTTAAGAATGTCCTTACTTTACCATAATTCTCACTTAAACGCCGACAACCGGGCATCGAAGCTGCCACATTGCCTGATCGCATATTCGTTATGCTATAGTAGCGCCCCCAATTCACCAGATGCTTAAAAAATCGCCATGTCAGCAGAATCACAAACCGCTTATCCCGCATACCGTTTCTCTATTGCTCCTATGCTCGACTGGACGGACAGACACTGCCGTTATTTCCTGCGTCTGCTCTCCCGTAATACGCTGCTCTATACCGAAATGGTGACCACAGGGGCGATTATTCACGGTAAAGGTGATTACCTGGCGTACAGTGAAGAAGAGCATCCGGTGGCGTTGCAGTTGGGCGGTAGCGATCCGGCGGCGCTGGCGCAGTGTGCGAAGCTGGCAGAAGCGCGCGGATATGATGAGATCAACCTGAATGTCGGCTGCCCGTCAGACCGGGTACAGAACGGCATGTTTGGCGCGTGCCTGATGGGGAATGCGCAACTGGTGGCTGACTGCGTAAAAGCGATGCGCGACGTAGTGTCGATTCCAGTGACGGTGAAAACGCGTATTGGCATTGACGACCAGGACAGCTATGAATTTCTCTGTGATTTTATCGACACTGTTTCCGGCAAAGGCGAATGCGAGATGTTTATTATCCATGCGCGCAAAGCCTGGCTTTCTGGTTTAAGTCCGAAAGAAAACCGTGAGATCCCGCCGCTCGATTACCCGCGTGTCTATCAACTGAAGCGTGATTTCCCGCATCTGACTATGTCGATTAACGGCGGCATCAAGTCACTGGAAGAGGCTAAAGCACACCTGCAACATATGGATGGCGTGATGGTCGGGCGTGAAGCGTATCAAAACCCAGGCATTCTGGCGGCGGTGGATCGAGAGATATTTGGTTCCTCGGATACCGATGCCGATCCGGTGGCGGTGGTACGCGCTATGTATCCGTACATTGAGCGTGAACTCAGCCAGGGGACGTATCTCGGTCATATCACCCGGCATATGCTGGGGCTGTTCCAGGGGATTCCTGGTGCGCGGCAGTGGCGGCGGTATTTAAGTGAAAATGCCCATAAAGCGGGCGCTGACATTAACGTGCTGGAACATGCGCTCAAACTGGTAGCGGATAAGCGTTAATTTTTCACCACAAAGTAGTCAAATTCACCACGCCCTGCGCTTCGACGCGGGGCGTTTTGTTGATAAATCAATATGTTATTTCTGGCATGATTCTTGTAAAACAAGCAAGAGATTTCATTTTTGGGAGAACATCATGCTGGAACTACTTTTTGTGATTGGCTTTTTTGTCATGTTGATGGTCACCGGCGTTTCATTGCTGGGCATTATCGCTGCGCTGGTTGTGGCGACGGCCATTATGTTCCTCGGTGGGATGCTGGCATTGATGATTAAGTTGCTGCCGTGGCTGCTGTTGGCGATTGCGGTAGTGTGGGTGATCAAGGCGATTAAAGCGCCAAAAGTGCCTAAATATCAGCGTTATGACCGCTGGCGTTACTAAGGGATTGTGCGGATGATCACAACCTCGGGTTTTATCCTTAGAACAAAATAGGAATTGATAATCAAATCTGTCACTATTGCGCGTCAAACAAATTCATCGAGCTGTACCCTACATACAGCCGAACTATAAAAGAAAGGGCTTCCCAGGTGGAAGCCCAATTTCTTTATGGAATCAGTAAGCTGGAACCCTGCGTCGCCCGGCTTTCCAGAATCTCATGCGCACGCCGCGCATCCTTCAGCGGGTACTTCTGATGTTCTGCGACATCCACTTTAATTACGCCGCTGGCAATCAAAGAAAACAGTTCATTACTGGCTTCAGTTAACTCTTCCCGCGTGGTGATATAGCCTTGCAGGGAAGGGCGTGTCACATACAGCGAGCCTTTCTGATTGAGAATGCCTAAGTTCACACCCGTCACCGCGCCTGATGAGTTGCCAAAACTGACCATTAAACCGCGACGTTGCAGGCAATCCAGCGAGCGTTCCCAGGTGTCTCTGCCTACGGAATCGTACACCACACGCACTTTCTTGCCGTCGGTAATCTCTTTTAACCGCTCGACCAGATTCTCTTCGCGATAGTTAATCACCTGCCACGCGCCTGCTTTTAAGGCGCTTTGCGCTTTTTGCGCCGTTCCCACGGTGCCGATAAGTTTTGCCCCTAAGGCTTTTGCCCACTGACAGGCAATTAAGCCCACGCCGCCAGCAGCCGCATGGAACAGGAACTGTTCGTCAGGTTTGATTTCATACGTTTTGCGTAGCAGATAATAAACCGTTAAGCCTTTCAGGAATGATGCGGCGGCTTGCTCAAAAGAGATCGCCGCGGGAAGAATTGCGGCTTTATCGGCATTGACGTTATGCACAGAGCTGTAAGCCCCTAACGTTGACTGTGCATAAACCACGCGATCGCCTGCTTTAATATGTTTCACGCCGCTGCCGACTTTGCTCACGATGCCAGCTGCTTCTGTGCCTAATCCACTGGGTAGCGATAGCGGCGGATAAAGGCCGCTGCGGATATACGTGTCGATAAAATTAATGCCAATGGCTTTATTTTCGACCTGGATTTCATTCTCCGCCGGATCGGCAGGCGTGAACTCCACGGCTTGCAGAACTTCCGGGCCACCGTGCTTGTGAAATTCGATGCGTGTTGCCATTTAAACTCCTTTACTGAGCGACATATCTGTTTTAAGCCTAACAGTAGTCGCCGGGCCGCGCGGGGATTTTTTCCGGGCTGTGGTCACAACCCGGAATATCTCTGGTCAGTATTGAAACAGCGTCGCCGCAATCCAGTTTTGCCACTGGCGCTCAAAGTTGGTTAGCGTTAATACGCCCCGCTCACGGCACAAGCGAATCCAGGCATGGCAATCATTAGCTTCCAGACAAACACAAATCATGTATTGCCGGGCATCCTGATTTTCTGGTCGAAAACGCCAGGTCAGGAGTGGCCCACCTGGCGTTTGCGGTGCGATACCGGCTTCGCCATCATAGACAGCCCTGGCGCCACGGCTCCCGCCACCATTTTCGATATAGCATTGTAAAGAGCGCAGTACAGCCAGCGCCAGTTGCGCACTTTGCCGCCACTGGAAAGATTGGGCGAGGCTGTTTTCATCGCTTTGAATGCCTTCCCGGCGAATATCTTCACAAAGTGTTGCTATGGTTTGCGCGGCAGTGTTGATCCCCTGCGTATGACACAAAATTGCAGCATGGTGGCTCATGGTATTTTGTATCGTTTCTCGCACGTCGTCGCGCAGCAGCCCCTGATTCAGGAACTGTTGCGCCTCATTAATCGTGCTGAGAATTTGTTGCCTCTCGAGAGGGAGGTCCAGACTTTTCTGATGAGCAATATGCAATGCACAGCGGCGGGCGAAAACTTGCCCGGCATTGAGCGCCGACCCACCAGGACGCGTCACACCATGTGTTCCGGCATTTTCTCCGGCAGCATAACAACCAGTTAGCGATGTACGCCCCCAAATATCAACATCAATTCCGCCATTAAGATGTTGATTGTTTAGCGTAAATTTTAGCGGTGAGGCTGTGAGATCATGACCATGCATCTGATACAAACGAATAGCCAGAGGATTCATCTGTGTTAATCGCGCCAGCGGTTGCGCCAGCAGGGCGTGATTTTGTTGCAGATAGTCGATGACATCATCATCCAGTTCCCGCAGGTTGAATGGCGTTCCGTCCGCTGCGGGTTCGGGTTCCCGCAGAAAATCGAGGAAAACATCGCGCCCTTTTTGTGTCTCCTCATACACCGCGACATCCAGCAGGCTGGAGCCATATTCCAGCATTCGTTCCGCGTGAAACGGCCACTGGTAACCTTTGCGAAATATCGCGGAGGCCAGCATACGAGTCGTGGGGTAATAAGCTGCCAGAAAATTATACTGACGTCCGGAGTGGTCCTGCGAGTAGATGCGCGGCATCGCTTGCATGTAAGTACCGGAAAGATTCCACGGAAATTGGCTGCGCGGTGTACCGATACCAAACTGACTCTCCGTAAGATTCACCAGGCTTATACCTGCTTCCAACGCCATGCCCAACGCACTAAAACAGTTCACCGGATAGACACTGTCACGATAAAGTTCACCTGGCCCGCCCGTGGCTAAAACCAGATGTTGGCAGCGAATTACTATCATTCGCCAGGGATTATCCCGACAGGCTTTATCGATAGCGATCACCCCTACGACTCGTCTGTTTTCTCCTTCACCGCGGGTCAGGATACGAATCGCCGTTGTGTGATCGCGCAGAGGAATATTAAGGCGCATTGCCTCCAGAGCCAGAACTTTAACCATCAGGCGAGAAGTTCGTGGGCCGCAACTGGTGGCGCGACCGAACTCATCGTGATCGGTTTGATAACGCAACGTTGCGCCAAAGAGATCTTCTGGCAGATCCAGACCCAGATATTTCAGTACTTCACAGGTGTTCACTGAGCCGACGGCTTCAACATAGGCAGTGTCATGATCCATCGAACCGCCCGCCGCCAGAGTGTCACTTAATGCCAGAAAATGGTCACCATTTGCACGGGTATTGGCGGTGTGGAGCGTTTGTTTATCAGAACCAGAACAGGCGGAAGTGCCCCAGAAGGCTTTGCTGGAGGCTACCATGATATCGACATTTTGCCGTTTCAGCTCGACGGCAGCTCGCCATCCGGCAGCACCACTGCCTAGCACCAGCGTGTTGCAGCGGTACTCAGGTAAAATGGCGCCGTTAAGGTCGATACTACCGCTGGCTTGAGCCAGCGGTGCGTAATGGGGCATTTTGATATCAGTGAGCGCCGTTAGCGTTTCGTCAATCATTGCGTCCCACCTATTTCATCAGACTTTCGATTAAGCCGCTCATTGCCATATAGCCCATGATTAGCGTAAATGCGCTTATGGCAATAAACATGACGTTTTCCCAGCGTGAGCAACGATATTCGCCCATTAACGAAGGCTTGTTCGCCAGCCAGAACATACATAAAACAGTCAGCGGCAGAATAATAGCGTTAAAGGCCTGGCTGGCAATCATCACCAATACCGGGCGTGCGTGGAACAGCGGCACAACCAGACAAAGCAGAGACATAACCGTCATCAGGATACGGTAACCTGGGCTAACTTCGTTGCTGGTATCACGCCAGTCAGCCAGCAGCCAGGGCGTTAACAGTAAATTCGGGAACTGACTGGAAAGCCCGGCAGCAACAATACCAATAACAAATAGTCCCACGGCAGCCGAGCCAGCAATAGGTTCGAGAATAATGACCATTTGCGAGGCGTTATTTAAACCTGTGCCAGTTTGATACAACGTACCCGCAGCCGCAGCCATCACCGCCGCACTGATGATGAACATCATTCCTGCACTGACAATGGCATCACGATTTTGATGAGGCAGATTGTCCACACCCCAACCATTACTTTTTACCAGAGTCGTGCGCATAAGAAACATTGCTGGCGCTACGGTGGTACCCACCATGCCAGAAATTATCAGAAATGGCGTACTGTTATCGCCAGCAACAGGATCGGGAACAGACGGAATAAATCCGGCCAGCAGATCTGCGACCGGCGGCATCATAATGAAAAAATTAATCACAAACGCCAGCCCCATAATGCCAACCAGCGCGGAGAGGATTTTGTCGAACCCGGCGTTGCTGTTGGTCCAGAGCATCACGTTAATCATAATGACCATCGCGATAGCCCAGGCGAGTGCTGAGATACCGCCACTAAACCAGGTCGTGGACCATGTTGCCATTACATCCGCCAGAATGCCCATTACCCCCATAATGGAACCACTGACGGCAACGGTTAACCCGATCAGAAACAACATAGCAACGCCAGGATGGATATGGCGACGAAATGCAGTCAACGCGCGTTCACCTGTGACGGAAGCATAACGACCATAAATACGGATTAAAAACCAGGTAACAATGCAAGAAAGCGCCACGGCCCACATCAGCGAGACGCCATAGTTTGCACCCGCTTTCGCCATAGTGGTGATACTGCCTGTCCCAATGCTGTAGCCAATAAGAAAGATGCCAGGCGCAAAGGCCGCAAGTTTTGTCATTATTCGCCGGAATAAAGAAGGCGTTTGGGGAACAGAGGTTGTCATATTCATTATCTTTCTTTCCTTGTAAGAGGCTTTCAGCGCGCCTGAAAGTGCGGGAGACGCTTCTCGGCGAATGCCTGACTTCCTTCACGAGCATCTTCAGTAGTGGCGGAAAAAGCGCCAGCAAGTGCTTCAAGCGTCGAGGCAACGGCAATACCTTCTCCGGCATCGATAACTTGCTTGGCGATCTGCACAGCAACCGGAGCACGTTGGGCGATACGTTGTGCCAGTTGCAGCCCGGCGTCGTGTAACGTTTCCCTGGCGACAACACGATTCACCAGCCCGCAGGACAGCGCACGCTGTGCATCTAGTGGTTCGCCGGTAAATACCAGTTCTTTCACCAGTGAGCGCCCAAGCAGTGCCGTCAGCCGCTGCGTTCCTGACCAGCCAGGCACTGTCGCCAGTCCGGTTTCTGGTAGCGCCATCCGAGCCTCGGCGCTACAAATACGGATATCGGCGGTAGCAGCCAGTTCCAGACCACCGCCATAAGCCAGTCCGTGCACCAGGGCGATTACGGGTTGTGGCAGTTGTGCCAGAGCGTCAAATGCCTGATGACCGCGGCGGATCCAGTTGCGCCACATATCAAGTGCAGAAAGAGAGGTCCAGCGATGAATATCCGCACCGACACAAAACGCTTTTTCACTGGCGCTGGTCAGCAGAACTACGCGGATCTCCGAATCCGTTTCCAGCGTGTGGCAATGTGTCAGCAGCTGTTCAAGCATCTCCGGGGTTAATGCGTTGAGTTTCGCCGGACGATTAATCACCAGAGTGGCAATGAAACCGTTGCGCTGGAGGTCAATAGTGCCGTTATTCATGGTGACGTCCTTGTTGAAAATAGTGGGGATTCATTAGCTTGAGATCGTCTGCCAGACGGAGTGGGGCATCGCTTTGGGCGAGAATGTCGCGTTCAGGATCAATACCAGGGGCAATTTCTGTGACCAGTAGCCCGTCTGGTGTTAATTCCAGAACGCAGCGTTCAGTGATGTACTGCACTTGCTGCCCGAGTCTTATTGCGCGTTTGCCGGAGAACGTCACGTGGGCGACTTCTTGCACCAGCTTTTTGGCTTTGCCTTCTTTAATGATACGCAGCTGACCATCATCCAGTTGCAGCTGGGCACCAGCATTGAAAAAGCCAGAGAAAATAATTCGCTTCGCATGTGAAGTGATATCAATAAACCCACCGCATCCGGCAGTGACATGTGGACGGGCAGGCAGATGCGAGACGTTTACTGAGCCATCTGCGCCGATTTGTAAAAATGACATCAGAGTGAGATCAAAACCCCCGCCCTGGAAATAGGTGAACTGCTGGGGAGAGGGCAAAAATGCTTCTGCATTAGAGGCGCAGCCGAATTGAAATTCCAGTAGTGGAACTCCGCCAATTGCGCCCTGTTCCAGCAGCCAGGTGACATCACCGTGGCGACCTTGTTCCAGTAAAATACGCGGTACATTGGCAGAAATACCAAAGCCAATATTTACCGCATCTCCACTTTGTAGTTCTTGCGCGACTCGCTGGGCAATAACCCGCGCCGGGCCATGTTCCATATAACGAAAGGCGGACAGCGGACGACTGATTTCGCCGGAAATGGCAGGTTCGTATTGTGTTTGCGTGGTTTGTGTTTGTTCCGGCGCAATCACGATGTAATCCACCAGTACACCCGGAATACGCACCTCTTTTGGTTTCAGACTTCCGGCGGCAACCTGCCGTTTTACCTGCGCAATTACGATGCCACCGTTATTGCGAACAGCTGTGGCCTGTTCCAGTGGCCCAAGATAAGCCCCTTCATGTTCATAAGTCAGGTTGCCGCGTTCATCGGCAGTGGTAGCGCGAATGATCGCTACCTGGGGCACGATGCTGGGGAAAAACAGCCAGTCGTCGTTAGCAAATCGAACACGTTCAACCAGAGATTGTTGCGCCGCTTTTTCATTCATTGCGCCGCCCTGCAACAGGGGATCCACATAGGTATCCATGCCTGTTTGTGTCAGCACGCCAGGACGATGAGCCGCCGCTTCCCGGTGCATATCAAATAAGATCCCGGAAGGCAGATTCCAGGCGGGGATCGCGTTGTCATTGATCATTTGCCAGATTAACGGAGGCGTCATTGATGATGGCCCAGAGGGGTAGGAGCCAGCGATCACTTTTGCCAGTAAACCCGATTGCGCCAGATGATCGATGCCTTTTACGCCATACATATCACCTGCGGCGATAGGGTGGATGCTGGTGATGTTTTGCGGATGTCCGGCATGTTGAAAGCGTTCACCTATTGCTGCCAGCACGGCATCAGGACACCCCATTCCACTGGAGGAGGAGACGGTGACAACTGCGCCATCAGCAATCAAATCTGCAGCTTCCGATGCAGTGATCGTGCGTACAGAGCACATAATAATTTCCTTATTTCGATATAAAAATAATTAAAAATATCAATGTAAAACAACATAATAGTGATTATAAATTAATTGGAACGATCTAATTTATGCGTAATTTGTACGATTGGCGTGCAAAAAATACAACAAGGGAAGTATGAATCTGTGATCGAATCGACGATCTCCTGCGATCCATGGCGTTAACGGATCGCATGAGTAAAAGGAGATTATGATAAAGTAAATGCCTTGATCTTATGGGGGGTTGGAGTAGTCATGGCGAAGTCGGATACAGGAAGAAAGCGGGTAACATTAACCGATGTTGCACGTGCGGCTGGCGTTTCGAAATCGACCGTGTCGCTGGTACTCAACGACAGTCCGCTTATCAAAAAAGAGACGCAACAAAAAGTCCAGCAAGCCATTGAGCAATTAGGCTATGTCTATAACCGTTTTGCTGCCAATCTGCGTTCGCAAAAATCGCTGACTATCGGCGTGGTGATTGATGATTTGACCAACCCTTTTTTCGCTGAATTTACAATGGGCCTTGAGATCACGCTGGCGGAGCACGGTTTTATCACCGTAAT
Organism: Escherichia sp. E2562; assembly: GCF_005781075.1. Taxonomy (NCBI): domain Bacteria; kingdom Pseudomonadati; phylum Pseudomonadota; class Gammaproteobacteria; order Enterobacterales; family Enterobacteriaceae; genus Escherichia; species Escherichia sp. E2562. The sequence goes on along the minus strand of NZ_VATM01000003.1, from coordinate 569,310 downwards.
GTCCAATACCTCCCAGCGTAGCGATCGGCAAAAACAGGTACTTGATACCTTGCTGGAACACCACGTCGCGGGCATTGTCCTCTGTCCAGTAAACAGCACCTCAGAAGCCGATTTACAGCGTTATGCCAACAGTTCCACACCCTTATTAATCACAATGCGCCCTCTGGACTGGCAACAATTGCCCGTCGATTACGTTGGCGTGGACAGCCACGCAGGCGTCCGGGAAGCTACGGAATATCTCATTCAACAAGGGCACAGAGACATCGTGTTTATTGGGGGACTTACGCACCATATGCGTTATCAGGGATACCTGGAGGCGATGAATCATCATGATTTACAGCCGTGGAGCACTGATGCTTTTTCGCTGCGCGCTGAACCGACTCAGGCCAACGGTTACCAGTTGATGCAACAACTGTTGGATATGCCTTCTCCACCCACAGCGGTGATTTGTTATAACGATTTAATGGCTTTTGGCGCGGAGTCGGCACTGGGCGAAAGAGGATTATTTGCCGGGGAAGATATTTCGTTGATTGGTAATGATGGCGTGGCGGCTTGTGCTTACAGTAACCCGCCGTTAACCACAATTGCGGTAGAGCCATTGGCTCTGGGGAAACAGGCGGCGCAGCAAATTTTACGGCGTATTGCGCAGCCAGACGCACCGCTCAGCCATTACGTCTATCGCCCAACCCTGCAAATTCGCGCTTCTACCGGAAGACGGGGGCGTTAAATGCTGTAGCGAGAAACTGTTTCTCGCTATACTCTCTATCCCTTTTTAACAGCAGGTAACTCCATTCACTATGGCTGGAAATAAACCCTTCAACAAACAGCAGGCTGAGCTTCGCGAGCGCGATCCACAAGTTGCCGGGCTGAAAGTGCCTCCGCACTCGATCGAAGCGGAGCAGTCGGTGTTGGGCGGTTTAATGCTGGATAACGAACGCTGGGACGATGTGGCCGAGCGTGTAGTGGCAGACGATTTCTACACCCGTCCGCACCGCCATATCTTTACCGAAATGGCGCGTTTGCAGGAAGGTGGTAGCCCGATAGACCTGATAACTCTGGCGGAATCGCTGGAGCGCCAGGGGCAACTTGATAGCGTCGGTGGTTTCGCTTATCTGGCAGAGCTGTCAAAAAATACGCCAAGTGCGGCGAACATCAGCGCTTATGCTGACATCGTGCGGGAACGTGCTGTTGTCCGTGAGATGATCTCAGTTGCTAACGAGATTGCCGAAGCTGGTTTTGATCCGCAAGGGCGCACCAGTGAAGACTTGCTGGACCTTGCTGAATCCCGCGTCTTTAAAATTGCCGAAAGTCGCGCCAATAAAGACGAAGGGCCGAAGAACATCGCCGATGTGCTCGACGCTACCGTGGCGCGTATTGAGCAACTGTTCCAGCAGCCGCACGATGGCGTCACCGGGGTAAACACCGGCTATGACGATCTCAACAAAAAAACCGCCGGTTTGCAGCCGTCGGACTTGATTATCGTCGCGGCGCGTCCGTCGATGGGTAAAACGACATTTGCGATGAACCTCGTCGAAAATGCGGCGATGTTGCAGGATAAACCGGTACTTATCTTCTCGCTGGAGATGCCATCGGAACAGATTATGATGCGTTCTCTGGCATCGCTGTCGCGCGTTGACCAGACCAAAATCCGTACCGGGCAACTGGATGATGAAGACTGGGCGCGTATTTCCGGCACGATGGGCATTTTGCTCGAGAAACGTAACATCTATATTGATGACTCCTCCGGTCTGACGCCAACGGAAGTGCGCTCGCGCGCGCGTCGTATTGCCCGTGAGCACGGCGGCATCGGGCTTATCATGATCGACTACCTGCAGCTGATGCGTGTGCCGTCACTTTCCGACAACCGTACGCTGGAAATTGCAGAAATCTCCCGCTCGCTGAAAGCGCTGGCAAAAGAACTGAATGTGCCGGTGGTGGCCCTGTCCCAGTTGAACCGTTCTCTGGAACAACGTGCCGACAAACGTCCGGTCAACTCCGACTTGCGTGAATCCGGCTCCATCGAGCAGGATGCGGACTTGATCATGTTTATCTATCGTGATGAGGTTTATCACGAGAACAGTGATTTGAAAGGCATCGCGGAAATTATTATCGGTAAACAACGTAACGGCCCAATCGGGACGGTACGCCTGACCTTTAACGGTCAATGGTCGCGCTTCGACAACTACGCGGGGCCGCAGTACGATGACGAATAATAATTATTTTATGTATTAGGTAATTAAAGCAAACACTTATCAAGGAATACAAATGCAAGCGGCAACTGTAGTGATTAACCGCCGCGCTCTGCGACACAACTTGCAACGTCTGCGTGAACTGGCCCCCGCCAGTAAACTGGTTGCGGTGGTGAAAGCGAACGCTTATGGTCACGGTCTTCTTGAAACCGCGCGAACGCTTCCTGATGCCGACGCCTTTGGCGTAGCCCGTCTCGAAGAAGCCCTGCGGCTTAGAGCAGGGGGCATCACGCAACCTATATTGTTACTGGAAGGCTTTTTTGAAGCAGACGATCTGCCGACTATTTCCGCTGAACATCTGCATACTGCCGTGCATAACGAAGAACAGCTTGCTGCTCTGGAAGAGGCCAGTCTGGAGGAGCCAGTTACCGTCTGGATGAAACTCGACACCGGTATGCATCGACTGGGCGTTTTACCGGAACAAGCTGAGGCGTTTTATCAACGTCTTACGCAATGTAAAAACGTCCGTCAGCCGGTGAATATTGTCAGCCACTTTGCTCGCGCTGATGAGCCAAAATGCGGCGCGACTGAGAAACAACTCGATATCTTCAATACCTTTTGCGAAGGCAAACCCGGCAAGCGTTCAATCGCCGCATCGGGCGGAATTTTGTTATGGCCGCAGTCGCATTTTGATTGGGTGCGCCCGGGCATCATTCTTTACGGCGTGTCACCGCTGGAAGATGGCTCCACCGGTGCTGATTTCGGTTGCCAGCCTGTGATGTCACTGACCTCCAGCCTGATTGCCGTGCGTGAGCATAAAGCGGGTGAACCGGTAGGCTATGGCGGCACCTGGATTAGCGAACGCGATACCCGCCTTGGCGTGGTGGCGATGGGCTATGGCGATGGCTACCCGCGCGCCGCGCCGTCCGGTACGCCAGTGCTGGTTAATGGTCGTGAAGTGCCGATTGTTGGTCGCGTGGCGATGGATATGATTTGCGTAGATTTAGGTCCACAGGCGCAGGATAAAGCCGGGGACCAGGTCATTTTATGGGGTGAAGGTTTGCCCGTAGAGCGTATCGCAGAAATAACAAAAGTGAGTGCTTACGAACTTATCACGCGCCTGACGTCAAGGGTCGCGATGAAATACGTGGATTAATCGTTCTGTAATAGTTGATTGTCTGTGCCGGATGCGGCGTGAATGCCTTATCCGGCACGTAATATCTTGTAAATTCAATAAATTGATATTCTCGCATAGGCCTGATAAACGTCATGCATCTGGTGGTTTTGCGTTTGTCATCAGTCTTACCCTCTGGTTAATTGCCGTTCGTCGCTGAACATCCTCTCGATCTTCGCCATCTTCCGGTTTATTGTGTTTTAACCACCTGCCCGTAAACCTGGAGAACCATCGCGTGTTTCAAAAAGTTGACGCCTATGCTGGCGACCCGATTCTTTCGCTTATGGAGCGTTTTAAAGAAGACACTCGCAGCGACAAAGTGAATTTGAGTATCGGTCTGTACTACAACGAAGACGGGATTATTCCGCAACTAAAAGCTGTCGCGGAAGCGGAAGCGCGTCTGAATGCACAACCTCATGGCGCTTCGCTTTATTTACCGATGGAAGGGCTGAACAGCTACCGCCATGCCATTGCGCCGCTGCTGTTTGGCTCTGACCATCCGGTGTTACAACAACAGCGTGTGGCGACCATTCAGACGCTCGGTGGTTCGGGGGCATTAAAAGTAGGCGCTGACTTCCTGAAACGCTACTTCCCGGAATCAGGCGTCTGGGTCAGCGATCCTACCTGGGAAAACCACGTAGCAATATTCGCTGGGGCTGGATTCGAAGTGAATACTTACCCCTGGTATGACGAAGCGACTAACGGCGTGCGTTTTAATGACCTGTTGGCGACGCTGAAAACATTACCTGCCCGCAGCATTGTGCTGCTGCATCCTTGTTGTCATAACCCAACGGGCGCCGATCTCACCAACGACCAGTGGGATGCGGTGATTGAAATTCTCAAAGCACGCGAGCTTATCCCATTCCTCGATATTGCCTATCAAGGATTTGGTGCCGGTATGGAAGAAGATGCCTATGCCATTCGCGCGATCGCCAGCGCCGGATTACCTGCTCTGGTGAGCAATTCATTCTCGAAAATTTTCTCCCTCTACGGTGAGCGTGTCGGCGGTCTTTCTGTGGTGTGTGAAGATGCCGAAGCCGCAGGTCGCGTACTGGGGCAGTTGAAAGCAACTGTTCGCCGCAACTACTCCAGCCCGCCGAATTTTGGTGCGCAGGTGGTGGCTACGGTGCTGAATGATGCGGCGTTAAAAGCTAGCTGGCTGGCAGAAGTGGAAGAAATGCGTACCCGTATTCTGGCGATGCGTCAGGAACTGGTGAAGGTATTGAGTAAAGAGATGCCAGAACGCAATTTTGATTATCTGCTTAAGCAGCGCGGCATGTTCAGTTATACCGGTTTAAGCGCTGCTCAGGTTGACCGACTGCGTGAAGAGTTTGGTGTTTACCTGATTGCCAGCGGCCGCATGTGTGTTGCCGGACTTAATGCGCAAAATGTGCATCGCGTGGCGAAGGCGTTTGCAGCCGTGATGTAATGTCGTTAGCAGGTGGTTGAACAGCCGCCTGCTCAATTTTAACTTGTTGATATAATTATTATCATTGAGAATAGAGAGAAAGAAAAACTCTGCCCCTCATATAAAGCCGCTCACTTCTGGTAAGCGATATTAACCACGGACTAAATGGATATACCTACTCCATGGATAGACATTAAGCTATTAAAAAACACGAACTTCTCTCATGTGATCCTGCTCCCTTTCTCTAACAAAACCGCAGATAATCCTTCCTTTCCTCCGCTGCTGGCGTTATGGTCAGATGGTTTTTTCAACAAATCTCACAATAAAAAGTTTTAACTTACTGACTATTTAGGGAAAAATATGCGCAAGATCACACAGGCATTGAGTGCCGTTTGCTTATTGTTCGCTCTAAACAGTTCCGCTGTTGCCCTGGCCTCATCACCTTCACCGCTTAATCCGGGTACTAACGTAGCCAAACTCGCTGAACAGGCACCAATTCATTGGGTTTCAGTCGCCCAAATTGAAAACAGTCTGGCAGGACGCCCACAGATGGCTGTTGGGTTTGATATTGATGACACTGTTCTGTTTTCCAGCCCTGGATTCTGGCGCGGCAAAAAAACGTTCTCGCCAGAAAGCGAAGATTATCTAAAAAACCCAGCATTCTGGGAAAAGATGAACAACGGTTGGGATGAATTTAGTATTCCAAAAGAGGTCGCGCGTCAGCTGATTGATATGCATGTCCGCCGTGGCGACACCATTTTCTTTGTGACAGGTCGTAGCCCTACGAAAACTGAAACAGTGTCAAAAACGCTGGCTGATGACTTTCACATTCCTGCAACCAGTATGAACCCGGTGATTTTTGCGGGCGATAAAGCAGGACAAAATACAAAAACGCAGTGGCTACAGGATAAAAATATCCGAATTTTTTATGGTGATTCCGATAACGATATTACCGCTGCACGTGATGTTGGCATCCGTGGCATCCGCATTCTGCGAGCCTCCAACTCCACCTACAAACCCTTGCCACAAGCGGGTGCATTCGATGAAGAGGTGATCATCAATTCAGAATACTGATAAGTCGGGAGAGCGCCTGACTCTCCCGAATGCTGTTTTTTTAATCGCACCTTTATCCTTTCGCTGTCTTGCTGCAAACTGATTAAGAGAGTTTTATCAAGGAGCAGCACATGTGGTTTCAAAAGACGCTCACGCTTAGCGCTAAATCTCGTGGGTTTCATTTGGTAACGGATGAAATCCTGACTCAACTAGCTGATATGCCGCGTGTTAATGTCGGTTTACTGCACCTGTTGCTGCAACACACTTCCGCCTCTCTGACACTTAATGAGAATTGCGACCCCACAGTACGCTATGACATGGAGCGTTTTTTCCTCCGCACCGTTCCCGACAATGGAAACTATGAGCATGACTATGAAGGGGCAGACGATATGCCTTCTCATATCAAATCCTCGATGCTGGGGGTATCGCTCGTATTGCCAGTGCATCAGGGGCGTATTCAGACCGGCACCTGGCAGGGAATATGGCTTGGGGAACATCGCATCCACGGCGGTTCGCGTCGCATTATCGCGACACTACAAGGGGAGTAAAAAATGACCATTTCGGAGTTGCTACAATATTGCATGGCAAAACCAGGCGCAGAACAGAGTGTGCATAGTGACTGGAAAGCAACGCAAATCAAAGTGGAAGATGTGCTGTTTGCGATGGTGAAAGAAGTGGAAAATCGCCCAGCGGTTTCGCTGAAAACCAGCCCTGCGCTGGCCGAGCTTTTGCGACAGCAGCATAGCGATGTTCGTCCCAGTCGGCATCTGAACAAAGCGCACTGGAGCACCGTATATCTCGACGGCTCGTTGCCGGATTCGCAAATCTATTATCTGGTCGATGCGTCTTATCAGCAGGCGGTGAATTTGCTGCCGGAAGAAAAACGTAAATTGCTGGCGTAACTCTGAAAGGAAAAAGCCGTTCAGCAAGCGGCCTGAGAATGATGACAAACGCAAAATTGCCTGATGCGCGACGCTTATCAGGCCTACGTAACCCATGCAATATATTGAAATTGCATGTTTTTGTAGGTCGGATAAGGCGTTCACACCGCATCCGGCAAGAACAAAGCGCACTTTGTCAATAATCTGAGGCCGCTCAGAAAGCGGCCTTAACGATTACAGCATCGGCTTGAGGAAGCGTGCCGTGTGTGATGCTTCACACTCCGCGACGGTTTCTGGCGTACCGGAGACGAGGATCTCGCCGCCGCCGCTACCACCTTCCGGCCCCAGGTCGACAATCCAGTCTGCGGTTTTGATTACGTCGAGATTGTGCTCAATCACCACAATGGTGTTGCCCTGATCGCGCAGTTTATGCAGCACGTCGAGCAGTTGCTGAATATCGGCGAAGTGCAGGCCGGTAGTCGGCTCGTCGAGAATATACAGCGTCTGCCCGGTGCCGCGTTTTGACAGCTCACGCGCCAGCTTCACACGCTGGGCTTCACCGCCGGAAAGCGTGGTTGCGGACTGCCCGAGGCGGATATACGTCAGGCCAACATCCATCAACGTTTGCAGCTTACGCGCCAGTGCAGGTACGGCATCGAAGAACTCTCGCGCCTCTTCGATGGTCATATCCAACACTTCGTGGATGGTTTTGCCTTTGTACTTAATCTCCAGCGTTTCACGGTTATAGCGTTTACCTTTGCACTGGTCGCACGGTACGTAAATATCCGGCAGGAAGTGCATCTCCACTTTGATTACGCCATCGCCCTGACAGGCTTCGCAGCGTCCGCCACGGACGTTAAAGCTGAAACGCCCCGGCGTATAGCCGCGCGCACGGGATTCCGGTACGCCCGCAAACAGTTCGCGCACAGGCGTAAACACGCCAGTATAGGTCGCCGGGTTAGAACGCGGAGTACGACCAATCGGGCTTTGGTCGATATCGATGACTTTATCGAAATGCTCAAGTCCCTGAATATCTCGATACGGTGCCGGTTCGGCGATGGTTGCGCCATTCAACTGGCGTTGGGCAATCGGGAACAGCGTGTCGTTAATCAGCGTCGATTTACCGGAACCTGAAACACCTGTAATGCAGGTAAACAGACCGACCGGCAGCGTCAGCGTTACGTCTTTCAGGTTGTTGCCACGCGCGCCTGTCAGCTTCAACACTTTTTCCGGATCCGCCGGAACGCGTTTCTTCGGCACTTCAATCTTGCGTTTGCCGCTCATGTACTGCCCGGTCAACGACTCCGGCACGGCCATAATCGCTTCCAGCGGACCTTCCGCGACCACTTCACCACCGTGTACACCCGCGCCCGGGCCAATGTCGATAACGTGGTCAGCGGCGCGAATCGCGTCTTCGTCGTGCTCCACCACAATCACGGTATTACCGAGATCGCGCAGATGGATAAGCGTACCCAACAGGCGCTCGTTATCGCGCTGGTGCAGGCCGATAGATGGCTCATCCAGCACGTACATAACGCCAACCAGCCCCGCGCCAATCTGGCTCGCCAGACGAATACGCTGGGCTTCACCGCCGGAAAGCGTTTCTGCCGAGCGGGAAAGTGTCAGATAGTTCAGACCGACGTTAACGAGGAATTTCAGACGATCGCCAATCTCTTTGAGGATTTTTTCTGCAATCTTCGCCCGCTGACCAGCGAGTTTGAGATTGTTGAAAAACTCCATCGCATGACCAATGCTCATGTCGGAGATAGCAGGCAGCGGCGTATTCTCGACATACACGTGGCGTGCTTCCCGACGCAGACGTGTTCCGTCGCAGCTGGTACACGGGCGATTGCTGATAAACTTGGCTAATTCTTCGCGTACCGCGCTGGATTCCGTCTCTTTATAACGGCGCTCCATATTGTGCAGCACGCCTTCGAACGGATGACGACGAATGGAGGTATCGCCACGATCGTTCATGTATTTGAATTCGATGTTTTCTTTGCCAGAACCGTACAGCACCACTTTATGCACGTTCGCGCTCAGGCTGCCCCACGGTGCTTCGACGTCGAACTTATAGTGATCTGCCAGCGATTTCAGCATCTGGAAGTAATAGAAGTTGCGGCGATCCCAGCCACGGATCGCACCGCCAGCCAGCGACAGTTCCGGATTCTGGATCACGCGGTCAGGATCGAAATATTGCTGTACGCCGAGGCCGTCACAGGTCGGGCAGGCCCCCGCCGGGTTGTTAAACGAAAACAGACGTGGTTCCAGTTCACGCATACTGTAGCCGCAAATCGGACAGGCGAAGTTGGCGGAAAATAGCAGCTCTTCCGCTTTTGGATCGTCCATATCAGCGACGACCGCTGTACCGCCAGAAAGCTCCAGCGCCGTTTCAAACGACTCAGCCAGACGTTGGGTGAGATCGTCGCGCACTTTGAAACGATCAATAACCACTTCAATGGTGTGTTTCTTTTGCAGTTCCAGTTTCGGTGGATCGGAAAGATCGCAGACTTCGCCATCTATGCGCGCACGGATGTAGCCTTGACTTGCCAGATTCTCCAGCGTTTTCGTGTGTTCGCCTTTGCGCTCTTTAATAATCGGCGCCAGCAGCATCAGACGTTTACCTTCCGGCTGCGACAGCACGTTATCCACCATCTGGCTGACAGTTTGCGCCGCCAGCGGAACATCGTGGTCCGGGCAGCGCGGCTCACCGACGCGAGCGTATAGCAGACGCAAATAGTCGTGGATTTCGGTGATTGTCCCCACCGTAGAGCGCGGGTTATGAGACGTCGATTTCTGTTCAATTGAGATGGCGGGTGAAAGCCCCTCAATATGGTCGACGTCCGGCTTTTCCATCAGTGACAGAAACTGCCGCGCATAGGCGGAAAGGGATTCAACGTAACGACGCTGCCCTTCGGCATATAAGGTGTCGAAAGCGAGCGAGGATTTGCCAGAACCCGAAAGCCCGGTCACGACAATGAGTTTGTCGCGGGGGATAACGAGGTTGATGTTTTTTAGATTATGGGTGCGGGCGCCCCGAACTTCGATCTTATCCATTCACCTTTCCCGGATTAAACGCTTTTTTGCCCGGTGGCATGGTGCTACCGGCGATCACAAACGGTTAATTATGACACAGAATGACCTGAATGAATATACAGTGTTGGAATGTGAAACCCAGAGCGCGATGTAACAATGTTTGACCAGAATTGTTTAGCGGAACCGAGGTCACAACATAGTAAAACCGCTATTGGTAATGCTACAATCGCGCGTTTACACTTATTAGAACGTTTTTTTTCAGGAGACATGAACATGGCCAGCAGAGGCGTAAACAAGGTTATTCTCGTTGGTAATCTGGGTCAGGACCCGGAAGTACGCTACATGCCAAATGGTGGCGCAGTTGCCAACATTACGCTGGCTACTTCCGAATCCTGGCGTGATAAAGCGACCGGCGAGATGAAAGAGCAGACTGAATGGCACCGCGTTGTGCTGTTCGGCAAACTGGCTGAAGTGGCCAGCGAATATCTGCGCAAAGGTTCCCAGGTTTATATCGAAGGTCAGCTGCGTACCCGCAAATGGACCGATCAATCCGGTCAGGATCGCTACACCACGGAAGTGGTGGTGAACGTTGGCGGCACCATGCAGATGCTGGGTGGTCGTCAGGGCGGTGGCGCTCCGGCTGGCGGTAACGTCGGTGGCGGTCAGCCGCAGGGCGGTTGGGGTCAGCCTCAGCAGCCGCAGGGTGGCAATCAGTTCAGCGGCGGCGCACAGTCTCGCCCGCAGCAGTCCGCTCCGGCAGCGCCGTCTAACGAGCCGCCGATGGATTTCGATGACGATATCCCATTCTGATTTTGTTTTAAAACAATAGATTATATTGTTTTAAGGTAGGTGATTAGCGCATCTGCCAGGGATAAAAAAAGAAGCCTCCATAATGGAGGCTTCTGCATATCACACCAAAATCATCGGCCATTGTGGCGGTGCCTGATTTGTGGCTTCGACCATTACCGACTCAATATTGTGCCAGATTGCGGCAATATCCATCATGGTGATTCCGAGCAGTCCCATCGCGAACCAGCAGGCGGAAACAACGCCCAGGCCACTACTGATCACCGCGAGTCCTACGTAATCAGACCGACGAAAACGGATGTTGAGCGTACTTGCCAGAAACATCAGTACGGCGCTAAGAAGCTGCCAGCGAAGAAGAACCACGCCAGTGGTGAGGGTAGCCATCGAACATTTCCTCTGAAAATAACCGATGCCCTGGACAGCACGGTGTTGTTCACGGGAGGCGTGATGCACTCTGGCTATCATGGGGCTTGCAAAATACCAAAATGAAACAATTAGTGCGTTTCATTATTTTTGTGAACTATATCACAATTGGTTGTTTGTTAGCCAGATAGAGTCGCTATTTTTATTAGCATGCTTATTTTGTGGTTTTTCAGTGGCGTCGCGGAAATACAAAATATCGTATCTTCCTGATTGACTCGCATTTTTTAGTAAATTCTTTTTGATATCAGCGTGTTATTTTTAATAAAACAACGATTATAAAGGTATCAATTTCAAATCAGGCAAAAGTGCTATTTATACCGTAAGATTTATCTAACGTCGTCGGTGGCCAGGGTTTTCACCTTGCAATGACCAGCTATAACCAGACAGGGAATTGATAGAAATGAGTCATCGTGCACGACACAAATTGCTGGCGTTGCCGGGCATTATCTTTGTAGCACTCCTCCCCATCATCCTGTCACTATGGATTGCCTTCATTTGGGCAAAATCAGAAGTGAACAATCAGCTTCGTGTCTTTGCCCAACTGGCGCTGGATAAATCCGAGCTGGTCATTCAACAGGCAGATTCAGCGAGCGATGAAGCGAAACGCTATCAGGGGCAAGTTTGTACACCGGATCATCAAAAGCGAATGTTGAATATTATTCGTGGCTATCTTTATATCAATGAACTGATATATGCCCAGGATAACCATTTTTTATGTTCTTCACTTATCGCCCCTGCTGACAGATATATGATCGCCCCCGCGGATTATAAGCGTGACCCTGACATTTCTATCTATTATTATCGCGATACCCCTTTTTTCTCCGGTTATAAAATGACTTATATGCAGCGGGGTAATTATGTGGCGGTCATCAATCCTTTATTCTGGAGTGAGGTGATATCTGACGATCCGACGCTACAATGGGGCGTGTATGATACGGTGACGAAAACCTTTTTTTCGTTAAGCAACCAGGCCTCGGCTGAAACGTTTACTCCGTTAATTCATCTGAATGATTTAACGGTGCAACGAAATGGTCATTTGTATGCAATGGTACATTCGACAAAACGCCCAATAGCGGCCATTGTTGCCACTTCAAATAAACGTCTTATCGCTCATTTTTATAATCATCTTATTTTTGCTTTGCCCGCAGGTATTTTTTGCAGTCTGGTACTCCTGTTACTCTGGTTGCGGATTAGCCAGGAGTACCAGTCACCCAAACGCAAATTGCAACGCGCCCTCGAAAAAAGACAGCTTTGTCTTTATTACCAGCCAATTATCGATATCAAAACAGAAAAATGTATTGGCGCTGAAGCGTTGCTACGTTGGCCAGGTGGTCAGGGGCAAGTGATGAGTCCGGCAGAGTTTATCCCATTGGCGGAAAAAGAGGGGATGATTGAGTTAGTCACTGATTATGTTATTGATAATGTATTCAGCGATCTTGGGGCGTATCTGGCAACACATGCCGATCGCTATGTTTCTATTAACCTGTCGGCCTCCGACTTTCATACATCGCGTTTAATTGCGCGAACCAATCAGAAAATAGAGCAATACGCGGTGCGTCCGCAGCAAATTAAATTTGAAGTTACTGAACATGCGTTTCTTGATGTCACCAAAATGACGCCGATTATTCATGCTTTCCGTCAGGCCGGTTATGAAGTTGCGATTGATGACTTCGGTATTGGCTACTCCAACTTACACAACCTTAATTCATTGAATATCGATATTTTGAAAATCGATAAATCGTTTGTTGAGACGCTGACCACGCACAAAACCAGCCATTTGATTGCGGAACACATCATTGAACTGGCGCACAGTCTGGGGCTAAAAACGATAGCGGAAGGGGTAGAAACGTCGGAGCAAGTTAATTGGCTGCGCAAACGCGGCGTGCGTTATTGCCAGGGCTGGTACTTTGCAAAGGCGATGCCGCCGCAAATGTTTATGGAATGGACAGGGAAATTACCCGCACATGAGTTAATGTGCGGGCAATAATTCTAGATACGGTGGCGATAATCGCTGGGAGTGCGATCAAACTGCCGACGGAAAACGCGGGAAAAGGTCTGCTGCGAGACATACCCAAGATCCATTGCGATATCAAAAATAGGGCGCTCGGTGGTGCGCAACTCAACGGCAGCCAGTAACAGGCGGCGTTGACGAATGTAATCACCAAGTGTCTGATGCGTTACCGTGCGGAACATCCGCTGTAAGTACCACTTTGAATAACCTGATTTTTTTGCGACGACATCAATGTTCAGTGGCTGGTCAATATGCTCGTCAATCCATGCGATAAGATCCTGAATAATTTTCTGATGGGACATAAATCTGCCTCTTTTCAGTGTTCAGTTCGTTAATTCATCTGTTGGGGAGTATAATTCCTCAAGTTAACTTGAGGTAAAGCGATTTATGGAAAAGAAATTACCCCGCATTAAAGCCTTGCTCACCCCAGGCGAAGTGGCGAAACGCAGTGGGGTAGCGGTATCTGCACTGCATTTCTATGAGAGCAAAGGGCTGATTACCAGTATTCGAAATAGCGGCAATCAGCGACGATATAAGCGTGATGTGCTGCGATATGTGGCGATTATCAAGATTGCTCAACGTATTGGCATTCCATTGGCGACTATTAGTGAAGCATTTGGTGTGTTGCCTGAAGGGCATACATTAAGCGCCAAAGAGTGGAAGCAGCTTTCTTCGCAATGGCGAGAAGAATTAGATCGGCGCATTCATACCTTAGTGGCTCTGCGAGATGAACTGGACGGTTGTATTGGCTGCGGCTGCCTTTCGCGTAGCGACTGCCCGTTGCGTAACCCGGGCGACCGCTTAGGGGAAGAAGGTACTGGCGCGCGTTTGCTGGAAGACGAGCAAAACTAAAGCGCCACAAGGGCGCTTTAGTTTGTTTCCGGTCTTTGTCTTTCACTCTATCCCGCTGGTACACAGGAGGGTTTCCCCCGACGTCAACACACCTCATTCGAGCACGTGGTGGAGGTTCCGGTTGGTGTTGATACTTTAATTGTATGCCGCCTCCGTATTTTCGCCAGTGCAAAAAGACGCTTTTTAGACGCAATGTTTTTGCCATCTTGCACGATTTTTTACTGCAACCCTTCGCTACAAGCTACCTACAAATGCCGTAATTTTGCGCATCGACGATAACGTTTGCGCATCAATTGCCTGGTTTTTCATCGTCAATACAAGAAAAGGGAAAAAAGCAGCAAACTTCGGTTGAAAAAGCCGCTATGATCGCCGGATAATCGTTTGCTTTTTTTTACCACCCGTTTTGTATGCGCGGAGCTAAACGTTTGCTTTTTTGCGACGCCCCACATTGTCGCAAACCTGAAGCAGGAAGATAACGTTTCGCTGGCAGGGGATTGTCCGCCACGCATCTTGACGAAAAATAAACTCTCAGGGGATGTTTTCTATGTCTACGCCATCAGCGCGTACCGGCGGTTCACTCGACGCCTGGTTTAAAATTTCACAACGTGGAAGCACTGTCCGTCAGGAAGTGGTTGCCGGGTTAACAACGTTTCTGGCGATGGTCTACTCGGTCATCGTCGTTCCGGGCATGCTGGGTAAAGCAGGCTTCCCACCAGCAGCCGTTTTTGTTGCGACCTGTCTGGTTGCCGGGATTGGTTCTATCGCGATGGGGCTGTGGGCCAATTTGCCGCTGGCTATCGGTTGCGCTATCTCCCTGACCGCGTTTACTGCATTCAGCCTGGTGCTGGGGCAGCATATTAGCGTTCCGGTCGCGCTGGGCGCCGTGTTCCTGATGGGGGTGCTGTTTACAGTCATTTCTGCAACGGGTATCCGTAGCTGGATTTTGCGCAACTTGCCACACGGTGTGGCGCACGGTACGGGGATTGGTATCGGCCTGTTCCTGCTGCTGATTGCTGCGAATGGTGTTGGCCTGGTCATTAAAAATCCGCTCGACGGTCTGCCGGTTGCGCTGGGTGATTTCGCCACCTTCCCGGTCATTATGTCGCTGGTAGGTCTGGCGGTGATCGTCGGTCTGGAAAAACTGAAAGTGCCGGGCGGCATTCTGCTGACCATTATCGGTATCTCGATTGTGGGCCTGATCTTCGATCCTAACGTTCATTTCTCCGGCGTTTTCGCTATGCCGTCTCTGAGCGATGAAAATGGTAACTCGCTGATTGGTAGCCTGGATATTATGGGCGCGCTGAATCCGGTGGTACTGCCGAGCGTACTGGCGCTGGTGATGACGGCGGTCTTTGATGCGACCGGAACCATCCGTGCAGTCGCCGGTCAGGCGAACCTGCTGGATAAAGACGGGCAGATCATTGATGGCGGTAAAGCGCTGACCACCGACTCCCTGAGCAGCGTTTTCTCAGGCCTGGTGGGGGCGGCTCCGGCCGCGGTATACATTGAGTCTGCGGCGGGTACGGCAGCGGGTGGTAAAACCGGTCTGACGGCAATCACCGTTGGCGTGCTGTTCCTGCTGATTCTGTTCCTCTCTCCGCTTTCTTACCTTGTTCCAGGTTACGCAACGGCTCCTGCGTTGATGTATGTTGGCCTGCTGATGTTGAGTAACGTGGCGAAAATCGACTTTGCTGATTTTGTTGATGCGATGGCGGGGCTGGTGACGGCGGTATTCATTGTACTGACTTGTAACATCGTGACCGGCATTATGATCGGTTTCGCGACCCTGGTTATTGGCCGTCTGGTTTCTGGCGAATGGCGTAAGCTGAACATTGGTACGGTTGTTATCGCCGCGGCACTGGTGACCTTCTACGCGGGTGGCTGGGCTATCTAATCTTTAATAAGATTCTGAAAACGGGTGGCAATGGCTGCCCGTTTTTATTTTCTCCGTACATTGTGTGAGCTTTTGCGATATTCTGAAAAAACTGAGAATTCAGGCATAACGCCTTTCTCAAACCATAAAACATCGCAAACAGGGAACGCATGGAAATCTTCTTTACCATACTGATAATGACCCTCGTGGTTTCGCTGTCCGGGGTGGTCACTCGTGTCATGCCCTTTCAGATCCCGCTTCCGCTTATGCAAATCGCCATTGGTGCGCTACTGGCGTGGCCGACGTTTGGTTTGCATGTGGAGTTTGATCCTGAACTCTTTTTAGTTTTGTTTATCCCGCCGCTGCTCTTTGCTGATGGCTGGAAAACGCCGACCCGTGAATTTCTCGAACATGGTCGGGAGATCTTCGGTCTTGCGCTGGCGCTGGTGGTAGTCACCGTAGTCGGCATTGGCTTCCTCATTTACTGGGTGGTGCCAGGCATTCCGCTAATTCCGGCCTTTGCGCTGGCGGCGGTGCTCTCTCCGACCGATGCCGTGGCGCTCTCCGGGATTGTTGGCGAAGGGCGAATACCGAAAAAAATCATGGGCATTTTGCAGGGCGAAGCGTTGATGAATGACGCCTCCGGCCTGGTGTCGCTGAAGTTTGCCGTGGCAGTCGCGATGGGAACTATGATCTTCACTGTTGGCGGTGCGACGGTCGAATTTATGAAAGTCGCGATCGGCGGTATTCTCGCGGGGTTTGTGGTGAGCTGGCTATATGGTCGCTCGCTGCGCTTCCTGAGCCGCTGGGGCGGCGATGAACCTGCGACACAGATAGTCCTGCTGTTCCTGCTGCCGTTCGCCTCTTATCTGATTGCCGAACATATTGGCGTTTCCGGTATCCTTGCGGCAGTTGCTGCCGGGATGACCATTACCCGTTCAGGCGTGATGCGCCGTGCGCCGCTGGCGATGCGTCTGCGTGCGAACAGCACCTGGGCGATGCTGGAGTTTGTCTTTAACGGCATGGTGTTCTTGCTGTTGGGCCTGCAACTGCCGGGCATTCTGGAGACGTCGCTGATGGCGGCAGAGATCGACCCGAACGTCGAAATCTGGATGCTGTTTACCGACATCATCTTGATTTACGCAGCGCTCATGCTGGTCCGTTTCGGCTGGCTGTGGACGATGAAAAAGTTCAGTAACCGCTTCCTGAAGAAGAAACCGATGGAGTTTGGTTCGTGGACCACACGAGAAATTCTTATCGCGTCTTTTGCCGGGGTTCGCGGGGCTATCACCCTGGCTGGTGTGCTCTCTATTCCGCTGCTGTTGCCGGATGGCAACGTCTTCCCGGCGCGTTATGAGCTGGTGTTCCTGGCGGCTGGCGTCATTCTCTTCTCGCTGTTTGTTGGCGTGGTGATGCTGCCTGTTCTGCTGCAACACATTGAAGTCGCAGATCATTCTCAGCAGCTGAAAGAGGAACGCATTGCGCGCGCGGCAACGGCAGAAGTAGCGATTGTGGCGATCCAGAAAATGGAAGAGCGACTGGCGGCGGACACTGAAGAGAATATCGACAACCAGTTGCTTACCGAAGTCAGCTCGCGCGTCATCGGTAACCTGCGTCGTCGTGCCGATGGCCGAAACGACGTTGAAAGCTCCGTCCAGGAAGAGAACCTGGAGCGTCGCTTCCGTCTGGCGGCGTTGCGTTCTGAACGTGCGGAACTTTATCACCTGCGCGCCACGCGGGAGATCAGCAACGAAACGCTGCAAAAGTTGCTACACGATCTTGATTTGCTGGAAGCGTTGTTAATAGAAGAGAACCAATAACGCTTTGGCGGTGTAATCGGTAAAAAGGTGCAGTACATCGCACCTTTTTACCGTTGGTCAGGTGACCAGAGGCTAGTGGAGATTAATGCGCGCGGCCCTGCTCAACGCCAAAGCCGGTCTGGGAACGGATAAATTGCGCACGGAACAGTTCACGCTCGCGCGCCCCTTCCGCTGAATTATCGGTTGCCGAGAAGAACCAGATGCCGAGGAATGCCACGCTGATTGAGAACAGCGCCGGGTATTCGTACGGGAAGATGGCTTTTTCGTGACCGAGGATCTGTACCCAAATCGTTGGGCCGAGGATCATCAGTACTACCGCAGTAATCAGCCCTAACCAACCGCCCATCATTGCGCCACGAGTAGTCAACTTCGACCAGTACATGGAAAGCAGAATGATTGGGAAGTTGCAGCTCGCGGCGATGGCAAACGCCAGGCCCACCATGAACGCGATGTTCTGATTCTCAAACAGCACGCCGAGGATAATGGCAATCACGCCGAGGATCAGCACGGTGATTTTCGAGACTCGCAGCTCTTCACGTTCGGTTGCGCCTTTTTTGAAGACGTTAGCGTACAGGTCATGCGAAACCGCGGAAGCGCCCGCCAGCGTCAGACCCGCAACTACCGCGAGGATAGTGGCGAAAGCAACCGCTGAAATAAAGCCGAGGAACAGGTTGCCGCCCACCGCATTGGCCAGGTGAACTGCCGCCATGTTGTTACCACCAATCAGATGGCCCGCAGCGTCTTTATATTCCGGATTCGCACCGACCAGCATGATCGCGCCAAAGCCGATAATAAAGGTCAGGATGTAGAAGTAGCCCATAAATCCGGTAGCGTAGAACACGCTCTTACGCGCTTCGCGTGCATCGCTGACCGTAAAGAAGCGCATCAGAATATGCGGCAAGCCAGCCGTACCAAACATCAGCCCAAGCCCCAGCGACAGTGCGGAGATCGGATCTTTCACCAGTCCGCCCGGCTTCATGATGTCGACACCTTTCGGGTGTACCGCCATCGCTTCGCTGAACAGGTTGTTGAAGCTAAAGCCGACGTGTTTCATCACCATGAAGGCCATAAAACTAGCGCCGAACAGCAACAGAACGGCTTTGATAATCTGTACCCAGGTGGTCGCCAGCATGCCGCCGAACAGAACGTACATCATCATCAGCACGCCGACCAGCACCACCGCAATGTGATAGTTAAGGCCAAACAGCAGTTCAATCAATTTACCGGCGCCGACCATCTGGGCGATAAGGTAAAGCGCCACCACCACCAGAGAACCACAAGCCGAAAGAATACGAATCGGCCCTTGTTTCAGGCGGTAAGAAGCCACATCCGCAAAGGTATAGCGGCCCAGGTTACGCAGACGTTCAGCAATCAGGAACAGAATGATTGGCCAGCCCACCAGGAAGCCCAGCGAGTAGATCAGCCCGTCATAGCCGGAAGTAAACACCAGCGCGGAGATCCCCAAAAATGAGGCGGCAGACATATAGTCCCCGGCAATCGCCAGCCCGTTCTGGAAGCCAGTGATATTGCCGCCTGCGGTGTAGTAGTCATTACGAGAACGTACGCGTTTTGACGCCCAGTAGGTAATGCCGAGCGTGAACACGACGAAAATCAGGAACATAATAATCGCCTGCCAGTTTGTTGGCTGGCGCTCAACGGCCCCGCTAATAGCATCCGCGGCGTTAGCTGCGAAAGGGAGTGTGGCGGCAAGCGCCGTCAGAACTCTTTTCATGATGCTTGTACCTCATGCAGGACTTCATTATTTAGACGGTCGAATTCGCCGTTCGCCCGCCAGATGTAGATACCAGTGAGAACAAAGGAGATAACAATGACCCCAACGCCAACGGGAATACCGCGTGTGACGCTGGTGTTCGGATTCAGCGGGGTGCCCAGCCAGCCGGGCGCGAAGGCGATCAGTAAAATAAAGCTGATATAAACTGCCAGCATAATAATCGACAGGATGGTGGCAAACCGTTGCCGTTTTTCGACTAACTCCCTGAAATGCGCATTGTCTTCTATCCGCTGATAAATCGTACCATTCATCACAGATTCTCCAGAGGTAATGTAGGGATTGTTTTAATTCCCGCTCCCTTATGGGAGAAGGTTAACGCTCGGGTAACCCTTGCCGAATGTAGGCCGGATAAGGCGTTTACGCCGCATCCGGCAATCAACGCCTGATGCGTCGCTGTCGCGTCTTATCAGGCCTACAAACCGTTACCGACTCGCATCCGGCAATTGTGGGTTACGATGGCATCGCGATAGCCTGCTTCTCTTCAAGCAGCTTCTCGACCACGCCAGGATCGGCAAGCGTCGAGGTATCGCCCAGGTTGCTGGTATCGCCCGCCGCAATTTTGCGCAGAATACGGCGCATAATTTTGCCGGAGCGGGTTTTAGGCAGGGAGTCGGTCCAGTGCAGCACGTCTGGCGTCGCCAGCGGGCCAATCTCTTTACGCACCCAGTTGCGGACTTCTGCGTATAGTTCTGGTGACGGTTCCTCCCCGTGATTAAGCGTGACGTAGGCGTAGATCGCCTGACCTTTAATATTGTGCGGAATACCCACCACGGCGGCTTCGGCAATCTTCGGATGCGCCACCAACGCCGACTCAATCTCCGCCGTCCCCAGACGGTGACCAGAGACGTTCAGCACGTCGTCCACGCGCCCGGTGATCCAGTAATAGCCATCTTCATCGCGACGCGCGCCGTCGCCGCTGAAATACATATTTTTGAAGGTGGAGAAGTAGGTCTGTTCAAAACGTTCGTGATCGCCAAACAGCGTACGCGCCTGACCCGGCCAGGAATCGGTGATCACCAGACTGCCTTCAGCGGCACCTTCTTGTGGATTACCTTCGTTATCCACCAGCGCCGGTTGTACGCCGAAGAACGGACGCGTTGCAGAACCGGCTTTCAGTTCGGTCGCTCCAGGCAGCGGCGTAATCATGAAACCGCCAGTTTCGGTCTGCCACCAGGTGTCGACCACCGGGCATTTCTCGTTGCCGATCTTCTTCCAGTACCACTCCCACGCTTCCGGATTGATTGGCTCGCCCACGGAACCGAGAATGCGTAGCGACGAACGGTCGGTGCCTTCAATCGCTTTATCGCCTTCCGCCATCAGCGCGCGAATCGCCGTTGGCGCGGTGTAAAGAATATTGACCTGATGCTTATCCACCACCTGCGCCATACGGGCAGGCGTCGGCCAGTTCGGTACACCTTCAAACATCAGCGTGGTCGCGCCGCAGGCCAGCGGGCCGTACAGCAAATAACTGTGTCCGGTAACCCAGCCCACATCAGCGGTACACCAGTAGATATCGCCCGGATGATAATCAAAGACATATTTAAAGGTCAGCGCCGCGTACACCAGATAACCGCCGGTAGTGTGCAGCACGCCTTTCGGCTTACCGGTAGAACCGGAGGTGTAGAGAATAAACAGAGGATCTTCGGCGTTTATCTCTTCCGCCTGATGCTGATCGCTGGCTTGCTCAACCAGGTCGTGCCACCACAGGTCGCGCCCTTCCTGCCAGTCGATTTTTCCGCCAGTACGCTTCAGTACCACCACATGTTCAATGCTGGTGACGTTCGGGTTTTTCAGCGCGTCATCAACGTTTTTCTTCAGCGGAATACTACGCCCGGCGCGCACACCTTCATCGGAAGTGATCACCAACCGTGAGTTAGAATCGATAATGCGTCCGGCAACGGCTTCCGGCGAGAAGCCGCCGAAAATTACCGAATGCACCGCGCCAATGCGGGCGCAGGCCAGCATCGCGACCGCAGCTTCCGGTACCATCGGCATATAAATCGCCACCACATCACCTTTTTTAATGCCCAGCTCGAGCAGGGTATTGGCGAAGCGGCAGACGTCGCGGTGCAGCTCTTTATAACTAATATGTTTGCTCTGACTGGCGTCATCGCCTTCCCAGATAATAGCGGTACGATCGCCGTTTTCTTGCAGATGGCGGTCAAGGCAGTTTGCCGCCAGATTCAGCGTGCCGTCCTCGTACCATTTAATGGACACATTACCGGGGGCAAAGGAGGTGTTTTTCACCTTCTGGTACGGTTTGATCCAGTCGAGAATTTTTCCCTGTTCGCCCCAAAAGGTATCTGGTGCGTTAATTGATTGTTGGTACATCGCTTCGTACTGCTGAGGGTTTATCAGGCAATGGTCTGCGATGTTGGCAGGAATGGTGTGTTTGTGTATTTGGCTCATGCTTTTGTTCTCCTTGTGGGATGTTAATAATATGTGTCATAAGCGTTAAATGTAGGGGTATTGGCAGTTTTGTTTAGTATTTGGGCGGCAGATCACGCAAAAGTAGAATTGTGCAAATAAACGACAGGATTATTTTTGAAGGACACCAACAAAAGTTGGCATTTTCTTTCTGGAACATGCAGTTATGCATGTGTTTGAAATGGAGGAAATTATCAACTAACTCTAAAGTGGTATTTTACATGCACTTACAATTGATTAAAGACAACATTCCGCATATGGTTATTTGTTACACATAGGGGCGAGCAATGTCATGACAGTGTATGTGCGGTTACTGTCATGAAAAAACAATAAAAACTGCCATTGCCTCAATGGCAAAATTTGGATAAAGCCCCTATGACAAGGATAAAAATAAACGCACGCCGTATCTTCAGCTTGTTGATTCCTTTTTTCTTTTTCACTTCTGTTCACGCTGAACAAACGGCCGCTCCCGCGAAACCTGTAACTGTGGAAGCGAAGAATGAAACCTTTGCCCCACAGCATCCCGATCAATATCTCTCCTGGAAAGCCACCTCGGAACAGTCAGAGCGTGTTGACGCCCTGGCGGAAGATCCACGGCTGGTGATCCTGTGGGCGGGGTATCCCTTCTCGCGCGATTACAACAAGCCGCGTGGACATGCCTTTGCTGTGACTGATGTGCGTGAAACTCTGCGTACCGGTGCGCCGAAAAACGCCGAAGATGGTCCGCTACCGATGGCATGCTGGAGTTGTAAAAGCCCGGATGTGGCGCGCCTGATCCAGAAAGACGGCGAAGATGGCTACTTCCACGGTAAATGGGCGCGCGGCGGCCCGGAAATCGTCAACAACTTAGGTTGTGCCGACTGCCATAACACCGCCTCACCAGAGTTCGCCAAAGGTAAGCCGGAGTTAACCCTTTCCCGTCCATATGCGGCGCGTGCAATGGAAGCCATTGGCAAACCTTTTGAGAAAGCTGGACGTTTCGACCAGCAATCGATGGTTTGCGGTCAGTGCCATGTGGAGTATTACTTCGACGGCAAAAACAAAGCGGTTAAATTCCCGTGGGATGACGGCATGAAAGTCGAAAATATGGAGCAGTATTACGACAAAATTGCCTTCTCTGACTGGACTAACTCCCTGTCAAAAACGCCAATGCTGAAAGCGCAGCACCCGGAATATGAAACCTGGACAGCGGGCATTCACGGCAAAAACAACGTGACCTGTATCGACTGCCATATGCCAAAAGTGCAGAACGCCGAAGGCAAACTCTACACCGACCATAAAATTGGTAATCCGTTTGATAACTTCGCCCAGACTTGTGCGAACTGCCATACCCAGGACAAAGCCGCCTTGCAAAAAGTGGTCGCGGAACGTAAGCAGTCGATTAACGACCTGAAAATCAAGGTTGAAGATCAACTGGTTCACGCTCACTTCGAAGCGAAAGCGGCACTGGACGCAGGCGCGACGGAAGCCGAAATGAAGCCGATTCAGGACGATATCCGTCATGCCCAGTGGCGTTGGGATCTGGCGATCGCTTCCCACGGTATTCATATGCACGCACCGGAAGAAGGTCTACGGATGCTCGGTACTGCGATGGATAAAGCGGCGGATGCGCGTACCAAATTGGCGCGTTTGCTGGCGACCAAAGGCATCACCCATGAAATCCAGATCCCGGATATCTCGACCAAAGAGAAAGCCCAGCAGGCAATTGGCCTGAACATGGAGCAAATCAAAGCCGAGAAACAGGATTTCATCAAAACGGTGATCCCGCAGTGGGAAGATCAGGCACGTAAAAACGGTCTGTTAAGCCAATAATCCCCGTTCCGCCTCGCAAGGGGCGGAAAACAAAATGGAGTGAATATGAGCGTATTACGTTCGTTATTAACTGCTGGGGTGCTGGTGTCGGGCCTGTTGTGGAGCCTGAACGGAATTACCGCTACCCCTGCGGCGCAGGCATCTGGCGATCGCTACGAAGTTACCCAGCAGCGTAACCCGGATGCCGCCTGTCTGGACTGTCATAAACCAGATACCGAAGGTATGCATGGCAAACATGCTTCCGTTATCAACCCGAATAACAAACTGCCGGTCACTTGCACCAACTGTCACGGCCAGCCATTACCGCAACACCGCGAAGGGGTGAAAGATGTGATGCGCTTTAACGAGCCGATGTACAAGGTTGGAGAGCAGAACAGCGTCTGTATGTCCTGCCATCTACCGGAACAGTTGCAAAAAGCGTTCTGGCCGCACGATGTTCACGTAACCAAAGTGGCGTGCGCCAGCTGCCATTCCCTGCATCCACAGCAAGATACGATGCAGACGTTAAGTGACAAAGGACGGATCAAGATTTGCGTCGATTGCCACAGCGATCAGCGCACCAATCCGAACTTTAACCCGGCGTCTGTTCCGTTGCTTAAGGAGCAGCCATGACCTGGTCACGTCGCCAGTTTCTCACCGGCGTCGGTGTGCTGGCAGCCGTTAGCGGCACCGCGGGGCGCGTGGTGGCGAAAACGTTGAATATCAATGGGGTGCGTTACGGCATGGTGCATGACGAGTCGTTATGTATCGGCTGTACCGCCTGTATGGATGCTTGTCGGGAAGTGAACAAGGTGCCGGAAGGTGTCTCGCGCCTGACGATTATTCGTAGCGAGCCGCAGGGCGAATTTCCTGATGTGAAATATCGCTTCTTCCGTAAGTCTTGCCAGCACTGCGATCATGCGCCGTGCGTTGACGTCTGCCCAACGGGTGCCTCTTTTCGCGATGCCGCCAGTGGGATTGTCGATGTTAATCCGGATCTCTGCGTCGGTTGTCAGTACTGCATCGCCGCCTGTCCGTACCGCGTGCGCTTTATCCATCCGGTCACGAAGACAGCGGACAAATGCGATTTCTGCCGCAAGACTAATTTGCAGGCCGGTAAGTTACCCGCGTGCGTTGAAGCTTGCCCGACGAAGGCGCTGACGTTTGGCAATCTGGACGATCCCAACAGTGAGATTTCACAACTGCTGCGCCAGAAGCCCACTTACCGCTACAAGCTGGCGCTGGGAACCAAACCGAAGCTGTACCGCGTGCCGTTTAAATACGGGGAGGTGAGCCAATGACTCAGGCTTCCGCATTTCATTTTGAATCGCTGGTGTGGGACTGGCCGATTGCCATCTATCTGTTTTTGGTGGGGATCTCTGCCGGACTGGTGACGCTGGCGGTGTTGCTGCGTCGCTTCTACCCGCAGGCGGGTGGTGCAGACAGTACGTTGCTGCGCACCACGCTGATTGTCGGGCCTGGCGCGGTGATCCTCGGCCTGCTGATCCTCGTCTTTCATCTGACGCGTCCGTGGACCTTCTGGAAGCTGATGTTCCACTACAGTTTTACCTCGGTGATGTCGATGGGGGTGATGCTGTTTCAGCTCTACATGGTGGTGCTGGTGCTGTGGCTGGCGAAAATCTTTGAACACGATTTACTTGCCCTGCAACAACGCTGGTTGCCGAAGTTGGGGAGCGTGCAAAAGGCCTTGAGCCTGCTGACGCCCGTTCATCGCGGACTGGAAACGTTGATGCTGGTGCTGGCGGTGCTGCTGGGGGCTTATACCGGTTTTCTGCTGTCGGCGCTGAAATCGTATCCGTTCCTCAATAACCCGATCCTGCCTGTGCTGTTCCTCTTCTCCGGCATCTCGTCCGGTGCGGCGGTGGCGCTGATCGCCATGGCGATACGCCAACGCAGTAACCCGCATTCCACGGAAGCGCACTTTGTTCACCGGATGGAAATCCCTGTGGTATGGGGTGAAATTTTCCTGCTGGTGGCGTTTTTTGTCGGTCTGGCGTTGGGCGATGACGGTAAAGTGCGTGCGCTGGTGGCGGCATTGGGCGGCGGTTTCTGGACGTGGTGGTTCTGGCTTGGTGTCGCTGGGCTGGGGCTGATTGTGCCAATGTTGCTCAAACCGTGGGTCAATCGCAGTTCCGGCATTCCTGCCGTGCTGGCGGCGTGTGGGGCCAGCCTGGTCGGCGTGTTGATGCTGCGCTTTTTCATTCTCTACGCCGGACAGTTGACGGTGGCGTAAGCCAGAAAAGAGGTGGTTTCTGGACGTATTACTTCCTGAAGTCGGTTTTCTGGCGTTGTTGTTAAGTCTCGGGGTCAATGTTTTGACCCCGTTGATGAGCTTCGTGGGAGTGCGGTTGCGCTGGCCTGCCATGATGCGGCTCACCAGCATTGGCATTCTGGCGCAGTTCACACTCCTGCTGCTCGCCTTTGGCGTACTGACGTATTGTTTTCTCATCAGCGATTTCTCGGTCATTTATGTCGCACAACATAGCTACAGCCTGCTGTCGTGGGAACTCAAACTGGCGGCGGTGTGGGGCGGTCATGAAGGTTCGTTGCTACTTTGGGTATTGTTGCTTTCCGCCTGGAGCGCGCTGTTTGCCTGGCATTATCGGCAGCAAACCGATCCGCTATTTCCGCTGACGCTAGCCGTTTTATCTCTCATGATCGCCGCACTGCTACTGTTTGTGGTGCTGTGGTCCGATCCCTTTGTGCGGATATTCCCCCCAGCAATCGAAGGCCGCGATCTCAATCCGATGCTGCAACATCCCGGTCTTATCTTTCATCCACCGCTGCTTTACCTTGGCTATGGCGGTTTGATGGTGGCGGCGAGCGTGGCGCTGGCGAGTTTACTGCGCGGCGAGTTTGATGCGGCCAGCGCCCGAATTTGTTGGCGCTGGGCGTTACCTGGCTGGAGCGCATTAACGGCGGGGATCATCCTCGGTTCCTGGTGGGCCTATTGCGAACTCGGCTGGGGCGGCTGGTGGTTCTGGGATCCGGTGGAAAACGCCTCTTTATTACCCTGGCTTTCTGCCACTGCGCTGCTGCACAGTTTATCCCTGACACGCCAGCGGGGGCTTTTCCGCCACTGGTCGCTGCTGCTGGCGATCGTTACTCTGATGCTGTCGCTGCTGGGGACGTTGATTGTCCGTTCTGGCATTCTGGTTTCGGTTCATGCGTTCGCGCTGGATAACGTCCGCGCCGTGCCGTTGTTCAGCCTGTTTGCGCTGATTAGCCTTGCGTCTCTGGCTCTGTATGGCTGGCGAGCGCGGGACGGTGGCCCGGCGGTGCGTTTTTCAGGGTTATCGCGAGAAATGTTAATCCTCGCTACGCTGTTGCTGTTTTGCGCGGTGCTACTGATCGTGCTGGTGGGAACGCTTTATCCGATGATTTACGGCTTGCTGGGCTGGGGACGCCTCTCCGTTGGCGCACCGTATTTTAACCGCGCGACGTTACCGTTTGGTCTGTTGATGCTGGTGGTGATTGTGCTGGCGACGTTTGTCTCTGGCAAACGCGCGCAGCTTCCGGCGCTGCTGGCGCATGCGGGCGTGCTGTTATTTGCCGCGGGGATCGTGGTTTCCAGCGTCAGCCGTCAGGAGATCAGCCTGAATTTACAGCCGGGGCAGCAGGTAAAACTGGCAGGATACACCTTCCGGTTTGAGCGCCTCGATCTGCAAGCCAAAGGCAATTACACCAGCGAAAAAGCGATAGTGGCACTGTTTGACCATCAGCAACGTATTGGTGAATTAACGCCGGAGCGGCGTTTCTATGAAGCACGCCGTCAGCAAATGATGGAGCCGTCAATTCGCTGGAACGGCATCCATGATTGGTATGCGGTCATGGGCGAGAAAACCGGAGCTGATCGTTACGCTTTTCGTTTGTATGTACAAAGCGGTGTGCGCTGGATCTGGGGGGGAGGATTGTTGATGATTGCGGGCGCATTGTTAAGCGGATGGCGGGGGAGGAAGCGCGATGAATAAAGGGCTTCTCACTTTGCTGCTGCTATTTACCTGTTTTGCGCACGCTCAGGTCGTAGACACCTGGCAATTCGCCAATCCGCAACAACAGCAACAGGCGTTAAATATTGCCAGCCAGTTACGTTGTCCGCAGTGCCAGAATCAGAACTTACTGGAATCCAATGCGCCGGTTGCAGTCAGTATGCGCCATCAGGTTTACAGCATGGTGGAGGAGGGGAAAAGTGAAGTCGAAATCATTGGCTGGATGACCGAACGCTACGGAGATTTTGTTCGCTATAACCCACCGTTAACGGGTCAGACGCTGGTGTTGTGGGCGCTGCCAGTGGTGTTGTTACTGCTGATGGCACTGATCCTCTGGCGAGTAAGGGCGAAGCGATGAAACAGCCTCAAATACCGGTGAAAATGCTGACAACACTCACGATTTTGATGGTATTTCTCTGTGTCGGCAGTTATCTGTTAAGCCCGAAATGGCAGGCGGTGCGTGCGGAGTATCAGCGTCAGCGCGATCCGCTACATCAGTTTGCCAGCCAGCAAACCCCGGAAGCGCAGCTTCAGGCATTGCAGGATAAAATCCGCGCCAATCCACAAAACAGTGAACAGTGGGCGTTGCTGGGCGAGTACTATCTGTGGCAAAACGATTACAGCAATTCGCTGCTGGCGTACCGTCAGGCGTTGCAACTACGTGGTGAGAACGCTGAACTGTATGCGGCGCTGGCGACGGTGCTTTATTACCAGGCCAGCCAGCATATGACCGCCCAGACTCGCGCAATGATCGACAAAGCCCTCGCGCTGGACAGTAATGAAATCACCGCCCTGATGCTGCTGGCTTCAGATGCGTTTATGCAGGCGAATTACGCGCAAGCCATCGAACTATGGCAAAAAGTGATGGATCTAAACTCACCACGAGTTAACCGAACACAGCTGGTTGAGTCGATTAATATGGCAAAACTGCTGCAGCGGCGAGCGGATTAATCATTCAGTGTTGAAGATTATGTTATTGAGATGTGTAAAAAATAATCGAATGAACACATGCAAAAAATAATCACCAATCAGTATTATTGCAAATTAAACAAATAAAAATCTTTTCATAACAAATAGTTATTCATTAATTTTGCCATAAAGTCGCGTTATTATGCATTAATGCAGCGAAAAGCTCTGTTGTTAAAGGGTTGCGCGACATACCGCGCAAATGATACTGATCATAAGCGTTAAAAAAATCCACAAACCAACGCAACACAATCCATACCCTGCAGTTTATAACGTTCTTGCGTTTTTGAACGGGGAACGGCGTTCCACTGAGGAAGTCAATCGTATGAAAAATATAAAAATCAGCCTTGCCTGGCAGATACTCATTGCTATGGTGCTGGGCATTCTCCTGGGAAGTTACCTGCATTATCACAGCGACAGCCGTGACTGGTTAGTCGTTAATTTTCTCTCCCCGGCAGGTGATATCTTTATCCACCTGATTAAAATGATCGTTGTGCCGATCGTGATTTCCACGCTGGTGGTCGGTATCGCGGGTGTCGGCGATGCCAAGCAGCTTGGGCGAATTGGCGCGAAAACCATTATCTACTTTGAGGCGATCACCACTGTCGCCATCATCCTGGGGATCACCCTGGCGAACGTCTTCCAGCCTGGAGCAGGGGTCGATATGTCACAGCTGGCGACTGTCGATATCTCGAAATATCAGAGCACCACGGAAGCGGTACAAAGCAGTTCTCACGGTATTATGGGGACGATTTTGTCGCTGGTGCCGACGAACATTGTGGCATCGATGGCGAAAGGCGAAATGCTGCCAATCATCTTCTTCTCGGTGCTGTTTGGTCTGGGGCTTTCCTCCCTGCCCGCGGCGCATCGCGAACCGCTGGTGACTGTGTTCCGCTCCATCTCTGAAACCATGTTTAAAGTGACGCACATGGTGATGCGCTATGCCCCAGTGGGGGTGTTCGCGCTGATTGCGGTGACAGTGGCTAACTTTGGTTTCTCTTCTCTGTGGCCACTGGCGAAACTGGTGCTGCTGGTGCATTTCGCCATTCTGTTCTTCGCGCTGGCGGTGTTGGGAATTGTGGCGCGCCTGTGCGGGTTAAGTGTCTGGATCTTGATTCGTATTCTGAAAGATGAGTTGATTCTGGCGTACTCCACTGCCAGCTCAGAAAGCGTACTGCCGCGAATTATTGAGAAGATGGAAGCCTACGGCGCCCCGGCATCGATCACCAGTTTCGTGGTGCCGACCGGTTACTCTTTTAACCTCGATGGTTCGACGCTGTATCAAAGTATTGCGGCTATCTTCATCGCGCAGTTGTATGGCATTGACCTGTCCATCTGGCAGGAAATTATTCTGGTGCTGACGCTGATGGTGACCTCGAAAGGGATTGCTGGCGTGCCGGGCGTGTCGTTTGTGGTGCTGCTGGCGACGCTGGGCAGCGTAGGTATTCCGCTGGAAGGTCTGGCGTTTATTGCTGGTGTTGACCGTATCCTCGACATGGCACGTACCGCGCTGAACGTAGTGGGTAATGCGCTGGCGGTGTTGGTGATTGCCAAGTGGGAACACAAATTTGACCACAAAAAAGCGATGGCCTACGAGCGTGAAGTGCTGGGCAAATTTGATAAGACTGCGGATCAGTAATTGAAGATTGCCGGGGACATCCTCCCGACAATGTATGGATGCCTGATGCGACGCTTAGCGCGTCTTATCAGGCCTACGCCAGACAGCGTAATATCCTGATTTAGCGTGATTTTGTAGGTCGGATAAGGCGTTTACGCCGCATCCGACATCAATGCCTGATGCGACGCTTACCGCGTCTTATCAGGGCTACCTTAACCATTGGTTAATTTTTCAAACTCTTCACACCCGGTATCAAACCCTTCCATACAGCTCAGGTTTAACCAGTGCAGCGCCTTCTGTTTGTTCTTCTCGATAAAACCTTCTTCACCGTTTAAGAACATCATTCCTGCCCAGTACTCGGAATAACCGGTACGGGAAATCGCAGAGCTACGCTTGAAATACCAGGTCGCTTTCTCATCATCGGCCTTAATGCCTATGCCGTTGGCGTAAATCAAACCAAGCAGCATCTGGGCATCGACGGCGGAGTCGTTCTCCAGATCTTCCGAGGCGTTTTCTAACAGCGAAATCGCCTTCGGATAATCCGGTTTACCTGCCTGAGTATTCACCAGAATATGTGCCAGCGTCACTTCACCTTCTTTACTGCCCGCTTGCGCTGCTTTTTCGGCGAGAATTTTTGCTTGTGGATAGTCCAGACTGACCGGATTGGTGATTTTAATCTGCGCCAACAGCGCGCAGGCATCGGCATCACCACTGTCGGCGGCTTTCTGTGCCCAATATTCGGCTTTGCTCAAATCGCCGGAGCTAAACCAGCTGTCGGCAAGAAAATATTGTGCGCGTCTGTCTCCGGCCTCTGCCGCCTTTACATACTGGCTGCCAGGCTCAGAGTCATTCGCGTGGGCAAAGAATGTCAAAAACAACATCAATGCGATAATTTTTTTCATTTTGATAATACGATTGGGTAGGGTGTATCCAGTATAAAGAGTTCGAATGGATAAAAAAACAGCCTCCCAGAGGAGGCTGTAGAAGGGACTTATTTACGCCAGTGCCGCTTCGCGCAGGCGAGTTTTCAACTTGTTGTACTCGTCAATCACGTACTGCTCGGCGGCGCGCTGATCGGCGATCGGCTCGACGCGCACGGCGCAGTATTTGTATTCCGGCGTTTTGGTAATCGGGCTTAAGTTCTCGGTAACCAGCTCGTTACAGGCGCCAATCCACCACTGGTAGGTCATGTAAATCGCCCCTTTGTTAGGACGATCGCTGACCTGCGCACGGGTGATAATTTTGCCTTTACGCGAGTGCACCCAAACCAATGCCTCATCTTCAATACCCAGACGTTTGGCGTCTTCGGTATTGATTTGTGCGTAGCCAGGTTCATCAGCCAGCGCTGCCAGTGCCGCACAGTTACCGGTCATCGAACGGCAAGAGTAGTGGCCAACTTCACGCACCGTTGACAGTACCATCGGGTACTCGTCGGTGAGTTTGTCGATTGGCGCTACCCAGTCGCAGGTGAAGAACTGCGCCAGACCGTTCGGGGTATCAAACTTCTCTTTAAACAGATAAGAAGTCCCCTGATCGGCATCTGACGTATCGCGGCAAGGCCACTGGATGAAGCCCAGTTCGCCCATTTTCTCGTAAGTTGCACCGTAGAAATCCGGGCACAGATGACGCAACTCGTCCCAGATCTCCTGGGTGTTGTTGTAGTGCATCGGATAACCCATACGGGTGGCGATTTCACTGATAATCTGCCAGTCCGTTTTCAGATCCCACTTCGGTTCAACCGCCTTGAAGAAACGCTGGAAGCCACGGTCAGCCGCAGTATAGACACCTTCATGCTCGCCCCACGACGTTGACGGTAAAATGACATCCGCCGCCGACGCGGTTTTGGTCATAAAGATGTCCTGAACGATGACCAGTTCCAGATCTTCAAAGGCTTTACGGACTGCCGACAGTTCCGCATCCGTTTGCAGCGGATCTTCGCCCATAATGTACGCGGCACGCACTTCGCCATGCGCTGCGCGGTGCGGCAGCTCGCTGATGCGATAGCCGGTATGAGCAGGCAGGCTTTCTACGCCCCAGGCTTTGGCGAATTTCTCGCGGTTAGCCGGATCTTTCACGTACTGGTATCCCGGATACGTATCCGGCAGCGCGCCCATATCACAGGCGCCCTGCACGTTGTTCTGACCACGAACCGGGTTAACACCCGCATGCGGCTTACCGAGGTTACCGGTCAGCATCGCGAGGCTGGTCAGAGAACGGACGGTTTCCACGCCCTGATAGAACTGGGTCACACCCATGCCCCACAGAATAGATGCGCTTTCCGCCTGGGCATACATCCGCGCCGCCTGACGAATCTCACTGGCGCTAACGCCGGTGATATCTTCAACCGACTCCGGCGTGTAGCCTTCAACGATTTTACGATACTCTTCAAAGCCCTCTGTGCGAGAAGCGACAAACGCTTTGTCGTACAGATTTTCTTCAATAATGACATGGCCCATCGCATTCAACAGCGCGATGTTCGAGCCGTTTTTCAGTGCGATGTGCATGTCAGCAATGCGCGCGGTTTCAATTTTGCGCGGATCGCAGACGATAATTTTCGCCCCGTTACGTTTAGCGTTAATCACGTGATTCGCCACGATAGGGTGGGAATCCGCCGGGTTGTACCCGAAAACGAACACTAAATCGGTATTATCAATTTCGTTAATGGCATTGCTCATTGCGCCGTTACCGACCGATTGGTGCAGACCTGCAACCGATGGGCCGTGTCAGACGCGAGCGCAGCAGTCAACGTTATTGGTACCAATAACGGCGCGCGCAAATTTTTGCATTACATAGTTGGTTTCGTTACCCGTACCACGCGAGGAGCCTGTCGTCTGGATGGCATCCGGACCGTACTTCTCTTTGATGGCGCTCAGGCGCTCGGCAACGTAATTCAGTGCCTCATCCCAGGAAACAGGTTCGAGTTTGCCGCCACGCTGGCGACGGATCATGGGGGTTTTCAGGCGCGGGGTCAGGATCTGGGTATCGTTAATAAAATCCCAGCCATAATAACCCTTCAGACACAGAGTACCCTGGTTGGTTTTCCCCTGTGCTGCCTCCGCCCGGACGATTTTGCCGTTATCGACGACCAGGTTGATTTTGCAACCTGATGCGCAATATGGGCAAACCGTGACGACTTTTTTCATCAGTCTCGCTCCAGTTAATCAAATCACGCATACGCGCTCTCGACCACAGTATGCATCTTTTATGCCACATTTTATTTGAGGCTATTCCCTGATATTACGGGCACTATTTATTCAAAACTCTGACGAAAAACAGGCTGTCGTCAGTTTTGACGTGACGAAACGAAATACCGCGTGACAGCCATCACGCGGCAGACATTTTATTTTTTCTCAACGACGGGAGCCGCCTGATACCCGCCGCCCAGCGATTTCATCAACTGAATACTTTGAATCACACGGCGGCTGTCCAGCATCAGTAATGACATCTCTTCGGAAAGCACCGGCAACTGAGCTTCGGTGGCCAGTAAACGGCTGGTTAGACCGCGTTGGTAGGCGGCGTCGGCGGCACGCTGGGTGAAGCGGGTTGCTTCTACGCGTTCTGCCTGCATCTCCCGCTCGTCGTTGAGCGTTTGCAGACGTGTGCCATTGACTGCAACGTCGCGCACCGCGTTCAGTACTGACTGGTTGTAACGTTCAATCATCATGTTGCTGGCGGCGCGAGTGCCTTCGAGATTGGCATTCAACCGTCCACCGTCAAACAGCGGCAATTTCAGACCCGGGATGAAGTTGAACTGGCGACTGGTTTTTTTGAATAAGGTATCCAGGTGGATGGAGTCCAGACCGAAAAACGCTTTGATATCAAAGCTCGGATAGAACAACGCCCGCGCGGAATCTACCTGATCTAATGACGCCTGAACATACCAACGCATGGCTTGCAGATCCGGGCGCCTGGCGAGCAACTCATAAGAGAGTGTCGCCGGAATACCGGTCTGTACTTGCGGTAATGCCACCGACTTGATTTCCGGCATATCGCTGGCTCCCGCGCCAATCAATGCACGCAGAGATTCTCGCGTTTCGGTGATTTGCCCTTTGACGGCAGCAATTTGTTTATCGACGGCCAGAATCTGCGCCCGCGCGCCGTGGAAAGGCACTTGCGCTTCCAGACCGTGCGCCACTTTGCTCTGGTGCGCTCTCACCGCGTAATCAATCACATCGCGAGTTTGCTCTAACAGATCAAGCATCTGGTAGCTGGCCTGCATGCTGTAATAAAGCTGCGCTACGCCAGTGGTCAGCGATAGCTCTACTGCTGCGGTTTCTGCCAGCGCGGCATTATGCGCGCCAATGGCGGCGGCAACCGCCGAGCGATGCACACCCCACAAATCAAGATCCAGTCCGGCAAACAAACCTACTGTGGCTTCCGTATAGTACGGCCCGTCCATACCCAGTGCTGGCGCATCCATTGAATAAGGGCTTAAAAAACCGTTCGCCGAGACGCGTTGGCGGTTGAGCATCCCTATCGCCGCCACCTGCAATTGTGAACCGGCATCTAACAGGTCGGCCTGTGATTGCGCTTTTTCTTCCCGCAGTTTCGCTTCGGCAAGCGTGTGTGAACCTTGCAACGTGTGCTGGATCAGGGTATCCAGTTGCGGGTCGTTAAATTGTTTCCACCACTGCGCCTGCGGCCAGCCGGAACTGGCCAGATGAATATCATCGGCAAGTTTGATTTGTTCCGGTTTGAGCTGTTGATGAGGCGCAGAATCCTTGCGTACCAGGGCACAGCCGGAAATCAGCGTCGTGCTGCCGAGAATGCTGCACAACAGCAGACGTGAAAGTTGACGATTGATCATTGTGTGGCTCCTTGTGCCTGTTCCGTGGCGGGCGTTAATGCCGGGGCTGTCCAGTCGGGCAAGCGGGCGAAAAGCTGGCAGACGTGTTGCTCCTGTTTTAATAAGGTGGGCAGGATGGCCTGCGAGGCGGGTGTTTCTTCAAGCGTTATTTGAGGAGAACGGCTGAGTGCAGTTGCCAGACCGGCGGCGTATTTCTCCAGTGCGTCGGCAAACTGGCCTGCTCTGTCCGGCTGTAGTGCGTTATCCAGCGCCTGCGCCGAGTTCCAGGTCGCATCCCAGGCGTGAAGAATGTCGCGTCCCTGACGAATAACCGTTTGCGAACGTTCAATCAGTAATGCGCGTTCTTCGCTGTCCAGTTGACGCTCCAGCGCCACGCGTTGGCACATCTCTTCACAGGCATTAAACGCCGCATGCAGACCTATGCGAATTTGCAGATAAGTGCGCAGAGCCGTGGCTTCCTGCTGGCGTGGGATCCGCATTACCTTACTTAACATACCCAGCGCACCAGCCAGTTTTTGCGGCAGCGTGCGTGCTTCACTTTCGGGCCAGACAAAGGTGTAAATCACCGCGGACACCACGGTACCAATGATGATACCCAGGGCGCGATCGCGAATTTCCACCAGGTCGTACACCGGGCCAAAAACGTTTTCGAGCGTGGCGAGCGCGAAGGTGACCACCATCTGTGTGCCGATATAAGAAGAACGTTCGGAGCTGGTGGCAATCCATGCGCCCAACAGGAAAATCGGTGCCAGCACAAACAGCAATTCGACAATATTGTCCAGCCAGGGCATGACCAGTAGTGTAAATAACAGCGCCAGAATCGCGCCGCAAAAAGCCCCGCCAAAACGCAGCACCATCTTCTGGTACGACGAACCGACATTTGGATTAGCGACGATCACGCAGGTCAGCATACAGGTGTGAATGCCTTCCCAGTCCACGCCGCTGTAGAAGGTGTAACAGATCAAACAGGCGAGCAGCGTTTTTACCGCGTAGCGCATATAGTCTGGATTGGTAAAAGCATCGGCGACCATTGACGGCGGTTTGGCTGCGGGCGTTGGCGGCGTATTCGGGTCCATCTGACCCAGTTGCAATAACGTCTGGCAGATATTCTCCAGGTTACATTCCCGTGCCGCCATCGCTTCATCTTCACTAAGTCGCCAGTCGCTTTGCCAGCACTGACCTTTGGCAATGGCATGTCGCAGCTTGTTGATTTCTGAGGCTAATTTTTGCCGAAATTCAATGATTGCCTGAGAATCAGCAAAAGAGGTGGGATCGTAGCGATTCAGCGTCGAGTAAATGTAGGTTACCGTTGCCACGCAGCTTTGCCACCATGCGCTTTGAGTTCGCCAGTTGGCATCGTCCGCGAGACAAAAGACATTGAGTTTTTGCAGCGCCAGCGCCTCTCTTTCAATCCGCGTTTCGGGTAGCGGTGCGAGGCTGTCCGTCAGGTGACCAATGGCATCATCAAGCCGATCATTAAGCGCCTGATGCATTTGCGTAATGGCACGACTGGGAAACCACAGCACGCCGATTAACGTCATCAGCAAGGTTGGATAGAGGCCAACAACGATACACCACAGCGTTAAGCGCACGACCACTTCCGGATAGTCGAGCATGGCGGGGAAGGTTTGCCCGTAAATAGCGACAATGGCGACGGCGAAAAAGACCAGCCCCAGCCGATGGGTGCGCATCAAAAACATGCAGCCCATCAGGATCGGTCCGGCGATGATCAATCGGATCAACGGTTCGCCGTATGACCATTTGTAGATCAAAAACAGGCTGGCGATCTCCAGCACAGTGGCGACCACAAACAAGATCGCCACAAATTTGGTGTAAAACGCGTTCGACTGAATACCGTAAAACAGCACTGCCAGCGATAACGCCACAAAAGGGATCTCAAAGGTCATCGAGATCAGAATCACCAGCAGGCAGCCTACCCAGAGTTGCACGGTCTGCGGCACGCGGCCTGGTCGCCGCTCGCTTAACTCTTCATGAAAGAACGCCAGCAGCCTGACCACCGGTAATGGCAGGGAGTTGAGCGCGCTCATTATTGCGGCTCAAGATTAGCGACTGCCGAAGCACCGATGCGGAACATTTCCGGATCAGGTTTATCAACCATGATTTTGACCGGAAAACGCTGGGCGACGCGGACCCAGTTAATAGACCGAGACACTTTCGGCAGGCCGCCCAGCACCAGGCCGCCGTCATCCGGTAGCACGCCGTAGCCAATCGAATCCACTTTACCCTCGAAGGCTTTGCCGCTGTCGCTCATCAGGCGAATCGTTGCGGGTGTACCTGAGCGAATATTTTTCAGATCGGTTTCGCGGAAGTTGGCGATAACGTACCAGTGACGAGTGTCGATTAGCGTGAAGATAGGGCGCATGGCAGAAGCAAATTGCCCGACGGAGGTTTTGAGGGAAATGACCCGGCCATCAAACGGCGCGCGAACGGTTGCCATTTCCAGATGCAGTTTCGTCAGCGCGATATCCGCTTCGACTGCCGCACGCTGGGCAACTAATGCATCGACGCCGCTGACGGCGCTGGCGGCTGACTGCGCCTGCAACAATACGGCATTAAGATCCGCTTCTGCGGCGCGCTGCGCAGTTCTTGCACGGTCAACGTCTTCCGCTGAGACAAAACCTTCTTTCAGTAATGGCTCGGTGCGGCGTAATGTATCGCTGGCCTGTTTTGCAGCGGCACGGGCTTTTTCTACCGTGGCATTAACCGAGTCGGCACCAAACTGTTGCGCGTCAACGCTACGCTGGGTGAGCATAATTTGCTTATCCAGCGCCGCGAGGGAGGCTTCAGCTTTCGCCAGATTGGCTTCGTACGGGCGCGGGTCGATGCGGAACAGCAAATCACCCTGTTTCACCGCCTGGTTGTCGGTGACCGCCAGTTCTACAATGCGACCGCTGACTTCCGGCACCACATCAATGGTATCTGCTGACGCGTAAGCGTCATTAGTTGATGGCGCACTGTCTACGCGCCAGATAACGAAAACAAGGGCAACCAGCGCCAGCGCAACCACTAACAGAGCAGGGAATTTACTGCGAGGAGCTTTTTTCGGCGTACTTTCCATGAGCGCGTCTCAAATAGATTAGAAAAATGCCAGCCAGAACAGCATGGCGTAGAGAGCAAAAAGGGCGGTATAAATAATTCCGACAAATGCCAGATTGATATTTGTCCGCTGAATCATTCGCCTCGTGATGAGCGTCAAAATAAGGCTGGCAATAGCGCAGAAAAACCAGCTGGGATAATAAGCGCCGATCACCGGGATTGCCGGAGATAATGAACATCCCGAAACCATGAAGACGGGAATTATCCAGGCTGTTTTTTTGAGTTGCATCGCCATGCGAGAGAGAACTGTTGGCATATTAAATACATCCTGTCTGCTGCGAACAATATCTGTAGTGAATATCAATATCCATTGAAGGCGTCAGTATGGCTATTTTCTCGATGAATAAAAATAGCTTTATTCAGCCACCGCATTCATAACTTATATATTTTATGTATTAATTGGTTGTATGTATTTTTAAAATAAATACTTTTGGGGGCTTAAGCGCCCCCAAAAGCGAGTGGCATTAATTTGGAGTTACGATATTCACCCACAAATCGAAATTATCCAGACAGGCAATAATTTCTTCCAGTTTCGCGCCATTGCCAATAATTTTGGCTTTCTTCGCTTTTACCAGATCCGCCATTTTGGCTTGTCCGGTCAGCACGGCGTGCAGATCTTCACGGCTGATATAGAAAGAGGCGTTGGCTTGCGGTTGCAGTGTTTTACGGTAGTTAAGCACGCTATCGTTCAGCGTCAGGTTGAGGTTATCGCCGTTGCTCATATTGAAGTTCAGGCTGATATTTTTACCCGCGGCTTTCGCGCTATCGAGGCGAACGGCCATAAAGTCGAACAGCATTTCGACCGACATTCCGCGAATGGTGTCCGGGGAACCGGTGGTGCCGTGGCTGAACTTATGTACCCCTTCGCGCAGTTCTTTCGCGCCGGTCAGGTAGAAACCGCGCCAGGTAGCGGACTCGGCCTGATAGCCCAGCTGTTCAAAGTTATTCGCTTGCAGATTCTTCGCCACCTGGTCACCCGGGTTGGCGGCGATCACCTGTTTCAGCAACTCTGCGGACCAGCGATAATCACCTTGCTTGTTCGCTTCTTTCGCCAGGTTGATGACACGGGCAGAACCGCCCAGCGCCTGCACATAACGTTTACCCATCTCCACCTGACCATACGGATGCAGGTTAGCCGGGTTACCGTCGTAATAGCCAAGATAGAAGTTATACACCGCGCGGGCGTTGTGGCTGACAGAACCGTAATAGCCGCGGCTGGCCCAGTTATTGGCAAGCGCAGGCGGCAGCTTAATCATGTCGCCGATTTCATTCATGGTGTAGCCCTGGTTTGCCAAGTGCAGGGTCTGGTCGTGAATGTACTTGATAGTATCGCGATATTTACCAATATAATCATTGATATGCTTATTGCCCCAGACCGGCCAGGTGTGCGGCATAAACAGTACTTCCGCGTCGTTACCCCACATATCCAGCGTTTCGTTCAGATACTCGGTCCACTTGCTGGTGTCGCGGGTTTTCGCGCCGCGCAAAGTGTAGAAGTTGTGCAGGGTATGCGTGGCGTTCTCGGCGGTACACAGGGCTTTCAGGGCCGGAATATAGAAGTGCATTTCGGCTGGCGCTTCGCTGCCTGGGGTCATCAGGAAGTCAAACTCCAGGCCGTCGATAATCATCTTCTCGCCAGTTCTGACGATAGTTTTAGTCGGTGCAATAATGCTCGGGTCGCCCGTTGCCAGCGTCACACCGAGGCCGTTGCCTACGTTGCCTTGCGCGTTGTGAGGCAGTAACAGACCGTAAGAGTAGAGCGCACGGCGGCTCATGATGTTCCCCGCCAGCACGTTTTCGCTGATGGCTTCGTCCATAAAACCAGCTGGGGCAATCACCTGAACTTTGCCGGATTTCACATCGGCTTCAGAGATAATACCTTTCACGCCACCATAGTGGTCGGCGTGGCTGTGAGTGTAGATAACGGCAACAATCGGTTTTTGCGGACAATGCTGGAAGTAAAGGTCAAGTGCGGCTTTTGCGGCAGGTGGCGTCACCAGCGGGTCGATAACAATAATGCCTTTCTCGCCCTCAACGAACGTAATGTTAGAGATATCCTGGCCGCGCACCTGATACATTTTATCGGTGACTTTGAACAGGCCAGAAATACCGTTGATTTGCGACTGACGCCACAGGCTGGGGTTTACGGTTTTCGGTGCAGCGGCATTAATATCAAATTTGTAATCATTCGCGCGGTAGTAAACTTTACCGTTCGCATCACGCAGAATACCTTCATCCAGCAGCGGGGCGATAAATCCACGCTGGGCATCGTCAAAATCCTGACGATCGCTAAACGGTAATGATTTGGCGTAATTCTGATTAACCTGCTGGGTATATTGAGTGGCGCCTTTCGCTTCATCTGTTGCGTAAGCGGTATTTATCATCATGCCGCTGACGGTGGTTAAGGCAATAACAATCCTGCTCAAACGGAATAACCGAGAGTTATTCATATAAATCTCCATTTATCATTTATGTCGTAAATATGTAATCCATGCAAAATACGTCATTTAAAGCTGGCGTTATCATAATTGGGAATTTGCGACTTTAATAAGTGGAAGTGTGAGCGGAACGAGCCATTTTATTAGGCATTTGTGCTGAAGAGGGAAAATTACGGCATATTTATTATTGTCATCAATAATGTGACCTAACTTATGTTTTTATTATATATATTGCTTTTCTCTTTCACTTCGGCAAGAAGTCCGCACAATGATTAATCAGGTGAATAATTCGGAGTATAACCATGAAACCTGTTGTGCTGGTGGTGGATGATGACACGGCTATCTGCGCACTGTTGCAGGACGTGTTAAGTGAACATGTCTTTACGGTTTCGGTCTGCCATACCGGGCAGGAGGCAATATCACGTGTTGAGGGCGATCCTGATATCGCGCTGGTAGTGCTGGATATGATGCTACCCGATACCAACGGCCTGAGGGTATTGCAACAATTACAGAAAATGCGTCCTGCACTGCCGGTGGTGATGCTGACCGGCCTGGGCAGTGAGTCTGATGTGGTGGTCGGGCTGGAAATGGGCGCAGATGATTACATCTGCAAGCCGTTTACCCCACGGGTCGTGGTCGCGCGACTAAAAGCGGTGCTACGGCGCGTTGGCGCGCTGGTGGTCAATGAGGAGAAAAACGCCGGACTGTCATTCAATGGCTGGTATCTCGATACCACGCGCTGCCAGTTGCACAATCCGCTACAACAACATGTCGAGCTGACCCAGGGCGAATATGGCTTGTTACTGGCCCTGGCGCAAAACGCTCGTCGGGTATTGAGCCGCGAGCAGTTGCTGGAGTTCACCCACAGCGATAGCGTGGAGGTGTTTGATCGCACCATCGACGTATTAATCATGCGCTTACGCCGCAAAATCGAACTAAACCCGCATCAGCCGATGTTGATTAAAACTCTGCGCGGTCTGGGGTATGTCTTCGCTGCCGACGTGCACTAATCCGACAATTCTGTTTGTAGTTCTTCCAGCGTTTTTGCCCCGTCGATAGCATTGGCACATAACAGGCTTGCCCGCGCGCAGGCGTGTGCCAGTTTGATGCTCTCGGTAAGCGTCCAGCGTTCATGGCAGCCATATAAAAATCCGGCACAAAATGCATCGCCCGCGCCGACGCTGCCGATAATTTCCCGTTGCTCTAACTTTTGCGAAGGGATCCACACGCCGCCCTGTTCCGGTGTCTCTCCCCAGGCACCTTCCGGGCAGTGGAT
The DNA here is from genome assembly GCF_005781075.1 of Escherichia sp. E2562. Lineage (NCBI taxonomy): Bacteria > Pseudomonadati > Pseudomonadota > Gammaproteobacteria > Enterobacterales > Enterobacteriaceae > Escherichia > Escherichia sp. E2562. The sequence continues at coordinate 527,541 of NZ_VATM01000003.1, read as the reverse complement.
CACCACTCGCTGGCGTACGCCCGCATCTAACAGTTCACGCGCGGCGGCAGCAATATGCACGATATGCGGTTCGCCGTTGGGTAAGCGAATTTCCAGCCCGCTAAACTCCCCGGCCTCCAGTTCGTTAATTATCAGATAATCCAGATGGCGCAACGCGGGCAGCACCATCGGCTGATAACGCGGATCGCCCTTGCGGGAGACAAGGTCGAGCGAGGTTTCAAAGCCATTATCACGCATTTGCGCCAGCAGACGCGCGCTACGAGTACCGTAAACATCGTCCGGCATATCCAGGCTATCGAGCAACAGTAAATAGCCGAGATGGAAAATCTTCATGCTGTTATCAAGCTGATCGAACGCCGGAAGATCAAGCAGTCGGTTAGCGCCCGGCGAATGGAAAAAGGTGCGCTGCCCGCCGGGGTCGGTCATCACCTGCGACATCGACGTCGGGGCAAAGGTGGTGCGCTGCACATGCTGGCGATTGACGTGATATTGCTCAAGCATCGCCATGATGTAATCGCCGTCGCTGTCCTGACCGATTAGCCCGACCGCCTGTAACGGCATCCCGGTGCGCATTTTCGCCAGCGTCAGCAGGACGTTAAGCGGCGCGCCTCCGGTTGAGCGTTCGCTGTGGGTGATCTCCGCCAGCCAGCCGCGCTCTGGCCACTGGATAATCTGATGGACGTGGTCAACCAGCATATTGCCTGCGGCGATAATCCCTTTACGTTCCATCATGCTTGCCCCGCACTGCCGAAAATACGCATCTGTTGTGCAACCGTATCGCTGATGGCGGCTTCCACTGCCAGCAGTAACTCGGCGAACTCGTCATACATCGGCAGACGGCGCGCCATTCGGGCCTCAACGGCTGCCAGCGCCGCTTGCGACATACCAGTGTAGAAATTGATTTTGTGGATACCCCGTTCGATGGCGCGGCGGAAATCGGCATCGCTAATCCCTGAGCCGCCGTGTAACACCAGCGGGATAGCCGCCTGCTGGCGGATAGCGTCGAGGCGCGGGAAATCGAGTTTCGGTTCGCCGCGATATTTGCCGTGTGCATTGCCAATCGCCACGGCCAGCGCGTCAATGCCGGTACGGTCGACAAAATCACGCGCCAGTTGCGGATCGGTAAACAGAGATTCATCGGCATGACCGTAAAGCGCACCGCCTTCGTCGCCACCTACCGCGCCCAGTTCAGCTTCTACCGATACGCCAACGGCATGGCACATTTTCACCACTTCCCGCGTCTGGCGGACATTTTCTTCATACTCCAGCGTGGAGCCGTCAAACATTACCGAGCTGAATCCCAGCCGCAACGCTTGCACCACCGATTCAAAATGCAGCCCGTGATCGAGATTTAACACCACCGGAATGGCATGGCGCGCCGCTTCAAATTTCACGGCTTCGACCAGGGAATCCAGCGAGATATATTTAAAATGTACTTCGGCAATGTTGATAATAAACGGCGAGCGTTCCAGTCTGGCCGCAGCGAATAGCGCGCGTAAAAAGTGTGAGTCCAGCACATTAAACGCGCCTAACGCATAGTGATGTTCGCGGGCATGAGCCAGCCCTTCAGCGAGAGAAATCAACGGCATAACGTTCTCCTTATTCAGCGGAACTGGCGGTATTCGTTACACAACACCAACTGGGCCGGTTCGTCTTCGTCAATCAGGTTGTAGCGGTCCAGCGGCTGTAAAAAGTGGTTATCGTGGTCGTCGTCATTAACAGAAGAGACTTCGCCAACCAGCACATCGCCAAAACCGGCTTCTGCCCAAAAGCTGTGATAAAGGCCAGGCGGCAGGCAGATACTTTCGCCGGGAGACAGGCGCAACTGACTGCCTGCGGTATGTTTCTGGCGGCAGCCGTCGATCACCACCGTAACGTCGCTATCAACCGTTTGCTCGTTGCTATCGGCATTCCACAGTTCAACAATCAAATTGCCGCCGCCGCGATTGATAATGTCCTCACGCTTACGCCAGTGAAAATGCATTGGCGTTACCTGCGCATCGCGCACATGCATGATCTTCTCGGCGTAACATTTCACATACGGCATTCCTTTTGGTGAGCCGTTACGCAGGGTAAACAGCGTCAGCCCCTGTGCAGCAAAGTCGTTGCCACCAAAAGCGGTAACATCCCAGCCGAGTTTGAGCTCAAAAACTTCCTCCCACGCAGTGGAGTCGAGTTGTTGCCATTGGGCAGGCGTGAAACTGGCAAAGGGCGGAAGATGCACGTCATGTTGCGAAAAGAATTGCCGTGTATGGCCGAGAATGTCGTTTATAGCGGAGCGTTTCATCGAAAGCGTTCTCCTTAGCGGTGGCCGGGCAGCTGCGCCGCCCGGCGTGTGGACTTATTTCACCGTCCAGCCTTTGTAATTGCCGACGTTGTTTTTGTCGATCATCGTCACCGGGATCAGCACCGGCTCTTTCGGCGCGGGTTTGCCCTGCAAAATGTCGTAGCCAATTTCCACCGCTTTCGCTGCCATCACCTGGGGATCTTGCGCAGGGGTGGCGACAAACAACGAGTTCTCACGTTTCAGCGCCTCTTCGGCGTCCGGGCTTCCGTCAACGCCGACAATAAAGAACTCGCTACGTTGTGCCTGTTTGGCTGCCAGATCGGCACCGATCGCGGTGGGATCGTTAATCGCAAATACGCCGTCGATCTTCGGATTTGCCGCCAGCAGTCCGGTCATTACCTCCAGCCCGCCTTCACGACTGCCTTTGGCGTTCTGGTTGTCAGAGAGCACCTTGATGTCAGGATGGCGTTTAAATTCAGTCTGGCAGCCTTCAACGCGGTTTTGCACGGCGGACACCGGAGGCCCGTTGATGATCACCACGTTGCCTTTGCCTTTCAGGCGATCGGTGATGTACTTACAGGCCATTTCGCCTGCCTGGGTGTTATCGGAAGTGATGGTGGCATCGGCGCCTTCTGCCGCTACGTCAACTGCGACGACCACGATCCCGGCGTCTTTCGCCCGTTTCACCGCCGGGCCGATCCCTTTTGAATCGGCAGCGTTGAGGATGATCATATCGACGTTAGCGGCGATAAAGTTGTCGATCTGCGACACCTGCTGGCCCAGATCGTAGCCGCTGGAAACCAGCGTCACTTTGACGTTATCGCCTGCCAGTTTGCGTGCTTCCAGCTCCGCGCCTTTGGTGATCTGTACGAAGAACGGGTTCGCCAGGTCGCCCACCGTCACGCCTATCGATTTCAGATCTTTCGCCTGGGCGAACGGTGCCGCTGCCAGCAGCGCGCCTGCACAGAGCGCGGTCACTAAGGGCTTCAATCTCATGCTGTATTCCTCATGTGTAGGGTATTGTTGTTATGCGCTTTGATGATGTCGGGTACGGTATTTATCGATCAGCACCGCAATGATGATCACCGCCCCTTTGATCACCAGTTGCCAGAAGTAAGAGACGCCCATTAGGGTCATGCCGTTGTTTAGCGTGGCGATAATCAGCGCCCCAACCAGCGTGCCGGTGATGGTGCCGATGCCACCGACAAAACTGGTGCCGCCGAGGATCACCGCCGCAATGGCATCCAGTTCGTACCCCATGCCTAAGTTGCCGTTGGCGCTGTACAGCCGCGAGGCGCTCATAATCCCGCCAAGCCCTGAAAGCAGGCCGCTCATGCCATAAACAAACAGCAGCACCAGCCAGACCTTAATGCCGGTAAGACGCGCTGCCTGCATATTGCCGCCGACGGCGTAGATATGAACGCCAAGCGTGGTGCGGCGCAGAATAAACCAGCACAGCACAATCACTGCGAGGGCAATCACCACCAGCCACGGGACAGGCCCAAGATAGTTATTACCTATCCACTCGAAATTAATGTTGGAGTTGATGACCGTGGTGCCGTCCGCCAGCAGATACGCCGCCCCGCGTAGCGCCGTATAGGTGCCGAGCGTGACGATAAACGGTGGCAATCCGGCAAAGGCCACCAGTGCGCCGTTGAACAACCCCAGCAGCAGGCCGAACATCAGCGCCGCTGGAATCGACAGCATGGCGAACTCCGGGCTAAGGGAGACGACCATCGCCGCTACCGCCGTGGTGCCGAGAATTGAACCTACAGAAAGGTCGATCCCGCCAGTCAAAATGATGAAGGTCATCCCCGCCGCCAGCACAATGTTGATCGACGCCTGGCGGGTAATATTTAGCAGGTTGCTTTCGGTAAAAAAGTTTGGCGCGATAAAGCCAAATACCGCCACGATCAGAATTAAAATGGGCAAAATGCCGACCGTTTGCATCAGATCGCTCATCAGCATTTTTTTGGCAGAGGTCTTTACAGAGGTCGTCATGAGGGCACCGCCTGGGAATGGGCGTCGTTGACGCCAGTCGCTAAGGTCATAATGTTTTCCTGGGTGATGTTTTTGCCGTTTAACTCACCGGCAATGCTGCCTTCGCGCATCACATAAACGCGATCGCTCATGCCGACTATCTCCGGCAGTTCGCTGGAGATCATTAGGATCGCCACGCCTTTGCGCGCCATCTCGTTCATGATCCGGTAGATCTCGCTTTTTGCGCCGACATCCACACCACGCGTGGGTTCGTCGAGCAGTAAAATACGCGGGCCAATCGCCACCCAGCGGGAGATCAACAGCTTTTGCTGATTGCCGCCTGAAAGCCCGCCCGCTCGCACCTGGGCATGAGGCACGCGGATGTTGAGCAACTTAATGGCGTCATCGGAGATGGTTTGTGCTTTTTTGCGGTTGAGTATTCCCCAGCTGGCATCGCGCTCCAGGGTTGCCATGGTGATGTTTTCGGCTGCCGCCATTTCAAGGAACAAACCTTGTTCTTTGCGATTTTCGGTGAGAAAACCAATGCCAAGATCGATAGCTTCGCGCGGGGAGTGGATCACCACCGGTTCACCATCGACTTCAATCATTCCGCCCGTCGCTTTATGCACGCCGAAGATCAACTGCGCCAGCTCTGAACGTCCGGCTCCTACCAGCCCGGCGAGGCCGACAATTTCGCCGGAACGCACCAGCAGGCTACTCGGCTGGACTTTGCCACCGTCGGTCAGGTGGTGAACATTCAGGCGGGCTTTGCCGAGCGGGATATCGCGCTCTTTATTGAACAGATCGCTCAGTGGCCTGCCGACCATCATCCGTACCAGTTCAGCGGCGTTGAGGTTATCGCGGGTCAGGCTGCCAACGTATTGCCCGTCGCGCAGCACGCTGACGCGATCGGAAAGCTCATACACTTCCGCCATGCGGTGGCTGATATAGATAATCGCCATCCCTTCATCGCGCAGCCGCATAATCAGTTCAAACAGGCGGTGAGTTTCACGCGAGGAGAGGGCGGCGGTGGGTTCGTCCATCACCAGAATGCGGCTGTTGCGATGCAGCGCGCGGGCGATTTCGACCTGTTGTTGCTCGGCAATGGTCAGCGTCATGACTTTATCGCTGGCGTTAAACTGCGCGCCGAGGCGGTCGATCACTTTTTGCGCCTGCATCAGCATCTCTTTGCGCTGCACCAGCCCGCCGTGGGAAAGCTCGCTGCCGAGGAAAATGTTTTCAGCTACCGTCAGATTCGGTGCCAGCTGCATCTCCTGATAAATCAGCGTAATACCGGCGCTTAAGGCATCTTTTGGCGTGCGAATGTGAAAGGGCTTGCCGTCAATCAGGATCTCGCCGCTGGTGGCGGTATACGCCCCCGCCAGCACCTTCATCAGCGTGCTTTTTCCCGCGCCGTTTTCCCCCATCAGGGCATGGATCTCGCCAGGGTAAACCGTCAAATCCACCCCCTTGAGCGCATAAAATTTGCCGAAGGCTTTGGCAATATTGCGCATCTCCAGAACCGGCGTGCTGTTCATGGCAGACTCCTGCGAGGTTGTCGATATCAGCACTCCATCACAGGAAAGTAAATGCAAAATGTCAGAAGCCGTTCATATTTGTCATATTGCGATTTTTCTTTACGGAGCGTGATATGGCGCACCCCGGACATCACTTTTTTGCCAGCGCGCGCGGGCGATTGCTGCTTTTAAATTTGCTGGTGGTGGCGGTGACGCTGATGGTCAGCGGCGTGGCGGTAATGGGTTTTCGTCATGCCAGCCAGATGCAGGAGCAGGTGCAGCAGCAAACGGTGGATGATATGACCGGCAGCCTGAATCTGGCGCGCGACACGGCAAACGTGGCGACGGCGGCGGTGCGATTGTCGCAGGTAGTAGGGGCGCTGGAATACAAAGGTGAAGCCGAGCGATTGCAGGAGACACAGCGGGCGTTAAAAATTTCGCTTGAGCAACTGGCGGACGCGCCTTTAGCGCAGCAGGACGCCGGGCTGGTGACGCGAATCATCACGCGTAGTAACGAACTGCAAACCAGCGTCGGCGGAATGCTGGAGCGCGGGCAAAGGCGGCATCTGGAGCGTAACGCGCTGTTAAGTTCGCTATATCAAAACTTAAGTTATCTGCGACATTTGCAAAAAGTCACTCACGCGGAAGATGACATTTTGCTTAACGAGATGAACCGACTGATTGTTGCCGCTATTGCCACGTCCGCGCCGCAGGCGATTATTCATCAACTGGTCGGGGTGATGTCTGCATTACCGACCCACAGCGATACGCCATTGGTTAATACGCTACTCACTGATTTCAATGATGAACTGCGCAAGCTGGCGCCGCTTTCGGCCGCTCTCGAGCAAAGCGATCTGGCGATCAGCTGGTATATGTTCCACATCAAAGCGCTGGTGGCGATCCTCAATAGTGACATTAACCGTTACGCCGAACAGGTGGCGACGCTCTCCGGTCAGCGGGTGGCACAAAGTTACCAGGATCTGCGCTCCGGCGAGAGGCTGATCATGATTTTCGCTCTGTTAGCGGTGGTGATCACCGCGTTTGCAGGCTGGTATATCTATCGCAATCTCGGCTCTAACCTGACGGCAATTTCCCGCGCCATGAGCCGCCTGGCGCACGGTGAAGCGGACGTCACTTTTCCGGCGTTACAGCGACGCGATGAGTTGGGTGAACTGGCGCGCGCCTTTAACGTTTTTGCCCGCAATACCGCGTCACTCGAACGAACCTCACGGCTGTTGAAAGAGAAAACCACGCAGATGGAGATTGCCCAAACCGAGCGGCAGGGGCTGGAAGAGGCGCTATTGCACAGCCAGAAGTTGAAAGCGGTCGGGCAACTGACGGGCGGGCTGGCGCATGATTTTAATAATCTACTTGCAGTGATTATCGGCAGCCTGGAGCTGGTGAACACGGACTCGCCCGACGCGCCGCGAATACAGCGGGCGCTGCAAGCCGCCGAACGTGGGGCGCTACTGACCCAGCGGCTACTGGCGTTTTCCCGCAAGCAGTCCTTACATCCGCAAGCCGTTGAACTGAAAACTCTGCTGGAAGAGTTAAGCGAATTAATGCGCCACTCCTTACCGGCAACCCTGGCGCTGGAGATCGAAGCGCAGTCTCCGGCGTGGCCTGCGTGGATTGACGTCAGCCAGCTGGAAAACGCCATCATCAATCTGGTAGTGAACGCCCGCGATGCGATGGAAGGGCAGACGGGAATCATCAAAATTCGCACCTGGAATCAGCGTGTCACCCGCAGCAGTGGGCAGCGACAGGACATGGTGGCGCTGGAGGTCATCGATCATGGCAGCGGCATGTCGCAGGCGGTGAAAAGCCAGGTGTTCGAGCCGTTCTTTACCACCAAACAGACGGGCAGCGGCAGTGGGCTGGGCTTGTCGATGGTCTATGGTTTCGTGCGCCAGTCGGGCGGGCGCGTAGAAATTGAAAGCGCGCCGGGGCAGGGAACAACGGTCAGATTACAGCTTCCCCGCGCGCTGACGGTGGCGAAAAACCTCTCGCCAGCGGTGGTAGAGCAGACAGCCGTCAGCGGCGATAAACTGGTGTTAGTGCTGGAAGATGAAGCCGCGGTGCGCCAGACCATCTGCGAGCAGTTGCACCTGCTGGGCTATTTGACGCTGGAAGCGAGCAGCGGCGAACAGGCGCTGGACCTGCTGGCGGCATCAGCAGAAATCGATATTTTTATCAGTGACTTAATGCTCCCCGGCGGCATGAGCGGCGCAGAAGTGGTCAATGCGGCCCGCAAACTTTACCCGCACCTGACGCTGCTACTCATCAGTGGTCAGGATTTACGCCCCAGCCATAACCCCGCGCTGCCCGATGTGGCGCTACTGCGCAAACCTTTTACCCGCGCGCAGCTGGCGCAGGCGCTGGGGCAAATTGAGGGATGATTTTCAGAATTTATCAAGAGGCCTGAAGCAAACGTGCTGCTATTGTGAGCAATTCTGTTCTGAATGGGATATAAAAGGAATTATGCCAGTACTGACAAGAGGCGATTCACATATGATCGTGATGCCAACCACCTATAGCCCTATGACGGTTGCTCGTTCTTTTCGCGTGGTGGAAGAGATCGAGCTTTCTGGACGTCTGTTACAGGTAATTTATGACAAGCAGACGCCAAGAGCGGCCATCATTGAAGCGGACATTGAAGTTTTTGCAGGCGTGCCGCGTCATCGGGTACTTGCCGCTCTCGATCTGCAGCGTAAAAAAGAGTTCGGCAGCGATATCATTGCCGTTGAACGCTGGTGGGAAGACTCGGATCTGGTACAGGTGGAAGGTATTTGTGTCTCTCCTGGTGAGCGCGATAAGGGGCTGGCAACTCGGCTGTATGAAGCGCTAATTCTGCAATGCGGTATCACGCTAATCAGCGATTTTGATCAATATGATGGCGGGAAGATGCTCTGGCAGAAGATCGCGCGCGAGTCCGATCAGATTTCCGTGTTTGTATTAGACACTGAACAAGGGGCATTTTGGCCTTACGATGGCACGAAAGTGATCTACGATGGCGGTTGCATTCCGGAAGAGCGTATCTGGAGTATTTCACCGGATCAAAAATGTCATGGCATTGTGCTGGTGGCGGAAAATAAACAGCGAGCTAACCAGCTAATGGAAGAGTCTGCGCCTTACCGAATTTGAGATTACTCCGCTACTCCGCTCATTCACACTCAACTAACGTTAAGCCAGTCCATTGCAGAGACTGGCTTATGAAACCTTACTCCACGCTCTTTCTTTTCACCCTGCTCACGCTGTCCACCGTTCCGGCCCAGGCCGATATTATCGACGACACCATTGGCAATATTCAGCAGGCGATTAACGACGCTTATAACCCTGACCGTGGGCGTGACTATGAAGATTCGCGCGACGACGGCTGGCAGCGTCAAGTGAGCGACGATCGGCGCAGACAATATGACGACCGCCACCGCCAGTTTGAAGATCGCCGCAGGCAGCTGGACGATCGCCAGCGCCAGCTTGATCGGGAGCGTCGGCAACTGGAAGATGAAGAGCGGAGGATGGAAGATGAGTATGGGCGGTGAGGGGGCCAGTGCGCACATTCTCCCCATCACGCTACCCCAATCTCCATCCCATCAAACCCCGCCTCAAATCCCGACGGCAGCGCGTTCTCCATCAGCCACGCATCAAACTGGTGGCTGATGTGCGTCAGAATCACGCGCGGCGAGCGGATAACTTCATTCAGCGCCAGCACGGTGTTTAAATCGCAGTGATTACGCGGCGCATCCTCGCGCGGCGGGTGGCTGCAATCAATCACCATCACTTGCGGCTGGTTATTGCGTAAAAATTTCAGCGTTTTTTCCGGCAGGCCAGCGGTGTCAGACAGCCACGCCACCCGGCTATGTGCCGTTTCCAGTAAATAGCCGAAAGTGAGTTTTGAGTGGGTGAGCGGCAGGGGCGTGACCTGCACCCCCTGCAAATCAAACACTACAAACGGTTCCACCGTGTGGCTGAAATCAAGCAGGCCCGGATGTTTAAACAGATCGTCGCAACCCTGTTCATCCGGCGGGCCGTAAACCGGGATCGGATCGCCAACGCCCCAGCGCAGCGGAAACAGCCCCTGCACGTGATCCATATGATAATGCGTCAGCAAAAACTGCTGGAACGATCCGGGTGACCAGCGATCGGCGAGATCGTGCCGCCCGGCGTCGATCAGGGTGACAGCCTCGTTAAACTTCACCACGCCGCTGCATGGCTGGCGGCGATACTGCGGTGAGCGCCGCGCTCTGACGCAGGCCGCGCACTCACAGCCCCATGCCGGAACGCCCTGTGCGCCGCCAGTGCCGGTGAGCGTGAGAGTCAGGCTCATGTTACAGCGCCTTCGTGAAGCGGAAATGGCTCTGCTCGTAGCCTTCGCGCAGATAGAAACGGTGCGCGTCGTGGCGCTTCACGTTGGTGGAAAGCTCGGTCATTTCGGCCCCGGCCTGGCGGGCTTCTTCTTCTGCCCATGCCAGCAACTTGCTACCGACGTTCAGGCCGCGCGCCTGCGGCATCACCACCAGTTCCTGAATTTCGCCGATCCAGTTGACATGATGCAGATGAAACTGCAAATGCAGGCCGATCATGCCGACAACTTCGCCATCCAGCAGCGCCAGATGGTAGCGCATATTCGGGTCGCGCAGGTTGGCGTTAAAGCCCACGCGAAACGCGTGATGGTCAAACTCCGCCTGTTTTAGCTCACAAATCAGCGCGTAAACCGCGTCGGTATCGTACTGCGTGGCCGGGCGAAGCTCACAAGCAGGCATGGTGTTTCTCCTTCTGATGGATCAGCGTCAGCAGCGTGTCGACCGACTGGCGCAGGCTGCCGTCATTGTTGAGCGTATGGCAATCCTGCGGAGTATAGCGGGCGGCGCGCGCCAGCCGGGCGTTAATTTCACTGGGGTTTTCACGCCCACGGTTTTCCAGGCGCTGGCGGAGGATCTCCGGCGAAACCTGTAAACAAATGGGCAGCAGCGCCGATTGATAGCGCGCCCGCGCCTGCGGCAAATGCGCGCGTGAGCCGTTGACCACCACGTCGAATCCAGCGTGCAGCCAGAGGTCAATCTCGATGCCGATGCCATAATACAGACCATTAGCGTGCCAGCTTAAGGCCAGCAGATTTTGCCCCGCGCGGGTAAAAAACTCCTGCTCGCTCAGGGCGATATGGTTTTCGCTTCCGGCACAGGCATCGCGCGTGATGTAGCGATGTGCCACCAGTAACTGCGCCTGTTCCCGCTGGCGCAGCGCCGCCAGCAGGCTGTCTTTCCCGGAGCCGGAAGGCCCCATCAACCAGATTAGCTTTCCCATCATCAGAACACCCTTTTACCCTGACGCCAGACGTGGTCGATATGAATATGATTGCCCTTGCGATGCGCCAGCACCAGGTCGGCGCGTTTGCCCTCGCCAATCACCCCGCGATCCTGAAGATTCAGCGCCTGGGCCGGATTTTTGGTCACCAGCTTCACCGCCTGCGGCAGCGTAAAGCGGTTGCTCTGGTCATCGGCGACGCGAAATGCCGCATCCAGCAGGCTGGCGGGGTAGTAGTCGGAAGAGAGGATATCCAGCAGGTCAAGCTGCGCCAGTTCACTTGCCGCCACGTTGCCGGAGTGCGAGCCGCCACGCACGATATTCGGCGCGCCCATCAGCACGTTCATGCCATGCTTACGCGAGGCTTCCGCTGCTTCAAACGTGGTGGGAAATTCGGCGATCACGCTGCCAAGCTGGTGGGATTCGGCGACGTGGGCGTGCGTGGCGTCATCGTGGCTGGCAAGCGCAATCTGGCGTGTGCGGCAGATCGCGGCAATGGTTTCGCGATTCGGCTGCGACCAGCGTGCGGCGAGCGCCAGTTGTTCCTCTTCGTACTGCTGCATCTGCGCATCGGTGAGCGAGTATTTGCCCTGATAATATTCGCGATACTTCTCGCGGTTGGCGAACTGGCGCTGGCCGGGTGAGTGGTCCATCAACGACACCAGCGTGACTGGCTCGCGCTGCACCAGTTTTTCAAACAGCGGCAGCGTGGTGTGATGCGGCAGTTCGCAGCGCAGGTGCAGACGGTGCTCGGCGCGGTTGACGCCGCGTTTCTGCGTCTCTTCGATGGCGTTGATCATCTTCTCCAGATTCTCCAGCCGATCGCCGCCGTCGCGCACATCACCAATCGCCACGGCGTCCAGCACGGTGGTGATGCCGCTCGCCACCATCAGCGCGTCGTGGCTGCTCATCGCCGAGTGGGCAGGCCAGTCAACTTTCGGGCGCGGGGTGAAGAATTTATCGAGGTTGTCGGTATGCAGCTCAATCAGCCCCGGCAGCAGCCAGCCGCCTTCGCCGTCCATCGCTTCTGGCAGGCGGCTCTGGCTTTCGGCAAAGGCGCGGATTTCGCCGTCCTGCATCTCCAGCGAACCGTGCACCACTTCGTTTTCCAGCACCAGTTTGACGTTATTGATAATCATGCAGAGGCTCCCATTGGGTGCAGGCGGTCGGCGACGTCATTGCGTACGGCTTCATCATGGAAGATGCCGACGATGGCCGCGCCACGGGCTTTGGCTTCGCGAATCAGCTCGACTACGGCGGCGCTGTTTTTGGCGTCCAGCGAGGCGGTGGGTTCGTCGAGCAGCAGAATGGGGTAGTCGACGATAAAGCCACGGGCAATGTTGACGCGCTGCTGTTCGCCGCCCGAGAAGGTTGATGGCGCAAGGTGCCACAGGCGTTCCGGTACGTTCAGGCGCGTGAGCAGACGCGCGGCTTTAGCGGCGCAGGCTTCACGCGGAACGCCAGTATCGAGCAGCGGCTGCATCACCACTTCCAGCGCCGAAATACGCGGGATGACGCGCAGAAACTGGCTCACCCAGCCGACGGTGGTTTTGCGGATTTCCACCACTTTGCGCGCTGGTGCAGTGACCAGGTCTACCCATTCGTCACCGTGTTTGATCTGGATTTGCCCTTCGTCGGGCAGATAGTTGGCGTACAGCGAGCGCAGCAGGGTTGATTTGCCGCTGCCGGAGTGGCCGTGGAGCACCACGCATTCGCCCGCGTTGACGGTGAGCGAGGCGCGTTGTAAGACGGGCAGGCGCACGCCGTTTTGCTGGTGCAGGATGAAGGTTTTACTGACGTTTTGTACGTTAATCATTTTTCGCCTCGTGGTTCGGGTGTCGGATGCGACGCTGATGCGTCTTATCCGACCTACTGGGAGCGCATTTGTAGGCCAGATAAGGCGTTTACGCCGCATCCGGCACCGGCTCAATTCTGCAAAACCGATGACACCAGCAGTTGGGTATACGGGTGATGCGGGTCGTCGAGCACACGGTCGGTTAACCCACTCTCCACCACTTGCCCCTGCTTCATCACCAGCAAACGGTCCGCCAGCAGGCGGGCGACGCCCAGATCGTGGGTGACAATTACCACTGCCAGATTCAGCTCCACCACCAGGCTGCGCAGCAGATCGAGCAGGCGTGCCTGTACCGACACATCCAGCCCGCCGGTTGGCTCGTCCATAAACACCAGCTTCGGATGCGTCACCAGGTTGCGGGCGATCTGCAAACGTTGCTGCATGCCGCCGGAAAAGGTGGTCGGCAGGTCGTCGATCCGGTTAGCGGGAATCTCCACCTCTTCCAGCCATTTCTGCGCGGTGGCGCGAATGTCGCCGTAATGACGCGCCCCGGTCGCCATCAGCCGCTCGCCGATATTGCCGCCTGCCGACACCTGGCGGCGCAGGCCGTCGAGCGGATGCTGATGCACCACGCCCCATTCGGTGCGCAGCAGGCGGCGGCGGTCGGCTTCGCTCATGCCATAGAGGGAACGGTTCTCGTAGTAAATCTCCCCCTGTTGCGGCGTCAGGCGGGCGGAGATTGATTTCAGCAGCGTGGTCTTCCCGGAGCCGGATTCCCCGACAATGCCCAGCACTTCCCCCGGCCATAAATCAAAAGAGACATCGCTGAAGCCTTTGCCCGGCGCGTAAAGATGAGTCAGGTTATTGACCGAAAGTAACGGTTGATTCATTGGCTTTTCGCCTCGCTCTGTTGGCGGCAATAATCGGTATCGGAGCAGACAAACATGCGGTTTCCGGCGTCATCCAGCACCACTTCATCAAGATAGCTGTGGGTCGATCCGCAGATGGCGCACGGCTCATCCCACTGCTGGACGGTGAACGGGTGATCGTCGAAATCGAGGCTTTCCACGCGGGTAAACGGCGGCACCGCATAGATGCGTTTTTCGCGCCCCGCGCCGAACAGCTGCAGGGCGGGTATCATGTCCATTTTCGGGTTATCAAATTTCGGGATCGGCGACGGGTCCATCACGTAGCGCCCGTTTACTTTCACCGGATAGGCGTAGGTAGTGGCGATATGACCGAAGCGGGCGATATCTTCATACAGCTTCACCTGCATCACGCCGTACTCCTCCAGCGCGTGCATGGTGCGGGTTTCCGTTTCGCGCGGCTCGATAAAGCGCAGCGGTTCCGGGATCGGCACCTGGAAAATAATGATCTGATCTTCGGTCAGCGGCGTTTCGGGGATGCGATGGCGCGTCTGGATAAGCGTCGCATCGTCCGTGCGCTCGGTGGTGTTTACCCCGGTCACGCGCTTAAAGAAGTTGCGGATCGACACGGCGTTGGTGGTGTCGTCTGCGCCCTGGTCAATCACCTTCAACACGTCGCTTTCGCCAATCACGCTGGCGGTGAGCTGAATGCCGCCGGTTCCCCAGCCGTACGGCATCGGCATTTCGCGCCCGCCAAACGGCACCTGATAACCGGGGATCGCCACCGCTTTTAAGATGGCGCGGCGGATCATGCGTTTGGTCTGCTCGTCGAGGTACGCAAAGTTGTAGCCGCTCAGATTAGCCATGGTTCTGCTCCTGTTGCAGACGTTTGAGTAGCTCCAGTTCGGCCTGGAAATCGACGTAGTGCGGAAGTTTGAGGTGCGAGACAAAGCCTGCGGCTTCGACGTTATCGGCATGCGCCAGCACGAACTCTTCATCCTGCGCCGGGCCTGTCGCGTGCTCGCCGTATTCCGGGGCTTGCAGAGCGCGGTCAACCAGCGCCATTGCCATCGCTTTGCGCTCGCTCATGCCGAACACCAGCCCATAGCCGCGTGTAAAATGCGGCGGCTCATCCGGCGGGTCGATAAAACCGTTGACCATTTCACACTCAGTCATCAGCAGTTCGCCGACGTTCACCGCAAATCCCAGCTCTTCCGGCACAATCGACACGTCGATATAGCCGCTGCGGATTTCGCCTGCGAACGGGTGGTTGCGCCCGTAACCACGCTGGGTGGAGTAGGCCAGCGCCAGCAAATAGCCTTCGTCGCCGCGCATGAGCTGTTGCAGGCGGGAGGAGCGTGAGCAGGGGTAAACCGGCGGCGTGCGGGTGATGTCGTCCGGCTGTGCGCCGCTATCTTCTTCAAACTTCGCCAGCCCCTGACGCGCCAGCAGGCTGAAAACGTGCGGCGACGGCTGTTGTTCGCTGTCGGCGGTGGTTAGCGTCGGCGCTTCACCGTTTGCCAGCAGAGTGAAATCGAGCAGGCGATGGGTGTAGTCGTAGGTTGGGCCAAGCAGCTGGCCGCCGGGAATGTCTTTATAAACCGCCGAAATACGCCGTTCGAGGCGTATCTCGGTGGTGTCGAGCGGCTCGCTTACCGCCAGCTTTGCCAGCGTGGTGCGGTAGGCGCGCAGCAGGAAAATCGCTTCAACGTTATCGCCGCTGGCCTGTTTCAGCGCCAGCGCCGCCAGTTCGCGGTCGGCAATGCCGCCTTCGGTCATCACGCGATCCACCGCAAGGTTAAGCTGCTGTTCAATCTGGGCGACGCTCAGTTCAGGCAAATCGGTATTGCCCCGGCGTCGGCTTTCTTGCAGGGCGTGGGCGGCGTCGATCGCCTTTTCGCCCCCTTTCACGGCAACGTACATCAGCACACCTCCACATGAGTGGTCCGCGGAATAGCCAGCAGGCGCTCGCCGCAGGTCAGGATCAGGTCGATGCCGAGCGGGAACGGGTGCGGGCGCTCGGTGAGTTCGTGCAGAACGCACTCCGGTAGCTGCGGGGCGATCATTCGTTCTTCGGCAATACCCGCGCCGGTTAGACGCAACATGCGCCCGCCGCTCAGGCTGGCGACCTGTAAAATCAGCGTCGCGCCCGCTTCTGGCGCAACGGCGGTGCCGGTGGAAAGGGCGTTGAGCTGTTCGCTGGAAATCGCCTCATCCGTTACCGCGAAGGTCGCCTGTTCCGGTTGATTGACCAGCGGCGCGTTGGTATGAAAACGCAGGCTCTGGCTGACGATATCGTTACTTAATGGCGCGGAAAGCCACACCGGCGTGTCGTTATCGGCCAGCGTGAGCAGCACGCTGGTGGTGGCGATATTCAGCGGCTGCCAGCCGCGTTTGAGCTGATGCAGGGCGACAATCACGCCCGGCTCGCTCATGGCCTTTAACAGGCGACGAAAACTGTGCTGGGCATCCTGCACAGGAAGCATAAAAGCGGTTTCCAGGGTCATGCGTTGTCTCCGCGAACCATCGTAAAGAAGTCGACCTGGCTGGCGTTCACTTCGGCCTGGCGTGCGGCAATGCGTGCCATACGGTCAGCGTCCAGCGGGGCAATAAGGGTTTCTGATAAGTTTTGAAAGTGGCGAGATTGCTGCATCAGCGCGTCAATCAGCGCGCAGCGTTCGGCATGCTGTTTATCACGCCCCAGCACCCAGCTGTAGCCGAGCGTGCCGTCAGTCAGGCGCACGGCGGCGCGGGTGAGCGTGGCGTCGCCAGCAAAAAAGCGTTCGCCGGTGCCGCCCATCCGCGCCTGAATCTGCACCAGGCCGGTTTCAGCGGCGCGAATCACTTCATAGTCGGCGGTGATGTTCAGCGCTTTCAGGCGGGCTGCCAGTTCAGCCGGTTGGCTGTGCGCCAGCACGGACATCCAGTGCTGGCGGGTCGCGGTATCTGCGTGCATTCAGTGCTCCATAGTGAATTCAATCATGTCGGCGCGCGTCAGGCTGACGGAGTACTCCGCCTGGCTGCTTTCACCGTCACGGTGGTTAAGGGTGCGCACGCACAGCAGCGGCGACATATTCGGGATTTCAAGACGCTGGCACTCTTTGGCCTGGGCGCGGCGGGCGCTGATCCGCGTCTGGCTGCGGCGCAGCGCAATCCCCGTTTGCTCGCGCAGAAAATCGTGCAGCGAGCCGCTGTCGAAGCGTTGCAGCGTCGGCCAGAGGGTGAGGTCCGCAAAGTAGTGGTCGATTAAACAGAGCGCGACGCCGTTGACCCGACGCAGGGTGCGCAGGTGGATGACGTTCTCCCCCTCAGTTATCCCCAGCGCATCAGCGACGTGACCGGAGGCGGGGCGCAGCACCGACAGCAGTTTTTCGCTGGTGGGGTGGCTGCCCTGGTCCAGCAGGTTCTGGCTAAAACGCGCCTGGGCGTTGAGCGGGTAATCGAACGGGCGCATCAGCACCAGCACGCCGACGCCCTGACGGCGCTGTACCCAGCCTTTCTCCACCAGTTGGTCGATGGCGCGGCGCAAGGTGTGGCGGTTCACCTCAAAGCGTGCCGCCAGTTGATGCTCCGCGGGGAGATAGTCACCGCAGCGGTAGTGTTGACGAAGCTCCTGCTCAAGTTTTGCGGCTATCTCCTGATAGCGTGTCGGGTAGCTGGTCGGATGTGTAGACAAGTGCATAGATATCAATGCCTCGCTAATCAGATAAAGTGCTTACGCAACCGTTGAGAGAGGAAATCCAGCAGGCTGACCGTGACGATAATCAGCACCATCAGGGCGCAGGTTTGCTGGAACTGGAAACCGCGAATCGCTTCCCACAGCGTGACGCCGATCCCGCCCGCGCCGACCATGCCGACGACGGTCGCCGAGCGGACGTTGGATTCGAAGCGATAGAGGGAGTAGGAAATCAGCAGTGGCATCACCTGTGGCAGTACGCCGTAGAGGATCTCTTCGAGCTTGTTGGCGCCAGTGGCGCGAATGCCTTCCACCGGGCCGGGTTCAATCGCTTCCACTGCTTCGGAAAGCAGTTTGGAGAGCACGCCGGTGGTGTGGATAAACAGCGCCAGCACGCCAGCGAACGGACCGAGGCCGACGGCGACCACGAACAGCATGGCGAAGACCATTTCGTTAATGGCGCGGCAGGCGTCCATCAGGCGGCGCGTGGGCTGGTAAACCCACCAGGGCACCAGATTTTCGGCGCTCATCAGACCGAAGGGAATGGAGAGAATGATGGCCAGCGCAGTTCCCCAGACGGCGATTTGCAGCGTGACGGCCATTTCGGTGAGGTAATCCTGCCACTGGCTGAAATCGGGCGGGAAGAAGTCGGCGGCGAAAGTCGCCATGTTGCCGCCATCTTTAATCAGCGTGAGCGGGGCCATTTCCGCGCCCTGCCACGAGACGACCAGCACGGCGAGAACAACGGCCCAGCTGAAGATCGAGAACCAGCTGCGCTTGGGTGGGGCGATGGTGATGGTTTGCATGTTTGGCTCCGTTTAATGTTTTCTCCCTCTCCCTGTGGGAGAGGGGACCGATCGAGCACATTACTGCACCGCTTTACTCACCGAACTCATCGCGCTTAACGCGTTGTTCAGGCGGTCTAGGTCATCCAGCTGTGCCTGAATCTCGGTGGTTTTCGCCAGCTTGTCCTGCTCATTCAGTCCTTTATTGCCTTTTACGCCCTGCATCTCTTTAAACAGCGCGAGCTGGCGAATGGGTACCAGTTGCAGGTCGCTGGAGGCGCGGAACGGCGCCCAGCCCAGACGCTCCAGCACCGCTTTCTCTTCCGGCGTTTTGCCGTAGTTCATAAAGAAGTCGTAGATCTTGTCTTTGGTGGTTTCGGACAGGTTTTTGCGCCAGACGATCGGATCGCCTGGGATCAGAGGCGACTTCCAGATCACTTTCAGTTCTTTCAGCTTCTCTGGTGCGGAGGTTTTCAGCTTGTCGAGGTTTTCAGTGTTGTTGGTGGCAACATCCACCTGTTTGTTGGCGACGGCGAGGGCGTTGGTTTCATGCCCGGCGTTGACCGTGCGCTTAAAGTCGCTGGCGGAGATATTGTTTTTGGCAAAGACGTAGTAACCGGGGACGAGGAAGCCAGAGGTGGAGTTAGGATCGCCATTGCCGAAGGTGAGATCTTTCCGCTTTGCCAACAGATCGTTCAGGTTGTTGATCGGGCTGTCTTTGTTGACGATCAATACGCTCCAGTAACCCGGCGATCCATCCGCCGCAACCGTCTGGGCGAAGACCTGGCCGTTGGCGCGATCCACCGCTTCCATCGCCGACAGGTTGCCGTACCAGGCGATATCCACTTTGTTGAAGCGCATTCCCTGGATAATGCCCGCGTAGTCCGGGGCAAAGAAGGCGTTGACCTTCACGCCCAGCTTCTTTTCCATATCCTGTAAGAACGGCGTCCATTGCGGTTTCAGGTTTTGCTGTGATTCCGTTGAAATAATGCCGAAATTCAGCGCCTTTTCCTGCTCTTCGGCGTGTGCCGGGCTTAACAGGGTGCTGAGGCTGAACATGCTGGTGAAGGCCAGCGAGGCAATTATCTTAGCGTTCATTCGTTTTCCTCAATGATGGGGATGTCAGGCAGCTTTCGCGTTCTCTTCGATGCGATTAATGCTGCGGTAGAGATGGTCAAAACGTTCGTTATCAAACTGTTGGCTGCTGCCGTCGTAGAAGACGTGCCCCTGGCGCAGGGCGACGATGCGTTCGCAGTAGCGCAGGGCGTAATCCACCTGATGCAGCGTGACGACCACGGTGATGCCGTCGTTCTGGTTGATGTCGCGCAGGGTGTCCATCACGATGCGCGCTGATTCCGGGTCCAGCGAGGCGATCGGTTCGTCCGCCAGAATTACCTTCGCCTGCTGCATCAGCGCACGGGCAATCGCCACACGTTGCTGCTGGCCGCCGGAGAGGGTGGAAACGCGCTGATGAGCAAAGTGCACCATGCCAACGCGGGTCAGCGCCTGTAACGCGCGCTGTTTCTGCTCGCCGGTGAACCAGCTAAAACAGGTGCGCCAGAACGGCGTGCTGCCGAGCGCGCCAATCAGCACGTTCTCCAGTACGCTCAGGCGATTCACCAGGTTGAATTGTTGGAAGATGTAGCCGGTATGGGCGCGGCTTTTGCGGATATCGCGCGCCAGACGGCCTTCGCGCTGGACAGTGCGGCCCAGCAGCTCGATATGGCTACCGACAGATTTATCGCCGGTAATCAAACCGCTTAAGTGACGTAAAAGGGTGGATTTGCCGGAACCCGACGGCCCAAGCAGAGCCACCATTTCACCATGATGAATGTTCAGATCAACCGCGTGCAGCGCCTGATGCTGATTGAAGGTTTTGGCGAGCTTCTCGACACGGATAATCGTTTGCATGATGCAGCCTCCCTAAAAAAGTGGCTCCATCGTGGCGGATTATTGTGACGATTTGGTTAATTAAAAGTGACTAACAGATGAAGAGTTAACGGGAATTCGATGACAGTGCGGGAGGGCGGGCCTCCCGGCGGGTTATTGCGTTGGTTGTTGTTTGACGACATTAATCATCCACGGTACGCCAAATTTATCGGTGACTTTGCCGAAGCCATGCGCCCAGAAGGTTTCCTGCCAGTCCATTTCGATTTTTCCGTTAGCTGCAAGGTTATCAAACCAGCGTTTTCCTTCTTCGACCTGTTGCGAATCGAGCACCAGCGTAAAGCCGGAGTAGCTGGCTTTTCCTGACGGCATGGCATCGCTCATCATGATATCGCTTCCGGCAATACGCACGTTAGCATGGGCGATGGCGGTATCGGGAAATTGCAACCCGGAAGGGCAGCCTTCGGCGCTGTCCTGCGCTGATTTCGGCATTTCGCCGAAGCTGATTTTATAGAGCAGTTCCGCGCCCAATGTGCGTTGATAATAAGCAATTGCGTCGGCACAGTTACCGGCAAAAGAGAGGTAGGGACTTAACGGCATGATGGTGACCTCAGTTAAGAGAAGCCAGTTAAGTGTAGTTCGAAATTTGTACAGATGAGAGGCGGCCTGATAAGACGCGCGAGCGTCGCATCAGGCAGTCGCACTGTTGCCGGATGCGGCGTGAACGCCTTATCCGGCCTACGGATGGTGCGAGAATTTGTAGGCCTGATAAGACGCGCAAGCGTCGCATCAGGCAGTCGGCACCGTTGCCGGATGCGGCGCGAGCGCCTTATCCGCCCTACGGATGGTGCGAGAATTTGTAGGCCTGATAAGACGCGTGAGCGTCGCATCAGGCATCTGGCACCGTTGCCGGATGCGGCGCGAGCGCCTTATCCGGCCTACCGATCATGTGCCAACATTACATTGAGCAATACAATCAGTTCTTTTTCACGAACTCAGATTTCAGTTTCATCGGACCAAAACCGTCGATTTTGCAATCGATGTTATGGTCGCCTTCAACCAGGCGGATGTTTTTCACTTTGGTGCCGATCTTCAGCATCGAAGAGCTACCTTTCACCTTCAGATCTTTAATGATGGTAACGCTGTCGCCGTCAGCCAGCAGGTTGCCGTTAGCATCTTTAACGATCAGCTCGTCACTTTCCTGTGCAGGTTCTGCGTCGTTCCATTCGTAGGCGCATTCCGGGCAGATGTACATGCCGTTATCTTCGTAAGTGTATTCGGAGTTGCATTTTGGGCAGTGTGGTAATGACATGTGGATTTCCTCAAAAGTCAGCGGGGCAAAAGCGCCAAAAAACGGCAGATTGCCGAAAAAGGCCGCAATTATACACAAAATCCCTGAGTTTGTCGGGGGTACTGCTGATTTTAGACGACGATCGTTTTCATTTGAAAGAGAAGGCAAAAAGAAAATAATCTTTTTGCCTCAGTTTATTATTTGAGATAAGGTTAACTTTATTCTTGTTCTTTTTTTTATTTAATTGTTTTCTATCTTTCTGACTTTTAAACGTGTCGGAAGAGACGTCGTCATTCTAATAAAAACAACAAATTAAATATAAATTATTTCCCGCAGTAATTATAAAAGCCGAAAACAGAACTAAAAAACGATCTGGCTAAATAAAAGTAATAAAATTTGCTTTAAGGAAGAACTTTCCATGTGCACACAGACAATATATGAGTTAAGTCAGGAGGCGGAACGTCTGTTACTGCTTTCCCGACAACAGTTGCAGTTACTGGAAAAAATGCCTCTCGCTGTACCTGGAGAAGTGGCGCCGCCTCTGACTTTACCCTGGAGTCAGCATAATATCGTCGAGCGCCACGCGATGCTGAATAATGAGCTGCGTAAAATTTCCCGTCTGGAAATGGTGCTGGCGATTGTCGGCACAATGAAAGCAGGGAAATCAACCACCATTAATGCCATTGTTGGCACTGAAGTTCTTCCTAATCGCAATCGCCCTATGACTGCGCTGCCAACGCTTATTCGCCATACACCGGGGCAAAAAGAACCCGTGCTGCATTTTTCACATGTCGCGCCAATTGACCGTTTAATCCAACAATTACAACAACGCCTGCGTGATTACGATATTAAACATCTGACCGATCTGCTGGAAATAGATAAAGATATGCGTGCACTTATGCAGCGGATCGAAAATGGCGTCGCTTTCGAAAAATATTACCTGGGCGCCCAGCCTATTTTTCATTGTCTGAAAAGTTTGAATGATTTGGTGCGCATGGCGAAAGCGCTGGACGTTGATTTTCCTTTTTCTGCTTACGCCGCCATTGAACATATTCCGGTGATTGAAGTGGAGTTCGTCCATCTGGCGGGGCTGGAAAGTTATCCGGGGCAGTTAACATTACTGGATACTCCCGGGCCAAACGAAGCCGGACAACCACATCTGCAACAAATGCTTAATGAGCAGCTGGCGCGCGCTTCTGCGGTGCTGGCGGTGATGGATTATACGCAACTGAAATCGATCTCCGATGAAGAGGTGCGTGCGGCGGTTATGGCCGTCGGCAAGTCAGTACCGCTGTATGTATTGGTCAATAAATTCGATCAGCAGGATCGTAACAGCGACGATGCCGAACAGGTGCGGGCGCTGATTTCCGGGACGTTGATGAAAGGCTGTGTTACGCCAGGGCAGATATTTCCGGTATCGTCGATGTGGGGCTATCTGGCGAATCGGGCGCGCCATGAGTTAGCCAGCAGCGGCAGGTTGCCCGATCCTCAACAGCAACGCTGGGTGGAGGATTTTGCTCATGCGGCGCTCGGTAGGCGCTGGTGTAACGCGGATCTGGAGGATATCGACCATATTCGCCATGCAGTTGAGCAATTGTGGGAAGACTCGTTATTTGAACAGCCGGTGCAGGCGTTGCTTCATGCCGCGTATGCCAACGCGTCGTTGTACGCTCTGCGTTCTGCCTCGCATAAATTGTTGAATTACGCCCAGCAGGCGCGGGAGTACCTTGATTTTCGCGCCCACGGCCTGACTGTCGCCTGCGAGCTATTGCGGCAAAATATCCACCAACTCGAAGAAAATTTGCAGCTATTGCAACTCAATCAGACGCAGGTGAGCGGTGAGATTCAACATGAAATAGAACTTGCTCTGGCATCAGCCAACGACTTTTTGCGTCAGCAGCAAGAGCAGGTGAATGCCCAGTTAGCCGTGCTGTTTCAACATGATTCGTGGCCATTAAGCGAGATTCGTACTCGCTGCGAGACACTGTTACAGACGGCACAGACCCAAATCAGCCGGGATTTCACGCTGCGTTTTGCTGAACTGGAATCAACCCTTTGCCGGGTACTAACCGATGTTATTCGTCCCATTGAACAACAGGTTAAAGTGGCATTGAGTGAGTCTGGGTTTCGCCCTGGATTTGAGTTTCCTGTTTTTCGCAGCGTGGTTCCCCACTTCAATACTCGCCAGCTATTCAGCGATGCAATATCACTCCAGGAAATACCGGATGAGCAGGTCACCCGTTTAGGTGTTGTACGTGAGACTTTCTCGCGCTGGTTGAATCAACCAGACTGGGGACGGAGTAGTGAGAAATCCCCGACGAAGACCGTTGATTACAGTGTGCTACAACGTACGTTAACCGAAGAAATTGACCTCTATTGCCAACAAATGGCTAAAGTTTTAGCGGTTCAGGTCGATGATTCTGTCACGGCAGGAATGAGCACATTTTTCGCTGATTTCGCTGTATGTTTGACGGAATTACACACGCGTTTACGCGAAAGTCTGGCTTTGCGACAGCAAAATGAATCCGTGGTGAAAATTATGCAGCAGCAATTGCAGCAGACTGCAACAACGCACGGCTGGATTTATACGGACTCTCAGTTGTTACGCGATGATATTCAAACTCTTTTCACGGCAGAACAGTATTGACAAAGACGTTACTGGACGGCCCCGGTCGCGTACTGGAGTCGGTTCATCCCCGCTTTTTAGTGGATCTGGCGCTGGGCGATGATACCCGCCATCCGCAAGCCCATCAGCAGCAGTTTCGTGAACGACTGATGCAGGAGATCCTTGCTCGCACACAGCTTCAGACGTGGGCGAATGCCGGAATGTTAAATGCGCCGCTTAGTCTACGCCTGGCATTGGTGGAAAAATTGGCGGCAATGCTTGACCCCGGTCATCTGGCGTTGACACAGATCGCACAATATCTGGCGTTACTGCAAAAAAGGGATCTCCGCCCACAATCCGCTTTCCCGGAACTCCAGCAGCAAATTACCGCTTTATATGAGTGGTTTTCAGCCCGTTGTCACTGGAAGGAAAAAGCCTTAACGCAACGAGGGTTGCTGGTGCAGGCGGGCGAACAGAGCGAGCAAATTTTTACTCGCTGGCGTGTCGGTGCGTATGACAGTTGGTCGCTGCCTGGACGTGGTTTCATCGTTCTGGAAGAACTGCGTTGGGGGGCGTTTGGCGATGCCTGCCGTCTGGGAAGTCCGCAAGCGGCAGCGTTGTTGCTTGATGATTTGCGCGTGAAAGCGACGCAATATCTGGCTGAAAGTATCAACGCGGCACCGACTACTCGTCATTATTACCACCAATGGTTCACATCACCCACAGCTCTAAGCGGTGGGGAGCATGCTGACTTTTTAGGTTGGTTGGGTAAGTGGTCCGATGCAGATAAACAGCCCGTTTGCTGGTCGGTGACCCAACGTTGGCAAACTGTCGCGGTAGGGATGCCACGGCTCTGTTCAGCACAACGTCTGGTGGAGGCCATGGTCGAGGAAATCTTCTCTGTAAATTGCGTGTAAATGATTAGTTACATTGATGGGTGTTTAACGAAATCCATGTGTGAAGTTGATCACAAATTTAAACGCTGGTAGGGTAAAAAGGTCATTAACTGCCCAATTCAGGCGTCAACTGGTTTGGTTGTACAATTCTTAATCGGAACGTGTAAGTAAACCCGCTACGCTTGTTACAGAGATTGCACCCTGCAATTCCCGCTTCCCTTTTGCGGGCGCCACGTCATTTGCCTGACGTGTGCGGAAATGGGCTTACTCTGCGAGGAAAGCTATGCTGAAAAGGAAAAAAGTAAAACCGATTACCCTTCGTGACGTCACTATTATTGATGACGGTAAACTGCGCAAAGCCATTACCGCAGCATCGCTGGGTAATGCAATGGAATGGTTCGATTTTGGTGTTTATGGTTTTGTTGCCTACGCATTAGGTAAGGTCTTTTTCCCGGGGGCTGACCCCAGCGTGCAGATGGTTGCTGCACTTGCCACCTTCTCCGTTCCCTTTCTGATTCGACCGCTTGGCGGGCTCTTCTTCGGTATGTTGGGCGATAAATATGGTCGCCAGAAGATCCTTGCGATCACCATTGTGATTATGTCGATCAGTACGTTCTGTATTGGCTTAATACCGTCCTACGCCTCTATTGGTATTTGGGCACCGATTCTGTTGTTGATCTGTAAGATGGCGCAAGGATTCTCGGTGGGGGGCGAATATACCGGGGCGTCGATATTTGTTGCGGAATACTCCCCTGACCGTAAACGCGGCTTTATGGGCAGTTGGCTGGATTTCGGTTCTATTGCCGGGTTTGTGCTGGGTGCGGGCGTGGTGGTGTTAATTTCGACCATCGTCGGTGAAGAAAACTTCCTCGACTGGGGCTGGCGTATTCCGTTCTTTATCGCTCTGCCTTTAGGGATTATCGGGCTTTACTTGCGCCATGCGCTGGAAGAGACGCCAGCTTTCCAGCAACATGTTGAGAAACTGGAGCAGGGCGACCGGGAAGGTTTGCAGGATGGTCCGAAAGTCTCGTTTAAAGAGATTGCCACCAAACACTGGCGCAGTCTGTTGACGTGTATTGGCCTGGTGATTGCCACCAACGTCACTTACTACATGCTGCTGACCTATATGCCGAGTTATTTGTCGCATAACCTGCACTACTCCGAAGACCACGGAGTGCTGATTATTATCGCCATTATGATTGGTATGTTGTTTGTGCAACCGGTGATGGGGCTGCTTAGTGACCGTTTTGGCCGTCGTCCGTTTGTGATCCTCGGCAGTGTTGCGCTGTTTGCGCTGGCGATCCCGGCGTTCATCCTGATTAACAGTAATATCATCGGCCTGATTTTCGCCGGGTTGTTGATGCTGGCAGTGATCCTTAACTGCTTTACGGGTGTTATGGCCTCAACGCTGCCAGCGATGTTCCCGACGCATATCCGTTACAGTGCACTGGCGGCGGCATTTAATATTTCGGTGCTGATTGCTGGTCTGACGCCAACACTGGCGGCCTGGCTGGTCGAAAGCTCGCAGAATCTGATGATGCCCGCCTATTATCTGATGGTCGTGGCGGTGGTTGGTTTAATCACCGGCGTAACCATGAAAGAGACGGCGAATCAGCCATTGAAAGGTGCGACGCCAGCGGCGTCAGATTTACAGGAAGCGAAGGAAATTCTTGTCGAGCATTACGATAATATTGAGCAAAAAATCGAGGATATTGACCACGAGATTGCCGATTTGCAGGCGAAACGTTCTCGCCTGGTGCAGCAACATCCGCGTATTGATGAGTAATCTGAAATGGATGGCCTGATGCGACGCTGTCTTATCAGGCCTACAACCGAACTCTTAAGGTTCACTTAATCTCTGGCGCGCATACTCTCCTCCAGGTTAACGGAGGAGAGTGCAATGAAAAACCGTATTTATGAACGTTTAACTACCGTGTTCAGCGTGCTGGTAGTCAGCAGCTTTCTCTATATCTGGTTTGCCACGTACTGATCTTTCTTCAGCCGTACCCAGGCACGCGTGCCGGAGGTTTCTTCCCGGTTTTGCAGGAAAAACTGCCCGTGATGCAACTGCGTGATGCGGCTGACAATACTTAATCCCAGACCAATTCCGCCATAACGGCTGTCCATTCGTACAAACGCTTTGCTTAACTCCCCGCATTTACTCTCATCAATACCTGGCCCTTCATCTTCAACCGCCATTACCGCACCGCCATCTTCTTGCAGCTTAATCATAATGTTGCTGCCTTGTGGGCTGTAACGATGGGCGTTTTCTACCAGGTTTCGCAATAACATCCGCAGCAGGGTTGCATCACCCTGAACGGTGATGTCGGCGGCGCTTTCTGGCAACAGCAAGGTTTGCTGACGCTGATCGAGCATGGTACTTAACTCGTCATACGAGGGCAGAATCACATCTTCCAGCAGTTTTACATGCTGATAATTACCGGATGAAAATGACTGACCCGCACGCGCCAGTTGTAACAACTGGGAGACGCTCTCCATCATCTGATCAAGCCGCGCCACTAACGGCGCTACATCAATGTGATGCGTTTTCGCCAGCAACTCCAGATGCAAACGTACCCCCGCCAGCGGCGTTCGCAGTTCGTGAGCGACGTCAGCGGTAAACAAGCGTTCGTTATCCAGCGTGCTGGTCAGGCGAGATACCAGATCGTTCAAAGCCGAAACCACCGATTCGATTTCGAGGGTGGCACTGTGAATGGCAATGGGCGTTAAGTTGTCGGCGGTGCGCGCTTCCAGCTCTTTTTGCAACTCCGCCAGCGGACGGGTGATGCGCCGTACCGCTTGATAGCAGATAAATAGCGCCAGGCTGACCATAAACACGCCGGGGACAATCAGGCTGGCGACCGCCTCGCGGATCTCACGCATGATGTGGCGATCGTTGTTGCGATTGTCGCGTAACGCCTGCTCAAATAGCTGAATCTGCTCGGTACTTTCATGCCATAGCCAGAAGACGCTGATCAGCTCAAACACCAGCAAAATGGCCCCGATGGTCAATATTAGCCGCTGGCGTAGCGATATTGGACGACGCAGAAAACGAATCAGATTCAATTAGTTCTCCTCATTTATGACCAGCATATAGCCAAAACCGCGTACGGTACGGATGCGCGACTTACCCACTTTATCGCGCAGGTTGTGGATATGCACTTCCAGGGTGTTAGTCGAGGGTTCGTTGTCCCAGTTATAGATGTCGTTGTAGAGAATTTCCCGATGCACGGGGCTGCCTGCCTTGAGCATCAACCGTGACAGCAGAGCATATTCTTTCGGCGTCAGAATCAGTTCTTCACCGCCCATCCATACCTGACGGCGGCCCATATTCAGCGTCAGGTTGCCAACAATCAACTCGCTTTCGCCCTGATTATTATGGCGTCGCAGCAGGGCGCGAATGCGGGCGTGTAACTCTTCCAGCGCAAAAGGCTTCACCAGATAGTCGTCAGCCCCGACATCCAGCCCAGCGATTTTGTCGGTCAGAGTGTCGCGGGCGGTGAGGATCAGCACCGGCAGGGTGTATTTTTTCTGCCGGATGCGGGCGAGAAAATGCAGTCCATCTTCGTCGGGTAACCCTAAATCCAGTACCACCAGGCTGTAATGACCGGCTTCAAGGCTTTGTTCCGCCATCCGTGCGGTCGTGACGCCGTCGCAGGCGTAGCCTTCCGTTTGCGCCGCCAGAATCAATCCCTGCAATAACAGTGTATCGTCTTCAACAATTAGAATTTTCATTCAGTCGTTCTCCTGCAAGTTTGCAGAATATCATCCGCAGCCTGGTAATACTTCGTCTCAACACCGGTTAATCCCAACAGCGTTGAGAATAAATTGTCTTGTGAATAGTGCTGCGTTTGCGCCTGTTTTTGCAGGCAATTCTGGTCAACCTGATACCGCTTTTGATAATCCTCCGACATCCACAGCAGCATTGGCACCTGTTTTTGGCTATCCGGGGCGATGGCATAAGGCAGGCCGTGCAGATAGATGCCATTTTCACCTAACGATTCACCGTGATCAGAAAGATAAACCAGGCTGGTGGTAAATTTATCCTGATGTTCTTTCAGCAGATTAATCGCTTTATCAACAATATAGTCGACGTAGACCAGCGTGTTGTCGTAAGTGTTCACCAGTTGTTCTTTCGTGCAGGTTTGGATCTCGTTGGTGTCGCAAGTAGGGGTAAATTTCCTGAACTGCGGCGGATAACGGTTGTAATAGGTCGGGCCGTGGCTGCCGATGGTGTGTAATACAATCACGCCATCTCCCAGCAGGTTATTGATGTACTCTTCCAGCCCGTGGAACAGCACTTCGTCATAGCATTCGCCGTTGATGCACTGACCAGGCAAGTTCAGCGCAGTGACGTTCTGGTGAGGCACGCGGTCGCAGACGCCTTTGCAGCCGCCATCGTTGTCATTCCAAAGCACGTTGATACCCGCCCGCTGAATGATATCCAGCACGCCTTCCTGGTGTTGTGCCAGCTCTTCTTTGTAATGCTCGCGCGGCATATCCGAGAACATGCACGGTACAGAAACAGCCGTTGCTGTGCCGCAAGACGCAGTATTTGGGAAATAGACCACGTTATCTTTCGCCAGCCGCGGGTTAGTTTCACGCGGGTAGCCGTTGAGCGAGAAGTTTTCCGCCCGTGAAGTTTCACCGACGATCAAAATGGTCAGGTTTTTCCGATCTCCATTTTGCATTAACGGGTTGCGGCGAGCATCCTCACCAATGCGTACCAGCGGCAGATTCGCCAGTCGTTGATGAGAATACCATGACCAGCTGGCAACAATGCTGTTAGAGGGGCTTAAGGATTTCACCAGCTCTTTGTTGTTGCGAAACAGCGAGGCGTAGTCTTTATAAAACAGTGCGGCGACCAGCACAATCAGCAGTATAGAAATCAGGATGCTGGCTCCGCGGAAAAGAACACTGCGCAGGCGCGAGGTGGCAGGTTTGATTTTTATCCAGCAGGCAATCAGCGCGGCAAGTACGCCGCTTAACCCTAGCGTTAATAACATCCGCGGCGTCATCAACGCATAACTTTCCGCCGCTGTGGTATCCATAATATTGGCAATCATTGAACGGTCGATGACGATGCCATAAGTCATGATGAAATATTGCGCTGATGCGCCGACAAGAATAAACAGACATGCCAGCGGGCGATTAAGCCATAAGAAAGAGCTTAGTGTCAGGACAATATTAATCACGCTGAAGGCGACGACCGGCATCGACAAGAAAACCAGCACGTTATGCAGTGAATCCAGCGGTAACGCCTGTAAGACCTGTTTAAAAAAGGCAATATTCAGGCAGATAGAGATATAAAAAGAGGCCAGCAATAGCCAGGCGAGTAAATTCAAAGAGGGTCTTTTTAGAAGGCGCTTCAACATCACGGTGTTTCCATCGAACAAAGTGCGCATATGTTCGCAAAGCAAAGTTAAGCCAACCTTAAGTTCTTAAGGTTGGCTTATGCGTTTGCTGGATTAAGAGAGGCTTAATCTTTACTGGTCGGTGCATCTAAAGGATAGGGGTTTTTATGCATCCGGTTGTAGTTCAGCGTGTACATGGCTGTGATCACCATCAGAGTGACGAATGACCACATGACCTCTTTTGCGCCAGAACCGACCACCGCCCAGATACAGTAAAGGAAGGCGATAGTCGTGATGGTCACATACGCCGGACGCGTTTTGCCAAAGTGACCGTGACCTAAAAGCAGTAAAGCGGCACAGGTGTAAAGATAAGGCACGAGGGTAAAGATTACCGATACGGAGGACACCAGACCAAACTCTTTGGTGGCGTTTGGCGAGATGCTGCTGAACTGGAAGATAGTCATCAGAATACCAACGATAATCAACCCGGCAACCGGAGTACCCGCTTTGTTAACGCGGGCAAAAATGGGGGGGAACAGGCCGTCATCGGCAGCCGCTTTCGCCGTTTGCCCGGCCAGTAGTGTCCAGCCGCCCAGCGAGCCTAAGCAACCTGCCGCTGCGCAGAAGGAGACAATGGCCCCAGCGGTATCACCCAGCGCCATCCGCGCTGCATCGCCAAAAGGTGAGGCGGAAACGCGCAGCGCGGCATTAGGGATCATCCCCATAATTGCCGTGGTCGAGAGTACATAGCAGACGGCGGCAATCAACACCCCGCCAATGGTGGCGATAGGCACGTTGCGTTTCGGGTTTTTCACTACGCCCGCCGCAACGGAAGCACTTTCTACCCCGATAAACGACCACAACGTGACGTTTAAGGTACTTTGAATCGCACCGAAAGTACCCTGACCACTCACGTTCCAGGCTGCCATATACGTTTCACTGTGGAACCAGAACCAGCCGAATACTGCAATCCCGACAATGGGGATCAGCGCCAGCACAGTGGCGACAGCCTGCACGCGGGTGATCATTTTTGGACCGACGATATTAAGTAGAACGAAGATCCACAGCACCACCACACAGGTGATGGTTAATACCAACGGATCTTTGAGGATAGGGAAGAAGTAGCTTAAATACCCCACGCCAATGACCACCATGGCAATATTGCCGATCCAGCAGGCCAGCCAGTAGAGAACGTTTGTTTGATACCCGAGGAAAGGGCCAAAGCAGCGGCGCGCGTAGGCATATGAACCGCCAGGGCTGGGATCAAGGAAAGACATTTTGGCGTAGACCATCGACAAAGCCAGCGCACCGATAATCGTCACCAACCAACCATATATGGCTATCCCGCCTGTCGAGGCCAGGTTTGCAGGTAACAGAAAAACACCTGACCCCATAATATTCCCCGACACCATCAGGGTGACGGGGATTAAGCCCACTTTGTGAGCGTCAGCATCCGAAGACATAATTAAACTCCTGCGAAGGCGAGCTTCGTGACAATAAATTACGTCATATCATACGCCTACACTCGCGCGTTGAATTATCCTCAACCGGGTTATCGCTGATGCTGTTATTAATATAGCTCTTCGTTCAGGTTATAAATCAGGCGACAGAACGTTCTCTGTGCTGGCTAACATAATGGAGAGGCGTCATACCATAGAAGTCTTTAAATACAGATATAAAATAGGAAGTGCTGTTGTAGCCGCAGGATTGTGATACCTGTGAGATATTTTTGCCGTCCATCATTAATTCATTTACGGCATAACGCATACGGCAGGTGGTGATTATTTGGCTATAACTGGTGTTTTCACTTTTCAGTTTTTTCTTTAACAGGCTGGGGCTTAGACATAAACAGCTTGCTACCATACTAAGATTCCAGTCTTTATGAATATCGCTTTCAATTATTTGATAAACGCTATCACTTACACAATTACGTAACATATACATCATAAGAGAAAGGAATTTTTTACTGTCGAGAAAGCGTGATAGCACAGTGAATAATAATGCACGAGTGCGTTCTTTTTCTGACTCTGTTTCAGCGGGCATCATGCTATGTTGAGCAGCGACGCGAAAGAGGTCCAGTGTCAGGCATGGTAAGGCCAGAACTGGGGTGGCGCTTCGTTGCCAGACGGGTATTTTTGAGAGATCTTTATTCAGAAAACGGAGGTAATCTTTGATGATGTTATGACTAATATGCGCAACCAAAGTGTTATTAAGTGAGGAGACATCAATAATATTATTTTCACAACTTAATAACGCCATGTGGTTAGCCTTCAGGCTTATAGGTTCTTTCCCATTCACCCTTAACCAGACATCTTTTTCAGTCAATAAAACAATACAAGGTTGGTCGCTGCAAATCCTCATACATGTACTCCTGAATGCAAATAAAAGACCCGTTTTCGCCAGGAAGAGCGATACGGGGAAATGGTTATATAATTGTATGACGAATCAAAACATGCATAAAAATAACGTGTTTTACTAATATTACAAATTTTTATAGTAATTTCTCATGTACAAAAAATTTTACATGCTGAAAAAGTGTAAATAACAGGCAAAAAAAAGCGCGGGGTGGGGCCGCGCAAAAAGTATGACATTTTTGTTTGCAGCAATTTTTATGAAAACGTTGCCATACTCAAAAGGCCTCAGGCCAGGCGGCGTAATGTTATTTAAACAATTACGCCTTCAGCGGAATAGTGGTTACGCTTTCACACACATCACGTGGTAAATACCGTCAATAATTTCGGTACCTTCAGTTTCGTGTTCGAAACCAGGGAAATGATGATCCCAGGATTGTAGTGAGCGTAAATAGCTTACCTGCGGACTGTTTTTATCGCCGAAGTTTTCGCCAGAGAGCAGCATTGGGATTCCTGGCGGATACGGGATGACAGAGTTCGCCGCAATACGTCCCGGCAGGTTTTCAATGGATACCAGTTCGACGTTGTTATCGACAATCGCGTTGTAGGCTTCACGCGGGGTGATTTCAGCCACCGGCAGGCCAGAATAGGCTTCGTTCAACCGTGCGCCTGGGTTGTTTTCTTTCAGCCAGGCAAACATTTTGTCACCCAGATCGTGAATACCCATATTCGCGTAAGTGTCAGGATATTGTTCAGCAAGTTCCGGCATCACCTGCGCCAGGGGGGTATTAGCATCGTAGTGGCGTTTGAAAGAGCAAAGTGTGTTAACCAGAGTTCCCCATTTCCCACGGGTTACGCCCATAGAGAACAGGAACATAATCTGGAAGTCAGTGGTGCGGGTTGGCACAATGCCGTGACGACCAAGCCAGGCGGTGACCAGTGCGGCAGGTACGCCAGTCTCTTCCAGTTCGCCGTCTTCTCCCATCCCCGGTGCGAGGATGCTGACTTTAATCGGGTCGAGCATGCTCCAGTTGTCCGGGATATCTTTAAAGCCGTGCCAGCTTTCGCCTGGGTGCATTACCCAGCAGTCCTGAACGGTGGTCAGCAGTTTGCTCGGCGCATCGGCAAAGTCATAGGTTTTACCAGTTTCCGGGTCGGTAACCACTTCTTTATTCCACGGTTTAAAGAACCAGTTTCCTTCGTCGGTAAATTCTTTATACAACCGCGCCATTGCCTGACGGAAATCGACCGCTTCGTCGATTACTTCCTGCGTCAGCGACAGGCCGCTGTTGCCGTCCATCATCGATACTGCCACATCGTTTGATGCGCAGATGGCATACAACGGGGAAGTGGTGGCATGCATCATGTATGCCTGATTAAAGCGGGAGAAGTTAATCGCTCCACGACCTTCACGCACATGAATGTAAGACGCCTGCGACAGCGCATTCAGCAGTTTGTGAGTGGAGTGGGTAGCAAAAACGGTTGGGCCGTTATGATCGCCCGGTTCACCGCGCATGGCATAGTGATCGGCATAGATCGGATTAAAGCGCGCATAGCCGTACCAGGCTTCGTCGAAGTGCAGACGATCGGAGGTTTTTTCTAACAGATCCTGCGCTTCTTTGGCGTTGTAGCATACGCCGTCGTAGGTGCAGTTGGTTACCACGCAGTAAGAGGGTTTTTGCCCAACTTTATCTTTGGTCAGCGGGCTTTCGCTGATTTTCTTCTGTAAAGTTTCAGGCTGCATTTCCTGCGGGTAGATTGGCCCGATAATGCCGTAGCGGTTGCGGCTTGGCACCATGTAGACCGGTTTCGCGCCAGTCAGCATTAAGCCTTGTTCGATGGATTTGTGGCAGTTACGGTCAACGACCACCACATCGTTATCGGTCATGCAAGCCTGCATGATAGTGCGGTTAGAGCCGGAAGTCCCAACGACGACCGACCAGGAGCGATCGGCACCAAATACGCGCGCGGCATATTTTTCGCTTTCGCCAAATGCGCCAGTATGGTCGAGTAAAGAACCGAGGGAAGTTCTTTCGATGCCCATGTCGGTACGGAACAGATTTTCACCATAATAGTCATGGTAGAAACGCCCGGCTGGCGTTTTGGTGAAGCCAACGCCGCCCTGGTGGCCCGGTGCGGCCCAGGAATACTCGTGGATGTCGCTATATTTCATCAGCGCGCTGAACAGTGGCGGCAACAGTTGCTGACGATAGCGGGTCATCGCGGCAACGGCGCGTCCGGCGATAAAGTCGGCGGTATCTTCCAGAATCCAGGCGAATTCATCGACAAGCTCCAGCAGGTCGCGATCTATTGCGGCGAGGGCTTTTTCCCGATCGCCCAACAGGAAGACCGGCACATTTTGCTGGCGTTCGTGAAGCTTACCGATCAATTCTCTGACGTTTTGATGTTCGTCCGGATGTTCCATTTGATAGCTGAACATCAGACAATCAATGGCCTCATTTGAAGAGAGAATGGCAAAGCCGTCATCAAATGAGGTTGATTTAATGACAGTGACATTTTGCTGGCTTAAGGCATTCGCCAGACGCTCAACGGCGTTACCGACCCAGGTGTCCTGATGGAGAAACTCGCTTTCAACAATTAATACTTTCATCATTGCTTACCCGGTTATGAAGGAATCTTCGTTGCGGGCAAGTATCTTCTGGGTATTTCAGGCTGTAAAGCGAGTAAAAAAACAGTCGCTTTTGTTTTTTTATTTTTATAAACAAACAATTACATTGATTTCTAAAGTTGTTTTCACTGCTTATTATCGACAGCTAAACTATTTTTTTGGCTGATACTGATATCATCTTTATCCGGGAAGTGTCTGGCGGTGTTGTTGGCTAAGTTTGCGGTATTTTTGCGGCGACATGCCGACATATTTGCCGAACGTACTGTAAAAGCGACTGCTCGAACGAAAGCCTGCTGTCAGGGCAATATCGAGAATACTTTTATCGGTATCGCTCAGTAATGCGCGAACGTGGTTGATGCGCATCGCCGTAATGTACTGTTTCATCGTCAATTGCATGACCCGCTGGAAGATCCCCATCGCATAGTTGGCGTTAAGTTTGACGTGCTCGGCCACGTCGTTGATGGTTAGCGCTTGATCATAGTTTTCTGCAATAAAGCCCAACATCTGGCTGACATAAAACTGTGCATGACGCGAGACGCTGTTTTTGTGCGTACGCGAGGTTTTATTGACCAGAACCGGCTCCCAGCCAGAGAGGCTAAATCGCTTGAGCATCAGGCCAATTTCATCAATAGCGAGTTGGCGAATTTGCTCGTTTGGGCTGTTGAGCTCCTGCTGCCAGCGACGCACTTCAAACGGACTAAGCTGCTGTGACGCCAGTGATTTGATCACCATACCGTGAGTGACGTGGTTTATAAGGTCTTTATCCAGCGGCCAGGAGAGAAACAGATGCATCGGCAGATTAAAAATTGCCATGCTCTGACAGGTTCCGGTATCTGTTAGCTGATGTGGCGTACAGGCCCAGAACAGCGTGATATGCCCCTGGTTGATCTTCACTTTTTCATTGTTGATCAGGTATTCCACATCGCCATCGAAAGGCACATTCACTTCGACCTGACCATGCCAGTGGCTGGTGGGCATGATATGCGGTGCGCGAAACTCAATCTCCATTCGCTGATATTCTGAATACAGTGATAGCGGGCTGCGGGTCTGCTTTTCATCGCTGCTACACATAAAGTTATCAGTATTCATGGATGGCTCTCTTTCCTGGATTATCAGAATTATGACATGAGTGGGGGAGGATGACTGCGAATGGGAGCACGGTTTTCACCCTCTTCCCAGAGGGACGCGGGGAGCGTCCAAGGATAAGGAGGCCGAAATCTCTGCTTTTCAGCTAATTTATTTCCATAAACTCAGATTTACTGATACTTCACTCAGGATCTGAGTTTATGGGAATACTCGACGGGGAAGCCGGAAGTTTTCTGCGGTATCGCCTGCCATGATGAAGTTATTCAAGCAAGCCAGGAGATCTCCATGATGTCTGCACCCAAAATTACATTTATCGGCGCTGGTTCGACAATTTTCGTTAAAAATATTCTTGGTGATGTGTTTCACCGTGAGGCACTGAAAACGGCGCATATCGCTCTGATGGACATCGATCCCACACGGCTGGAAGAGTCGCACATCGTGGTGCGCAAGCTGATGGATTCAGCAGGAGCCAGCGGCAAAATCACCTGTCATAGCGAACAGAAAGAAGCCTTACAGGGCGCCGATTTTGTGGTGGTGGCGTTTCAGATT
This sequence comes from Escherichia sp. E2562, assembly GCF_005781075.1. NCBI lineage: Bacteria > Pseudomonadati > Pseudomonadota > Gammaproteobacteria > Enterobacterales > Enterobacteriaceae > Escherichia > Escherichia sp. E2562. The sequence continues at coordinate 490,683 of NZ_VATM01000003.1, read as the reverse complement.
GGCGGTTATGAACCCTGCACAGTGACTGATTTTGAGGTCTGTAAGCGCCACGGTCTGGAACAAACCATTGCCGATACGCTGGGGCCTGGCGGCATTATGCGTGCGCTACGTACCATTCCGCACTTGTGGCAGATTTGCGAGGACATGACGGAAGTTTGCCCCGATGCCACCATGCTCAATTACGTTAACCCGATGGCGATGAATACCTGGGCGATGTATGCCCGCTATCCGCATATCAAACAGGTGGGGCTGTGCCATTCGGTGCAGGGAACGGCGGAAGAGCTGGCCCGCGACCTGAATATCGATCCGTCCACGCTGCGTTATCGTTGCGCTGGTATCAACCATATGGCGTTCTACCTGGAGCTGGAGCGCAAAACCGCAGACGGCAGTTACGTGAATCTCTACCCGGAACTGCTGGCAGCGTATGACGCAGGCCAGGCACCGAAACCGAATATTCATGGCAATACTCGTTGCCAGAATATTGTGCGCTATGAAATGTTCAAAAAGCTGGGCTACTTCGTCACGGAGTCGTCAGAACATTTTGCCGAATATACGCCGTGGTTTATTAAGCCAGGTCGCGAGGATTTGATTGAGCGTTATAAAGTGCCGCTGGATGAGTACCCGAAACGCTGTGTTGAACAGTTGGCGAACTGGCATAAAGAGCTGGAGGAGTATAAGAACGCCTCCCGGATTGATATTAAACCGTCGCGGGAATATGCCAGCACGATTATGAACGCTATCTGGACCGGTGAGCCGAGTGTGATTTACGGCAACGTCCGTAACGATGGTTTGATTGATAACCTGCCACAAGGATGCTGTGTGGAAGTGGCCTGTCTGGTTGACGCCAATGGTATTCAGCCAACCAAAGTTGGTGCACTGCCTTCGCATCTGGCTGCCCTGATGCAAACCAACATCAACGTACAGACGCTGCTGACCGAAGCCATTCTCACCGAAAATCGTGACCGTGTTTACCACGCCGCAATGATGGACCCGCACACCGCCGCCGTGCTGGGCATTGACGAAATTTATGCCCTGGTTGACGACCTGATTACCGCTCACGGCGACTGGCTACCTGGCTGGTTGCACCGCTAAGGTGTAATCGCTTCCGGCGCTCTGGTGATTAAGCCATAGCGCCGTAACTGGCGGCAGTGAAGACGAGCGAGCAATATCACTGTCGTTAATGCGCCAAGCAACGCACAGAACATATCGGATTGCGTGTCCCACTGGTCGCCCTGGGTGCCGAGAAAATCATCCGCCCCCTGGCCCATCGCCAGCGCCGCCCACCACTCGATCAACTCATACATGGCGCTTATTGCCAGCGCTACGCAGCAGACCAGGAACGCCACCATTTTCCGTCCACGAACGTACATTCCGCGCACGAGAATTTCTCGTGCCACCAGTGCAGGCACCAGCCCCTGGAAAAAATGCCCCAGCTTGTCATACGGATTACGGCTCAACCCTAACCATTCCTGCACCTCAAAACCGATGGGAACTTTCGCGTAGGTGTACTGCCCGCCGACCATCAGGATGATGGCGTGAAAGAAAATGAGCGTATAGAGCAGCGGCGTTAACGGGTAACGTCTGGCGGTGGCAAGCAGTAGCGGCACGACAATAATCACCGGTGTCACTTCCATCAACCAGGTGAGTTTGTCATGGGCCGAAATGCCGGTATAAATCAGGATTAACGTTAGCGCCAGTGCGCCGGTGTTAAGAATTAACGGCTTGAGTGTGCGGGTCATGGTGAGTTCGCAAGTCAGGGAAAATACTGACTATTCACCAGCAAGCGTGAAATTACAATCGCAAAAGAGGTGGCCCAGGGGGATCACCTGGCAGCATGCTGCCAGGCGCTGGGCCGAAGAGGTTACTTAGTGCAGTTCGCGCACTGTTTGTTGACGATTTGCTGGAAGAAGTCGTTGCCTTTGTCATCGACCAGGATAAACGCCGGGAAATCTTCTACTTCGATTTTCCAGATAGCTTCCATACCCAGCTCCGGATAAGCAACGCATTCCAGACGCTTGATGCTCTGCTGCGCCAGTACCGCCGCCGGACCACCGATGCTACCGAGGTAGAAGCCGCCGTGTTTATGACACGCGTCGGTAACCTGCTGACTGCGGTTACCTTTCGCCAGCATGATCATGCTGCCGCCGTGGGATTGCAGCAGATCCACGTAGGAGTCCATACGACCTGCGGTGGTTGGGCCAAGTGAACCTGATGGATAACCGGCAGGGGTTTTCGCCGGACCCGCGTAGTAGATCGGGTGATCTTTGATGTACTGCGGTAGTTCTTTACCGGCGTCAATCAGCTCTTTCAGCTTGGCGTGTGCAATATCGCGACCCACGATAATGGTGCCGGTGAGCGACAAACGAGTGGAAACCGGATATTGCGAAAGCTGGGCGAGGATCTCTTTCATTGGGCGGTTGAGGTCAACTTTCACCGCTTCGCCTTCACCCGCCAGGCGCAGTTCTTCCGGAATGTACTGGCCTGGGTTGTGTTCCAGTTTTTCGATCCAGATACCTTCGCGGTTAATTTTCGCTTTGATGTTACGGTCAGCGGAACAGGACACGCCCATACCGACCGGGCAGGAAGCGCCGTGACGCGGCAGGCGGATTACGCGGATATCGTGAGCAAAATATTTACCGCCAAATTGCGCGCCGAGGCCGAGTTTCTGGGCTTCTTCCAGCAGTTCCTGTTCCAGCTGGACATCGCGGAACGCCTGACCGTGTTCGTTCCCTTCGGTCGGCAGTTCATCGTAATAGTGAGCGCTTGCTAACTTGACGGTTTTCAGGTTGGTTTCCGCAGAAGTGCCGCCAATCACAAACGCGATATGGTACGGCGGGCAGGCTGCGGTCCCGAGGGTGCGCATTTTCTCGACGAGGAAGTTTTTCAGTTTACCCGGAGTCAGCAGGGCTTTAGTTTCCTGATAGAGATACGTTTTGTTGGCAGAACCGCCGCCTTTGGCGACGCAGAGGAATTTATATTCATCGCCATCTACCGCGTACAGGTCGATTTGCGCAGGCAGGTTAGTGCCAGTGTTGACCTCTTTGTACATGTCCAGCGGCGCGTTCTGTGAATAGCGCAGGTTATCTTCGATATAGGTGTTATAGACGCCTTTCGACAGCGCTTCTTCATCACCACCGCCGGTCCATACGCGCTGACCTTTTTTACCAACAATGATCGCGGTGCCAGTATCCTGGCAGGTCGGCAGCACGCCTTTGGCGGCGATTTCGGAGTTTCTCAAGAATTGCAGCGCCACGTACTTATCGTTCTCGCTGGCTTCTGGGTCGTGAAGAATAGAAGCAACCTGTTTCTGGTGTGCTGGGCGGAGCATGAAAGAGGCGTCGTGGAAGGCTTGCTGCGCCAGCAGGGTCAGGGCTTCTGGTTCCACTTTCAGGATGGTTTCGCCGTTGAATTCGGCAACGCTAACGTAATCGGAAGTGAGCAGATAGTATTCGGTGTTGTCTTTCCCCATCGGGAAAGGCGCCTGGTAGATAAATGGTTTGTTTGACATAGCTTCCAGCCTGTAACTCTGTATTTGTTATACGAAAATGGCGTGCCGCACAGCGACGGGCGGCACGCAAAGTGCATTTATAAGAACCCGTACATCGCGGCGAAGATCCAGCCAAAGACGCAAGATACGCTCACGCCAATCAACCCTGGCAGAATAAAGCTGTGGTTGATGACGAAGCGACCGATGTGGGTGGTGCCGGAACGGTCAAACTGAATCGCTGCCAGATCGCTCGGATAGGTCGGCAGGATATAATAACCGTAGCAAGCCGGTGCTGAAGCCACGATGTAAGCAGGGTCAACGCCAATCGCCAGTGCGACAGGAACAATCGCCGCCAGCGCCGCGGCCTGGGAGTTTACAAACTTGGAAACCAGCAGCAGAACAATGGCATAGGCCCACGGATACTCTTTCACCATTTCGCCCAGTACGCCCTGAATTTCAGACATATGCGCACCGAACATGGTTTCTGCCATCCATGCGATACCGTACACCGCCACGATAGCGATCATACCGGAACGGAATACTTCGTTTTTTGAGATAGACGCGGGATTGGTTTTGGTCAGGATAATAATCAGCGCCCCGGTCAGCAGCATAAACATCTGAATAACCAAGACCATCGACAGCGGTTTGCCGCCGAAGGACGGACGCAGGTCCGAATCAGCACCGAGAAGTGCGACCACGGCAATTGCCCCGAGGAAGATCCACATTGCCAGCCAGTTGCTTTTCGGCAGTTTTTTATCCAGCAGCGTCGCGGTGTCACCGTAAACGTACTCACGGTTTTCCGGTACGGAGATGAATTTCTGGAACTCTTCGTCTTTATCCAGATCTTTACCGCGGAACCAGCTGAAGATACCGATCGCCAGGATACCGAGTAACGTCGATGGAATGGTGATTGCCAGCAGGTCGAGGAACTCAAGGTGACGACCATCAAAGGTAACGTTACCCAACATCGCGACCAGTGACACTACCGCAACCGACACCGGACTGGCGATAATCCCCATCTGTGCACCGATAGAACTTGCCGCCATCGGACGTTCCGGACGGATATTGTTCTTAATTGCCACGTCGTAGATGATTGGCAGGATGGTGTAAACCACGTGACCTGTACCGCAAAGAATGGTCAGCGTACAGGTAACAAACGGCGCGACAATGGAGACATATTTCGGATTGCGGCGCAGCAGTTTCTCGGCAATTTGCAGCATGACGTCAAGGCCGCCCGAGGCTTGCAACGTGGCCGATGCCGCCACCACCGCGATGATAACCAGCATAACATCAACCGGTGGTTTACCTGGCTGAAGATGGAAGACGAATACCAGAATGACGAGGCCGATACCGCCTAATAGACCTAGCGCGATACCGCCCTTTCTGGCGCCATAGAACAGACATATCAATATTATGATAAGTTGGATAGTAAATAACATTTGTGAACCCTCGCGATAATCCCATTTAAATTTCTACTGAATAGAACGCAGTCTCGTTCTGTTTGTATGAACTTTTTTCAGAGCCTGACTAATATCCTTTTGGTCGTTACTGGCCTGAGTAATTACTTCACAGTGAATATTGGCTGATTCAGGCAGCAATAAATTAATACACTGTGATAAGCGACTTTTTCAGAGAAAAATACTCTCTGGCGATGGGGTTATAGTTTGTGCTGCGCAGATGTTAATAGTTTGTTTTCTACTATCTTATTGATATTTATTGGTGTATTTTTTGTTCTAATGACGGTTATAGATTATTCTTATCTACCCATTTATGGGTAAAAATACACATAATGCGGGTGACATAATAGTTAATTAACTTTTGTTAGCGTTTTGAAATTAAAAACACTATTTATCCTAAAGAATATTAAATCGATGAAATGAGAAGGGGATAATTATATTTGATCTGGCACAAGTTTTACTGATGGACGATGTAACTTGTGCCAGTGCTCTTTTGCATTACTGCAATAATTGTTACTTGCGGATAACCAATGGTGCGTTATTGGCAATATTGTTTCAGCAATGAGTAATGTTCCGCTTGAATACGGTAACGGTAAACCGGACGACCCGTGACGCCATAATGGATGCTGGTAAATAAGATGTGGCAGTTGACCAGCCAGATCAGGTACTTGCGGCAGGAAACGCGCGAGATGTTCACCTCGTTGGCCAACTCGTCGGTTGAAAACTCATAGTCCTGATGCGCGTCAATCCACTGGCACAGCGTGCGTAACGTCTGCGGCGTTAAGCCTTTTGGCAAGCGACGAGGATCCTGCTCGTTGGCGCTGCTGCCGTGGATTAGCTGATCCAGCTCGGCCTGGTCATAATACTGATGTTTTTCCAGCGCCATTTTCTTTTGTCGCCAGCCGGTGAGTGCCTCTTCAAAGCGTGATGCCTGGAAGGGTTTTATCAGGTAATCAACAACGCCGTAATGCAGCGAATCTTTAATCGTCGCGGCATCGGCGGCGGAAGAGATGACTATCACATCGCTTTTGCAGCGAGCGTTATGCAGTGCCGGAAGTAAATCGAGCCCGTTCTCCTTCTGCATATAGATATCGAGCAATATCAGGTCAATAGACGTGTCGCTGTTGAAAATTATCTCTTTGGCTTTTTCCAGTGTCGAGGCCGTTCCGCAGCATTGAAAGCCCGGGATCTGCGCCACGTATCGGCGATTCAGCTCCGCCACCATTGCGTCGTCATCGATAATTAATACATTGATCATTTGCTCGACTTCTCCCCGTCCCAGGGTATCTGGACAAAAAATTGTGTGAAAATCCCGGGTTCCGATTCTACGGCGATACTGCCGTCGAGATTTTCTACCTGTTGTTTGACAAGAGCTAAACCGACGCCTCGTTCGCTTCCTTTTGTCGAGACACCTTTGTCAAAAATGTGATCGATTTTGTCGGGTGCGATCCCCGGTCCATCATCGTTAACTTCACAGTGCAGCCAGCCGTGACGGTAGTGCAATGTTACGCTAATTTCGCCTCCAGCTTCCGGCCCTAATGCCTCCAGCGCGTTTTCTATCAGATTTCCCAACGTGGTAATCAGCGTCGCGACCTGGTCTTCACTGCCGCTGTCGGGCAACTGGCTTTCGCTGTTTAAAATCAGCGTATGGCCTAAATCGGTCGCGCGGTTAATCTTGCTGATTAAAAAACCAGCGATAACCGGCGATTTGATCTTGCCCAACAGAGAGCCAATCTCTTCCTGATAGTTATTGGCTGTTTTGAGAATGTAATCTTCCAACTGCTTATAACTCTTCAGATGCAATAATCCGAGAATCACGTGCAATTTATTCATAAATTCGTGGGATCGTTCACGAAGTGCGTCAGCATAGTTGACCAGACCATCCAGTCGCTGCATCAGTTTACGTACTTCAGTTTTATCCCTGAAGGTTGAAATGGCACCGATGATAACGCCATTACTGCGCACCGGAACGGTGTTGATCAGTAATAGCCGATCTTTGACGGTAATCTCTTCGTCGCGGCGCGGCGTACCGTCGCGTAACACTTCCGAGACATCTACTACCTGTGACCACGAGTGGCTTAGCGTCGACAGTTTCTCATCGTCCTGCGACTTACGGTAATTCAGCAATTCTTGTGCGGCATCGTTGATCAGCGTGACTTCGCCGCGATCGTCCACGGCAACGACGCCTTCTTTGATAGACTGCAACATGGCCTGGCGTTGCTCAAACAGTGTGGATATTTCGTAGGGTTCCAGGCCGAAAAGGATTTTTTTCAGCACCTTAACCAGAATGCAGGTGCCGATGAGGCCGACCAGCATGCCAAATAACACCGACCAGATAATGCTCCAGCGACTGTCATTGATTTGTTGGGTCACGCGGCTTAATTCAAGGCCGATCGCCACCACGCCAATCTGTTTATTATTCTCATCATAGATGGGGGTAAATACGCGTAAAGCCTGCGCCAGAAAACCGCGATTGATAGCGACATTTTCTTCGCCATTCAGCGCTTTAAGGATGTCATCACCTTTAAATGGCTGACCAATACGCTGGGCTTCAGGATGCGAGTAGCGAAGACTTTGCATATCGGTAACGACAATAAATAGCAGATCGTTACGTTTGCGCACGGCTTCCGCGATGGCCTGGATCCCGCTCTCCTGCGGTTTTTTCTGCAAGCCCTGACGGATTTCCGGCGAATCGGCAAGGGTACGCGCTACCGCCAGCGCCTTGTTGGCCAGTCCGTCACGCGTCATATTACTGATTTGCGAGAAGTAAATCAGATGCACCACCAACAGCACCGAGAACAGCACCGCGCTGACCATTAAGATCACTGTGGTACTCAATTTCATCGGACGTTTGCGTAACTTGCGGTAGGGCAATGGATGTCTCATCAGCTTCCTTGTGTGACAAATTTCTTAAGCATTATCTCTGATGAGGCAGGTAATTCAAAGGGAGTAAGAATAATTGGCTATATAGGGGGAGAGACTCTGGAAACTGAAACTGCCGGTGCTGTATGAAGATTCCGGGCTATGCTTATTGCGAAAACCATACTGATGAGAGAGGGAAGGTCATGGATCAGGATCTACTGGACGGTGGTTATCGCTGCTATACCGGCGAAAAGATCGATGTCTATTTCAACACTGCAATATGTCAGCATTCTGGCAATTGCGTACGTGGCAACGGCAAGTTATTTAATCTCAAACGTAAGCCGTGGATCATGCCGGATGAAGTGGACGTCGCCACTGTAGTGAAAGTGATTGATACGTGCCCGAGCGGCGCACTGAAATACCGTCATAAATAAGCGAGGGAAAAATGGAAATACGTGAAGGTCACAATAAATTTTACATCAATGACGAACAGGGTAAGCAAATCGCTGAAATTGTCTTTGTGCCGACTGGAGAGAATTTAGCGATTATCGAACATACCGATGTTGATGAAAGCCTGAAAGGGCAAGGGATTGGTAAACAGTTGGTTGCGAAAGTCGTGGAAAAAATGCGCCGGGAAAAACGAAAAATTATCCCACTGTGCCCATTTGCGAAACACGAATTTGATAAAACGCGTGAGTATGATGATATTCTCAGTTGATGAGTAACGATATTTTTCATGCTCTGCGTAATGCGATGCAGGGGAGTATCTGAAGGGTCGGGGGATGCACAAAGAATGGTCAGAGAGAGCTTTTTCTTGTCCCAAGTCATCCCCTTTAGTGAGCAAAAAAAAAAGAATATCTCCTATATGAGAATCATCAATCGGGGTTAATAAACTTTGCATACCCAGGGCATTTAATATTGATAGGAGTCTTATTATGGAAGGTAAAAAAAAGTTCAATACTTATGTCGTTTCTTTTGATTATCCATCATCTTATTCCTCAGTTTTCTTAAGGTTAAGATCATTGATGCATGATATGAACTTCTCCTCTATAGTGGCTGATGAATATGGAATACCACGACAATTGAATGAGAATTCTTTCGCAATAACGACATCATTAGCCGCAAGTGAAATTGAAGATTTAATCAGGATCAAATGCTTAGACTTGCCAGATATTGATTTTGACCTCAACATTATGATAGTTGATGATTATTTCCGTCAGTTTTACAAATAGATGGAAGGGATAAGAAGATATTCAAAATGACACTATTCTATAAAATATTAATTTTTTATGTGATTGGTGTGAACATATCCTTTGTCATTATCTGGTTTATCTCACATGAGAAAACACATATTCGTTTACTTAGTGCATTCCTGGTAGGAATAACCTGGCCAATGAGTCTGCCTGTGGCATTACTTTTTTCTCTCTTTTAGGAGCTGTGGTTGAGTGGATCCGCTGGTTATCTTGAAACGAAGCGTCTCTCCTCAAAACTTGATTTGCGGAACGACGAACGAAGCAGTCGCCTGGCTGCTTCGTTCATTAAAGTGAAACTTATTTCTGTGGACGCATCGCCGGGAAGAGAATAACGTCGCGAATAGTATGACTGTTAGTAAACAGCATAATCATTCGGTCGATACCAATTCCCAGACCTGCGGTTGGCGGCAGACCATATTCCAACGCAGTCACGTAATCTTCGTCGTAGAACATCGCTTCGTCGTCACCTGCAGCTTTGGCGTTAACCTGTTCCTGGAAACGTTCAGCCTGATCTTCTGCGTCGTTTAATTCGCTAAAACCATTACCGATTTCACGACCACCGATGAAGAATTCAAAACGGTCGGTGATTTCCGGGTTAACATCATTACGGCGCGCCAGCGGTGACACTTCTGCCGGATACTCAGTAATAAAGGTTGGCTGAATCAGATGTGCTTCTGCAACTTCATCAAAGATTTCGGTGACAATACGTCCCAGTCCCCAGCTTTTCTCTACTGTAATACCGATAGATTCAGCTAATGCTTTAGCGGCATCAAAATTATCCAGGTCGGCCATATCGGTTTCTGGACGATATTTTTTGATTGCTTCGCGCATGGTGAGTTTTTCAAACGGTTTGCCGAAATCAAACACATGCTCGCCATAAGTGACTTTAGTGGTACCCAGTACCTCTTGTGCCAGGGTGCGGAACAGTGACTCTGTCAGTTCAATCAAATCGTGGTAATCCGCATACGCCATGTAGAGTTCCATCATCGTGAACTCAGGATTATGACGAACAGAAATACCTTCATTACGGAAGTTACGGTTGATTTCGAATACCCGTTCAAAACCACCTACAACCAGACGTTTCAGATACAGCTCCGGCGCGATACGCAGATACATATCTAAATCCAGAGCATTATGATGGGTAATAAACGGGCGAGCAGATGCCCCACCTGGAATTAACTGCATCATCGGGGTTTCTACTTCCATAAAGCCGCGTGCGACCATGAACTGGCGGATAGCGGCCAGAATTTTTGAACGGACAACAAACGTTTGACGGGATTTATCGTTAGCGATGAGGTCCAGATAACGTTGACGATAACGGACTTCCTGATCCTGCAGACCATGGAATTTATCTGGTAAAGGACGTAGTGCTTTAGTCAGCAGGCGTAACTCAGTACAGTGAATGGAAAGCTCACCAGTTTGCGTCTTAAACAGCGTACCGCGGGCACCGATAATGTCACCCAGGTCCCATTTTTTAAACTGATCGTTATAAACACCTTCTGGCAGGCTATCTCGTGCAACGTACAGTTGAATACGGCCACCGACATCCTGCAATGTTACAAAGGAGGCTTTCCCCATGATTCGACGGGTCATCATTCGGCCAGCAATTGAGACTTCAATGTTTAAGGATTCCAGTTCTTGGTTATCCTTCGCATCAAACTCTTCGTGCAACTGGTCAGAAGTATGGTCGCGGCGAAAATCATTGGGAAACGCCACGCCTTGCTGACGCAGCGCTGCCAGTTTTTCGCGACGATTTCTCATTTCATCGTTAAAATCAATAGCCTCATTGGCTCCCTGTGTTTCTTGTTCAGACATTTTGGTTCCTCTTAATCCAGCTTTCAATTTAGCGTAGATAAAGAGACAGATCGGTACACTGTATTATCTGCCTCGACTATTAGTAACTCAGTTCATCTTATCTAAACCAACGCTTACCTCAAGTTGATATCACTAATAAATAACCATAAAAATGGTTTAAATATCTTATTAATCTGGGATTTGCTAGTGTGATTAACTGAAAGTAAATTGATTCATAACTAATTGTTTTTACGGAAGTTAATCGTTGCTTTCCTGTATCATATTCGTCGGAGTGCTAAACAGAAATCGGGTAGCAAAGGCCAATGCCACGATGATCGCGACACAAGCCAACGTCCACTCTCCCATCTGGGAAAAGAATCGCTGGTAAGCTGCAATTGCCATACCGCTAATTTGCGACTCTGTCGTCTGTTGTGCCACTACGCCTGCCAGCCAGTTGGCGACCGCGCCTGTTGCCAGCATATAAATACCGGTTAATACGCCAGACATTTTCAGACGCGTGATTTGCGCAATCGCCACCGGGTCAATAAAGAGTTCGGCAAAGCCCATTAGCGCCAGCCCGGATATCATCACACCCATTGACGCTTGACCGCCAGCCGCTGCATGTCGGGCATCAAATGCCAGCAACATAAAGCCACAAGCCATCAGCAGTAAGCCAAAGGCAAACTTCAGCCAGACGCGCAATGTTGAGTTGCCGTGGCTTTCTGGCGACGCCAGCCAGGCAAGTACAACCCCAGCGAGCATCACCGCAATTGCATTCACTGACTGGAATAGCGCAGTAGGTACTTCAATATTGAATGCCTGACGATTCACAAAGCGATCGATAAACAAGCTGATGGTACTGCCGCCCTGTTGTGCCAGTACCCAGAACAACGTCCCGACAAACATCAACAATACAATTTGCCAAAGAGCACGGCGGTGTTCGGGGAATTTGATCATCATGCGGGCAATGATTTGTGCAGCAATAAGGCAAACAATCGCCAGCAAATATCCGGACCAGTCGTTCTCCAGCAGCAGGGTAAAAAATACTGGGGCTAAACAGAGCATCACCACTAACCAGCTCCATACCGGTAAGGCAAACTTCACGCGAGTGAGCGCTTTTTTATCCATACTACGCGTGGACTGGAAATGACGATGACCGCTTAAGAAAATCAACAAACCGATAAACATGCCGCCACCCGCAAGGGCAAAGCCAACATGCCATCCATACCACTGAGCAGCCAGGCCGCAGGCGATGGGGGCTGCGATAGAACCGATATTGCCCGCAGCATACAGCAGCGAAAAACCGCCATCACGTCGATGATCGTTCTCGTCGTAGAGCTCGCCAAGCAAACAGCTGATGTTTGATTTGAATAAACCGTAGCCACAAATAATGATTGCCAGCGCCAGATACAGGCTAAAGGTTGAATTTGTATCAATGCCCAGCACCACATGGCCAAGGGTCATTAACAGCGCGCCGGCAATTACCGCAGTGCGGTTGCCGAGCAGGCGGTCGGCAAGCCAGCCGCCGAGAATAGGGGTAACGTAAACCAAAGAAGCGTATGCGCTGAACAGGCTGATGGCATGGTTATCATCAAAACCAAGCTGATGGGTGAGATAGAGAATGAGTAAGGCACGCATGCCGTAAAAACTGAAGTACTCCCAGATCTGGATCGCCACGATATAGTATATCGCGCGCGGCTGTGAGGGTGTTTTCATGTGTTCTCCTTATGAGCAAAAAAGGGAAGTGGCAAGCCACTTCCCTTGTACTAGCTAATTATTTTTTGCTTTCTTCTTTCAATACCTTAACGGTATAGCGGCCATCAGCCTGACGGTATGCACCGTGAATATCGGTTTCAAAGCCCGGATAGTGAGCGCCGATTTCACACAGCATCTGCAGGAACTCCAGAACCGGACGGCTTTCTTCGGTGATCATTTCACCCGGCATTACCAGAGGAACTCCCGGCGGATACGGAAGGATCATATTGGCGTTAATACGACCTACCATTTCGTCGAGGTAAACTTCTTCGGTCATACCGTGCAGCTCTTTCTGGAACGCAGCATACGGAGTCATTACCATTGTCGGCAGCACTTCAAATGCGCGATACATCAGATCCGGCAGATTGTGGTGAACAATCAGTTTGTGGATATTCTGAGCCAGTTCCTGAATACGCATGTTTTCATAGAATTCAGGATCTTCACGATACAGAGACGGCAGCATGTTTTTCACACGCAGGTTCAGGTCGAACGCACGTTTGAAGTCAGTCAGAGCACGCAGCAGGCTCAGTGCTTTGGTCTTATCAATACCGATGCTGAACAGGAACAGCAGGTTATACGGACCGGTCTTCTCAACAACGATGCCATGTTCGTCGAGGTATTTCGCCACGATGCTGGCCGGAATACCAAAGTCGCTCATGGTGCCGTCTTTTTCCATCCCCGGAGTCAGCAGAGTGACTTTGATCGGGTCAAGATACATGTGCTCGTTATCGATGTTTTTGAAGCCGTGCCAGGTGCTGTCAGAACGCAGCGGCCAGCATTCAGTAGTATCGATATGATCCGGCTGCCATACATCAAAGAACCAGCCATCAGATTCTGTTCTCAGACGTTTGATCTCTTTACGGAACTTGATCGCACGTTCAATGGAACCGTCGATCAGGCGTTTACCGGCATTACCTTTCATCATCGCCGCAGCGGTTTCAGTGGACGCCACGATACCGTAGTGCGGAGAAGTGGTGGTGTGCATCATGTAGGCTTCGTTAAAGGTTTCTTCGTTTACGTCACCTTTAACGTGGATCATGGAAGCCTGAGAGAACGCCGCCAGCAGTTTGTGAGTGGACTGGGTTTCGTAAATCACTTTCCCTTCGACACGGCCACCGCTCATACCGCATTTACCTTCGTAAATCGGTGAGAAGTTGGTGTAAGGCACCCACGCGGAGTCAAAGTGGATGGATTTCACATCCAGCGTTTTCTTAATGAAGTCGGTGTTGTACAGCAGACCATCATAGGTAGAGTTAGTAATTACGGCATGTACCGGCCAGGTCGCGTTTGGTGTTTCTTTCACGCGCTTAGCAATGGTAGCGTGCTGGAATTCACTCTGTGGGATACCGCCAAGAATACCGTAAGCGTTACGGGTCGGGCGGAAATAGATTGGCGTAACATCGCTCATCATCATCAGATGGGTCAGCGATTTGTGGCAGTTACGGTCAATCAGAATGGTGCTGCCTGCCGGAGCAGAGTACATACCAACAATTTTGTTCGCAGTGGAAGTACCGTTGGTCACCATGTAGCTGCGCTCTGCGTTAAAGACGCGAGCGATATACTGTTCTGCTTCTTTGTGTGGACCGCTGTGATCCAGCAGGGAACCCAGTTCAGATACTGAAATGGAAATATCAGATTTCATGGTGTTCGGACCAAAGAAATCATAGAACAGGCTACCTACCGGGCTTTTCTGGAATGCAGTACCGCCCATGTGACCAGGAGTACAGAAAGTATATTTACCTTCACGAACATATTTAAACAGCGCTTTGGTCAGCGGAGGCAGAATAGTGTTGATATATTCGTCAGTGGTCTGCTTGATCTTGTTAGCAATATCATCAGCAGCACCCAGCGCATATTCAAAGAAGCTAATCTGTAAACGCAGATCGTTCAGGCTTACATCGAGTGTGGAATATGTATTAGCGAACGCGTACAACGGCAGGTTCTCGTTCATTTTGCTAATTTCTTCGCACAACTCGAGATTATATTTATCCCAGTCAAAAATAACACCGCACAGACGCGCATTGTTTTCGATCAGTTTTAATAAGTCGTCACGGTCGTTCGGGTAAACAATCTGGAAGTTCAGACGTTCAAGCGCGCGATGAAGTTCACGGATGGGTTCTTCTTTAAAATAAACCCCCATGTGATTCAATATTGCAATAACGTTCATAGTCATATCTCCAGGTAAAAAAGGCCCCTCCCAACACATGGGACAAAATGAAAGGAGGAGCCTCGGAAAATACTTTTAATTAATGTGCGTTAGATGCTGTGTGGTTATCCATTGAGTGGCTCTGGCGCTCATGCATTTTGCGAGCGTAGAACATCAGGATAATCAGGCTGACGATGAAGGTACCTGCCAGCTCGAAGGAGCTTGCGCCCATCAGAGCGATGAAGCAGAACACGCAACCCAGTACAGAGCAGATCAGGCTGACAAAGTTGCGGATGTTAACGCCTTCAAAACGAATCAGGTCAACGCAAGAGTAGAAGTACGGCAGCATAGTCAGCAGTACTGCGATACCGGTCAGTTCACCGAACAGGTCAGATGCTTTACCACCGGCAGAGTTCATCAGAGTGATGAGGATCATCAGGGCAGTCATTTTCACTGCAGCCAGCAGCAGACCTTTTTTCGGAATACCGTTGCTGTCGACTTCACCATAAACTTTCGGGAAGTTACCGTCGTTAGCGGCACGTACACCTGCCTGGCCTACCAGCATCATCCAGGAGCCCAGAGAAGTCAGGCACGCAAAGGCGGTGAATGCAGAAACCAGCGGCGCAGCCCAGTTACCGAGGATAGTTGAAGCACTGATTGCAAACGGAGCACCGGAAGCTGCCATTACAGAAGACGGATACATACCGGAAAGCACCTGAGTCGCAGCAATGTAAACAATACCTGCTAAACCAGTACCCAGCATGGTTGCCAGTGGAACGGTACGTTTCGGGTTTTTAACCATACCAGTACTTACAGCTGCGGATTCAACACCCACGAAGGCCCACAGGCAGAGCAGAATACTTTTAATGATCGCATGACCATCAGTGGTACCCGCAGTATTCCAGTTAGCTGCATAAGTTGCAGCATCAAACCAATGCCAGCCAACAATAGCAGTCATAACCACAGGAATAAGAACCAGCACCAGGCCAATAGTGGTTAAACGGCTTACCCAGGTACCGCCGAGCATATTTACAAAGGTAAATACCCAGACGATAGCAATACAGGCGATACCCGCCGGAACAGGATCATTTAATACTGGGAAGAAGGTGGAAAGATAAGATACAGCGGTAATACCAATCGCCAGGTTACCAATCCAGTTAGCATGGTAATAAAGAACACCTGTCTGAAAACCAAATGCAGGGGAAATTTCTCCAGCATAAGCAATTGGGCCACCTTGTTGCGGGTTCTTTGTTGCCAGTCGGGCATATACATAAGCCAGCGACATTGCACCAATAATAGAGATGATCCAACCCCAGATAGCAATACCACCGATACTTGCAAGGTTCGCAGGTAATAATGCAATACCGCTCCCCATCATATTACCGGCAACAACACCGGTACAGGCAAATAGCCCAATCTTCTTGGCAGAACTCATGCTCTTCTCCTAATTTCATTTTAGAATTTGGAGTCCGGGTCATGATGTATAACTATTTACTGACCAGACCAAACTGGCGACAAGACTACTCAAAAAAAAAGATTAATCCTAAAGATTAGGTGAAATAATACAAAAGTTTATGTCAGTGATTATTTTAGCTCTTCATTAACAGATCAGAATCGCAAGTTGATATCATGAAAAGATAAACATTCAATATTTACAATGAATTACGAGAAAGTTGCTGGTTAAATTTATGTAATAAAAAATTATGCAGCAAATAAATTGCTGCAACATGTTATGTCAATAAATATACAAGCGTTTAACGCTAAAAATCCCCGCGAATGAATCAACCCAGGATTCGTTTATTCTGAAGCGAGAAATTTGTCGAGATAAGGAACAACATAAGAAACAGAAGTCTGGAATATGCCATTTTCAATCCAGTAAAGGGTGTTTGCTCCTGGGCGTAAATTAAAGGCGGTGAGATATGCATCAGCAGCTTCTCGGTTCATCCCCTTCATCTCATAAACTTTGCCAAGCAATACATAATTTAGCCAGGACATTTCAAGGTCAATGCCAGTATTTATCGCCTGATAAGATTCGTCTGTTTTTCCTTTTGTCAGAGCACTGACCGCTTTTATTTGATAGAGAATGGCCAGACTATTCATTCCTGGCAGTGTAGCAATGTTATCAATTTCTGTGTTCAGTGCTGCTAATTGTTTTTCATCTAAAGGATGCTGAGAATGACGTACTATATCAACTAATGCTTTCTCTGCTCTCGCGTAGGTAAATTCGGGAGATGATTGAACAATCTCACCTAATAACTCACTGGCACGGTTCAATGATTTATCATCACCATGCATTAAATAATCATGTGCCTGATAAAAATTAGTTAATAACGCACCACGATGAGGCAAAATTTGTTGGAGCATCTCCTGCATTCGTTGTGGCCACGGTTGATTTAACGCTTTTGACAAACTCTCCAGTAAATCATTTTGAATCGCCAGCTGATTACCGTTAGTGATGACATAACGTTTATCCAGCATGGTTGAACCATCTGCATTGTCTACCAATTTCACCGACATAAAGCACTGTTGAGCGCGGTATTGGCGCTGATTAACAAACGCAATAGATAATGTTTTACCGGAACTGCTCGGTTCATCAATGTTGTAGTTGATTTTGTCATGAACCATAAAAGTGGAGAAGGTATTAAGTGACGTAGCCACCAAATCACCCACGCCTATCGCGTAAGAGAGCTGATACGGGGAAGTCCAGCTGTTACAACTCTTATTCACCATATTAATGTCAATATCGCGTGGATTGAGCAAAATACGCGATTTACTCATAGGAAGGCGCGTTTCAAGACTGGAAAACGCCACCAGTGCTACACAGATACCTAACGACAACAGGAAAAAAAACCATACCCAAAAGGTAGTGAATCGTTTGCTTTTAAGTTGGGATTGTTCAGGTGGCGTTGCGGTGTTTTGAATGTTAAGACTGTGGGAAGGAGAATCTGTGTCAGGAATCGCCTCTGGTATAGGGGGAGGCGAAGATTGCATTATTTCTTCTCCCTCCTCTTCGCTGTACCAGATAACTGGCACCATTAATTTATAACCGCGCTTTGGTACAGTAGCGATATAGACAAGACTATCTTCATCATTATCTTTTAATGACTTACGCAGTTCTGAGATACTCTGCGTTACAACGTGATTGGTAACAATACTTCTCTTCCAGACATTATCGATAAGTTCATCTCTGCTAAGTACTTCGCCACTGTGTTGAGCAAAGAAAACCAGAAGATCGATTAGTCTCGGCTCAAGGGTAAGTTGACGCCCATTGCGACTAATTTGGTTTATGGACGGAGTAACAAGCCACTCGCCAACGCGAACTACAGGTTGTTGCATAATAAAAACTCATTCGAAAAGGGAATGGTGCAATGATAATTGCCATAACCTATTTTTACCATCTATAGATGGATGCGTTTACATATTACAGGTGAATGTGAGACGTTATTTTTACCACCCGTAAACCTCTTGATTACATCGCCTTACGAAATGACTTTAATGAGAATCAGAAGTAATTTGCCTTACCACCAAGATTGATTATCTTTGCCAAAGAAAACGTTCAGAAAATAATCCCCGGAAAATTGCCTGGAACGCTTACTATTTTAATGGATTGTTAGTCTTTGCATGATCAAACGGACTGATACATTTCTCTTTGTTCGCATCCAGGAAATCTCATCAGTCGGCGTTCTGTTTATGGATGCGTTACGCTCCTGATGACGTCATTTGACGTTCAACAGCATCACGGGGGCGCACGACATTTCGCGTCAGTCAGTGTCATAGCTCAGGGACAAATTTTCTCAAACAGGGGTATACCCGCAAAATGCTGGTGATGTGGGAGAATTTGGTTGAGTTTGGTGGGAGTGATTTGGAGGAAGAACGGTTAAATCGTCGCGTCCTGAAACGAAAAACGGACCTCCGTGGAGGTCCGTTCATATGAATTTGGTGCCCGGACTCGGAATCGAACCAAGGACACGGGGATTTTCAATCCCCTGCTCTACCGACTGAGCTATCCGGGCAACGGGGCGCATTAAACCGTAATCTGCACATCTCGTCAACCTAATTTCAGTAAAAGCGATTCAACTGCTTAAGATTGCGGCAAATCGCTTCTTTTCTGTGTTTCTGTCAGGTCAGTGCGCCACCCTGGCGGCAGCGAGCGAAGCGCAGGATATCTTCCGCCAGCCGATGTGCGGTGTCGACATCCGCCTGGCTACGATTCACCAGCATTCGGCTTAAACAACCTTCCAGCACCAGTTCCATCTGCTTTGCTACCATCGCCGGATCGTCCACTTCCAGCGTGGTTAACAGTTCGTGGGTAAAGTCGTAGGCCGCGCTTTTTTGCTGATCGGCCAATTGATGAATAGGGTGGCCAGGATCGGGATAAAACGTACAGGCAGCGATAAACAGACAGCCCGGATAGCGGTTGTTTTTAACGCACTCCGATAGCGCCTGATAACGTGCCAGCAGCTTTTGTTCGGCGGTTTGCGTTTCGTCCAGCATCAGCTGACGACGCCAGACATCTATCTGTTGGCTAAGATAGCGCAGGGCATCGTAGAGGATCGCCTCTTTGTCTGGCCAGAAGCGGCGCAGCTCGTCCAGTGGATAATCCACACGTTCAGCAACCATCTCCAGCGTGGTGTTGGCAATCCCTTGTAATTCTAATAATTTCAGGGCTTCTCCCAGTACATCTTCACGTTGCACGCTATTTTCCTCCGTCTTTCCCACTGAAGTGTCGTTCACGGTTGGCGATCGCGCAAATGTGCGCTGAAGGTTTCAGCATCCATAAAGCCCGTGACGCGCGCTTGTGGATGCTCCTGGCCTTGTCCGTCAAAAAAGAGAATTGTCGGTAGGCCAAGGACATTTAGATGCTTTAACAGCGCCACATCTTGTGCGTCGTTGGCAGTGACGTTGGCCTGAAGTAAGACCGTGTCTGCTAACGCTTTTTGCACCTGCGGGTCGCTGAAGGTGTATTTCTCAAACTCTTTACAGGCGACGCACCAGTCGGCATAGAGATCTAACATCACCGGTTTGCCTTTGGCTTCAGCGAGTGCCTGATTTAACTCATCTACCGTTTTGATTTGTGTAAAGTTGAGATGCGCCTGAGTTTGCGCGGTATGCGTCGCGCCAAATGCCCAATCCTGGAGTGGGCGCACGCTAACCAATGCTGCCGCCAGCAGGATAATTTGCACAATACGCATCCAGCCGCGTTTGGCCTGTAAGCTGGTGATAAAGGCCCAGCCAAAGAACGCGACACCAAGCGCCGACCACAAGCGTAATCCCCAGACATCACCAACTACTCGCTCCAGCAGGAAGACCGGCAGTGCGAGGATCACAAAACCAAATGCGGTTTTGACCTGTTCCATCCACGGACCGCTTTTCGGTAGCAGACGGTTGCCAAAGACGGTAATTAGCATCAGCGGCAGGCCCATGCCCAGCGCATAGAGATAAAGCGTGCCGCCGCCCAGCCACATGTTCCCGCTTTGGGCGATATACAGCAGAATCGCGCTAAGCGGTGCGGTGGTGCATGGTGAACAGATCAGCCCGGCAATCGCCCCCATAACAAACACACCGCCAGGTGAGCCGCCCTGTTGGCGATTGCTCATCAGCGTGAGACGTGTTTGCAGCGAAGAGGGGAGTTGCAGAGTAAACAAGCCAAACATTGACATCGCCAGCAAGGTAAAGACGATAGCGAGGCCAATGAGCACGTATGGGTGCTGTAGCGCCGCCTGGAACTGTAACCCTGCGGCGGCAACCACCAGACCCAGTGCCGTGTAGGTGAGCGCCATCCCCTGCACATAAATAAAGGTCAGCAACAATGCTCTGGCAGTGGAGAGCCGCTGTTTACCGCCCAGCACGATGCCAGAAATCAGTGGGTACATTGGCAGCACGCATGGCGTAAAGGCGATACCAATACCGATCAACAACGCCCAGAGCGCGGAAAAGGGCAATTGCGCGGTGGGCTGCTCTTGCTGCGGAACTGATGCAGACGGTGGCGTCGCGTTGTTAGTAACCACTTCGCTTAACGGAACGGTTTTGGTTTCTGGCGGATAACAAAAACCGGCGTCAGCACAGCCCTGGTAAGTGACTGTCAATGTCGCACCCGCACTTGCCTGGTTGATGGTCACAGGAAGCGTCAGCCGCTCGCGGTAAATCTCGCTTTTGCCGTAAAACTCATCTTCATGCCAGACGCCCTGGGGCAGCTGCACGTCGGCAATTTTCGCTTGTTCCGGCGTAATGCGGATCTGTTTACGGTAAAGATAGTAACCGTCTTTGATCTGCCAGCTCAGATTAAGCTCATGTTGGTTTTGCTGAAAATCAAAAGCAAAGGCTTGATCCGCTGGGACAAATTGTGAGCGTCCCGGCGCGTCGAATAATCCGGCAAAAACGGAAGTGCTGCAAAGTAGCAGGATCAGCGTAAAGATGCGTTGAGCCATGAGAGGTAATCTGTGTCTCCGTGTGTAACAGGTAAAACCAGAAGCTCCGGGGTTTGATACGGATGATGAGACTTCAGGCATTCCAGCAGTGCCTGCTGGTGAGATACGGTGGTTTTTAAAATCATCTGCACTTCGTATTCCTGTTCCAGTTTACCTTCCCAGTAATAGAGAGAGGTAGCGCCAGGAATCAAGGTTGCGCAGGCCGCCAGTTTTTCCGCCAACACTTTGGCGGCTAATTCCTGGGCCGTCGCTTCATCCGGCGCGGTGCACAGCACCACGACGGACGCGGTATTCGAACTTTTTTCATCAAGCATAAACACCTCGCAAGAACAGATGGAACCGCAAGAGAGAGGTCACTATACAACGGACGGGGAAAGGATGTTAGTCGGCGGGAAAGAAAGCGGGGCGTGAACGCCCCGCGATTTGTCATTACAGCATCACGCTGCCCAGCACGAAGCCGAAGCAAACGGCCAGGGCAACACCCAGAGTACCTGGGATAAAGAACGGATGGTTGAAGACGAATTTACCGATACGAGTGGTACCCGTGTCATCCATCTGTACCGCAGCAACCAGCGTCGGGTAGGTCGGCAGAATGAACAGACCAGACACGGCTGCGAAAGAAGCTACAGCGGTCAGTGGAGAAACGTTCAGCGCCAGAGCCATCGGCATCAGTGCTTTTGCAGTTGCAGCCTGAGAGTACAGCAGAGCAGAAGCAAAGAAGAAGATAACAGCCAGCAGCCACGGATGGCCCTGAATAACTTCACCAGCGGTATCTTTGATCCAGTCGATGTTGTTGGAAACGAAAGTATCGCCCAGCCATGCAACACCCAGGATACAAATACAGGCGCTCATACCTGCTTTGAAGGTGCTGGAGTTGAGGATGTTGTCGGTGTCCACTTTACAAAGAACAGTGGTCAGGGTTGCAACGCTCAACATGATAATCAGGATCGCGTTAGTGGTGTTCATCAGCGGTTTTTCAACCAGGCCCATGCTCGGGCTGTTGATAATCGCATAGATAACCACGCCAACTACGCCCAGCAGGAACAGCCAGACGGATGCTTTCGCGCCTTGTTTGATTTCAATCTGTTTCTCACCGCGCAGTTCAACCAGACCTTCTTCCAGACGCTTGCGATAAATCGGATCGTCAGACAGTTTGGAGTTGAAAAGCATGGTTACCAGGAAGGACATCACCAGAACTGCCAGCAGGGTAGACGGGATGACCACAGAGAGCAGATGCAGGTAGCTGATGCCATGACCTTCCATCACGGAAGACATGTAAACCACCGCCGCAGAGATTGGCGATGCGGTGATCGCAATCTGCGCGGATACCACTGCAGTAGACAGCGGACGGCAAGGTTTAACGCCTTGTTCCTTCGCAACTTCAGCGATAACTGGCAGTGTCGCCAGAGAGATGTTGCCGGTACCAGCAAAGATGGTCAGGAAATAGGTTACGATCGGTGCAAGGATCGTGATGTATTTCGGGTTACGGCGCAGCAGCTTTTCTGTCTGGTGAACCAGATAGTCCAGACCGCCAGCAACCTGCATAGCAGAAATAGCAGCGATAACCGCCATGATAATGGAAATGACATCGAATGGGATGTTACCAGGCTTGACGCCGATAGCGGCAAGAACCAGCACCCCCAATCCACCTGCAAAACCAATACCAATTCCCCCTAATCTGGCGCCCAAGAAGATCGCCAGCAAAACGATGATGAGTTCTACAACTAGCATATTAGCCTTCCTTGTTTTTTAACAAGTTGATATCAGGTTGTTGTTTTTAAGTTACTACTCACAAGAAAAAAGGCACGTCGTCTGACGTGCCTCTTTTATTTGTACTACCCTGTACGATTACTGTTCGCTTTCATCAGTATAGCGTTTTGCTTTGTAAGCCGGATGCATCAGGTTCTGTACGGAGAAAATATCGTCTAGTTCTGCTTCAGTCAACAGACCGCGCTCCAGAACGACTTCACGTACGCTCTTGCCAGTTTCGGCACAGATTTTACCCACGATGTCACCGTTGTGGTGGCCGATGAATGGGTTCAGGTAAGTGACGATACCGATAGAGTTGTAAACGTAACCTTCGCACACTTCTTTGTTAGCAGTGATGCCGTTAACGCATTTTTCCAGCAGGTTGTAGCAAGCGTTGGTCAGAATGTGAACGGATTCAAACATGGCCTGGCCAATGACCGGCTCCATAACGTTCAGCTGCAGCTGACCCGCTTCTGCTGCCATGGTAACAGTGATGTCGTTACCGATGACTTTGAAGCAAACTTGGTTAACCACTTCCGGAACAACTGGGTTTACTTTAGCTGGCATGATGGAAGAGCCAGCCTGCAGTTCCGGCAGGTTGATCTCGTTCAGGCCGGCACGTGGGCCAGAAGAGAGCAAGCGCAGGTCGTTACAGATTTTGGACATCTTCACAGCCATGCGTTTCAGCGCGCCATGAACCATAACGTAAGCGCCGCAGTCAGAGGTCGCTTCGATCAGGTCTTCAGCAGGTACGCATGGGAAGCCAGTGACTTCAGCCAGTTTTTTCACTGCCAGCGGAGAGTACTCTTTCGGCGTGTTCAGGCCAGTACCGATTGCAGTTGCGCCGAGGTTAACTTCCAGCAGCAGTTCAGCGGTACGTTCGATGTTTTTCACTTCTTCTTTCAGCAGGATGCTGAAAGCGCGGAATTCCTGACCGAGGGTCATCGGTACTGCGTCCTGCAGCTGGGTACGACCCATTTTCAGGATGTCCTGGAATTCGACAGCTTTACGTTCAAAGCCTTCACGCAGTTGGTTAATAGCATCTACCAGTTTAATCAGAGAAGAGTAAACTGCGATGCGGAAACCGGTCGGGTAGGCGTCGTTAGTGGACTGACATTTGTTAACGTGGTCGTTCGGGTTCAGATACTGATATTCACCTTTCTGGTGACCCATCAGTTCCAGACCGATATTGGCCAGCACTTCGTTGGTGTTCATGTTTACGGAAGTACCTGCGCCGCCCTGGTAGACGTCTACCGGGAACTGATCCATGCATTTTCCGTTGTTCAGGACTTCATCACATGCGGCAATGATTGCATTCGCTACACTTTTAGGAATGGTTTGCAGCTCTTTGTTTGCCATAGCTGCAGCTTTTTTAACCATTACCATACCGCGAACAAATTCAGGAATATCGCTGATTTTGTTGTTGCTGATATAGAAGTTTTCAATCGCTCTCAGAGTGTGAACACCATAGTAGGCATCAGCTGGAACTTCCCTGGTACCCAACAGATCTTCTTCGATACGAATGTTGTTTGACATGTGAACCTTCTTTTTCAAGCTGCCAATGATTTGCTTTAAACACACAGAATATATGTGGTTTCGAATGTTTTTCGACCGACGATTATCCCCTGCATCAGTCGAATACCCGGGATCATATGCTGCTTGAGGATTTCTACCGTAATCTGGATCACTTTAAGTGTTGGTTTTTACCCCTTAATTATTAATTTGTGAAATAGATCACCGCTTTGGGATTACTACCAAAAATAGTTGCGCAAACATCTTGAAATTTTGCTAATGACCACAATATAAGCTGAACGCGATTCGCAACCCATTCAGGCGACCTGATTTAACTGGTTGCTATTACAGGAGAAACCTTTGCGCTGGTTACCTTTTATTGCCGTTTTCCTTTATGTCTATATTGAGATTTCAATCTTTATTCAGGTTGCTCATGTCCTTGGGGTATTGCTGACCCTCGTGCTGGTTATATTCACCTCAATTATTGGTATGTCACTGGTACGTAATCAGGGCTTTAAGAATTTTGTGCTGATGCAACAAAAAATGGCGGCGGGAGAAAACCCAGCGGCGGAAATGATTAAAAGTGTTTCGTTGATCATTGCCGGTTTGCTGCTTTTATTACCGGGCTTTTTCACCGATTTCCTCGGTCTTCTACTTTTATTACCGCCAGTGCAAAAGCACCTGACGGTGAAGCTGATGCCGCATTTGCGCTTTTCCCGTATGCCGGGCGGTGGTTTTAGTGCCGGAACCGGTGGCGGTAATACTTTTGATGGTGAGTATCAGCGTAAGGATGATGACCGCGACCGCCTTGATCATAAAGACGATCGCCAGGATTAATGACGAAACGCCGGATTATGTGGTTATGCCATTTTCCGGCGTTTTTCGTTTTGGCAGAAATAGCCATAACCCCGCCAGCATGATCAGGGCATATAAACTTTTCCAGCCGACCATCGCCAGTAACAGAACACATAACAGCCCGCCAATTACCGCCAGTAGTCGATAACGTCCTTGCAATAATTTACAGCCTGCCAGCATGCATAACAGGTAAATCATAATAAAGATGCCATTGGCATAGATGATAAGTGCGTCCAGATTGATCTCTAACATATGGATCGCCAACGTGCTCACCACGCAACAGCCGAGCACGGCATTAAGGGCATTAGTCGGAATATGGCGAGAAGAGAGGCGTGCCAGGTAGTGGTCAGGATTGTGTTGCGCCTGCGACCAGACTAATCGGGCGAAGCTCTGTATATAAATGTTGAGACTGGCAAAGCAGGCCAGATAGCCAATCACGCAGGCAATCCACAATGCTCCTACACCGAACAGCTGCACCACAATTTTTGGAAGCGATGCTGCCGCCGCCATTTTTTCACCATAGGCGTCGAAGCGTAATACCACCACCGTACAGCTCCAATAGACTAATCCTGCCAGCAACAGACCAATCATCAGAGCGCGGGGAAAATCACGCTCTGGATTTTTAAATTCCGAGGCGAGATGGGCAAATGCCTCCAGACCGACAAAGCACCAGAACATCACCGATAACGCAGCAAACAGCCCGGAAAGTTCGATATTACCAGGCGCAGGGAAGGGGATATTCACAGGTTTGATATCGCCCGCCCACCAGATAGCGACAATCAGCGCGACGATAAGCCCGGCAATAACCGTTTGTAGATTAGCACTGGAACTGGCACCGCGAGTGCCGATGTACCACACCAGCGCCAGCGTACCAAGTTCTGCCAACAACAGTTGCCAACTATGCCAGCCAAACATTGCCTGGCCAAAGCCGGCGGCAATTTGTAGTGCAGCGGGCAGGCCCACGGGAATGACCGATAAAAATAGCCAGCCAGTGACTCGCTCAAGCCGCGAGCCAAACGCTATGCCAACGAAGTGCGCGACGCCGCCCGCACTGGGATAGTGGCGTCCCAGCAGCGCAAAGACGATTGCAATCGGGAACACTAAGATAATCAAAACGGGCCAGGCCCACAGGCTGGTATTGCCCGCTAGCAGGGCTGCTAATGCGGGAACGGCAAACACGCCCGTGCCTAATAATGAGGTTGATAACAGGCCGATCCCCTGGGCCAGTCCCAGTTCTTGTTTGAGTCCACTCATGGGTTAATGTCCAATTGTGCCCAAAATTTGGGCAACTGCGCAGGATTTCGATGGTAGCACAATCAGATTCGCGTATGGCGGCGATGGAGAAATTGCGATGAAATGTGATGTGAATCAGGATTTTTACCCGATTTTGTACTGATCAGAATTTTTTTTCATTTGCCCCCTTGAAGGGGGAGAAGCCCATCCCCATTTCACTGGTCACCAGCCGGGAAACCACGTAAGGTCCGGCGTCACCCATAACAGATACGGACTTTCTCAAAGGAGAGTTATCAATGAATATTCGTCCATTGCATGATCGCGTGATCGTCAAGCGTAAAGAAGTTGAAACTAAATCTGCTGGCGGCATCGTTCTGACCGGCTCTGCAGCGGCTAAATCTACCCGTGGCGAAGTGCTGGCTGTTGGCAATGGCCGTATCCTTGAAAATGGCGAAGTGAAGCCGCTGGATGTGAAAGTTGGCGACATCGTAATTTTCAATGATGGCTACGGTGTGAAGTCTGAGAAGATCGACAATGAAGAAGTGTTGATCATGTCCGAAAGCGACATTCTGGCAATTGTTGAAGCGTAATCCGCGCACGACACTGAACATACGAATTTAAGGAATAAAGATAATGGCAGCTAAAGACGTAAAATTCGGTAACGACGCTCGTGTGAAAATGCTGCGCGGCGTAAACGTACTGGCAGATGCAGTGAAAGTTACCCTCGGTCCGAAAGGCCGTAACGTAGTTCTGGATAAATCTTTCGGTGCACCGACCATCACCAAAGATGGTGTTTCCGTTGCTCGTGAAATCGAACTGGAAGACAAGTTCGAAAACATGGGTGCGCAGATGGTGAAAGAAGTTGCCTCTAAAGCGAACGACACTGCAGGCGACGGTACCACCACCGCAACCGTACTGGCTCAGGCTATCATCACTGAAGGTCTGAAAGCTGTTGCTGCGGGCATGAACCCGATGGACCTGAAACGTGGTATCGACAAAGCCGTTACTGCTGCAGTTGAAGAACTGAAAGCGCTGTCCGTACCGTGCTCCGACTCTAAAGCGATTGCTCAGGTTGGTACTATCTCCGCTAACTCCGACGAAACCGTAGGTAAACTGATCGCTGAAGCGATGGACAAAGTCGGTAAAGAAGGTGTTATCACCGTTGAAGACGGTACTGGTCTGCAGGACGAACTGGACGTGGTTGAAGGTATGCAGTTCGACCGTGGCTACCTGTCTCCTTACTTCATCAACAAGCCGGAAACTGGCGCAGTAGAACTGGAAAGCCCGTTCATCCTGCTGGCTGACAAGAAAATCTCCAACATCCGCGAAATGCTGCCGGTTCTGGAAGCCGTTGCAAAAGCAGGCAAACCGCTGCTGATCATCGCTGAAGATGTTGAAGGCGAAGCGCTGGCAACTCTGGTTGTTAACACCATGCGTGGCATTGTGAAAGTCGCTGCGGTTAAAGCTCCGGGCTTCGGCGATCGCCGTAAAGCTATGCTGCAG
This sequence comes from Escherichia sp. E2562, assembly GCF_005781075.1. Taxonomy (NCBI): domain Bacteria; kingdom Pseudomonadati; phylum Pseudomonadota; class Gammaproteobacteria; order Enterobacterales; family Enterobacteriaceae; genus Escherichia; species Escherichia sp. E2562. The sequence continues at coordinate 462,649 of NZ_VATM01000003.1, read as the reverse complement.
GATATCGCAACCCTGACTGGCGGTACCGTAATCTCTGAAGAGATTGGTATGGAGCTGGAAAAAGCAACCCTGGAAGACCTGGGCCAGGCTAAACGTGTTGTGATCAACAAAGACACCACCACCATCATCGATGGCGTGGGTGAAGAAGCTGCGATTCAGGGCCGTGTTGCTCAGATCCGTCAGCAGATTGAAGAAGCAACTTCTGACTACGACCGTGAAAAACTGCAGGAGCGCGTAGCGAAACTGGCAGGCGGCGTTGCAGTTATCAAAGTTGGTGCTGCTACCGAAGTTGAAATGAAAGAGAAAAAAGCACGCGTTGAAGACGCCCTGCACGCGACCCGTGCTGCGGTAGAAGAAGGCGTGGTTGCTGGTGGTGGTGTTGCGCTGATCCGCGTAGCGTCTAAACTGGCTGACCTGCGTGGTCAGAACGAAGAGCAGAACGTGGGTATCAAAGTTGCACTGCGTGCAATGGAAGCTCCGCTGCGTCAGATCGTACTGAACTGCGGTGAAGAACCGTCTGTTGTTGCTAACACCGTTAAAGCTGGCGACGGCAACTACGGCTACAACGCAGCAACCGAAGAATACGGCAACATGATCGACATGGGTATCCTGGATCCAACCAAAGTAACTCGTTCTGCTCTGCAGTACGCAGCTTCTGTGGCTGGCCTGATGATCACCACTGAGTGCATGGTTACCGACCTGCCGAAAAACGATGCAGCTGACTTAGGCGCTGCTGGCGGTATGGGCGGCATGGGTGGCATGGGCGGCATGATGTAATTGCCCTGCACCTCGCAGAAATAAAGAAACCCCCGGGCAGAAATGTCTGGGGGTTTTTCTTTTGGTCATCTTTCTAGTATAAGATTCAGACACGGACGACGCGAGTTGCGTCCAGCTCATTGATTATGGGGAATAACATGCACGTAAAATACTTAGCAGGGATTGTCGGTGCCGCGCTACTGATGGCGGGTTGTAGCTCCAGCAACGAATTGAGCGCTGCCGGACAGAGCGTTCGCATCGTGGACGAGCAACCAGGTGCAGAGTGCCAGCTGATTGGTACTGCTACCGGTAAGCAAAGTAACTGGCTTTCCGGGCAACACGGTGAAGAGGGCGGTTCTATGCGTGGTGCGGCAAACGATCTGCGCAACCAGGCGGCAGCAATGGGCGGTAACGTGATTTATGGTATCAGCAGCCCGTCGCAGGGCATGTTGTCCAGCTTTGTCCCGACTGACAGCCAGATTATCGGTCAGGTATATAAGTGCCCGAACTGATGGGATCCTGAGGCTGGGTGACAAACGTATAATTGCCAGATGCGCTTCGCTTATCAGGCCCACATCAGGCATTGCAACTGATTGAATGCTTGAGAATTTGTAGGCCGGATAAGGCGTTTACGCCGCATCCGGCATGATCGACGATCACGTTATCGGTCATTTCAGGCTGGATGGCTCCAGCCTCGCATTAGCAAAGATGGGATTATTTCGCCTGTGGTGCAGTTTTGCTGATGGATTGAACGCGTAGGTGATGCAGTGCGCGTAGGCATTGATCCTGGGTCAGTGGTTGGGCGTTATTGGCTGCCATAGTCCGAACGTAGACCTGACACGGCACACCCGCGAGTTTTTTCAGTCGAGGACTGAAATCAAGCATCCGGCGAGTGATAGCCTCCACTTCTTTACCCGCTGTTGCTTCACGCGTTTTTACTACTGCTCCGCTAAATTGCTCTTTGCCACCTTCATCTTTAAAGCGATAAAGTACGGCCAGATAATGACTAAACAGATTATGTTTCCATTCTGGTTGGGAATAGGTGTCGTATTCCAGATTGCCATTGTCCTGGCAGTCGACGTCATATAACGGCAGGAAATCTAATAGCGACGTAATACGTAATGCCAGTTCACGCATTTCTGCATTATTAATTGCATGAATGATTGCTCGCGCCAGCATTTCAATCTGCAACTCATTGACCACTAATTCGCATTTGCTGCCATCATGTAGCGTTAATGCGAAATTAAGATTTTCGCCCTGATTATCGGTAAGTTCCAGTGCGTTAACCCGGCGATTAATATCGGCATTTTTAAGCTCATCAACCAGAATTTCCGGGATATTTTCTGCCATTTTCTTAATGACTTTATCGCGAGCTTGCTCATACAGAAGGCGTGCATCAGCATCCAGTTTATGCTTTTGATGCAGACGACTTTCCAGCGCTATCAAAAGGTCGCGCAGTTCCATCACAGACATGAAGAACAACGATTCTTTATTGCGAGGCTCTTTAATTTTCAGCGCCAGTGCAATGAAATTATTACTCTTGCGAATAACACCGGTATTAACACCCTTGATGCTTATGGCCATGTAGGTTCTCCCTAACCATTTCTCAATTAAATAATTAATTTTAATTTATAAGCCAGATAAATGGGCTTGGTAGTAATAGTTGTTAAAATAACATAAATAGCCGTGCTCACTCTATATAAACAGAAAAGAAAGGTTAATTATTGGTGTTGGCTATATAAAGAGTAAAAATAGCAATGTATATGAATAATTAAAGGTTATGCAACGGGCAAAGATTAAACTTCCCTGTAAAATGACAGGTCGCTGTACTGCGTTTGTTGCTCTTGCCGGATGCGGCGTAAACGCCTTATCCGGCCTATAGTTCATTGAAAATTCATTCAATTTCAATGCACGATGTAGGCCTGATAAGCGTAGCGCATCAGGCAATTTTAATGTTTAACTTCCCTGTTTAATCAGTTACTGCTGGCGTAGCTGGAGATCCAGCGGCGTTTTGCTGGGTTCGCCACCAATCTCGCGCGCCAGTTTTGGCACCAGATATCCCGATACTAACGTCAGCAACTCACGCATAATCTGCCGCGCTTCATCATCGCTCACCATGAAATGCGCCGCGCCCTGCACTTTATCGAGCACATGCAGGTAATAGGGCATCACACCGGCGTCAAACAGTGCATTACTCAGATTTGCCAGCGTTTGCGCGTTATCGTTCACGCCACGTAACAGAACGCTTTGGTTAAGCAGGGTGACGCCGACACGGCGCAATTTAGCCATCGCCTGACGAAACGTTTCATCTACCTCATTGGCATGGTTGATGTGATTCACCAGCAAGATTTGCAGCGTAGAACGGGCAAAGCGTTCAACCAGCGCCTCGGTGATGCGTGCCGGGATCACAATCGGCAGACGGCTGTGAATCCGCAGACGTTTGATATGTGGGATGGCTTCCAGTTGCGTTAATAACCAGTCCAGTTCGTGATCTTTCGCCATCAGCGGATCGCCGCCGGAGAAAATAATCTCGTCCAGTTCCGGATGCGCAGCAACATACTCAAGTGCCGTCTTCCAGTTTCGCTTGTTGCCCTGATTTTCGGCATACGGGAAGTGGCGACGGAAGCAATAGCGGCAATTTACCGCGCAGCCGCCTTTGACCAGCAATAGCGCCCTGTTGTGGTATTTATGCAACAAACCAGGCACTACGCTGTGCTGTTCTTCCAACGGGTCGGTGGAGAATCCGGGCGCGACGACAAACTCATCTTGCGAGGTAAGTACCTGACGCAAAAGTGGATCGTTTGGATTGCCTTTCTCCATGCGATCGATAAATGAGCGGGGCACGCGCAGGGCAAACAGCTTTTTGGCGCTGCGTCCGGCCAACAGTTTTTCGTCCGCGTCTATATTCAAAAGACGCAGAAGTTCATCAGGATCGGTCACAACATCGGCAAGTTGCGCTAACCAATCTTCTCTGGATGGGGTATTTAGGGTTACAATATGCGCCATTTTGTGGCTTAGCTACCAATTAATAAATTTCAGAGGGCCTTATGGCAACGTACTATAGCAACGATTTTCGTGCTGGTCTTAAAATCATGTTAGATGGCGAACCTTACGCGGTTGAAGCCAGTGAATTCGTGAAACCGGGTAAAGGTCAGGCATTCGCTCGCGTTAAACTGCGCCGTCTGCTGACTGGCACTCGCGTAGAAAAAACCTTCAAATCTACCGATTCCGCTGAAGGCGCTGATGTTGTCGATATGAACCTGACTTACCTGTACAACGACGGTGAGTTCTGGCACTTCATGAACAACGAAACTTTCGAGCAGCTGTCTGCTGATGCAAAAGCAATTGGCGACAATGCTAAATGGCTGCTGGATCAGGCAGAGTGCATCGTAACTCTGTGGAATGGTCAGCCGATCTCCGTTACTCCGCCGAACTTCGTTGAACTGGAAATCGTTGATACCGATCCGGGTCTGAAAGGTGATACCGCAGGTACTGGCGGCAAACCGGCTACCCTGTCTACTGGCGCTGTGGTTAAAGTTCCGCTGTTCGTACAGATCGGCGAAGTCATCAAAGTGGATACCCGCTCTGGTGAATACGTCTCTCGCGTGAAGTAATGCGGTTGTGGTGCGGCCTGTGGGCTGCACCATCACTTTCTCAGGTCAGAGATGATGAAACGCCTTATCCTTCTTGTTTTGCTTGCCAGTGCGCTGCTCACGGGCTGTAACACCGCTCGCGGTTTTGGTGAAGACATTAAACATCTCGGTAATTCCATCTCCCGCGCAGCCAGCTAATTTTTCTTCTCTTCCTAAAAATCATCAGATTTCCGTCATTTTCGGTGGTGTTGTCTATTATTAATTTGCTATAGGCAAACACAAATAACATTACCTAAAAGGAAGACGTTATGGTGAAGAAGACAATTGCAGCGATCTTTTCTGTTCTGGTGCTTTCAACAGTATTGACTGCCTGCAACACCACGCGTGGCGTTGGTGAAGATATCTCCGACGGCGGTAACGCGATTTCTGGCGCAGCAACGAAAGCGCAGCAATAAGCAATAACGGTACGGCAGTTTTGTCGTGCCGTTGATACTGATGACAAAGGCAAAATTGCCTGATGCGCTACGCTTATCAGACCTACATAGCCCATACAATATATTGAATTTGCACAATTTTGTAGGCTGGGTAAGGCATTAACGCCGCATCTGGCATAAACAACTGACACTTTGTCAACAATCTGTAACGGTACGACAAGTTTGTCGTACCGTTTATTTTTTCAGCGATAGTCACTAAGGTAATAGTTGAAATTCCCCTGCCACCTGGCAAAATATCCGTTCAACCATCAGCTTTGCAGGACGACCTGCAAACGCTTCTTTTCACCGGGGACGGCCCCATTTCTCCGGAGTTTTATATGTCCTGGATTATTTTATTTATTGCTGGTTTGCTGGAAGTCGTCTGGGCTGTTGGCCTGAAATATACCCACGGCTTTAGTCGTTTGACGCCAAGTGTTATTACCGTGACGGCGATGATTGTCAGTATGGCGCTGCTCGCCTGGGCGATGAAGTCATTGCCTGTAGGGACGGCTTATGCTGTCTGGACGGGGATTGGCGCAGTCGGCGCGGCTATCACCGGCATTGTGCTGCTCGGCGAGTCCGCTAACCCGATGCGCCTGGCGAGTCTGGCGTTAATTGTGGTGGGAATTATTGGTCTGAAACTCAGCACTCACTAACTACCGGGCTGCTGTACCCAAATAAACTTACTAACATCAAACCCTTCCCGGGTTGCGACTGCCAGCATCTCCTGTTTAACTTCGTCAGAAATGGTTGGCGTGCGAGAGAGTATCCACAGGTAGTCGCGGTCCGGGCCGCAAACCAGCGCGTGGCGGTACTCCCGGTCGAGCGCGATGACATTATAACCGCCGTAGAATGGCCCAAAGAACGACACCTTCAGGGCTGCGCGACGCGGATCTCCAGTAAAGTAGGCTTTTCCTTCACTCTGCTGCCACATCTCTCTGTCAGGGTTATAGCCTTTATTAATGACATTCAGGCCGCCGTCATCACGCAGGCTGTATGTTGCGGTGACTTTTTCCAGTCCACGTTCAAAGCGGTGATCAAAACGGGCAATCTCATACCAGGTGCCCAGATAGCGTTTGGTATCGAAATTATTTACCACGGTCACGCCACGCGGTGGTGTGGGAGAACTACAGGCAACCACCAGAAATGCAGCCGTCGCTGCGGCAACGAGAGGGAGCAGGCGCATAAATGTTTCCTTACTGGTTTTTTCTAAGTGTAGATGACAGCAAGGAAATGCGAAGAAAAGGTCCGAAAATTCGGACCCGATGAAATTTTACTGCAGAGCGTTGAGAATCTGCCAGGCGGCGGTAACTCTCGCTGGATTGGGATAATTTTTGTTAGCCAGCATCACAATACCCAGCTCTTTTTCTGGGATAAACGCGACATAGCTACCAAATCCACCGGTCGCACCTGTTTTATGCACCCATGATGACCGCACAGCAGGAGCAGGGGGCGTAATCGCTTTTACTGGGCTTGTCGCCAGCGCAATTTTACTGTCGCTGCCATTGATGATGCTGTCAGGATTTACCGGCCAGTCCAGCATTTCCCAGCCCAGGCCCTGATACATATCGCCGGTTTGCCAGTAGCGAGATTGCGCCAGTTGTATCCCTTGCTGAAGTGTTTTGTCGTTGATATCACGGGGATTCATATTGCTTCGTACCCAGCGGGCCATATCTTCAATCGTCGATTTTACACCGTAAGCCTCAGCATCCAGCGCCCCTGACGAAACATGCACTGCCTTGCCTTCGCGATATCCCCAGGCGTAATTCTTTTCTTCCGCTGATGGCACATTAATCCACGTATGGGTGAGTTTGAGTGGCTGGAAAACACGAGTTTGCATCGCCTGTTCAAAGCTCAAACCGGATGGCTTCACAGCCAGTGCGCCGAACAAACCGATACTGGAGTTTGCATACAGACGTTGTGTTCCTGGCGCCCATTCAGGCTGCCAGTTTTGATAGAAGCGCAGCAAGTCGCTTGAGGATTTCACCTCATCCGGCACCTGTAACGGCAGGCCGCCAGCGGTGTAGGTTGCGAGATGTAATAGTGTGATCCCATTCCACTGTTTAGCGGTAAGTTCAGGCCAGTATTTTGTGACGGGATCGTTTAGATTGATTTCCCCTCGAGCAATAGCATCGCCACCAAGCACGCCCGTAAATGTTTTACTGACCGAGCCTAACTCAAACAACGTTTGCTGCGTGACGGGCCGCTTTTTTGCCACATCCGCGTAGCCCCAGGTAAAGTAATAAGGCTTACCCTGATAAATCACTGCAACGGCCATGCCGGGGATGTTTTGGTGCTCAACCAGTGGGGTAATTGTGTGATGCACAATATCGTTGATTTGTTGTTCGCTGTGGGGTGCGGCAAGAGTGGAGCAAGAGACGGTAATCAGTAAGGCGCAAAGCGTCGTTTTGAGCATAAGGTCTGGTTTCCATACAAAACGGCCCGCCATAGGCGGGCCGGATTTACATTGGCGATACGTTAGATTGTAACGATACCAATCAGTGTGACAACTGTCAGGATAGCAGCCAGACCGTAGAAAACCCATTTACCCGCAGGCACGTGAATTTTCAGATCGTGCATCGCGTGGTGCATACGGTGTAAACCACACCACAGCGGCAGGACGATCATCAGGAACAGGAATACGCGACCAATGAAGCTTTGCGCGAACGCCAGAACGCGTTCGTAGCTCAGTGCGTCACCCGGGAACAGACCCAGCGGCAACAGAATGCCAACCAGCAGGATCACTACCGGCGCAATGATCGCACTCCACATACCACCGGCCCCGAAGAGGCCCCAGAATACCGGTTCGTCAGAACGCTTTGGATTTGGATTAATCATCTCAGGCTCCTTACCAGTACAGGGCAACAAACAGGATTACGATGGTGGCAACCACGGTTACCGCCCAGAGACTTTTGATAATTGGCTCTGGTCCCATTTTTTCGTCTTTTACAATGATATTGGTCGCTTTCGGTGCCAGTTCAAACCAGGTTTTGGTGTGCAGCAGGGCTGCCGCCAGAGTAATCAGGTTAATGATCACGATAACCGGGTTTTGTAAAAAGTCGACGAATCCCGCCCAGGTTTCCGGGCCATTTTTCAGGGCAAACAGCCCGAAAATCAGTTCAATGCTGAACCACACAGCCGGAACCGCTGTGCCTTCGCGCAGCATGTAAAAGCGATAAAACGGCAATTTTTTCCACCAGGTGGACGTCATTGGCCGTACATACGGTTTACGTTTAGTCGTCATGTTGCACTCCTTAGCGTGGTTTCAGGGTCGCGATAAGAAAGTCTTTTGAACTTTCTACTTTGCCCTGCTGAATGGCCGCAGCCGGATCGACGTGTTTCGGGCAGACTTCGGAGCAGTAGCCCACGAAAGTACAGCTCCATACGCCGTTCTGGCTGTTTAACTGCGCCATACGCTCCTTCTTACCGTGGTCGCGGCTATCTTCGTTATAACGATGTGCCAGCGTAATGGCAGCCGGACCGATGAACTCTGGGTTCAGGCCGAACTGCGGGCATGCGGCATAGCACAGACCACAGTTGATGCAACCGGAGAACTGGTGATACTTCGCCATCTGCGCCGGGGTCTGGATGTTAGTACCCTGATCCGCGGTGCGGGAGTTGCCGATGATGTACGGTTTGATCGCTTCCAGACTTTCGATGAAGTGGGTCATATCGACCACCAGATCGCGTTCAATCGGGAAGTTAGCTAACGCTTCAACCTTCATGCCGTTGGTGTAGTCACGCAGGAAGGTTTTACATGCCAGTTTCGGCACGTTGTTAACCATCATGCCGCAGGAGCCACAAATCGCCATACGGCAGGACCAGCGGTAGCTCAGGTCCGGCGCAAGGTTGTCTTTGATATAGCCCAGCGCATCCAGCAATGAGGTGGTTTCATCATAAGGCACTTCATAGAATGCGCTATGTGGTGCGGTATCGACTTCCGGGTTATAACGCACCACCTCAATTTTCAGGTTTTTCATCTCAGCCATTCGCCTTCTCCTTCTTATTGGCTGCTTCCGCCTTATCGGCTGCATCCGCTTCGCCACCGTACATGCGTTTGGCCGGCGGCAGCTTAGTAATTTTCACGTCGCTGTACTCCAGGCGAGTAGTGCCATCAGCATCGCGGAAGGCGAGGGTGTGTTTGAGGAAGTTGATGTCGTCACGTTCAGTGCAACCTTCGTCCAGACGCTGGTGCGCGCCGCGGGACTCTTTACGTGCCATTGCAGAGTGCGCCATACATTCGGCAACGTTCAGACCGTGGCCCAACTCAATGGTGTAAAGCAGGTCGGTGTTGAACACGCTGGAAGTGTCGGTGATGCGAACGCGCTTGAAGCGTTCCTGCAGTTCCGCCAGCTTGTCGATGGTTTTCTGCATCAGTTCCGGCGTACGGTAGATACCGCAGCCTTCTTCCATGGCCAGGCCCATTTCGTCGCGGATCTTCGCCCAGTTTTCGCCGCCGTCCTGGTTAACCAGATCTTTCAGACGCTGTTCAACGCCAGCAACCTGGGCATTGATCGCGGCATCGTTGCCATTACCGGCAGTAGATGCGCGCTCCATTGCTTGCTCACCGGCCAGACGACCAAAGACCACCAGCTCCGCCAGGGAGTTGGAGCCCAGACGGTTTGCGCCGTGCAGACCTACAGAGGAACATTCGCCCACGGCGAACAGGCCCTTAATGCGGGTTTCGCAGTTCTGATCGGTTTCGATACCACCCATGGTGTAGTGTGCGGTCGGACGTACCGGAATCGGCTCTTTAACCGGATCGACGCCAACATAAGCTTTCGCCAGTTCACAGATGAACGGCAGACGTTCGTGCAGTTTTTTCTCGCCCAGGTGACGCAGGTCAAGGTAAACCACATCGCCACGCGGCGTGGAGATGGTGTTGCCTTTACGCCATTCGTGCCAGAAGGCCTGAGAAACTTTGTCGCGTGGACCCAGTTCCATGTATTTGTTTTTCGGCTCGCCCAGCGGAGTTTCTGGACCCATGCCGTAGTCTTGCAGATAACGGTAGCCATTTTTGTTGACCAGAATACCGCCTTCGCCACGGCAACCTTCGGTCATCAGGATACCGGAACCTGGCAGACCGGTTGGGTGATACTGAACGAATTCCATGTCACGCAGCGGAACACCGTGGCTCAGCGCCATACCCATACCGTCGCCAGTAACGATGCCGCCGTTGGTGTTGTAACGATAAACACGGCCAGCGCCACCGGTTGCCATCACCACTGCGTTAGCACGGATCTGAACCAGCGTGCCTTCCATCATGTTCATTGCTACCAGGCCGCGAACATGACCATCATCAACCAGAATATCCAGCACGAAGTGTTCGTCAAAACGCTGGATCTGCGGGAATTGCAGAGAGGTCTGGAACAGCGTATGCAGCATATGGAAGCCGGTCTTATCGGCGGCGAACCAGGTACGCTCGATTTTCATGCCGCCGAAGCGACGTACGTTCACGCTACCATCCGGGCGACGGCTCCATGGGCATCCCCACAGTTCCAGTTGGGTCATTTCGGTTGGGCAGTGGTGGACGAAATAATCCACAACATCCTGCTCACATAACCAGTCGCCACCCGCTACTGTATCGTTAAAGTGATAATCGAAGCTGTCATGATCCTGCGCGACAGCGGCGGAGCCCCCTTCTGCAGCAACGGTATGGCTGCGCATTGGGTATACTTTTGAGATTAGTGCGATTTTTGCATTCGGATTTGCCTGCGCGGCAGCAATTGCAGCACGTAATCCCGCGCCACCGGCACCTACAATGGCAAGATCGGCTTGAAAGGTTTGCACGACATTCCTCCAGATTGTTTTTATCCCACATCCACGTACTTCAGGGTAAGTGCCTGAAAGTTACGGTCTGCGAACGCTATTCCACTGCTCCTTTATAGGTACAACAGTATAGTCTGATGGATAAGTCTGAAATTTGACGAGATCGATTTTTTTAGTGCGCAAGCGGGCTAAATTATCACTGAAGATGATTAATTTAATTACTAAACCATCAGATTGTGGTTTTTTTAGTCACCCCCCCTTGCTGAATGATTCCTGCGTAAAATTTGTCTCGCCGTCGCGTTGCGAGTAGACTTCGTGCCCTTGTTAAAAACTGGAGATTTCACTATGAGCGAAACGGCATCCTGGCAGCCGAGCGCATCCATTCCTAACTTATTAAAACGCGCGGCGATTATGGCGGAGATCCGTCGTTTCTTTGCCGATCGTGGAGTGCTGGAGGTGGAGACGCCTTGTATGAGCCAGGCGACGGTAACCGATATTCATTTGGTCCCGTTTGAGACACGTTTCGTTGGCCCCGGACACTCCCAGGGGATGAATCTCTGGTTAATGACCAGCCCTGAATATCACATGAAACGCCTGCTGGTTGCCGGTTGTGGACCAGTATTCCAGCTGTGCCGCAGCTTCCGTAATGAAGAGATGGGGCGTTATCACAACCCTGAGTTCACGATGCTGGAGTGGTATCGGCCGCATTATGATATGTACCGGTTGATGAACGAAGTTGACGATCTTCTGCAGCAAGTACTGGATTGCCCGGCTGCAGAAAGCCTTTCCTATCAGCAAGCCTTCTTACGTTATCTGGAAATTGATCCGCTCTCAGCTGATAAAACGCAGCTGCGGGAAGTGGCGGCGAAACTGGATCTGAGCAACGTTGCCGATACCGAAGAAGACCGTGATACGTTGTTGCAGTTGCTGTTTACCTTTGGTGTGGAACCGAACATTGGTAAAGAAAAACCGACCTTTGTTTATCATTTCCCTGCCAGTCAGGCATCACTGGCGCAAATCAGTACCGAAGATCATCGGGTCGCAGAGCGCTTCGAGGTCTACTACAAAGGTATTGAGCTGGCGAATGGTTTCCACGAATTAACGGACGCCCGTGAACAGCAACAACGCTTTGAGCAGGATAACCGTAAGCGTGCGGCGCGTGGTTTACCGCAGCATCCAATCGACCAAAACCTCATCGAAGCTCTGAAAGTCGGTATGCCTGACTGCTCCGGCGTAGCTCTGGGCGTTGATCGTCTGGTGATGCTGGCGTTGGGCGCGGAGACGCTTGCGGAAGTGATTGCCTTTAGCGTTGACCGGGCATAATTCTGAAAAATCATCTAATTAACCACACAGAATGGCGCTGTAACGCCATTCTGTAGCAGATGTTTTCATTTTTCTGCTAAAGGCCACAATTTAAGACTGGATATTTGCTATCATCCAGGTATCAATTCTGTATGTTTTTTTATTGCGGCCCGTCAATCGATGGGTAGTGCAGTTCAGTGCGCGCGTTTTATACATGTGCTAAAACGAAGGATAATTTCATGCCTCACACGATAAAAAAGATGAGTCTGATAGGACTCATATTGATGATCTTTACCTCAGTATTTGGGTTTGCCAATAGTCCGGCAGCTTATTATTTAATGGGGTATAGTGCGATTCCCTTTTATATATTTTCTGCATTATTATTTTTTATACCATTTGCCTTAATGATGGCAGAAATGGGCGCGGCCTATCGCAAAGAAGAAGGCGGCATCTATTCCTGGATGAATAATAGTGTCGGACCACGTTTCGCCTTTATCGGCACATTTATGTGGTTTTCCTCTTATATCATCTGGATGGTGAGTACCTCAGCTAAAGTCTGGGTACCATTTTCTACGTTCCTCTACGGTACCGACATGACTCAGCACTGGCGCATTGCTGGCCTGGAGCCAACGCAGGTAGTGGGTCTGCTGGCGGTGGCATGGATGATCCTGGTTACCGTGGTTGCCTCAAAAGGGATTAATAAAATTGCTCGTATTACTGCAGTAGGTGGTATTGCAGTAATGTGTCTTAATTTAGTATTACTGTTAGTGAGCATTGCCATTTTGTTATTAAATGGTGGCCATTTTGCACAGGATATTAATTTCGTGGTATCGCCGAATCCAGGATATCAATCCGGTCTGGCGATGTTATCGTTTGTGGTATTTGCCATTTTCGCTTACGGCGGAATTGAAGCGGTTGGTGGTCTGGTAGATAAAACAGAAAACCCAGAAAAGAACTTTGCCAAAGGTATTGTTTTTGCCGCTATTGTTATTTCAATCGGTTATTCGCTGGCGATATTTTTATGGGGCGTCAGCACTAACTGGCAGCAGGTATTAAGTAATGGTTCCGTTAACCTCGGCAATATCACCTATGTGTTGATGAAAAGTCTGGGGATGACGCTGGGTAACGTGCTGCATTTGTCACCTGAGGCGTCATTGTCGCTGGGCGTATGGTTTGCGCGTATTACCGGGCTTTCGATGTTCCTGGCTTACACCGGCGCGTTCTTTACTCTTTGCTACTCGCCACTAAAAGCGATCATCCAGGGTACGCCGAAAGCGTTATGGCCGGAACCGATGACGCGCCTGAACGACATGGGCATGCCGTCTATCGCCATGTGGATGCAGTGCGGGCTGGTTACTGTCTTCATCCTGCTGGTTTCGTTTGGCGGTGGTACTGCATCAGCGTTCTTTAACAAGCTGACGCTGATGGCGAACGTTTCCATGACGCTTCCCTATCTGTTCCTCGCGCTGGCTTTCCCATTCTTTAAAGCTCGTCAGGATCTCGACAGACCATTTGTGATTTTCAAAACACACATGTCGGCAACGATCGCGACAGTGGTGGTGGTACTGGTGGTGACGTTTGCGAACGTTTTCACAATTATCCAGCCAGTGGTTGAAGCCGGAGACTGGGATAGCACATTGTGGATGGTTGGCGGCCCTGTCTTCTTCTCGCTGTTAGCGATGGCGATTTACCAGAATTATTGCAGCAGAGTGGCAAAAAATCCGCAGTGGGTGGCTGAGTAATCAGATGCCCTATCGTCGGCCTGACGATAGGGCGTAATGACAGGGAATGAGTGGGATTTCGTATGCGCTATAGCGAAATTAAACTACGGGTTACCTCATGAGTGCGCGCATGTTTGTCTTGTGCTGCATCTGGTTTGTTGTGGCGATCCCCTGGATACTCATCACTTCCACGCTGGACAAAGAGTGGATGATTGATGAAGGCGGGGTTAAAAACATCTGCGATGTGCTGGAGTATCTGGAAAATGACGATACCCGTGATGTCGGTGTGATATTGACGTTGCCGCTCTTTTTCCCTTTTCTCTGGTTCGCGCTGCGGCGAAAAAAAGGCGGCTGGTTTATGTACGTCACTGCACTTGCGATCTTCGGCTATTGGCTGTGGCAGTTTTTCCTGCGCTATCAGTTTTGTTTGTGAGCCGGAGTGGTTCATCCGGCCACAAAGACCTTACAAACTTCCCGCCTGACGACCTTTGCCCGCAGAAGTTAATGTTCTCCCCGTTTGTTTACCGTTGAGGCTTTCCAGACGCATCTGGAAGGGCGGGAATGGCATATCAATACCGTGGGCGTGGAAGCCCGCCAGAATCAGTTGATGGATTTCATGGCGCAGCGGCATGCGGTGACCCATTTCTGCGGCGTAAATACGCAGCTCGAAAATCTGAATCCCTTGCTGTAGATCCACCAGGAAGACTTCCGGCGCCGGGTTGTCGATCACCAGCGAGCAGCGGCGCGCAGCGTTAAGCAAGATTTCCGTCACTTCTTCACTGTTGGCATCAGCAGGGGCCGGAATCGTCAACACCACGCGCGTGACCGAGTCAGAGAGCGACCAGTTGATAAACTGCTCAGTAATAAACGCCTTGTTCGGCACGATAATTTCTTTGCGGTCCCAGTCGCTGATGGTGGTGGCGCGGGTGTTAATTTTCGTCACGCTACCGGTAAGATCGCGGATCGTTACCGTATCGCCAATGCGAATCGGTTTTTCGAACAGGATAATCAGGCCAGAGATAAAGTTGGCGAAAATTTCCTGCAAACCAAAACCGAGACCAACACCGAGCGCGGCGACCAGCCACTGCAATTTCGACCACTCAATACCAATCATCGAGAAGCCGACCAGCCCGCCAATCAGCATCAGCAGATATTTGGTGATGGTGGTGATGGCGTAGCCCGTACCCGGCGTTAAATCGAGATGCTGCAAGATTGCCAGTTCCAGCAGCGCGGGCAGATTGCGCACCAGTTGCGTGGTGATGATGAACACCAGAATGGCTATCAGCACCGCACCGAGGGTTATCGGCTCCAGACTTTCTACGCCCTGTACCGTGGAGGTGACGTCCCACAGCGAAATATTTTCGAGGAAGCCGAAAGCGGAATGGATTTCTGACCACAGCACAATGACCGAAAGCAGGGCGATCAACATCAGGATTGAGCGCACCAGCCGCAAGGACTGCGCACTGATGGCATCGAGATCGACTTCGCTTTCATCGACTTCAATCGCCCCTTCCGGGCTACTGTGATGATGCGCTTCCTCTTCGCCACGCGCGCGCTGCGCTAACATCTCGGCCCGGCGATGTTTCGCCCGGTCAAAAGCCAGTCTGCGCCGCTGGATTAGCATCCAGCGGCGGATAACGTGGTAAACCACCAACAGCAGGAACCAGATGGCGACCGAGGTTTCAAGCCTTGCTAACAGCGCCTGTGCCGTTGCCAGGTAACCGACTGCCGCTGCCAGAATAGCGACCAGCGGCGCGCCAATCATCATGTTCCATAACATATGGTTGGTAATGTTATCGCCGCTTCCCTCTTTGTTGAGGTACAGCGGGATCCCCGCTTTTTTCAAACTGAGGGTGACCACCGCCAGCGCACCACATATGAGAATAAAGCAAAGCCGTCCCAGCGAACCGGAAAACTCGCGGTCGTCGAGATTATCGAACATCATCAGCGCCATAATCAGCGGCACGATAAGCCCGATGCTCATCAGGTAGTAGCGCATCCCGCGGGAAACACGTTCGCGCGGCCAGCCAAAATGAGCGATAAACAAGCCGTTCGGGCGGGCAAATGTGGCGCAAATCATCACTACCCACAGCAGCGGCACGGTGGCTGTTACGCCATCACCAATCGCTACCGCCAGCGGATAAGGCCACGCCTCGCGCAAGCCGTAACCCAGCGTCATCCACAGCACCGGTAACGGTGACGCGACGAGAATCGACCAGAAAAGGGTGCGTAATGTCAGCCAGAAGTGATCCTGAGTCACCTTGCCGACTTTCGCTGCCGAACGTTCGAGAAAACGGGTGAAATAGCGGCGCGAGTAAATACTGCAACCGACCAGAATCAACGCGCCAAACAGCGGCAAAATCGTTTCTTTGCTGGTCAGCATCATGATGCTGGCTTTACCTAACTGGCTGAAGGTGTCCAGCGAAATGAGACGGCGCAGGTCCTGGGCGATTTCCAGCGGCCAGGCGATGGTCATCGGGCGCACGTCAGAGGTCCAGAACAGATAGCGGTGCGTCGCTTCGTTCACCTCTTTCAGCGCATCTTCCAGTTGCCCGTTGGAGACTTTCAGCTTGGTCAGTTCCAGCAGTAGCGTGTCACCACCCTGCAACAATGAGTTCAGCAACTCACGCTGAGTACGCAGTTGTGCTTCGAGAATACGGTTTTGCTCGGCGGTCAGCGGCTGACCGTCAGTCTGAAGGATTTGTCGCAGTTGCGGTTGTTTATTGAGTAGATCCTCATAGTGCAACCGTTGCACGCGCAACTGCGCCATTTCGGTATCAAGTTGTTGCGGTTTCGGCATTTCCGGCAGTCGTGCCACCTGCGCTCGCAACGCTTCGCCGAGCAGGTTGGACGCTCCCAGCCATTGTGACTGCTCGCGCAGGGTATTCAGCGCCTGCCGGACCTGTAATGTCTGGCTGGCAGCCTGACGCTGTTGCGAAGCGACGAGATCCATTCGCTGCGCTTGTTGATTCAGCGCTGCCGACAGTTCGCGGTTAATTTTGAATTGCGCGACGATATCTTTCGGTAAATTGGCACTACTTTCAGCCAACAACTCGGTGCTTTCCAGCGCCCGCTCCGCCTCAAGCTGGCGTTGGCTGTTCAACTGATTACGTAAGGCCTGCAAATACGCATCCAGCTGCTGGCTCTCTTTTTCCGCCAGCTCAGAGCGCAAGCGCGCTAATTCCTGGCGGTTATTGGCAGACAGCTGCGCCAGCTCCAGTTCATCAACGAGGGCTTTCAGACGCGCGGAGTCAGACTGCAACGCGAAAATTTGTGCCTGATTAAGCGGGGTATTGCCGGTAAGTGTTCCCAGGCGGCGCTCAATTTCATTTAACTGACGACGGGCATCGGTTTGCTGTTGCGGCAGTTGATTCAATGAATCCGCTATCTCGCGGGCGCGTTCCTGCTCTTGCTGGGCCTGACGGCTCTTATCCAGCAACTGACTGCTGACCTGGAGAATTTCCTGATTCAGCGCGTCGGTAGACATTCCCGGCGACACGCTGCGCGGCTCGTCACGCATGTTGTTTAATTGTGCGCGCAGAGTAGCAGAGAGTTTCGGATAATTATCAATGACTTCTTGGTATTGCTTGATGCGCTCAAGGGAACTTTTTCGTTCCTCAAGCGCATTTAAGGCAGACTGGAGCGCCTCTACGACTTCCGGCTGCGCGGGTTTCGCCGCTTTTGCCTGCTCCAGTTCCTGGGTGATTTGTTTGCTATCGGGGGCCGTCGCGGCGTACGCCCCCCAACTGAGGCACCAGGCCATCAGAAAAGTGATAATCAGGCGCACGTCAGCGTTTCCTTTGATGGATTAGACCTGGTCTTTTTTGTCGTCAACCAATGGGCTGGCGTCGTGTTCTGCTTCGATCTCTTCAGCAGGAAGCGGGGCTGGTTCAGCGTCTGGCGTAACAAAGGTTTCGGTAGATACTGCCAGCGGTTGGCCAATTTTCGTGACAGACAGGCTTTCCAGTTGCTCAACCAGATTCACTTTACCTGGTGCAAACAGGTTGATAACGGTAGAGCCAAGTTTAAAGCGACCCATTTCCTGGCCTTTCAGCAGCGCCACAGAACCGTCGTTTTCCCCGGCAGGCCAGGTCCAGCGTTTGATGATGCCTTCGCGCGGTGGTGTAATGGTACCCGCCCAGACAGTCTCAATGCTGCCAACAATCGTCGCACCAACCAGAATCTGCGCCATCGGGCCAAATTCGGTATCGAACAGGCAGATCACGCGTTCGTTACGGGCAAACAGATTTGGCACGTTCTGAGCAGTGAGATGGTTAACGGAGAAGAGATCGCCCGGCACGTAGATCATCTCACGCAAAATACCGTTGCACGGCATGTGTACGCGGTGATAGTCACGCGGGGAGAGGTAAGTGGTCACAAACGTACCATTGCGGAAAAGATCCGCCATCAGATAGTTGCCCGCCAGCAGGGCTTCGAGGCTGTAATTGTGGCCTTTGGCTTGCAGGATTTTATCTTCTTCGATTTTACCTAACTGGCTGATAACGCCATCGGCAGGCATGACCAGTACATTCGGATCGGTATTGATTGGGCGTACTTCGTCACGCAGCGGACGGACAAAAAATTCGTTAAAGGAGCGGTAGCTGGCAGTATCCGGCTTCTGCGCCTCTTGCATGTCGACTTTGTAGTATTTAACGAACAGATCGATAACCAGTTTTGTCAGCCATCCTGCTCGCTTGCTTGCGCCCCAACCCGCCAGGCGAGTAAGCCATAGTTTCGGCAGAATGTACTGTAGCGAAAGTTTAAATGAATTTAACAAAGTAGCCTCCAGGCCATTGTTTTGTCGTTCCTGATCCGGCGTATATGCCGGATCCTGAAAAAAAGGGGACGATTCTAACGACGGTTAGCTTAATTGTCAGTCATCCGTATCAGAAAAGTTTTTACGCGTTTTTACCTGCGCCATGCTTTCCAGAATACGGTGATAGTTTTCGAAACGGGTTTCCGCGATTTTCCCTTCGTCAACGGCTTCACGGATAGCGCAGCCCGGATCGGTATCGTGTTTGCAATCGCGGTATTTGCACAGACCTAAGTAGTCATGGAATTCGACAAAACCGTGAGTGATTTGTTCCGGCTCGAGATGCCAGAGTCCGAATTCGCGTACCCCAGGAGAATCAATCACATCGCCGCCGTGCGGGAAGTGATACAACCGAGCGGCAGTCGTGGTGTGCTGGCCCAGACCTGAGTTGTCAGAGACATCGTTGGTCAGGATCTCTTTTTGCAGCCCCAGCAACGCGTTCAGCAGGCTGGATTTGCCGACGCCAGATTGCCCGGCAAAAATGCTGATGCGTCCGGTCAATGCCTCTTCCAGCGGTTTCAGCCCATCCTGAGTATGGCTGGAAACCATCAATACGCGATAACCGATGTTGCGGTAGATATCCATCTGTTCGTTGACGAACGCCATGCCTTCGTCGTCCAACAGGTCAATCTTGTTGAGCACAATAATCGGCTCAATCTGCAAGGTTTCGCAGGCTACCAGGTAACGGTCGATGATATTGAGCGACAGCTCCGGCAAAATGGCGGAGACAATAACAATCTGATCGATGTTGGCGGCGATGGGTTTCACGCCGTCGTAGAAATCCGGGCGCGTTAACACCGAGGTGCGCTCATGTACCGCTTCCACGATCCCTTTGACATTTACGCCTTCCGCCGCCGGTTTACCCGGACGCCAGACTACGCGGTCGCCGGTCACCAGCGAACGGATGGTACGGCGAATATTGCAGCGGTGAACGTCGCCATCGGCGGATTCCACATCAGCGTGCATACCAAAGCGGCTGATGACGATACCTTCATCAGGCTCACCAAACAGATTGTCGTCGTAGTCGGGCTTCTCCTTAGACGTTTTAAGACGACGCTGGTGATTGGCGTTCACGCGGCGCTGCTGGCCTTTGGAGAGTTTATTTTTACTCAATCGTACAGACTCCTGGTCGCCCCTGATGGGCAAAACATCTATGATACACGCAATTGTGGATCAATATAGTCACTGTGAATGGGTGGAAAATAGCATGAGTGCCAATGAAAACAACCTGATTTGGATCGATCTTGAGATGACCGGTCTGGATCCCGAGCGCGATCGCATTATTGAGATTGCCACGCTGGTGACCGATGCCAACCTGAATATTCTGGCAGAAGGGCCGACCATTGCAGTACATCAGTCCGATGAACAGCTGGCGCTGATGGATGACTGGAACGTGCGTACTCATACCGCCAGCGGGCTGGTAGAGCGCGTGAAAGCGAGCACGATGGGCGATCGGGAAGCAGAACTGGCGACGCTCGAATTTTTAAAACAGTGGGTGCCTGCGGGTAAATCACCTATCTGCGGTAACAGCATCGGTCAGGATCGCCGCTTCCTGTTTAAATACATGCCGGAACTGGAGTCGTACTTCCACTACCGCTATCTCGATGTCAGCACGCTGAAAGAGCTGGCGCGCCGCTGGAAGCCGGAAATTCTCGACGGTTTTACCAAGCAGGGGACGCATCAGGCGATGGATGATATCCGCGAATCAGTTGCGGAACTGGCTTACTACCGGGAGCACTTCATCAAGCTGTAAAATTTTCCCTGGTCACGTAACCGCCGGAATCCACTTGCGGCGGCGTGATTTTGACGCTAAATTGAACGCCTTGCTGATAATTTCAGCACTTGAGATAAAAATTCGAAAATTTTTTTTTAGGGGGGTTGCAGAGGGAAAGATTTCTCGTATAATGCGCCTCCCGTAACGACGCAGAAATGCGAAATTACGAAAGCAAAAATTAAGTAGTACGCGGGAATAGCTCAGTTGGTAGAGCACGACCTTGCCAAGGTCGGGGTCGCGAGTTCGAGTCTCGTTTCCCGCTCCAAAATTTGAAAAGTGCTGCAAAGCACAGACCACCCAATCGCAGTATTTCGAATTGCGACAAGGCGGAAACTGAACGAATTCTTGGAAGCTTGCAAAAGTAAGTGACTAAGGTGAGTGAAGGCAGCCAAGGCAGTAGCAGTTCGAAAGACGAAGATTAAGCGGGAATAGCTCAGTTGGTAGAGCACGACCTTGCCAAGGTCGGGGTCGCGAGTTCGAGTCTCGTTTCCCGCTCCAAAATTTGAAAGTGCTGCAAAGCACAGACCACCCAAGCGGGAATAGCTCAGTTGGTAGAGCACGACCTTGCCAAGGTCGGGGTCGCGAGTTCGAGTCTCGTTTCCCGCTCCAAATTCTTCCCCCAATAAAATATCCACAGCGACGCGATGCGTTATTGCTGGTTTTTGTTGCCTCTGACAAACTCTTGTAAACAGAGTTATCCACAGGTCCGGGCTGTAATCTTAATTTCAGAAAAACTTCGCACGGTGAATAGTAATTTTTTAACTTGTTGATATATAAGTTGAAAATTAAGATTGTATTTTGTCGTATCGATCACTTGACGATGATATTCGTCTTGAATTGCAATGCGTTTTTATTTTTATTCACAAGCTGTGGATGAATCAGGCGTCACGTGGTAGTCCCTTTTCAATTACACGAACCAGACGCTGTTTTTTCGGTAATTGCACTTCGACCACGCACGCATTTCGTCTCTCAATTTGCTGCGCAATCGCCCACGCTATATGCTCATCAAGAAGTGGGTGCTCACCTTTACGACTTTCCAGCGCCGTCAGAATCGCTTCATCCCAGGGCGCATTGCCTAATGCTACGGCGATATTACGCAGCCAACGCAGGTGACCTATACGGCGAATCGCCGATCCTTCCGTGACTTTTAAGAATTTCTCTTCGCTCCATGCAAAAAGCTCAATGAGTTCCGGTGCGTGTAGTGGTTTGCGCGGGCTGAAATCGTCTTCAGTTGTCAGTTGTGAATAGCGATTCCACGGGCAGATAAGCTGACAGTCATCACAGCCGTAAATACGGTTTCCCATTAACGGTCGCAACTCTTCCGGGATAGCCCCTTCCAGCTCAATCGTCAGATAAGAAATACAACGGCGAGCATCGACGGTATATGGCTCGACGATGGCGCCGGTCGGGCAAATCGTCATACAGGCCACGCATTTACCGCATCCTTCCTCGACCGGTTGATCCACGGGCAGAGGAATATCGACCAGCAATTCACCTAAAAAGAAGAACGAACCGGCCTCGCGATTGAGGATAAGTGAGTGCTTACCTGTCCAGCCAAGTCCAGCTTTTTCAGCTAACGGGCGCTCGAGAATAGGCGCAGAATCGACAAACGGTCTAAAATTCAGCGAAACACAATGTTGCTGAATCATCTCGCCCAGCTTTTTGAGTCGGTTGCGCAGAAGCTTGTGATAGTCACGGCCCAGCGCATAACGGCTAACATAGCCGAGTTTGGGATTTTTCAGCGTGCTGGCAAATGCGGCGTTGGCAGGAAGATAATTCATCCGCACGCTGATCACGCGCAGCGTACCGGGCAATAACTCGTGGGGGCGGGCGCGCAGCATACCGTGACGCGCCATCCAGTCCATTTCGCCGTGGTACTGTTTGTCCAGCCATGCTTGCAGTTTGGGCTCGGACTCGCTGAGATCGGTATCGGTAATACCCACCTGCTGAAAGCCCAGTTCCAGCCCCCACTGTTTAATTTTTTGCGCTAACTGATTGAGATCGATGGGCTCTGACATGACGGACCATACAATGAAGAAAAACCCCGTAAGTATACCACACACCGTCTGGCACGCCGACGATATCCGCCGCGGCGAACGTGAGGCGGCAGATGCGCTGGGGCTAACGCTCTATGAGCTGATGCTTCGCGCTGGCGAAGCCGCATTTCAGGTGTGTCGTGCGGCTTATCCTGACGCCCGCCACTGGCTGGTGCTGTGCGGTCACGGCAATAACGGCGGTGATGGTTACGTGGTCGCGCGGCTGGCAAAAGCGGTCGGCATTGATGTCACGCTGCTGGCCCAGGAAAGTGACAAACCGTTGCCGGAAGAGGCCGCGCTGGCACGCGAGGCATGGTTAAACGCGGGAGGCGAAATCCATGCGACGAATATTGTCTGGCCCGAGTCGGTGGATCTGATTGTTGATGCGCTGCTCGGCACTGGATTGCAGCAAGCGCCTCGTGAATCTATTAGCCAATTAATCGACCATGCTAATACCCATCCTGCGCCGATTGTGGCGGTTGATATTCCTTCCGGCCTGTTGGCGGAAACCGGCGCCACGCCAGGTGCGGTGATCAACACCGATCACACCATCACCTTTATTGCGCTGAAACCTGGCTTGCTCACCGGGAAAGCACGGGATGTTACCGGACAACTGCATTTTGACTCTCTGGGGCTGGATAGCTGGCTGGCAGGTCAGGAGACGAAAATTCAACGGTTTTCTGCTGAACAACTTTCTCACTGGCTGAAACCGCGTCGCCCGACTTCGCATAAAGGTGATCACGGGCGGCTGGTGATTATCGGTGGCGATCACGGCACGGCAGGAGCTATTCGTATGACAGGAGAAGCGGCGCTGCGTGCTGGCGCTGGTTTGGTCAGAGTGCTGACCCGCAGTGAAAACATTGCGCCGCTGCTGACCGCACGACCGGAATTGATGGTGCATGAACTGACTATGGACTCTCTTACAGACAGCCTGGAATGGGCCGATGTGGTGGTGATTGGCCCAGGTTTGGGCCAGCAAGAATGGGGAAAAAAAGCCCTGCAAAAAGTTGAGAATTTTCGTAAACCGATGTTGTGGGATGCCGATGCATTGAACCTGCTGGCAATCAATCCCGATAAGCGTCACAATCGCGTGATCACGCCGCATCCTGGCGAGGCTGCACGGTTGTTGGGCTGTTCCGTCGCTGAAATTGAAAGTGACCGCTTACATTACGCCCAACGTCTGGTACAACGTTATGGTGGTGTGGCGGTGCTGAAAGGTGCCGGAACCGTGGTCGCCGCACATCCTGACGCTTTAGGTATTATTGACGCCGGAAATGCAGGCATGGCGAGCGGCGGCATGGGCGATGTGCTCTCTGGTATTATTGGCGCATTGCTTGGGCAAAAATTATCGCCGTATGATGCAGCGTGCGCGGGCTGTGTCGCACACGGTGCGGCAGCTGACGTACTGGCAGCGCGTTTTGGTACGCGCGGTATGCTGGCAACCGATCTCTTTTCCACGCTACAGCGTATTGTTAACCCGGAAGTGACTGATAAAAACCATGATGAATCGAGTAATTCCGCTCCCTGATGAGCAGGCAACATTAGACCTGGGCGAGCGGGTAGCGAAAGCCTGCGATGGCGCAACCGTAATCTATCTGTATGGCGATTTAGGCGCAGGTAAAACCACCTTCAGCCGGGGCTTTTTACAAGCTCTGGGTCATCAGGGTAATGTCAAAAGCCCCACTTATACGCTGGTCGAACCCTATACGCTCGACAATTTAATGGTTTATCACTTTGATTTGTATCGCCTTGCCGATCCCGAGGAGCTGGAGTTTATGGGGATCCGCGACTATTTTGCCAACGATGCCATCTGCCTGGTGGAGTGGCCACAACAAGGTACAGGTGTTCTTCCTGACCCGGATGTCGAAATACACATTGATTATCAGGCACAAGGCCGTGAGGCGCGCGTGAGTGCGGTTTCCTCTGCGGGTGAATTGTTGCTGGCGCGTTTAGCCGGTTAACCTTTAAAAGGTGGCGGGATGATGTATCGCATCAGAAATTGGTTGGTGGCGGTGTTGGTGCTGCTGTGCGCGCAGGCTGGCGCCGCGACGCTCTCTGATATTCAGGTTTCTAACGGTAATCAACAGGCGCGGATAACGTTAAGTTTTAATGGCGATCCTGATTATGCGTTTAGCCATCAAAGCAAACGCACCGTGGCGCTCGATATCAAACAAACGGGCGTGATTCAGGGGCTGCCGTTGTTGTTCAGCGGTAATAATCTGGTGAAGGCGATTCGCTCTGGAACGCCTAAAGATGCACAAACGTTGCGGCTGGTGGTCGATCTTACCGAAAACGGTAAAACCGAAGCGGTGAAGCGGCAGAATGGCAGCAATTACACCGTTGTCTTTACGATTAATGCCGATGCGCCGCCACCGCCCCCTCCAACGCCTGTGGTTGCTAAACGCGTTGAGGCTCCGCCAGTGGTTGCCCCGCGTGTCAGCGAACCGGCGCGCAATCCGTTTAAAACAGAAAGCAACCGTACCACGGGTGTTATCAGCAGCAATACGGTAACGCGTCCGGCAGCGCGCGCGACGGCTAACACTGGCGATAAAATTGTCATCGCTATTGATGCTGGACACGGCGGTCAGGACCCTGGCGCTATCGGCCCTGGTGGTACGCGGGAGAAAAATGTCACCATCGCCATTGCGCGTAAATTACGTACCTTGCTCAATAACGATCCGATGTTTAAGGGCGTTTTAACCCGTGACGGGGATTACTTTATCTCGGTGATGGGGCGCAGTGATGTGGCACGTAAGCAAAACGCCAATTTCCTTGTGTCGATTCATGCCGATGCCGCACCAAACCGTAGTGCCACCGGTGCCTCTGTATGGGTGCTCTCAAACCGTCGCGCCAACAGCGAAATGGCAAGCTGGCTGGAACAGCATGAGAAGCAGTCGGAGCTGCTGGGCGGGGCGGGCGATGTGCTGGCGAACAGTCAGGCCGACCCGTACCTAAGTCAGGCGGTGCTGGATTTACAATTCGGTCATTCCCAGCGGGTAGGGTATGATGTGGCGACCAATATGATCAGTCAGTTGCAACGCGTTGGCGAAATTCATAAACGCCGACCAGAACACGCCAGTCTCGGCGTTCTGCGTTCGCCGGATATCCCGTCAGTACTGGTCGAAACTGGTTTTATCAGCAATAACAGCGAAGAACGTTTGCTGGCGAGCGACGATTACCAACAACAACTGGCAGAAGCCATTTACAACGGCCTGCGCAATTACTTCCTTGCGCATCCAATGCAGTCTGCGCCGCAGGGTGCAACGGCACAAACTGCCAGTACGGTGACGACGCCAGATCGCACGCTGCCAAACTAAGGATTATTGATGCCAATTCAGGTCTTACCGCCACAACTGGCGAACCAGATTGCCGCAGGTGAGGTGGTCGAGCGACCTGCGTCGGTAGTCAAAGAACTGGTGGAAAACAGCCTCGATGCGGGCGCGACGCGTATCGATATTGATATCGAACGCGGTGGGGCGAAACTTATCCGCATTCGTGATAACGGCTGCGGTATCAAAAAAGATGAGCTGGCGCTGGCGCTCGCGCGTCATGCCACCAGTAAAATCGCCTCTCTGGACGATCTCGAAGCCATTATCAGCCTGGGCTTTCGCGGTGAGGCGCTGGCGAGTATCAGTTCGGTTTCCCGTCTGACGCTCACTTCGCGTACCGCGGAGCAGCAGGAGGCCTGGCAGGCTTATGCCGAAGGCCGCGATATGGACGTGACGGTAAAACCGGCGGCCCATCCGGTGGGAACGACGCTGGAAGTGCTGGACCTGTTCTACAACACCCCGGCGCGGCGCAAATTCTTGCGCACCGAGAAAACCGAATTTAACCATATCGATGAAATCATCCGCCGCATTGCGCTGGCGCGTTTCGACGTCACTATCAACCTGTCGCATAACGGAAAAATCGTACGTCAGTACCGCGCAGTGCCGGAAGGCGGGCAAAAAGAGCGGCGCTTAGGCGCGATTTGCGGCACCGCTTTTCTCGAACATGCGCTGGCGATCGAATGGCAACACGGCGATCTCACGCTGCGTGGCTGGGTGGCTGATCCGAATCACATCACGCCCGCACTGGCAGAAATTCAGTATTGCTACGTAAATGGGCGCATGATGCGCGATCGCCTGATTAATCACGCGATCCGCCAGGCCTGCGAAGACAAACTGGGGGCCGATCAGCAACCGGCATTTGTGCTATATCTGGAGATCGACCCGCATCAGGTGGACGTCAACGTGCACCCCGCCAAACACGAAGTGCGTTTCCATCAGTCGCGTCTGGTGCATGACTTTATCTATCAGGGCGTGCTGAGCGTGCTGCAACAGCAGCTGGAAACGCCTTTGCCGTTGGAAGATAACGCCCAGTCAGCACCGCGCCATATACCCGAAAACCGCGTGGCAGCAGGGCGTAATCACTTTGCTGAACCGGCAGTTCGTGAGCCAGTGGCTCCGCGTTACTCTCCGTCTTCATCTCCTGCGCCTGCTGCAAGTAGCGGTAGCCGTCAGGCCGCCCCGTGGCCGAACGCGCAACCGGGCTACCAGAAACAGCAAGGCGATGTGTATCGCCAGCTTTTGCAAACGCCTGCAGCGATGCACAAACCAAAAGTGCAAGAATCGCAGGAACTTACGCTGGCTGCGAATGGTCAAAGCTTTGGTCGGGTGTTGACTATCGTCCATTCGGACTGTGCGCTACTAGAACGTGACGGCAATATTTCACTTTTAGCCCTGCCGGTGGCGGAACGCTGGTTACGTCAGGCGCAGTTAACGCCGGGAGATGCGCCGGTCTGCGCTCAGCCGCTGCTTATTCCGCTGCGGTTAAAAGTCTCTGGTGAAGAAAGAGCGGCCTTAGAAAAAGCGCAGTCTGCACTGGCGGAATTGGGTATTGAATTTCAGTCCGATGCGCAGCATGTGACCATCAGGGCCGTGCCTTTACCCTTACGCCAACAAAATTTACAAATCTTGATTCCTGAACTGATAGGCTACCTGGCGGAGCAGTCCGTATTCGAACCTGGCAATATTGCGCAGTGGATTGCACGAAATCTGATGAGCGAA
This sequence comes from Escherichia sp. E2562, assembly GCF_005781075.1. Taxonomy (NCBI): domain Bacteria; kingdom Pseudomonadati; phylum Pseudomonadota; class Gammaproteobacteria; order Enterobacterales; family Enterobacteriaceae; genus Escherichia; species Escherichia sp. E2562. The sequence goes on along the minus strand of NZ_VATM01000003.1, from coordinate 435,364 downwards.
CATGCGCAGTGGTCAATGGCACAGGCCATAACCCTGCTGGCGGACGTGGAACGGTTATGTCCGCAACTTGTGAAAACGCCGCCGGGTGGTCTGTTACAATCTGTTGATTTACATCCGGCGATAAAAGCCCTGAAAGATGAGTGATATCAGTAAGGCGAGCCTGCCTAAGGCGATTTTTTTGATGGGGCCGACGGCCTCCGGTAAAACGGCGTTAGCTATTGAGCTGCGTAAAATTTTACCAGTAGAGTTGATAAGCGTTGATTCTGCCCTTATTTACAAAGGGATGGATATCGGGACGGCGAAGCCGAACGCTGAAGAATTACTCGCCGCGCCGCACCGATTGCTGGATATTCGCGATCCGTCGCAGGCTTATTCGGCCGCTGATTTTCGCCGCGATGCGCTGGCGGAAATGGCCGATATCACGGCGGCGGGGCGGATCCCGCTGTTAGTGGGCGGTACGATGTTGTATTTCAAGGCGTTGCTGGAAGGGTTGTCGCCACTACCGTCGGCGGACCCGGAAGTACGGGCCAGAATTGAGCAACAGGCGGCAGAGCAAGGTTGGGAGTCATTGCATCGTCAACTTCAGGAGATCGATCCGGTTGCGGCAGCAAGGATTCATCCAAATGATCCACAAAGGCTTTCCCGGGCACTGGAAGTTTTTTTCATTTCGGGTAAAACTTTAACGGAACTGACGCAAACGTCAGGAGACGCTCTACCGTATCAGGTGCATCAGTTCGCCATCGCCCCGGCGAGCCGTGAACTGCTCCATCAACGAATTGAGCAGCGTTTTCATCAGATGTTGGCTTCAGGTTTTGAAGCAGAAGTCCGGGCGCTTTTTGCCCGAGGAGATTTGCATACGGATTTGCCTTCCATTCGTTGCGTGGGTTATCGCCAGATGTGGTCTTACCTTGAAGGCGAAATCTCATACGATGAAATGGTTTATCGAGGTGTTTGCGCCACGAGACAGTTGGCGAAGCGGCAGATAACCTGGCTGCGTGGTTGGGAAGGAGTTCACTGGCTTGACAGTGAAAAACCAGAACAGGCGCGTGACGAAGTATTACAGGTTGTTGGTGCTATCGCAGGCTGAATGTGTACAATTGAGACGTATCGTGCGCAATTTTTTCAGAATCGAAAGGTTCAAAGTACAAATAAGCATATAAGGAAAAGAGAGAATGGCTAAGGGGCAATCTTTACAAGATCCGTTCCTGAACGCACTGCGTCGGGAACGTGTTCCAGTTTCTATTTATTTGGTGAATGGTATTAAGTTGCAAGGACAAATCGAGTCTTTTGATCAGTTCGTGATCCTGTTGAAAAACACGGTCAGCCAGATGGTTTATAAGCACGCGATTTCTACTGTTGTCCCGTCTCGCCCGGTTTCTCATCACAGTAACAACGCCGGTGGCGGTACCAGCAGTAACTACCATCATGGTAGCAGCGCGCAGAATACTTCCGCGCAACAGGACAGCGAAGAAACCGAATAAGGTTTCGGGCTGTTTTTTTTACACGGGGAGCCAGCGATCCTGCGTTCCCCGCTGATCTATTTAGAGGGTTATACGCTTGTTTGACCGTTATGATGCTGGTGAGCAGGCGGTACTGGTACACATCTATTTTACGCAAGACAAAGATATGGAAGACCTCCAGGAGTTTGAATCTCTGGTTTCTTCCGCCGGTGTCGAAGCATTGCAGGTGATTACCGGTAGCCGTAAAGCGCCGCACCCAAAGTATTTTGTAGGTGAAGGTAAAGCAGTTGAAATTGCGGAAGCCGTAAAAGCGACGGGAGCTTCGGTCGTTCTTTTTGACCATGCCCTGAGCCCGGCGCAGGAGCGTAACCTGGAGCGTTTGTGCGAGTGTCGTGTTATCGACCGCACCGGCCTTATTTTAGATATTTTCGCCCAACGTGCGCGTACCCATGAGGGTAAGTTGCAGGTTGAGCTGGCGCAGCTGCGCCATCTGGCTACGCGCCTGGTGCGTGGCTGGACCCACCTTGAAAGACAGAAAGGCGGGATCGGTTTGCGGGGGCCGGGTGAAACCCAGCTCGAAACCGACCGTCGTTTGTTGCGTAATCGCATCGTACAGATACAGTCGCGCCTGGAAAGAGTTGAAAAGCAGCGTGAGCAGGGGCGGCAATCACGTATCAAAGCCGACGTCCCTACTGTTTCGCTGGTGGGATATACCAACGCCGGTAAATCTACCCTTTTCAATCGCATCACCGAAGCGCGGGTCTACGCGGCAGACCAGTTGTTTGCCACCCTCGACCCGACGTTGCGGCGTATTGACGTCGCAGATGTCGGTGAAACCGTGCTGGCAGATACCGTAGGGTTTATTCGCCACCTGCCGCACGATCTGGTGGCGGCATTTAAAGCCACGTTACAAGAGACGCGGCAAGCCACATTGCTGCTGCACGTCATTGATGCGGCAGATGTGCGTGTACAAGAAAACATCGAAGCGGTGAATACGGTTCTTGAAGAGATCGATGCTCACGAGATCCCAACTCTGCTGGTGATGAACAAGATCGATATGCTGGAAGGTTTCGAACCGCGTATTGATCGGGACGAAGAGAACAAACCGATCCGTGTCTGGCTTTCCGCACAGACCGGAGCGGGGATACCACAGCTTTTTCAGGCTTTGACGGAGCGGCTTTCCGGCGAGGTGGCGCAGCATACATTGCGTCTGCCGCCGCAGGAAGGGCGTCTGAGAAGTCGTTTTTATCAGCTTCAGGCAATAGAAAAAGAGTGGATGGAGGAGGACGGCAGCGTAAGTCTGCAAGTTCGTATGCCGATCGTTGACTGGCGTCGCCTCTGTAAACAAGAACCGGCGTTGATCGATTACCTGATCTAACGGCGTAGCGTCTGAAGCGTGGAGTCATATCCTCTGGCGTCGAAAGACAACAGGGATCACCGCATAACAAATATGGAGCACAAACATGGCGTGGAATCAGCCCGGTAATAACGGACAAGACCGCGACCCGTGGGGAAGCAGCAAACCTGGCGGCAACTCTGAGGGAAATGGAAACAAAGGCGGTCGCGATCAAGGGCCACCTGATTTAGATGATATCTTCCGCAAACTGAGCAAAAAGCTCGGTGGTCTGGGCGGCGGTAAAGGCACTGGTTCTGGCGGTGGCAGTTCATCGCAAGGCCCGCGCCCGCAGCTTGGCGGTCGTGTCGTTACCATCGCAGCGGCAGCGATTGTCATTATCTGGGCGGCCAGTGGTTTCTACACCATTAAAGAAGCCGAACGCGGCGTGGTAACACGCTTTGGCAAATTCAGCCATCTGGTTGAGCCGGGTCTGAACTGGAAACCGACGTTTATCGACGAAGTCAAACCGGTGAACGTGGAAGCCGTGCGTGAACTGGCCGCTTCCGGTGTGATGCTGACGTCCGATGAAAACGTAGTGCGCGTTGAGATGAACGTGCAGTACCGCGTCACCAATCCGGAAAAATATCTGTATAGCGTGACCAGCCCGGATGACAGCCTGCGTCAGGCTACCGACAGCGCCCTGCGTGGGGTTATCGGTAAATACACCATGGACCGCATTCTGACGGAAGGTCGTACCGTGATTCGTAGCGATACTCAGCGCGAACTGGAAGAGACTATCCGCCCGTATGACATGGGTATCACGCTGCTGGACGTCAACTTCCAGGCTGCTCGTCCGCCGGAAGAAGTAAAAGCGGCGTTTGATGATGCGATTGCCGCGCGTGAAAACGAACAGCAATACATTCGTGAAGCAGAAGCGTATACCAACGAAGTTCAGCCGCGTGCGAACGGTCAGGCGCAACGTATCCTCGAAGAGGCGCGTGCGTACAAGGCCCAGACCATCCTGGAAGCTCAGGGTGAAGTGGCGCGCTTTGCTAAACTTCTGCCGGAATATAAAGCCGCGCCGGAAATTACTCGCGAGCGTCTGTATATCGAGACGATGGAAAAAGTGTTGGGCAACACCCGCAAAGTGCTGGTTAACGATAAAGGTGGCAACCTGATGGTTCTGCCGTTAGACCAGATGCTGAAAGGTGGTAACGCCCCTGCGGCGAAGAGCGATAACGGTGCCAGCAATCTGCTGCGTCTGCCGCCAGCCTCTTCCTCCACAACCAGTGGAGTAAGCAACACGTCGTCCACCAGTCAGGGCGATATTATGGACCAACGCCGCGCCAACGCGCAGCGTAACGACTACCAGCGTCAGGGGGAATAACGATGCGTAAGTCAGTTATCGCGATTATCATCATCGTGCTGGTAGTGCTTTACATGTCTGTCTTTGTCGTCAAAGAAGGTGAGCGCGGTATTACGCTGCGTTTTGGTAAGGTACTGCGTGACGATGACAACAAACCTCTAGTTTATGAGCCGGGTCTGCATTTCAAGATACCGTTCATTGAAACGGTGAAAATGCTCGACGCGCGTATTCAGACCATGGACAACCAGGCAGACCGCTTTGTGACCAAAGAGAAGAAAGACCTGATCGTCGACTCTTACATCAAATGGCGCATCAGCGATTTCAGCCGTTACTACCTGGCAACGGGCGGTGGCGACATTTCGCAAGCGGAAGTGCTGTTGAAACGTAAGTTCTCTGACCGTCTGCGTTCTGAAATTGGTCGCCTGGACGTGAAAGACATCGTCACCGATTCCCGTGGTCGTCTGACCCTGGAAGTGCGTGACGCGCTGAACTCTGGTTCTGCGGGTACAGAAGATGAAGTTACTACCCCGGCAGCAGATAACGCCATTGCCGAAGCGGCAGAGCGCGTAACGGCTGAGACGAAGGGCAAAGTTCCGGTCATCAACCCGAACAGTATGGCGGCGCTGGGTATTGAAGTTGTCGATGTGCGTATCAAGCAGATCAACCTGCCGACCGAAGTGTCTGAAGCGATCTACAACCGTATGCGCGCCGAGCGTGAAGCGGTAGCGCGTCGTCATCGTTCACAAGGTCAGGAAGAAGCAGAAAAACTGCGTGCGACTGCCGACTATGAAGTGACCAGAACGCTGGCAGAAGCTGAGCGTCAGGGCCGTATCATGCGCGGTGAAGGTGATGCCGAAGCTGCCAAGCTGTTTGCAGACGCATTCAGCAAGGATCCGGACTTCTACGCGTTCATTCGTAGCCTGCGTGCTTATGAGAACAGCTTCTCTGGCAATCAGGACGTGATGGTCATGAGCCCGGACAGCGATTTCTTCCGCTACATGAAGACGCCGAGTTCCGCGACGCGTTAAGATAACGACCGCGGTACAGGTCAATAAAGCCACCGCATCCTCAGGGATGTCGGTGGTTTTCTTTTTCTATAAGGATAATGAATGAATTCGACAATCTGGCTGGCGCTTGCCCTGGTTTTAGTCTTGGAAGGTATAGGGCCGATGCTTTACCCGAAGGCATGGAAGAAGATGATCTCCGCAATGACTAATTTACCCGATAATATTTTACGTCGTTTTGGCGGTGGACTTGTGGTTGCGGGCGTTGTGGTCTACTACATGTTGAGGAAAACGATTGGCTGAGCAAAAAATAGGCTGGCTAAGGTCATTTTTGGATGCAAAAAGTGCTGTAACTCTGAAAAAGCGATGGTAGAATCCATTTTTAAGCAAACGGTGATTTTGAAAAATGGGTAACAACGTCGTCGTACTGGGCACCCAATGGGGTGACGAAGGTAAAGGTAAGATCGTCGATCTTCTGACTGAACGGGCTAAATATGTTGTACGCTACCAGGGCGGTCACAACGCAGGCCATACTCTCGTAATCAACGGTGAAAAAACCGTTCTCCATCTTATTCCATCAGGTATTCTCCGCGAGAATGTAACCAGCATCATCGGTAACGGTGTTGTGCTGTCTCCGGCCGCGCTGATGAAAGAGATGAAAGAACTGGAAGACCGTGGCATCCCCGTTCGTGAGCGTCTACTGCTGTCTGAAGCATGTCCGCTGATCCTTGATTATCACGTTGCGCTGGATAACGCGCGTGAGAAAGCACGTGGCGCGAAAGCGATCGGCACCACCGGTCGTGGTATCGGGCCTGCTTATGAAGATAAAGTAGCACGTCGCGGTCTGCGTGTTGGCGACCTTTTCGACAAAGAAACCTTCGCTGAAAAACTGAAAGAAGTGATGGAATATCACAACTTCCAGTTGGTTAACTACTACAAAGCTGAAGCGGTTGATTACCAGAAGGTTCTGGATGATACGATGGCAGTTGCCGACATCCTGACTTCTATGGTGGTTGACGTTTCTGACCTGCTCGACCAGGCGCGTCAGCGTGGCGATTTCGTCATGTTCGAAGGTGCGCAGGGTACGCTGCTGGATATCGACCACGGTACTTATCCGTACGTAACTTCTTCCAACACCACTGCTGGTGGCGTGGCGACCGGTTCCGGCCTGGGCCCGCGTTATGTTGATTACGTTCTGGGTATCCTCAAAGCTTACTCCACTCGTGTAGGTGCAGGTCCGTTCCCGACCGAACTGTTTGATGAAACTGGCGAGTTCCTCTGCAAGCAGGGTAACGAATTCGGCGCAACTACGGGGCGTCGTCGTCGTACCGGCTGGCTGGACACCGTTGCCGTTCGCCGTGCGGTACAGCTGAACTCTCTGTCTGGCTTCTGCCTGACCAAACTGGACGTTCTGGATGGCCTGAAAGAGGTGAAACTCTGCGTGGCTTACCGTATGCCGGATGGTCGCGAAGTGACTACCACTCCGCTGGCAGCTGACGACTGGAAAGGTGTTGAGCCGATTTACGAAACCATGCCTGGCTGGTCTGAATCCACCTTCGGCGTGAAAGATCGTAGCGGCCTGCCGCAGGCGGCGCTGAACTACATCAAGCGCATTGAAGAGCTGACCGGTGTACCGATCGATATCATCTCTACCGGCCCGGATCGTACTGAAACCATGATTCTGCGCGACCCGTTCGACGCGTAATTCTGGGACGCCCGGCAGATATTTTGCCTGCTGGGCTAACAGTGTGATACATTACTGTGTCGGGTAAGCCATTACGCTATCCGACACAGTGTTAAATCCTCGCTTTTTTCCTTCCCCAAACTGAAATAAATTAGCGACACAGCTTGTGGCTGGTTTATCATCAATATAAATGTATTTTTTCCCGATTTCCCTTTTTTGAGGTTGATGTGCAGTTAACGAGTTTCACTGATTACGGATTACGTGCGCTGATCTACATGGCATCATTGCCAGAAGGGCGGATGACCAGTATTTCTGAAGTGACTGACGTCTACGGCGTCTCCCGTAATCATATGGTCAAAATAATCAATCAACTTAGTCGTGCCGGCTACGTGACTGCTGTTCGTGGAAAAAATGGCGGCATTCGCCTGGGTAAACCGGCGAGTGCGATACGTATTGGTGATGTGGTGCGCGAGCTGGAACCTTTATCGCTGGTGAATTGCAGTAGTGAGTTTTGCCACATTACACCTGCCTGTCGGTTGAAACAGGCACTTTCTAAGGCCGTGCAAAGTTTTCTTACGGAACTGGATAACTACACGCTTGCCGATTTGGTTGAAGAGAATCAACCGCTTTATAAATTATTGCTGGTGGAGTGACGAAAATCTTCATCAGAGATGACAACGGAGGAACCGAGATGTCACAAGATCCTTTCCAGGAACGCGAAGCTGAAAAATACGCGAATCCCATCCCTAGTCGGGAATTTATCCTCGAACATTTAACCAAACGTGAAAAACCGGCCAGCCGTGATGAGCTGGCGGTAGAACTGCACATTGAAGGCGAAGAGCAGCTTGAAGGCCTGCGTCGCCGCCTGCGCGCGATGGAGCGCGATGGTCAACTGGTCTTCACTCGCCGTCAGTGCTATGCGCTGCCGGAACGCCTCGACCTGGTGAAAGGTACCGTTATTGGCCACCGTGATGGCTACGGCTTTCTGCGGGTTGAAGGACGTAAAGATGATTTGTATCTCTCCAGCGAGCAGATGAAAACCTGCATTCATGGCGATCAGGTGCTGGCGCAGCCGCTGGGCGCTGACCGTAAAGGTCGTCGTGAAGCGCGTATTGTTCGCGTACTGGTGCCAAAAACCAGCCAGATTGTTGGTCGCTACTTTACCGAAGCGGGCGTCGGCTTTGTGGTTCCTGACGACAGCCGTCTGAGCTTCGATATTTTAATCCCGCCCGATCAGATCATGGGCGCGCGGATGGGCTTTGTGGTGGTTGTTGAACTGACCCAACGCCCGACTCGCCGTACCAAAGCGGTGGGTAAAATCGTCGAAGTGCTGGGCGACAATATGGGCACCGGCATGGCGGTTGATATCGCTCTGCGTACCCATGAAATTCCGTACATCTGGCCGCAGGCTGTTGAGCAACAGGTTGCCGGGCTGAAAGAAGAAGTGCCGGAAGAAGCAAAAGCGGGCCGTGTCGATCTGCGCGATTTACCGCTGGTCACCATTGATGGCGAAGATGCCCGTGACTTTGACGATGCAGTTTACTGCGAGAAAAAACGCGGCGGCGGTTGGCGTTTATGGGTCGCGATTGCCGACGTCAGCTACTATGTGCGTCCGCCAACACCGCTGGACAGCGAAGCGCGTAACCGTGGTACGTCGGTGTATTTCCCTTCGCAGGTTATCCCGATGCTGCCGGAAGTGCTCTCTAACGGCCTGTGCTCGCTCAACCCGCAGGTAGACCGCCTGTGTATGGTGTGCGAGATGACCATTTCGTCGAAAGGCCGCCTGACTGGCTACAAATTCTATGAAGCGGTGATGAGCTCTCACGCGCGTCTGACCTACACCAAAGTCTGGCATATTCTGCAGGGCGATCAGGATCTGCGCGAGCAGTACGCCCCGCTGGTTAAGCATCTCGAAGAGTTGCATAACCTCTATAAAGTGCTGGATAAAGCCCGTGAAGAACGCGGTGGGATCTCGTTTGAGAGCGAAGAAGCGAAGTTCATTTTCAACGCTGAACGCCGTATTGAGCGTATCGAACAGACCCAGCGTAACGACGCACACAAGTTAATTGAAGAGTGTATGATTCTGGCGAATATCTCGGCGGCGCGTTTCGTTGAGAAAGCCAAAGAACCGGCACTGTTCCGTATTCACGACAAGCCGAGCACCGAGGCTATTACCTCTTTCCGTTCAGTGCTGGCGGAGCTGGGGCTGGAACTGCCGGGCGGTAACAAGCCGGAACCGCGTGACTACGCGGAGCTGCTGGAGTCGGTTGCCGATCGTCCTGATGCAGAAATGCTGCAAACCATGCTGCTGCGCTCGATGAAACAGGCGATTTACGATCCAGAAAACCGTGGTCACTTTGGTCTGGCATTGCAGTCCTATGCGCACTTTACTTCGCCGATTCGTCGTTATCCTGACCTGACGCTGCACCGCGCCATTAAGTATCTGCTGGCGAAAGAGCAGGGGCATCAGGGCAACACCACTGAAACCGGCGGCTACCATTATTCGATGGAAGAGATGTTGCAACTGGGTCAGCACTGTTCGATGGCGGAACGTCGTGCCGACGAAGCAACGCGCGATGTGGCTGACTGGCTGAAGTGTGACTTCATGCTCGACCAGGTGGGCAACGTCTTTAAAGGCGTTATTGCCAGCGTCACTGGTTTTGGCTTCTTTGTTCGTCTCGACGACCTGTTCATTGATGGTCTGGTCCACGTCTCTTCGCTGGACAATGACTACTATCGCTTTGACCAGGTAGGGCAACGCCTGATGGGCGAATCCAGCGGCCAGACTTATCGCCTGGGCGATCGCGTGGAAGTTCGCGTCGAAGCGGTTAATATGGACGAGCGCAAAATCGACTTTAGCCTGATCTCCAGCGAACGCGCACCGCGCAACGTCGGTAAAACGGCGCGCGAGAAAGCGAAAAAAGGCGATGCAGGCAAAAAAGGCGGCAAGCGTCGTCAGGTCGGTAAAAAGGTAAACTTTGAGCCAGACAGTGCCTTCCGTGGCGAGAAAAAACCGAAGCCGAAAGCGGCGAAGAAAGATGCGAGAAAAGCGAAAAAGCCATCGGCTAAAACGCAGAAAATAGCCGCAGCGACCAAAGCGAAGCGTGCGGCGAAGAAAAAAGTGGCAGAGTGATCATTACCCTCTTCAAACAGAAGAGGGTTAGATTGCTGACAAAATGCGCTTTGTTCATGCCGGATGCGGTGTGAACGCCTTATCCGGCCTACATAATCACGCAAATTCAATATATTGCAGGGACCATGTAGGCCGGATAAACGTAGTGCATCAGGCAAAACGTAAACAACGAGTACATTAATGAGCGAAATGATTTACGGCATCCACGCAGTGCAGGCCCTGCTGGAGCGCGCCCCTGAACGTTTTCAGGAAGTCTTTATTTTAAAAGGCCGTGAAGATAAACGTCTGTTACCGCTGATTCACGCCCTTGAATCCCAGGGCGTGGTTATCCAGCTGGCAAACCGCCAATATCTCGATGAGAAAAGCGACGGTGCCGTGCATCAGGGCATTATCGCCCGTGTGAAACCAGGACGGCAGTATCAGGAAAACGATCTGCCGGATCTGATCGCTTCGCTCGAACAACCGTTCCTGCTGATCCTCGACGGTGTAACCGATCCGCACAACCTCGGTGCGTGCCTGCGTAGCGCGGACGCCGCTGGTGTTCATGCGGTGATTGTGCCGAAAGATCGCTCCGCACAGCTCAACGCCACGGCGAAAAAAGTAGCCTGCGGCGCGGCAGAAAGCGTTCCGCTGATTCGGGTGACTAACCTTGCGCGCACCATGCGTATGTTGCAGGAAGAGAACATCTGGATCGTCGGTACGGCAGGCGAGGCGGATCATACGCTCTATCAGAGCAAAATGACCGGACGACTGGCGCTGGTGATGGGCGCGGAAGGTGAAGGTATGCGTCGCCTGACTCGTGAACATTGCGATGAGTTGATCAGCATCCCAATGGCAGGAAGTGTTTCTTCGCTGAACGTTTCGGTTGCGACCGGAATTTGCTTATTTGAAGCGGTTCGCCAGCGCAGCTAATCCCTCTGATTTAAGAAAAACCATCCAGATTTGGATGGTTTTTTTTTATCTATAGCTGGTAAGATAATTACGCTCTATAAATATTCACCTTATTAATAATTAAATTTAATATATATGGAATAATATATGATATGGAATCCGTTGGCGCTGGCGACAGCGTTACAAGCTGTACCTAAACAAAATATTGATGTAACAAATAGTGAAAATGCATTAATTATTAAAATGAATGATTACGGCGATTTGCAAATCAATATTCTTTTTACTTCTCGCCAGATGATTATCGAAACATTTATTTGTCCGGTAAGTAGTATCAGCAATCCAGATGAATTTAATACCTTCTTATTAAGAAATCAGAAGATGATGCCGTTGTCATCGGTAGGGATCTCCAGCGTGCAACAGGAAGAGTATTACATTGTTTTCGGTGCGTTATCGCTTAAATCTTCTCTTGAAGATATCCTGCTTGAGATAACCTCGCTGGTAGATAACGCATTGGATCTGGCTGAAATTACAGAAGAATATTCACACTAATTACAAGGACGGGTATTTATGGGAATTTTAAAAAGTTTATTTACGCTGGGGAAATCGTTTATCTCCCAGGCGGAAGAATCCATTGAAGAAACCCAGGGCGTGCGCATGCTGGAACAACATATTCGGGACGCCAAAGCTGAACTGGATAAAGCCGGAAAATCTCGCGTCGATCTGCTGGCGCGGGTGAAATTAAGTAACGATAAACTGAAAGATTTACGCGAGCGTAAAACCAGTCTGGAAGCCCGTGCGCTGGAAGCATTAAGCAAGAACGTTAACCTATCGTTAATTAACGAAGTCGCCGAAGAAATTGCGCGCCTTGAGAATCTTATTACCGCTGAAGAACAGGTGTTGTCGAATCTGGAAGTCTCCCGCGATGGTGTGGAAAAAGCCGTTACGGCAACGGCACAGCGTATTTCCCAGTTTGAGCAACAAATGGAAGTCGTTAAAGCTACTGAAGCCATGCAGCGTGCGCAGCAGGCCGTAACGACCTCGACCGTTGGCGCCTCTTCCAGCGTTTCGACAGCTGCAGAGTCATTAAAACGCCTGCAAACGCGTCAGGCTGAGCGCCAGGCCCGGCTGGATGCCGCCGCGCAGCTGGAAAAAGTGGCAGACGGTCGCGATCTCGACGAAAAACTGGCGGAAGTGGGGATTGGTGGTGTTAATAAAAGCAATGCCCAGGATGTGCTGGCAAGGCTGCAACGCCAACAGGGCGAGTAATTTTTTGCCAGCCTCACTAAAAGGCTGGCTGCTAATTTAAGGATAAAATATGTCTGGTTTTTTCCAGCGCCTGTTTGGTCAGGATGATAAGCCTGTTATCGTTCGCGGTCCGCTGGGACTTCATCTCAATAGTGGCTTTACGCTCGACTCGTTAGCGTTTCGTTTGCTGGAAGATGAATTGCTGATTGCGCTGCCGGGTGAAGAATACACGGTAGCAGCTGTCAGCCACATCGATCTGGGCGGCGGTAGCCAGATTTTCCGCTACTACACTTCGGGCGATGAATTTCTGCAAATCAATACCACCGGCGGCGAAGATATTGATGACATTGATGATATCAAGCTCTTTGTCTATGAAGAGAGCTACGGTATCAGTAAAGAGAGTCACTGGCGCGAGGCGATCAACGCCAAAGCGATGGGGGCAATGACCTTAAACTGGCAGGAAAAACGCTGGCAGCGATTTTTTAACAGCGAAGAACCGGGAAATATCGAACCCGTCTACATGCTGGAAAAAGTAGAAAATCAAAACCATGCCAAATGGGAGGTCCATAATTTTACCATGGGCTACCAACGGCAAGTGACCGAAGATACTTACGAATATTTGCTGTTAAATGGTGAGGAATCTTTTAACGATCTCGGCGAGCCGGAGTGGTTATTTTCGCGCGCGCTGGGCGTCGATATCCCGCTGACATCACTTCATATTATTGGTTAATTACAGGGACGTTTACGATGCATATACTGGATTCACTTCTTGCTTTTAGCGCCTATTTTTTTATTGGCGTGGCGATGGTAATTATTTTTCTTTTTATCTATTCTAAAATTACACCACACAACGAATGGCAGTTAATCAAAAACAATAATACCGCGGCGTCACTGGCGTTTAGCGGTACATTGTTGGGCTACGTGATCCCGTTATCCAGTGCGGCAATCAATGCGGTGAGCATTCCAGATTATTTCGCCTGGGGCGGGATCGCACTGGTGATTCAGTTACTCATTTTTGCTGGCGTCAGGCTTTATATGCCGGCATTAAGCGAAAAAATTATTAATCACAATACCGCAGCAGGAATGTTTATGGGAACCGCCGCGCTGGCTGGCGGTATTTTTAACGCAGCTTGTATGACATGGTAATGGACGATCATGGCCAGAAAACGCAAATCAAGAAATAACTCTCAGTTAGGTCACGGAGCTATCAGCCGTATCGGTAGACCAAATAACCCTTTCGAGCCGCGTCGGAATCGCTATGCGCGAAAATATCTGACCCTGGCGATTATGGGGGGCGCTTTATTTTTAGTGCTGAAGGGATGGAGTGAAAGTAGCGACGAAGATAACGACGGCGACGGAACGTTTTATTCGACAGTGCAGGATTGTATTGATGACGGTAATAATGCAGACATTTGCGCACGTGGCTGGAACAACGCCAAAGCGGCATTTTATGCCGATGTTCCGAAGAATATGACTCAGCAAAATTGCCATTTTAAGTATGAAAATTGCTATTACGACAATGTTGAACAGAGTTGGATCCCGGTCATTTCTGGATTTTTGTTAAGCCGGGTTATTCGTAAAGATCGCGATGAGCCGTTCGTCTATAACAGCGGCGGATCCTCATTTGCTTCCCGTCCCGTCTGGCGCAACACTTCCGGTGATTACTCCTGGCGCTCCGGTTCTGGCAAAAAAGAGTCTTATTCCACGGGCGGCTTTACCACCAAAAAAGCGTCTACCGTTTCTCGCGGCGGCTATGGTCGTTCTTCCAGCGCCCGTGGGCATTGGGGAGGCTAATCATGCTGAGACACAATGTTCCTGTGCGGCGGGATCTGGACCGGATTGCCGCCGATAACGGATTTGACTTTCATATCATCGACAATGAAATCTATTGGGATGAGAGTCGGGCTTACCGCTTTACTCTGCGCCAGATTGAAGAGCAGATCGAAAAACCGACTGTGGAACTGCATCAGATGTGCCTGGAGGTGGTGGATCGTGCGGTTAAAGATGAAGAGATCCTGACGCAACTGGCGATCCCGCCGTTGTACTGGGATGTGATCGCCGAAAGCTGGCGCGCACGCGATCCTTCGCTGTATGGCCGTATGGATTTTGCCTGGTGTGGTAATGCGCCGGTTAAGTTGCTGGAGTACAACGCCGATACGCCAACTTCATTGTACGAGTCGGCTTATTTCCAGTGGTTGTGGCTGGAAGATGCTCGGCGCAGCGGCGTTATTCCGCGCGATGCCGATCAGTACAATGCCATTCAGGAGCGCCTGATTTCACGCTTTAGCGAGCTTTATAGCCGGGAGCCATTTTATTTTTGCTGCTGTCAGGACACCGACGAAGACAGGAGTACCGTGCTGTACTTGCAGGACTGCGCTCAGCAGGCAGGACAGGAGTCGCGGTTTATCTACATTGAAGATCTCGGTTTGGGCGTCGGCGGTGTACTGACCGATCTTGATGATAATGTCGTCCAGCGTGCATTTAAGCTGTATCCGCTGGAGTGGATGATGCGTGACGATAACGGTCCGCTGCTGCGCAAGCGTCGTGAGCAGTGGGTAGAGCCGTTATGGAAAAGTATCTTGAGTAACAAAGGGCTAATGCCGCTGCTTTGGCGCTTCTTTCCTGGTCATCCTAATCTTCTGGCGTCCTGGTTTGAGGGTGAAAAACCGCAGATCGCCGCTGGCGAAAGCTATGTGCGTAAACCGATCTACTCACGCGAGGGCGGTAACGTCACCATTTTCGACGGCCAGAATAACGTCGTTGACCACGCTGATGGTGATTACGCCGATGAACCGATGATCTATCAGGCGTTTCAACCGCTACCGCGATTTGGCGATAGTTACACGCTGATTGGTAGCTGGATTGTCGATGATGAAGCGTGCGGTATGGGTATCCGCGAAGATAACACGCTGATCACTAAAGACACTTCGCGTTTTGTTCCGCACTACATTGCGGGTTAAGAATGTTTTAGCAATCTCTTTCTGTCAGGAATCCGTGGCAGTGACCATACTAATGGTGACTGCCATTGATGGAGGGAGACACCGTGCACTGGCAAACTCACACTGTTTTTAATCAACCTATACCCTTAAATAACAGCAATTTATACCTGTCTGATGGCGCGCTCTGCGAAGCGGTAACGCGCGAAGGCGCTGGCTGGGATAGCGATTTTCTCGCCAGTATTGGTCAGCAACTCGGAACGGCAGAATCCCTTGAACTGGGGCGGCTGGCGAATGTAAACCCACCTGAACTGTTGCGCTACGATGCCCAGGGGCGACGTCTGGACGATGTCCGTTTCCATCCCGCATGGCACCTGCTGATGCAGGCGTTATGTACCAATCGGGTACACAACCTGGCCTGGGAAGAAGATGCTCGTTCTGGCGCATTTGTGGCGCGGGCGGCGCGTTTTATGTTGCACGCGCAGGTTGAGGCCGGGTCGTTATGCCCGATAACGATGACCTTTGCCGCTACGCCATTGCTGTTACAGATGCTACCCGCGCCGTTTCAGGACTGGACCACGCCGCTGTTGAGCGATCGCTACGATTCCCACTTATTGCCAGGCGGGCAAAAACGCGGTTTGTTGATTGGCATGGGAATGACGGAAAAGCAGGGCGGTTCCGATGTCATGAGCAACACCACCCGTGCAGAGCGTCTGGAAGATGGCTCTTATCGGCTGGTGGGGCATAAATGGTTTTTCTCGGTGCCACAAAGCGACGCGCATCTGGTGCTGGCGCAGACCGCGGGCGGTTTGTCCTGCTTTTTTGTGCCGCGATTTTTGCCTGACGGACAACGCAACGCGATTCGGCTGGAGCGTCTGAAAGATAAGTTGGGTAATCGTTCCAATGCCAGTTGCGAAGTGGAGTTTCAGGATGCCATTGGCTGGTTGTTGGGTCAGGAAGGGGAAGGGATTCGCCTGATCCTGAAAATGGGCGGGATGACGCGTTTTGATTGTGCTCTGGGCAGCCACGCCATGATGCGCCGTGCGTTCTCGCTGGCGATATATCACGCTCATCAGCGCCATGTATTTGGTAATCCGTTAATCGAACAGCCTCTGATGCGCCATGTCTTAAGTCGCATGGCACTTCAGCTTGAAGGGCAAACGGCGTTGCTGTTTCGTCTTGCGCGAGCGTGGGACCGGCGCGCCGATGCCAAAGAAGCTCTGTGGGCGCGTTTATTTACGCCTGCGGCGAAATTTGTGATCTGCAAACGTGGCATTCCGTTTGTGGCTGAAGCGATGGAGGTGCTGGGCGGTATTGGCTATTGCGAAGAGAGCGAACTACCGCGACTTTATCGGGAGATGCCAGTGAACAGCATCTGGGAAGGTTCCGGCAATATTATGTGCCTCGATGTGCTGCGCGTTCTTAATAAGCAAGCGGGCGTATACGACTTGCTGTCGGAAGCGTTTATGGAAGTGAAAGGGCAAGATCGTTATTTTGATCGCGCGGTTCGTCGTTTACAGCAGCAGTTGCGTAAGCCAGCTGAAGAACTGGGGCGAGAGATTACTCATCAGCTATTCCTGCTGGGCTGCGGTGCGCAAATGTTGAAATATGCTTCTCCGCCAATGGCGCAGGCGTGGTGTCAGGTGATGTTAAATACGCGCGGTGGCGTGCGGTTGTCAGAGCAGATCCAGAATGATTTATTGCTGCGGGCGACGGGGGGAGTGTGTTTGTAAGCGTATACGACGGATGCGACGCTGGTTTCGATTAACTAAATGAAATATGTGAAAATTGTAGGCCGGACAAGGCGCTCGCGCCGCATCCGGCATTGTTCATTTGCTGTAGATGACACTCACGCATACAGTATCGCCTGTACACGCCAGTTATCGGGCTGCTGGTCTTCATACATGGTAATAATGCGATACCATGATGCCCCTTGTTCATCGGCCTTTAACGCCACGATACGTTCCACGTCCTGCGGATCCCCTGAAATATTGCTAACCGAGATCTGACCTATTTCATTCAGGCCCGTCACGCAGTCAGCACTGGCGAATTCTGCAGACTGTGCCGTGGCGCTCGCAGGATAAGTCACTAATTGCAGCGAGGGTGAGGCAAGTAATTGTTTCATCGTCAGCTCCATTTTTCGTTTCCCCACATGTTGCAGGGCATTCCATCGCGGTAATAAACGCCCGAGCTTCCAGCCGGTAATTTATTGTGCACAGGTAAACGCATAGGGACGCAAAGCAATGTAAAGCTGACTATGTAAGTTGTCTGATTTATTTACGGTACAAAATGGCTTGTGAATACCACTGTCCTGTCACGATGGTTTCATCCACCATTACGACAACGTAATAATCAGCTTTTGCAGCGACAGCTTTCGCTCTGATTTCTGCTAATGCGTCATCCGGAGAGCCCCGAACCATCGTGCTTACGCTACCTATTCGCTGTAACCCTTGTGTCTGGTCACGGCGAATCTCTTGCGGATGGTCCGTTACTGGCGGTGCTGGCTGTGGCGTACCTTGCAGTGCGCTACAGGCGCTTAGCATCAACACCAATAATAAACTGGCAAACCGATAAATAACGCTATTACGTTTCCTGCTAACCATAGTGTAGTGCCTTATTTATTTAACTTGAGGGGAATGTTCCCGAATTGTTACCTGGTACGCGATTTTCGAATGAAAACGTTGTGAAAGCGTAATCCACATCTCAACATTATGAACTAATACGGTCAGCAGAAACTTGTGCTAAGGATTTCTTCATGTCATACCAGACTCAAAGGAGAAAAAGATGATTGAATTAGAATCACGCGTGCTGGCTGATATTCCCGTTCTTCACGCTTATCCCATAGGGCAAAAAGAACCCCCATTACCGTGTGTGATTTTTTATCACGGATTTACTTCATCCAGCCTGGTTTATAGCTATTTTGCCGTCGCGCTGGCGCAGGCTGGTTTCCGGGTGATCATGCCGGATGCGCCCAATCACGGTAGCCGTTTTAGTGGCGACGCAGCGAGGCGTTTAAATCAATTCTGGCAAATCTTGCTACAAAGTATGCAGGAATTCACTACTTTACGTGCGGCAATAGCCGAAGAAAACTGGCTGCGTGATGAACGCCTGGCGGTTGGTGGCGCGTCGATGGGCGCAATGACCGCGTTGGGGATTACCGCTCGCCACCCCACGGTGAAATGTACCGCCAGCATGATGGGGTCTGGCTATTTCACATCGCTTGCCCGTTCACTGTTTCCACCGTTGAAGCCTGAAACGCCAGCACAGCAAAACGAATTTGATAACATTATTGCTCCACTGGCAGAGTGGGAAGCGACAAACCACCTGGACGAACTGGGAAGCAGGCCACTGCTGTTGTGGCATGGCCTTGACGATGATGTTGTGCCTGCCGAGGAATCACTACGTTTGCAGCAGGCATTAAGAGATACGGGACGAGATAAACAGTTAACCTGTTTATGGCAGCCTGGCGTGCGCCACCGTATTACACCTGAGGCGTTAGATGCTGCAGTGACGTTTTTCCACCAGCATCTTTAAACACGCAGAATGCTGACCCCTTGCGCTTCCAGCTGTTGCAGGATCTCTGGGTTAGCATTTTTGCCGGTGATCAGCATATCGATTTGATCGGCGCGGCTAAAGAGCATCCCCGCGCGTTCACCAATCTTACTGCTATCGACCAGCACTACCAGTTTCCCTACCACGCTCAGCATCTTCTGCTCTGCCATCGCTGTCAGCATATCGGTTTTATATAACCCTTCTGCGGTCAGCCCTTTGCCGCTGGTAAACATCCAGTGCCCGGCATAGAGACTGTTTTCGCTGCCCTGTGGGCTTAAGGTGATGGACTGACTTTTGTTGTACTGCCCGCCCATGATGATCACGCTGTCATGTTCCTGATCGATCAGATAGTTTGCCAGCGGGAGATAATTAGTGATGATTTGTACCGGTTTGCCACACATTTCCCGGCCGAGCAGAAACGCGGTAGAGCCGCAGTTGATGACCACGCTTTCGCCCGGATTGACCAGTTGTGATGCCGCTTTAGCGATACGTACTTTTTCATCGTGATTCTGCGCCTGATGCAGATTCATCGGCGTCCATCGCGGGCGCTGCTGGGTAATCGCTTCGGCGCCATTGCGCACTTTTTTCAGTTTGCCGCTTTCGTCGAGTTTATTGATATCGCGTCGCGCAGTGGCAGGCGAAATTCCCAGACGCTCAACGACTTTCTCCACGGTCACAAAGCCCAATTGTGCGAGCATTTCCAGGAGGATTTGATGTCTTTGTGCTTCAGTCATGAGCTATTCCGATAAAATTTGATTTTTTTAGATGATATTTGAAATAGCCAGGAAATACTACGCCGGATAGCGCGAACAGATCCACGCTACCCGGTATCAACGACAGATTACAGGAACGATTTGAACGGCAGATCCGGTTCAATAGTGAAGCAATCGTCAAAACCACGCGGATAGTGATACTCGAAGTTATCTTTATCCAACGGCCAGGTAAACTTGCCACCGACCTGCCAGATAAACGGCTTAAAGCCATACTTCAGACGATCTTTTTTCATCTCCCACAGTACGCGGATTTCCTGCGGATCGGCCTGGAAGTTTGACCAGATATCATGGTGGAACGGGATAACTACTTTCGCATTCAACGCTTCGCCCATACGCAGCATATCGGCGCTGGTCATTTTGTCGGTAATACCGCGTGGGTTCTCACCGTACGATCCTAACGCCACGTCGATCTGATGCTCGTTGCCATGTTTTGCATAGTAGTTAGAGTAGTGGGAATCGCCGCTGTGATACAGGGAACCGCCCGGTGTTTTGAACAGATAGTTTACTGCGCGATCGTCCATGCCGTCTGGCAGCACGCCAGCCGCTTTTTGTTCCGCTGGTAGGGTGATCAGTGCAGTACGGTCGAACGCGTCAAGGGCATGAATTTCAATGTCTTTCACTTTTACCACATCGCCTGGTTTGACCACGATGCAGCGCTCTTTTGGTACTCCCCAGCCAATCCATAAATCCACGCAGGTTTTCGGTCCGATAAACGGTACGTCATCAGCACAGTTCTGCATCACGGCAGCAGCGACGTTGACGTCGATATGATCGTTGTGATCGTGAGTTGCCAGTACCGCGTCGATCTGGCGAATCGCAAATGGATCAAGAACAAACGGGGTGGTACGCAGGTTTGGCTGCAGTTTTTTCACACCAGCCATGCGCTGCATCTGATGACCCTGTTTCATCAGCGGGTTACCGTGACTTTGTTTGCCAGTACCGCACCAGAAATCAACACAAACGTTGGTGCCACCTTCCGATTTCAGCCAGATCCCAGTACAACCGAGCCACCACATCGCGAATGTACCAGGAGCTACCTGCTCTTGTTCAATTTCTTCATTCAGCCAGCTACCCCACTCCGGGAAAGTGCTCAGGATCCAGGATTCACGGGTGATACTTTTCACTTTACTCATCGCCATTTACCTTCATGATGTTCAATTTTAATCAATATGTGATTGGTTTTGATTAATCCTGACACTATTTTTTCAGGAAGGCAATGACCATTTTTTGACTTTTTGCCAGGGGAGTTGTTGTGGATTTTGAGTGTGGAAAGATTTAACGGAATGTGTAATTCATTTAACTAAATGAATTTAAATGAGTAATTGTTTCGTTGCATGAATCCCACTCTATCCATGTGGAATTATTTGCGTGCCGCGTCACATTTAATCATAAATAATCTTGTTGTGATTACTTTTGAAAATTAGAGTGAATGCACAACATTCCGGGTGTGCGGAATACCCGGTTACCTCTTCTTCAGGAGATCGTTATGGAGATCCTCTACAACATCTTTACCGTGTTTTTTAACCAGGTCATGACCAATGCCCCGTTGTTGCTGGGTATTGTGACCTGTCTGGGCTACATCCTACTGCGCAAAAGTGTCAGCGTTATTATTAAAGGGACGATTAAAACCATTATTGGTTTCATGTTGTTGCAGGCAGGGTCCGGCATCCTGACCAGCACCTTCAAACCGGTGGTGGCGAAAATGTCGGAAGTCTACGGTATCAACGGTGCGATTTCAGATACTTACGCTTCGATGATGGCCACTATCGAGCGCATGGGCGATGCCTATAGCTGGGTGGGTTACGCGGTGTTGCTGGCTCTGGCGCTGAACATCTGTTACGTGCTGCTGCGTCGTATTACCGGTATTCGCACCATCATGCTGACTGGTCACATCATGTTCCAGCAGGCGGGGCTGATTGCCGTTACGCTGTTTATTTTCGGTTATTCCATGTGGACGACCATTATCTGCACCGCGATTCTGGTTTCGCTCTACTGGGGTATCACCTCCAATATGATGTACAAACCGACTCAGGAAGTGACGGACGGCTGCGGTTTCTCCATCGGTCACCAGCAGCAGTTCGCATCATGGGTTGCCTATAAAATCGCGCCGTTCCTCGGCAAAAAAGAGGAAAGCGTTGAAGATCTTAAACTGCCGGGCTGGCTGAATATTTTCCACGACAACATCGTCTCCACGGCGATTGTCATGACCATCTTCTTTGGCGCCATTCTGCTCTCCTTCGGTATCGATACCGTGCAGGCGATGGCAGGCAAAGTGCACTGGACGGTCTACATCCTGCAAACCGGTTTCTCCTTTGCGGTGGCGATTTTCATCATCACTCAGGGCGTGCGCATGTTTGTGGCGGAACTCTCTGAAGCATTTAACGGTATCTCCCAGCGTCTGATCCCAGGTGCGGTTCTGGCGATTGACTGTGCGGCTATCTATAGCTTCGCGCCGAACGCCGTGGTCTGGGGCTTTATGTGGGGCACCATCGGTCAGCTGATTGCGGTTGGCATCCTGGTCGCCTGCGGTTCCTCCATTCTGATTATTCCTGGCTTTATCCCGATGTTCTTCTCCAACGCCACCATCGGCGTGTTCGCTAACCACTTCGGCGGCTGGCGTGCGGCGCTGAAAATTTGTCTGGTGATGGGGATGATTGAAATCTTTGGTTGCGTCTGGGCGGTGAAACTCACCGGTATGAGTGCCTGGATGGGTATGGCGGACTGGTCAATTCTGGCACCGCCGATGATGCAGGGCTTCTTCTCCATCGGTATCGCCTTTATGGCCGTCATCATTGTAATTGCACTGGCTTATATGTTCTTCGCTGGCCGCGCACTGCGCGCAGAAGAAGATGCAGAAAAACAACTGGCAGAACAGTCTGCTTAATAAGGAGTTTTGATTATGACCGTACGTATTCTGGCTGTGTGTGGCAACGGACAAGGCAGTTCCATGATCATGAAGATGAAAGTGGACCAGTTTTTAACCCAATCAAACATTGACCACACGGTAAATAGCTGTGCGGTTGGCGAATACAAAAGCGAGTTGAGCGGCGCGGATATCATCATCGCTTCTACGCACATTGCGGGCGAAATCACCGTGACCGGCAACAAATACGTGGTTGGCGTACGCAACATGCTCTCTCCTGCTGATTTTGGCCCGAAACTGCTGGAAGTGATCAAAGAGCATTTCCCGCAGGATGTGAAGTAAGGACGCGCCATGAAATTACGTGATTCGCTGGCGGAGAATAAATCTATCCGTCTGCAGGCTGAAGCTGAGACATGGCAGGACGCAGTGAAAATCGGCGTTGACCTGCTGGTGGCGGCGGATGTTGTCGAGCCGCGTTACTACCAGGCGATTCTGGATGCGGTTGAACAGCACGGCCCGTACTTTGTGCTCGCACCAGGCCTGGCAATGCCGCACGGTCGCCCGGAAGAGGGCGTTAAGAAAACCGGTTTTGCGCTGGTGACGCTGAAAAAGCCGCTGGAGTTCAACCACGAAGATAACGACCCGGTGGATATCCTCATCACTATGGCGGCGGTTGATGCCAACACTCACCAGGAAGTGGGCATCATGCAGATCGTCAACCTGTTTGAAGATGAAGAGAATTTCGACCGTTTACGTGCCTGCCGTACCGAGCAGGAAGTACTGGATCTCATTGACCGCACCAACGCGGCAGCTTAAGAAGGAATTGAACATGTCATTACCGATGTTGCAAGTCGCGCTGGACAACCAGACTATGGATAGCGCCTACGAAACCACTCGCTTGATTGCCGAAGAAGTCGACATTATCGAAGTGGGCACCATTCTATGCGTGGGCGAAGGCGTGCGTGCGGTTCGTGACCTGAAAGCGCTCTACCCGCACAAAATCGTGCTGGCAGATGCCAAAATTGCCGATGCGGGCAAAATCCTTTCTCGTATGTGCTTCGAAGCCAACGCTGACTGGGTGACCGTAATTTGCTGTGCGGATATCAACACCGCCAAAGGTGCGCTGGACGTAGCAAAAGAGTTTAACGGCGACGTGCAGATCGAACTGACCGGTTATTGGACCTGGGAACAGGCGCAGCAGTGGCGTGACGCAGGCATTCAGCAGGTGGTTTATCACCGCAGTCGTGACGCGCAGGCCGCAGGCGTGGCATGGGGCGAAGCGGACATTACCGCGATCAAACGTCTTTCCGATATGGGCTTCAAAGTAACCGTCACCGGTGGTCTGGCGCTGGAAGATCTGCCGCTGTTCAAAGGTATTCCGATTCATGTGTTTATCGCAGGTCGCAGCATCCGTGATGCCGCTTCTCCGGTTGAAGCTGCGCGTCAGTTCAAACGTTCCATCGCCCAGCTGTGGGGCTAAGGAGCGGATATGTTGTCCAAACAAATCCCGCTTGGCATCTATGAAAAAGCGCTCCCCGCCGGGGAGTGCTGGCTGGAACGGCTGCAACTGGCAAAAACGCTGGGCTTCGATTTTGTCGAGATGTCGGTAGATGAAACTGACGAGCGCTTGTCGCGCCTCGACTGGAGCCGCGAACAGCGTCTGGCGCTGGTGAACGCGATTGTTGAAACCGGCGTGCGTGTGCCGTCCATGTGCCTTTCCGCCCATCGTCGTTTCCCGCTGGGTAGCGAAGATGATGCGGTGCGGGCGCAGGGGCTGGAGATTATGCGTAAAGCTATCCAGTTCGCCCAGGACGTCGGCATTCGCGTGATCCAGTTGGCGGGCTATGACGTTTACTATCAGGAGGCCAATAACGAAACGCGTCGTCGTTTCCGTGACGGCCTGAAAGAGAGCGTCGAGATGGCGAGCCGTGCGCAGGTCACGCTGGCAATGGAGATCATGGATTACCCATTGATGAACTCTATCAGCAAGGCGCTGGGCTACGCGCACTATCTCAACAATCCGTGGTTCCAGCTCTACCCGGATATCGGCAACCTGTCGGCGTGGGACAACGATGTGCAGATGGAATTGCAGGCCGGAATCGGGCATATCGTCGCGGTGCATGTGAAAGACACCAAACCGGGTGTCTTCAAAAACGTGCCGTTTGGCGAAGGCGTAGTGGATTTCGAACGTTGCTTTGAAACGCTCAAACAGAGTGGCTATTGCGGGCCGTACCTGATTGAGATGTGGAGCGAAACGGCGGAAGACCCGGCGGCAGAAGTGGCGAAAGCGCGTGATTGGGTAAAAGCGCGCATGGTCAAAGCGGGCATGGTGGAGGCGGCATAATGCAAAAGCTGAAACAGCAGGTGTTTGAAGCCAACATGGATCTGCCGCGTTACGGGCTGGTGACCTTTACCTGGGGCAACGTCAGCGCCATTGACCGCGAACGAGGGCTGGTGGTGATCAAGCCCAGCGGTGTCGCCTACGAAACCATGAAAGCGGACGATATGGTGGTGGTCGATATGAGCGGCCAGGTGGTGGACGGGATGTATCGCCCGTCTTCCGACACCGCGACGCATCTCGAACTCTACCGCCGTTATCCGTCGCTCGGCGGCATTGTCCATACCCACTCCACTCATGCCACCGCATGGGCGCAGGCAGGGCTGGCGATCCCGGCGTTAGGCACCACGCACGCTGACTACTTTTTGGGCGATATCCCGTGTACGCGCGGGTTAAGCGAAGAAGAGGTGCAGGGCGAGTACGAACAGAACACTGGCAAAGTGATTATCGAAACGCTGGGTGACGCCGAGCCGCTGCATACGCCGGGAATTGTGGTGTATCAGCACGGACCGTTTGCCTGGGGGAAAGATGCTCACGATGCGGTGCATAACGCGGTGGTGATGGAAGAAGTGGCGAAAATGGCGTGGATTGCCCGCAGTATTAACCCACAACTGAATCACATCGACAGCTTCCTGATGAATAAACACTTCATGCGTAAGCACGGTCCCAACGCCTATTACGGGCAGAAGTAAAATACGTGCTGCGGAAATTTCCTTCTTCGGGAGATAACTGGTCTGATTCCGCAGCCGTTTTTCAAAAAAATGCCCCCGGAGAAGGGGGCAAAGCAAACTATGGCAATGTTTCGTTGGTTATACCTGGTGCTAGCGATAAATATCCGCGCTGGCGTGCATATTGCCGTTACTCCCCGGTTCCCGCATCAGAATCACGTGGTAGTACGTTGCGCCTTGCGCATCTGTCTCTTCATTCAGTGCCTGGCGAGCTTCACTTTCAGTGGCGAAGTTATGGTTGATATAAATCACGCCTAAGCTCTGCACGTCGTCCATATTTCTGGCCTGGTGATTATTAATTTCAATGGCTGCCCATGTATTTGCACTTAGCAAAAGCACAGCCAGAAGGGCTAAAACACGGCTGAACATAGATACCTCCTCAACGGCTGACTTTGTGCGCGCTCCTCTGTGATGATCTTCTGATTTAATTTTAATCAATGATAAAGAAGTTGATGGTGACCATTTCTGATGCAGTTGTTCAAAAAAACGCCCTGATGGGATGTGATGAACTTCAAATCAGCGGGTTAGTACGATTTGGCGAAAGATGAGATTTATTTGTCGGCTGGCCTTGAGTTTAGCGGGGCATACAAGTACTATAACGCGTCATTTTTCAGCCGACCTTTAACACGTTCCTTGCCTCCCCGGGATTCGGCTGACCCAGACAGGAGGCTGAATAATCCGTAAGGAGCAATTCGATGCGTCATTACGAAATCGTTTTTATGGTCCATCCTGACCAGAGCGAACAGGTTCCGGGCATGATCGAGCGCTACACTGCTGCCATCACTGGTGCAGAAGGCAAGATCCACCGTCTGGAAGACTGGGGCCGCCGTCAGCTGGCTTACCCGATCAACAAACTGCACAAAGCACACTACGTTCTGATGAACGTTGAAGCTCCGCAGGAAGTGATCGATGAGCTGGAAACTACCTTCCGCTTCAACGATGCCGTTATCCGCAGCATGGTTATGCGTACCAAGCACGCTGTTACCGAAGCATCTCCGATGGTTAAAGCGAAAGACGAGCGCCGTGAGCGTCGCGATGATTTCGCAAACGAAACCGCAGATGATGCTGAAGCTGGGGATTCTGAAGAGTAATTTCTGATGACCAACCGTCTGGTGTTGTCCGGCACCGTGTGCAGGACTCCCCTTCGCAAGGTCAGTCCATCAGGAATTCCTCACTGCCAGTTCGTGCTTGAGCATCGTTCTGTGCAGGAGGAAGCCGGTTTTCACCGGCAGGCGTGGTGCCAAATGCCCGTTATTGTTAGCGGACACGAAAACCAGGCCATTACTCACAGTATAACGGTCGGCAGTCGCATAACCGTTCAGGGGTTCATTTCATGCCACAAGGCAAAGAACGGTCTGAGCAAAATGGTTTTGCATGCCGAGCAGATTGAATTGATAGATTCTGGAGACTAGCCATATGGCACGTTATTTCCGTCGTCGCAAGTTCTGCCGTTTCACCGCGGAAGGCGTTCAAGAGATCGACTATAAAGATATCGCTACGCTGAAAAACTACATCACCGAAAGCGGTAAGATTGTCCCAAGCCGTATCACCGGTACCCGTGCAAAATACCAGCGTCAGCTGGCTCGCGCTATCAAACGCGCTCGCTACCTGTCCCTGCTGCCGTACACTGATCGCCATCAGTAATCGGTCACGGTCCATTAATACGACTTTGAGAGGATAAGGTAATGCAAGTTATTCTGCTTGATAAAGTAGCAAACCTGGGTAGCCTGGGTGATCAGGTAAACGTTAAAGCGGGCTATGCTCGTAACTTCCTGGTACCGCAGGGTAAAGCTGTTCCAGCTACCAAGAAAAACATTGAATTCTTCGAAGCACGTCGCGCTGAACTGGAAGCTAAACTGGCTGAAGTTCTGGCAGCAGCTAATGCTCGCGCTGAGAAAATCAATGCACTGGAAACTGTTACCATCGCGTCTAAAGCTGGCGACGAAGGTAAACTGTTCGGTTCCATCGGTACTCGCGACATCGCTGACGCTGTAACTGCAGCTGGCGTTGAAGTGGCTAAGAGCGAAGTTCGTCTGCCGAACGGCGTTCTGCGTACCACTGGCGAACACGAAGTGAGCTTCCAGGTTCACAGCGAAGTATTCGCGAAAGTGATCGTAAACGTAGTAGCTGAATAATTCGTTATTCAACGAGACGTAAAAACGCCGACCTTGTGTCGGCGTTTTGCTTTTAGTGATAAAAACCTCAGAAACAGCTGTTCCCTTCATAAAGTTCTCTTACTATTCCTTTTATAAAAAATTCTCAGGACCCATACCTGGCCCCCAGCCTCGCCGCTGGTAGCTCGTGTCATGTTTTTTTACGCGGAAAACATGACAAAAGCATCAATACAGCGTCTCCCTTGTAAGATAATAAAAACAATAAGTTAGGTGCAAATGCGCTGTTATTTTATTGTTTTTTTAGATAAAAAGATAAAATATTATCGCTTCTATGGGGCTGATTGCTTGATGTGCAAAGTAAAAGATCGTTTAACCAAAAAAATGCTAATATTATGGTTATTATTGTCGTAAAAAGATAAAATATTATCACTATGGGTAAAAAAACAGCACCGTTACTCCCTTATACGAATCAGATGCTTAGTGAATTTGGTGAGCGGCTGAAACTTGCTCGTTTACGACGCAGGCTTACCGCAAAGCAAGTTGCTGAACGTGCCGGGATGTCGCCAATAACATTGCGTTCTCTGGAGTCAGGAAGTGCAGGGGTCACGATAGGGGCATATTTGTCTGTGATGCAGGTTTTGGGTCTGGAAACGGATTTAAATAAGCTTGCAGCTGAAGACGACTTAGGGCGTCAGCTCCAGGATTCCCGTTTGATTAAAAAAAGAGGGCTTGCTCGTTCATCCGGTAAGAATGACGAAGGGATTCAGACAGCCTCATTTCAGACGAAACGCGAGAAAGAAGGTCATCTCACCACGGATTTAACAGCGCTGGCAAAAGACTCAACGCCAACTAATCCAGGGGAAACGTCCACCTCTCTTGCTGCACTATTACAACCGATAAAAAAACCGATAAAAGGAAATTAATTATGGCATTAATCGGAGTGTATGCGGATTGGGAAGGCCTGGATGGTCCTGCGCGTATTGGTTATTTGCACAGTCGTCGCACCCGGGCGCGTGAGATATTTGAGTTTGAGTACGATAAAAAGGCGCTTGCAGATCCTGCACTTAATTTTATTCAGTTAGATCCTGAAATAATGTTGTATGAGGGAGCACAGTACCCAATTCCTCCTAAGGATAAATTTGGTGCATTTAGTGATTCCTGCCCGGATCGTTGGGGACGCATGCTAATGAAGCGGCGTTTTGAGAGGGATATCCGAGACGGATTATTTGATAAAGACTCCCACCTTTATGAGTCTGATTATTTATTAGGTGTACATGATCTTTATCGGGTTGGGGCTCTTCGATATAAACTTGAAGACACTGGAGAGTTTCTTGATAACCGCATTGATGTTGCAGCCCCACCATTTACCGAAATAGCGAGTCTGGAAAGAGCTAGCCGGGCAATTGAAGAAGATCCTGATAATAAAGAACTCATGGGGCAAAAATGGTTAAGAATGCTAATCGCTCCGGGGGGATCATTAGGAGGGGCACGTCCGAAAGCCAGTGTTGTTGATGAAGCAGGACATCTCTACATCGCTAAATTTCCCAGTGTAAAAGATGAGTATGATGTTGGTGGATGGGAAATGGTCGTTAATGCACTTGATTTGGAATTAGCTCGAGAAGTTGCGGAGTATTTTCGACTTGGTTTGACAGAAGCAGATGACATTATTGCTAATTTTAGAGGAATTGTCAGTCAGTGGCGAACCATTGCCGAGCGTCTTAGATTACCTGGTCGTGAACAAGAGTTAATGGCAGAGGCGTTCAGGGCGTCAATTTAGAATAGTTATTTCGATATATTCGATGAGGGCCGCAATAAGCAGCCCTATTAAGATAATTACTTCGTCGCCTGAATGTCGGCCAGCATTGGGGCAAGGGCAGGGTTATCCTTAGCGAAGTTTGCGTACATTGGCTGTACTTTCTCGATAAACGGAGCTTTATCAACCTGGTAGACTTTCACGCCCATTTTATCCAGTTTCGCAAATTCTTGTTTCTCTTCTTCGCTCCACAAGTCTTTCATGTAGCTCATTGATTCTTTAGATGCTTTTAATATAGCAGCCTGATTTTCCGGGCTAAGTTTATCAAATGCAGCATTGCTCATCAGAACCACATCGGGAACCATAGTGTGTTCGTCAAGGCTGAAAGATTTTGCCACTTCACCGTGACGCATGGTGGTCAGCGCCATCACACTGTTTTCCGCCATATCGACGACGCCCTGCTGTAAGGCTGTATACAGCTCGCCGTAATCCAGTGGCGTCGGGTTACCGCCCATGACTTTGATCATTTCAACTGCGCCAGGACTTGGCTGGACACGGACTTTCATGCCTTTCAGATCGTCTGGTTTCAGTACCGGTTTATTGCCGTAGAAGCTGCGGGCGCCTCCATCATAAAAAGTCAGCCCGAAATAACCTTTGCTTTTCGTTGAGTCGAGGATTTTTCTCCCGATATCGCCCTGCATCACCTGATAATAATGATCACGATCGCGGAACAAATAAGGCAGGCTAAATAATTTATAAGAATTTTCAAATGCTTCCATTTCTGCCGCATTGGTTTTTACCAGCGGAATAGCGCCAGAACGAATCAGCTCCATTGTTTCTCGTTGAGTACCCAATGTTCCATTTGGATAAATACGAATAGTAATATCACCGTTAGAGTACTCTTTGCTCTTTTTCGCAAAGAACTCCATCGCTTTATGAACAGGATGAGACTTATCCTGATTATGACTCAGTTTTAATGTCACTGCCCAGGACTGGCTTGCGGATAACATAAGAACAGCACCGATAATGCCAGCGGATACTTTTATTTTCATAGATGTTCCTTTTCTAATAAATATGGCGGCAGGTGCCGCCAGTGAATGCATATCAGTAGCCCAGTGCTCTTGGCAATGCCATACTGATTTGCGGAATATAAGTCACCATTGCCAGCACCAATACCATCACGGCATAGAATGGCAGCATAGGTTTGATAATTTTATTAATCGGTAATTTAGATACACTACAACCGACAAATAACACACTGCCTACAGGCGGAGTACAAATACCGATACACATGTTCAGTACCATGACAATACCAAAGTGAATCGGGTCCATGCCCAGTTCGGTGACAACCGGTAAAAATATCGGCGTAAAAATCAGTACCGCTGGCGTCATATCCATAAATGTGCCAATGATCAACAAGATAATATTGATAATAAGCAGGATTACTATTGGATTATCAGAAATGGTATTGAGCAAATCGAGGATCAGGAAGGGGACGTCAGCGTTGGACATAGCCCATGACATGCCCATTGAAGAGCCGATCAATAACAAAACAATTGCGGTGGTAATGACGGATTCCAGAAATATTTTAGGCAAATCTTTAACTGAGATTTCGCGATAAAGAACCAGCGCAAGGAAAAGGGTATAAATTACCGCAATTGCCGAAGCCTCTGTCGGGGTAAAAACACCGCTTAGTACACCACCCATAATTAACACAATCAGGAAAATACTGGGGATCGCCATCCATATAGCCACTCCAGCCTGGCGTAAAGTTGGGCGTTCTGGTTTGGGGTATCCGCGACGTACCGCGATAATACCGGCGACGACCATCAGCGCCAGGCCCAGTAAAATTCCCGGAACATACCCTGCCAGGAACAGTGCAGCAATAGATGTACCGCCGCTGACCAGTGAATAGACGATCAACGTATTGCTTGGTGGAATAAGTAAACCAGTAGGAGCAGAAGCAACGTTAACCGCAGTGCTGAATGCCGGGTCGTAGCCTTCTTTAACCTGTTGCGGATGCATGACACCGCCCATCGCCGCCGCCGAAGCAACGGCTGAACCAGAAATTGCCCCGAACAGCATATTGGCGAGAATATTACAGTGGGCAAGTGAGCCAGGCAGACGACCGCCAAGAATTCGCGCAAAGTTAATTAGCCTTCGTGCTATTCCTCCATGATTCATAATGTTGCCAGACAAGATAAAAAATGGGATTGCCAACAACGTAAAACTATCTAACCCGGAGGCTAACTTTTGGGAAACCACACTCAATGCTGAGTTGAAATCGAGTTGTGTGGAAATTGATGCCAGTGTCGATAAACCAATGGCATAAACAATAGGTACACCTAATGCCAACATAAAAAAGAAGGCACCAAATAACACAATAATCGGTAACCAGTAATCCATAATTTCTCCATTCCTACTATGGTTGGTTGTTGTTTATTATCTTTAGCGTGGTTGTTTAAGTTCTGTTAAAACCATATCTATGGTGTATATAATAATAAGTACACCACTAATCGGGATGCTCATATAGATATATCCCATCTGCCAACCTAAAGCGGGTGAGGTTTGACCTGAATCGAATGTGTCCATAGTTAATAGCCCACCACCATATACCATAATGATGGTAGCGAAGATAATAACGATAGTCTGAATACACAAAAATAAATGACGCCGTGCTTTTCCTTTCAGCATCATAGGAAGCAGGTCAATCGCCAGGTGCCGGTTCTGCCCCGCGGTATAGGCACCACCAAAAAGGCCAAGACAAATAAAAAGCAAACGACTGAGCTCATCCGTAAATATACTGGGGCTTTTAAATATAAATCGTGCTACCACCTGCCATGTCACACATGCCACAATGATCGCCAAAATAGTAATATTCAATGTTGCAAGCAGAGCATTAATAGATCTAATTATATTTCGCATAGTGATTAACCTTTGCAATATCATTCATCCTGTGGCTGGTAAATTGTCCCATTAAGAAAACCAGGCCAGTTTTTTTCAAACCAAATGCCGCGGATAATGGGAAACTCACGAACAGGTGCTTTTCTGACGTGAAAGATACCATTGCAATAATGAATAAGTAGCTTATCTTTTTTATCCTCAGTACGCTCTGAACGAAAGCGCCAAGCATCACAAAAACCATTTCGTGTTTGCGGAATCGAATTTCCATCTCCGTCGAGAATAATACGAGCCCCACGGCTACCACCATCGGCATCAATATAATGCGTCAACTGTGTCAATACGGCAGCAGAGGTCAGCGCCATATGCCGCCACATAAACAGCTCGGCAACTTCGCCCACATGTTTGATAGCCAATCCATGCTGTTGGACAAATTCGTTCAATAGCAGGGCATCACGAGTGGCACGTCGGACTTTATCGGCATGGCAAATAAACCCCGCATGATCAGACATTCGTGCCTGAATTTTTTCCTTAACCAATGACAATGGCATCCCGGTCCCGTTATCGTGCGCCTGAGTAATGATCTCTCTTATGGACGCCAGGGCCGGAGCGGTCAGTTGTGCAATATCTCCATCAACAGACTGCTTCTGCGTGCAACCAATAAAGCGTGCCAGGCGCACTGCAAAAACCTGCCCGGCATTCAGCGCCGCGCCGCCGGGGCGAGTGACGCCGTGCGTACCAGCAACTTCCCCCACGGCAAAACAGCCGGGGAGGGTGGTTTGCCCCCAGATATCTACCGCAATACCGCCATTCATGTGCTGATTATTCATGGCAAACTGCAATGGCTGCGTGGTGAGATCGTAGCCGTGCATCTTGTACAGCGAGATAGACAGCGGATTCATTCGTTGCAGGCGTTCGATGGGCGATTGCGCCAGGGCGCCGTTGTTTTCAAGATATGCGCGAACGTCGTCGTCCAATCGATCCAATGAGAACGGCAAATCACCAGGCACCGCTTCAGGATTGCGATTGAAATCCATAAATACCTGGCGACCTGATTGCTGTTCCTGCGCCACCGCCATGTCTAACAAGCTTGAACCAAAATCCATCACTCGTGTGGCGTGGAATGGCCACTGATAGCCTTTACGGAAGATGTTTGAAGCCAGTTCCTGGGTGGTGCGATAGTAATCTGCAAGGAAGTTATACTCGTTGCCCTCAG
This sequence comes from Escherichia sp. E2562, assembly GCF_005781075.1. Taxonomy (NCBI): domain Bacteria; kingdom Pseudomonadati; phylum Pseudomonadota; class Gammaproteobacteria; order Enterobacterales; family Enterobacteriaceae; genus Escherichia; species Escherichia sp. E2562. The sequence goes on along the minus strand of NZ_VATM01000003.1, from coordinate 402,071 downwards.
CATCCACAGAATAGATATACGGGATCACCTGCACATAGGTGCCGGATAAATTCCACGGAAACGTGCTGCGTGGCGTGCCTATACCAAACTGGCTTTCTGTCAGATTGGTTAGCGTCAAACCTTCTTCCAGTGCCAGTCCCAGCGAGCCGAAGCATTTATGTGGATAAACACTGTCGCGATAAAGCTCGCCCGGTCCGCCCGTTGCCAGTACCACATTGGGCGTAGTCACAATGGCCAGCCCCCAGGGGTTATGGGCGCGGGAACCGGTTGCGAGAATAGCCCCCGCCACGCGATCTTCGCCATTCTCTCCGCACTGATGCAGGAGCTTAATCACCGTTGCACTGGTCAACATTGGGATGGCGAGGCGCTGCACTTCCTCCAGCAATACTTTTACCATCAGGCGAGATGTCCGCGGTCCACAGGAGGTTGCGCGTCCGGCTTCGTCATGGTCGGTTTGATAACGGAGAATTGCGCCATAGCGATCTTCCGGTAATTCCAGACCAAGATATTGCAGACCGCCGAGGGTATGCAGAGAACCGACCGCCTCGACATAAGCGGTGTCGTGATCCATTGCGCCACCGCTCGCTAGTGCTTCCGCCAGTTTGGCGAAGTTGTCACCATTGCCCGCAGTAGCGGCGGTAAACAGTGTTTGTTTATCAGAACCGGAACACGCTGACGTCCCCATATATAACCCGGCGGTCGCGATCAGTACATTTTGCTGGCGACGTTTCAGCTCAACCGCCGCACGTAATCCTGCTGCGCCGCTACCAACGACCAGCGCATCAACTTGCCAGATCGGGTAATCAACATCCTCAACGGTGACAATTGACGTTGGTTCTGCTGACACAAACCCCTTTGGAAAAGTGACGTGCGTCAGCGAATCGAGGATGGCGTCATCAAGCTGGCTCATGCATCCTCCATCGGCGTAAACAGGCTGCTTTCCATCAGACGTGGTTGCCTGATAATCGGGCGGAAGGCCATGAACGGCAGAATGTCGCGCTCAATCTCCACACCTGGCGCGATCTCAATTAATTCAACGCCTTCTGCCGTTAACTGGAATACCGCGCGTTCGGTGATATACAGCACCTCCTGACCGCTTTGCTGTGCGTACGCGGCGCTAAAGGTAATTTTTTCCACCTGAGTAACCAGTTTGGGGATTTGACCTGACTGGGCGATATGCAGGCCATCTGGCGTTACATCGATTTTGCTACCTTTGGCGTCAAACGTGCCGCAGAACACCACTTTTCGGGCGTTTTGTGCAATTTCGAGGAAGCCGCCGGGGCCGATCAGATTGCCGTTGAGATGCGAAACGTTGACGTTGCCGTGCTGATCCATCTCGCCCATGCCGAGGAAAGTGATATCGATACCGCCGCCGCTGTAGAATTCGAATTGATCCAGCGAAGGGATAATGGCGTCGGCGTTACGGGCGCAGCCAAAAAACGCGTCATCCAGCATCATGCCGTTATGTACGCCTTGCTCAACACTTAGCCACAAACTTTGATAAGGCACGCCTTCACGCAGCGCAACGCCAGGAATACCGCCCGGAATACCAAAGCCAAAGTTGGTTGAAGCACCAGCTACCAGTTCACGTGCTGCCCGACGGGCAATCAGACGACGTACCGGATGACTAACCAGTTCAATAGCGTCGTTAGAACTCAGACGGCGATGTTGACCACTAATTGTCAGGTCGTAACCACCAAGATAGGTTTGCGGTTGTTCGCGGTGTTCAACGATGCCATCGACCAGAATCCCCGGAAGCTTGACTCTACGTGGTTCAAGCGCGCCTGCTTCCAGTACATCGCGCACCTGTACGAACACTTTGCCGCCGCTGTTGTGTGCTGCCAGCGCCATCGAATAGCTATCCATATCAATCGCTTCTTCTTCGAGGCTGACGTTGCCACGCGGATCGGCATAAGTGCCGCGCAAAATGGCATAGTCCACTTTGAAAGGGCGGTAGCGGAGTTTGGTTTCACCATCAATTTCAATCAGTTCTACCAGATCATCGGTGGTGCAAGCGTTTGACTTCCCGCCGCCATTACGCGGATCAACAAACGATCCCAACCCTACGTGGGTAAAAAGTCCCGGACGTCCGGCGCCGATCTCCCGCAGCAGAGCCTGAATTACGCCGCCCGGGAAGCAGTAGGCTTCAATGGCATTGTTTTTCACCAGTTCCTGCATTTTGGGTGACCAGGTAAAGTGTCCGGCAATTATGCGTTTGAGCATTTCGGCATGAGCGAAGCGATTGGTACCTTTGCTGTCGCGATCGCCAATACCCAGCGAGTGGATTAATGTCAGATCGCGCGGGTGTCCGGTTTGCAGGAAACGAGCTTCAATGGCTGCCAGAATATGGTCAGCTTCCACCATGCCGCCGCCGTTACCGCTAATGGCAATGGTTGCGCCGTCCTGAATTTGCGCCGCCAGTGCCTCGGCGGTTGTTATCTTACGCATACAATTTCCTTATTGATTGTGGAAGCTCACGCTACTTTTTTCGGCAAACGCGCGCGTCGCCTGCTGGCAATCCTGAGTGGCGGACATTAACCCTGCCAGTAACTGGTGCGAGTAATCGGCGTGTTTATTTTCCAGCGCCAGAATCAGTTGCTTAATATGCGCCAGTGCCACCGGACCACATTTTTCCAGCTGCGCTAACTGATTCGCCATCCAGCTTTCTACCTGTTCTTTTTCCACCACTTCATCAATTAAATTCGCCGCCTGGGCTTCATGTGCCGTCAGACGTTTACCCAGCATCAGCATCTGGCGACCAACCACCGGGCCAACCTGATTAAGCACGCGCTCAATGCCCATCCAGCCTGGCACCATGCCGAGGATCACTTCAGGATTAGAGAATTTCGCGTGGGGGCGAGCGATACGAATATCACAGCACAAAGCAAGTTCAATCCCACCGCCGATGGTATGACCGTTGAGATTCGCAACGGTTAATTGGGGTAAATTGCGCAGGCGATTAAAAACCTCATTACCGCGTTTAATCCATTTTCTGCCCATATCTAATGGCGAATAGGCTGACCACGATTTAATATCGCCGCCTGCACAAAAGAATTTATCGCCGGTAGCAGTTAATTCGACTAATCGTAATGTGGTGTCGTTTTCAATTTCATTTAAATAATGATCGAGAGATTCGATCATTTCTTCATTAATAGCATGACATTTATCTTCACGGTTCAATGTCAGGCGGCAGGTAGCCGCCGCTCTGCTGAACAGAACGGGTTGGTCACTCATGTTCATTCCTTAACAATAATGCGCGATGCGATCGACGCTAATATCCAGCGTGCTGTTAATATCTTTCTGCCACCAGTACGGCGAGAATATTTCCAGTTCAATAGCGCCATTAAATCCGGCGTTTTCAACCAGCCGACGGATTGACGGAATATTGATGACGCCATCTCCCGGCATTCCCCGATCATTGACCAGATCGGTGGTTGGTACTAACCAGTCGGAAACATGAAACGCGAGAATGCGTTTTCCGGCACGCAGGATTTGGCTGGCGAGCTCCGGATCCCACCAAACGTGGTAGACATCTACCGCGACGCCGAGGCCAAATTCGCCATCGGGATCGAGTTCATCACACCAGTCCAGCGCCTGGCGTAACGTGCACAAACAGGAACGATCGGCTGCGGTCATCGGGTGCAGCGGTTCCAGCGCAATCGGCACGCCGACCTCTTTCGAATGCGGTAGTAACTGGCGAATCCCTTGTTTCACCTGTTCCCGCGCCTCATACAGATCTTTTGTACCCGTTGGCAGTCCACCAACCACCTGCATATAACAGGCGGCGTTAAGCACGGCGGCGTCGTCCAGCGCCCGGCGGTTATCATCAATCGCTAGTTTGCGTTCCGCCAGCGTCGGTGCGGTGTAGTAAGTGCTACGGCACAAACCGGAGACGCTCATGTTACTGGCGGCGAGTTGGCGGGCGATCTGCTGGAGATCTTCGCCCTGCAATTCTCTGCGCCAGGGGGCTATTGCGCCAATACCGCGCGCGGCGCAAGCGTCAATAATGGCGGGCAGCGGCGTTTTATAACCCAGCGTCGCGGTATTAATGCTGAATAAATCAGGGCGTTGTAACAGATCTCTCATGATTCAGCCTCAGAAGCGCGGCATACTTAAGCCGCCGTCGATGGCGACCGCCTGACCACAGGTGTAAATCAGTTTGCCTTCCGCCATCGCGCGGACAGTGGAGGCGATATCAGCCGGATAACCCCAACGTCCCCACGGCACCAGACCTTTGGCAATCAATTCGTCGTAATAGGCGGTTGCCGGAATGGTCATATCGGTTTTTATTAGGCCAGGGCGCACTTCATAGACGCCAATTTGTTCGTTACAAAGGCGAGCGGCAAACAGACGAGCAGCGGCAGAAACGGCGGTTTTGGCAATGGTGTATTCGCCGCGATTCATCGCCAGCATGATGGCGTTTATGGAACTGACAAAAATAATCGAACGGTGCGGCAGCTCCGCTTCCGGCTTCGGCTGTGCGAGCAGACGTTTACTGAATGCCTGAGCGAGGAAGAACGGTGCGCGGGTATTGATGGCAATGTTTTGGTCGAAACTGTCTGGTTCGAGATCGAGGAGGTCACCGCGCTTTTTCACTGAAATCCCTGCGTTGTTGAGCAGACAGTCCAGACGCCCCCACTGGTTTTGCGCCGCATCGAGCATCTCTTCATGTAGGGAGAGATCGCCGACATCGGCAGGGAAGCAAATGACTTCCACGCCTTCTGCCATACATTCTTGTTGTGTGATATGCAGTTTTTCTACGCTGTCGGCATCAGGGCGATCGTTAATCAGCAGGTTAAACCCGCCACGAGCAAGTTCCAGCGCACAACCCTTTCCAATACCACGTGCAGCGCCAGTGATGACAGCAACAGGACGAGTGGATTTCATAGGTTAATCCTCTTTTTTTGAATATTGTTTCCTTAAGTGATGGTTAGCTTGCAACTAGTTAGTAAAAAGATCAACCATCTGGTTGGTTGATCTGCGATAATGATCACAGGACATTTGATAACTCGATGAAAGACAATGTTTTGCCTTTTTGCTGTCGCTGAGATCAAATACGGTTATGATAGCCATCACGAAGAAGACGTGGGGAAGCGGAATGTATCTTGATACCAGTCACGCGCAAAACCTGAAGGAAAAATTGTTGTTATGCGCAGTCAATGAATTTGCCGAATATGGCTACGAAGGGGCCAGAGTCGATAATATTGTGAAGGCCGCAGGGTGCAGTAAACAGACGGTTTATCACCACTTCGGGAACAAAGAAAATTTATTTATTGAAGTTCTGGAATATACCTGGAATGATATTCGGCAAAAAGAAAGATCCCTTGATGTTTCTGGCCTTCCGCCACAAAAAGCCATAGAGGAAATTATCGATTTCACCTGGGATTATTATATATCTAATCCCTGGTTTCTAAAGATCGTGCATAGCGAAAACCAAAGTAAAGGTGTGCATTATGCGAAATCACAGCGCCTCCAGGATATTAACCACGCGCACTTGCAGTTAATGGAGTCATTATTGGCTGAAGGGAAGAAACGTAATATTTTTAAGCCAGATATCGACCCGCTGCAGGTGAATATTAATATTGCTGCACTCGGGGGATATTATTTGATAAACCAGCATACACTTGGCCTGGTTTATCACATCAGTATGGTTTCACCGCAGGCGCTGGAAGCCAGACGTAAGGTCATCAAAGAAACTGTCCTTAGCTGGCTTCTGATTGACCCTTCAGCTATCGAGCGCGAATAAAACTGCCATCCGGCTGGCGGGTAAACAAGACTTGTTGATTATTCCCCGTATCAATGGTTAAGCCCGTCACCACGCCGCTGGCGTTCTGGCGGATTTTCACTATCTGCCCGTTTTGCAAATTACTTAATGGTTTACCTGCGCCTTCTACCTGTGCCATTGCGTATACATCGGTAGGAGGCAGACCGTGGTCGCGGAACAGTTGTGCCATCGTTTTACCGGCTTCAACACGATAAGAGCGCCATTGATTGTCAATACCGCTATCTGGCTGGAAAGGTTGCGCTTGCGTAGTTTGCTGCTCTTCCGGTTGACCTTCCTGTATTGGTTCTGGAGCGACCGGGGCAACTTGATCCGGATCGTTTTGCGGCGTAACTAGCTGCGCCCGAAGTTGTTCTTCTGTCGGCGGCTGAGATTGCGACTGAATATCCAGCTGCGCTTCACGCGTCACGACGGGGGAGTCGGGCGCATCCTCAGACGGAAGCAGAAAACCGACCACCAAAATAATGGCGGCAATAATAATCCCCCGACGATGCATCGGTGGTAGCGGATCCATGAAGCGAAAGTTGTCTGGCGCGTGCCAGACCTTCTCCAGGGTTGGTTTTAGTTCAAAGCGCCCGGGCATGGTTTCCTCCTGCTCCGCGTCTTGTTCCTCAATCATAGCCTATGAATAAGCTAACGCTATGATGTCCGTGGTAAACCCGCCTCTATTATATTCATACGGGATATTGCTATTGTTTCTTTTTCCCCGGGATTTGTCATCACTCTCGCGACAAAGTTTTACCCAAGGAAGTGTGGCTGATATGCTGCCCGTTACTTTATACCCTGAGGAAGGAAATACGATGACCACCCCAACTTTTGACACCATCGAAGCGCAAGCAAGCTACGGCATTGGTTTGCAGGTAGGGCAACAACTGAGTGAATCTGGTCTGGAAGGGCTGCTGCCAGAAGCGCTGGTTGCAGGTATTGCCGACGCGCTGGAAGGCAAACATCCGGCTGTTCCGGTTGATGTGGTGCACCGCGCGCTGCGTGAAATCCATGAACGTGCCGATGCTGTTCGTCGTCAGCGTTTCCAGTCGATGGCTGCTGAAGGTGTGAAATATCTTGAAGAAAACGCTAAAAAAGAAGGCGTGAACAGCACTGAATCCGGCCTGCAATTCCGCGTGATCAACCAGGGCGAAGGCGCAATTCCTGCCCGTACCGACCGCGTCCGCGTTCATTACACCGGTAAATTGATCGACGGCACTGTATTTGACAGCTCTGTTGCCCGTGGCGAACCGGCTGAATTCCCGGTGAACGGCGTGATCCCTGGCTGGATTGAAGCACTGACTCTGATGCCAGTAGGTTCTAAGTGGGAACTGACTATCCCGCAGGAACTGGCCTATGGCGAGCGCGGCGCTGGCGCGTCCATCCCTCCGTTCAGCACCCTGGTGTTTGAAGTCGAGCTGCTGGAAATCCTCTAAACAGCGTATTCTGTTCCCCTCGAGCCAGAGGGGAGCAGGCATTTAGCAATAAACCCTTCAGTTTGCCAATAGGCGATATTTTGTGTTGCAAACACTCCGTAAGCGTGTATTTTTGTGAGCTGTTTCGCGTTATCACCGTGATATGACACTCACTTTAAACATAAAATTAACATTAGATCTAAATCTTAGTATTCATCCCACGTATTGTTTCCTAATATCGATGAGTCCCGATACAGATTCGTCGTATCATAGACTGACTAAAGGCCGCAGAGCCTGAACAACACAGACAGGAAGAAAAAACATGGTAGATCAGGTAAAAGTCGTTGCCGATGATCAGGCTCCGGCTGAACAGTCGCTACGGCGCAATCTCACAAACCGGCATATTCAGCTTATTGCCATTGGCGGCGCCATTGGTACGGGGTTGTTTATGGGATCCGGTAAAACAATCAGTCTTGCCGGGCCGTCGATCATTTTCGTTTATATGATCATCGGTTTTATGCTCTTTTTCGTGATGCGGGCAATGGGGGAATTGCTGCTTTCGAATCTGGAATACAAATCTTTTAGTGACTTCGCTTCCGATTTATTAGGGCCGTGGGCAGGATATTTCACTGGCTGGACTTATTGGTTCTGCTGGGTGGTTACCGGTATGGCGGACGTGGTTGCCATCACGGCTTATGCGCAGTTCTGGTTTCCGGGGCTATCTGACTGGGTCGCCTCGTTGGCGGTGATAGTGCTGTTGCTGACCCTGAACCTCGCCACCGTGAAAATGTTCGGTGAGATGGAGTTCTGGTTTGCGATGATCAAAATCGTCGCCATCGTGTCGTTGATTATCGTCGGCCTGGTCATGGTGATGATGCACTTCCAGTCTCCGACCGGTGTGGAAGCGTCATTTGCGCATTTGTGGAATGACGGCGGCTGGTTCCCGAAAGGCTTAAGCGGCTTCTTTGCCGGATTCCAGATAGCGGTTTTCGCTTTCGTGGGGATTGAGCTGGTAGGTACTACTGCTGCGGAAACCAAAGATCCTGAGAAATCACTGCCGCGCGCAATTAACTCTATTCCGATCCGCATTATTATGTTCTACGTCTTCGCGCTGATTGTGATTATGTCCGTGACGCCGTGGAGTTCGGTAGTCCCGGATAAAAGCCCGTTTGTTGAACTGTTCGTGTTGGTGGGGCTGCCTGCTGCTGCCAGCGTGATCAACTTTGTGGTGCTGACGTCTGCGGCTTCTTCCGCTAACAGTGGCGTCTTCTCTACTAGTCGCATGCTGTTTGGTCTGGCGCAGGAAGGTGTGGCGCCGAAAGCGTTCGCTAAACTCTCTAAACGTGCAGTACCAGCGAAAGGGCTTACCTTCTCTTGTATCTGTCTGCTCGGCGGTGTGGTGATGTTGTACGTGAATCCAAGCGTGATTGGCGCGTTCACGATGATCACGACGGTTTCCGCGATTCTGTTTATGTTTGTCTGGACGATTATCCTTTGCTCATACCTGGTGTATCGCAAGCAGCGCCCGCACCTGCATGAGAAGTCAATCTACAAGATGCCGCTCGGCAAGCTGATGTGCTGGGTATGTATGGCGTTCTTTGTGTTCGTCATCGTGCTGCTGACGCTGGAAGATGACACCCGCCAGGCGCTGCTGGTTACCCCACTGTGGTTTATCGCGCTGGGGCTGGGCTGGCTGTTTATTGGTAAAAAACGCATGGCGAAGTAATGCCGCTAAGGCACCTGCGGGTGTCTTTCAGGCTGCAAAATTGCCTGATGCGCTACGCTTATCAGGCCTACAGAACCTCTGCAATATATTGAATTTGCGTGCTTTTGTAGGCCGGATAAGGCGTTTACGCCGCATCCGGCATGAACAAAGCACACTTTGTCAGCAATCTCCTTTGTCTTTATACATTCCTAAAAATACTTCCTGTCATCGACAGCTCTCAGGCGCGGGCTTACCGTGGATCTTTGCCACTCATTGCAGAGTTCACTATGGCTAAGCACAGTTGGTTATTAATCGCCGCATTACCTCTCTCCATTTCACCTTCCTGGGGCGCAGATTTTTATTACCGCCAGCAGGAGAAAAGCACGGTTTATGTCGCCGAACAGAAGGGAGAAAAAGATGAGATCCTCTCCGAACTGCCGGACGTTAATTTTTCCCGCCTCTGGCGCATTGCCAATTTAGCCAATAAACAAGAAACCCGTTTACTGTCCGATTTTAATCCCGATAAGTTCGATTGCGATGATGAGGGGGATTGCCAGCATACCTGGCTCACCGATGGACGCTCTGTTCTTTGGTCTGGCAAAGTCCTGAAAAATCCACCCGGTAAACCTAAAGTCGATGCCGCCAGTTTTCAGGCATTCGGCGCTTTCGCTGCCGATAAACGCAGCGTCTATTTTGACGGCCAGCGTACCGATGATAATAGCGGTGATAAGCAGGTAGATATGTCAACTCTGGAAGAGACGGACATCTGGAATTTACTGCGTGATAAAAATAGTCTCTGGCATAAGGGGCGCTGGTTGGGAAGCGCTGACGGGTTTCAAATCGTGCGGCATGATTCATCCCTGCAATTTGTTGTGCTGACAAATTCGCAGGTGATTGTTAATGGCAAGCCGCTGCCCGCCGATCGCAAAACCTTTCAGATTAAACGTTGGATGCCTGGCGAACGGTTGGTTTATCGCGATAAAAGCGGTGAGCATGACTATGAGCTGGAGGATACCAGCTATCGCTGTGCACCTTTTAATATTGGTCTGAATAACGTGTCCTGGCTCAAACATAAAGCCACTCCAGCGGGCAGTGAGTGTATTTATGAAACGCTGGCGGGAGTTGATCCGGAATATTTTTATCTATTTGTTCGGAATACCGGTTTATATAAGAACCAAATTTATAAAGTCACAACCAACGCCCTGGGCGAAGGGGAGTTGATTAATCTCAAGCCAGAGGATCTCTCCGACTCACTTGAAGCAGGTGGTAGTTGGGGATTAACTAACACGTTTATATCAACAGACGGGCAGCTTTACACTCAACAAGCGACTGGAATTGGGAAAGAGCACGCCCAACAAGGTGAATGGCTGCGTTATAACTTAGGTAAGGGAGGTTGGTCATCGGTGAAGCAACCCCCGAGCGGTCTTAAACCCTTATTTAAATAACCTCTTCACGCTAACAGCTTCAGGATGACGCTATGTTGCCAATTAAACCCTTTTGTCTCGCACTGGCTTTATTTTCAACCTCCTCACTAGCCTGCTCCGGTGTGCCTACTGCTGTGTTTTATTACCAGCCGTGGGGGCAAGGCACAAAATATATCGTTGAAGATAGCGACGGTTACGGACTCTATTTCCCGGATATTCATATACCACAGGTGAAGTTCAAACAACTGCGCCGTGTATCTGACGGCACTGATGATGAATATGATTCTCCTGATGATATCAATAATGATTTTGTGCAGGTGGATGCTGGCACTAATATCAGAACTAACGGTAGTTGGCGTTTCGACTGGTTGACCGATGGCCGCCATATTTTATGGGCAGGGAAAATAGTCCAGAACCCGCCGGGAACACCGAAAGTCGATGCCGCAACATTCCGCGCCTGGGGCCGTTTTGCCGCTGATAAAGACAGCCTCTATTTTGATGGCGAACGCACGGATGATAATCACGGCGAAAAACAGGTCGATATGGATTCGCTGCAACAGGTAGGGGGGAGGATGAATTCAGTTGATTCCGCGGATGTGCTGAAAGATCGTCGTAATCTTTACTTTCAGGGACGCTGGTTGGGTAGTACGCAAGGATATTCTATTCTTGACATTAAACCCTGGGTCCAACGGAATATTCTTTATTTGCCAAATAGTTGTGAAAGGTGGGGGCATCCCGCACCCTGGGATACAATCTGGCGGACTAAATCGCAGGTCTTTGTGAATGGAGATGCCATCAACGCCGATCCGGATACCTTTCATATTGTGCGCTGGATAGCCGGTTCACTGCTGATTTATCGCGATAAAGACGGGGAGAAACGTTATGCGTTCGGTAAAAATTGCCGGAGTACGTTTGACCTGCAGCGGGATAAAGTAACATGGTTGACGCGTGATGCTTCCCGGCACGCTAATGATTGCCGGGTTGCGACTATTCCTGATGTTGATCCGGAATATTTTCGCCCGCTGACGGAGAATGTGGCGCAATATAAAGATTCGCTCTATCTGGTGAAATATATATCTGCAGTCGAAAAAACGCTGTCGGTCATACATTTACCAGGCCCACAACAAGAATTACAGGAAGGTGCTAATGTTGTAGGGAACAAAGTTTATTTCATTGCGAGCGATGATGTGACTATTTTTGATATCAATGGGCAATGGCAGTGGTATAAAAGCTCCGATGGCACACCATTAAATTATTTAGCACATGACGATCGCTATACGTATTTTATTAATGGAGACACGGTTGAGCATTTTGAACTGAAAGGCCAATGGACCTGGTTTAAAGACGCTAATGGTCAATTATCAGATACCTTTGCTCATGATGACCATTATATTTATTACGTAGGCGATGGGCTGGTTCGTGATGCGAAGCGGCGTAATGAGACTCGACAACTCAATGCGGCGCATCTTGATAAAAATGGCAGTCTGCTTACCGTTGAAGGCAGGTACACCAGTTACAACAATGAATTACTTCCATTGAATGACTGAGTCACTTAATAATCAACGATCCTGCTCATGTCAGGATCGTTGATCGAACAAATCACTCACCCGCCAGCGCGCGCGGGAACAGTACATTGTTTTCCAGACTGATGTGCTCCATCAGGTCATCAATCAGTTCATTAATGCCGTTATACATCGCTTTCCAGGTGGTGCAGGCTTCCGGCGGCGGTGTGACGTTATTGGTGGTGTGTTTAATCACTTCCAGCAGTTCACCCGCTTCATCGTGCTCGCTTTCCATCACGCTGATTGGCCCCATTGCCTGGCTGCCCATGCCTTGTTTGATCATCGGGAAGAGGATCTGCTCTTCTTTCATCATGTGGCTGGAAAGCTCTTCATGCAGCATAGTCAGATATTTTGTCAGCCCTTTTGGAACACTCGGTTTGTCGGCGTGAACGCGCTCTACTTTGGTAGCTTGCAGGATCAGCTCCGGCAGCTGCTCGCGGTGACGATCGTGGTAGCGCACGATGATATGATCGATGATTTCCGCCAGCGGCGCGCTACGCCAGTCTTTCTCAATCGGTTGTTCAGCAAGCTTTGCCAGCTCGGCCTCAATGACGTCAACATCCAGCTCTTTACGTGCCGCAGCACGAGCCAGCGTCTGCTTACCGCCACAGCAGTAATCCATATCATATTTACGAAACAGAGCCGAAGCGCGAGGAATAGAGAGCGCCAGTTCACCTAAAGGTTGGTCGCGATAAGCCATAGCGGATACCTCATTCTTAATAATATAAGATGTATTTTAAATGCATCTTTAAGGCAAAAGCTATAACCCTTACGTAGCAGAGGCTTATTTAACTTACTGCCAGCATGTCAACTTTCTGAGACAGATTCAGTTAAAGGCTTTTCCGGTTTTGCTCTGACTGCAATGACCACGCCAACCACTAACAGCGCGATACCGCTCAGCGTCATCAGCGGTGGAATTTGTTGGCGTAGCAAAAAGGTGTACAGCAAACCTGCCAGCGTTTCGAAAACAATCAGCGGCCCGAGAATCACTGTCGGTAATCGCTGGCTGGCGACGTTCCAGCAGAGTGCACCGACCCATGAGCAAAGTACGGCAATGGCAATCATCAGACTAATAAACACCAGCGGACGGGGGCCAAAGGGTAGGGAGAAGTCCGGCGTTTGGGCATTCAGCCAGTAACAAGCGACGAGATAGCCGATGAGAGAAACCGGCAGTGTGACCAGTGCCTGGGCCGTCGCCCACATCATTGGATGTTTGTCTGGGTTTTCCCGCAGCCAGCGGGCGTTGCGCAGGGCATACCACGCCCAACAGACTACAGAGACTGACGCCAGCACGATGCCTGAGGTATAACGAGCCCAGTCAAAATCGGGGAGTCCGTGGTTTAACTCAGCAATATTCACACACGCCAGGCCGATGCCAATACAAACCAGCGCCGGGGCGAGTTTTCCCCACGCGAGTTTGCCGTCGCGCTGGCTATAAAGCAGATTGGCGAAGACAGGAATAACTACCGGCAGAGTTCCGATAATCATCGTGGAAACAGGCGCGCCGGTACGTTGAATGGCACTGGCGAGACAGAAGTAATAGATGAGGTTGCCCATCATGGTGAGCATTAGTGCGGTAAGCCAGTCGCGACGCGCCAACTGACGCAGACGCACGCGTCCCAGCCAGGCAATGGGCAGCGCAATTAACCCTAACGCCAGATAACGCCCCATCGACTGCAACATCGCTGGGTATTCTGGCACGATCAACGGCCCGACAAAAATAAGCCCCCACATCAACCCTGCTAACAGGGCGTACAGCACGCCGCTAATCATTACTGGCATCCATTGGTCTGTCAGAAGAAAGTTCAGGAAGCAGACGTGATTGCTCCCGGCATCCCGTCATTATCAGAGAGGATGCGGGAGGATGCCACTTTAATTAACTAGTTATTAACATTAAAAAGATGGCTTACGCTTTCGGCTAGCGTTGTCGTTGGGCGGCCAATTAATTTGCTAAGCGTTTTGCTGTCATCAAACAGACCGCCTTTCGATGCGCCAACGTCAGAATCCGCCAGTCCGTCAGGCAGTCCGACGCTTTTCAGTGCCGCGGCGAAATCGGCTTCGCTCAGGTTTTGATAGGTAACCTGTTTGCCGCTCTGTTTGGTTAGCTCTGCCGCTAACTGTGTCAACGTCCAGGCACTATCGCCCGCCAGTTCATAAATTTTGCCTTCGTGGCCTGTTTCGCTCATTACGCGCGCCGCAGCTTCTGCATAATCTGCGCGCATGGCTGAGGCAATTTTGCCATCGCCCGCGGCACCGATAAATACGCCGTGCTCCAGTGCTGCCGGGGCGCTGGCGAGGTAGTTTTCGGTGTACCAGCCGTTACGCAGCAGGGTATAAGCGATGCCAGAATCAGCCAGCATTTTCTCGGTTTCGATGTGCTCATCGGCGAGGCCGAGCGGTGAGGTATCTGCATGTAGCAGGCTGGTATAAGCGATAAATTTCACGCCAGCCGCCTTTGCGGCATTAATAACATTACGATGCTGCGGGGCACGTTGACCCACTTCGCTGGAAGAGATCAGCAGCAGTTTTTCCACGCCCTGTAGCGCAGATGTCAGTGCGGCTTCATTTCCGTAGTCAGCCTGACGCACGGCAATGCCTTGTGCGTTCAATGCATGGGCTTTTGCCGGATTACGAACGATAGCCACTATTTGGCTGGCAGAAACCGATTTCATCAAGGATTCAATAATATAGTGACCAAGTTGGCCAGTTGCGCCAGTAATAGCGATCATGGGAAGTCTCCATCTGTTTGTCTTGTGTTTAAATACGCTAACACCTAAACTTACTTTTAGTAAGTACGTACAAAAAGGTAAGTATGAGATGAGTCAGGTTAGCCTGTCGCAACAACTGAAAGAGGGAAATCTCTTTGCTGAACAGTGCCCTTCGCGCGAGGTGTTGAAACACGTCACCAGCCGTTGGGGGGTATTGATTCTGGTGGCGCTACGCGAAGGTACTCATCGCTTTAGCGACCTGCGGCGCAAAATCGGCGGGGTGAGTGAAAAGATGCTTGCGCAGTCGTTACAGGCGTTAGAGCAGGATGGTTTTCTTAACCGTATCGCGTATCCGGTGGTGCCGCCGCATGTGGAATATAGCCTCACGCCGCTGGGCGAGCAGGTGAGCGAAAAGGTTGCTGCACTGGCGGACTGGATTGAGTTGAATTTGCCCGAGGTGTTGGCGGTGCGGGATGAACGTGCGGCATAACAGCCGGATGCGCTGCGCTTCTACGGCCTACGGTTCATAGCTTGTAGGGCGGATAAGATGCGCCAGCATCGCATCCGCCAGGAAGAGCCGGATGAGCTGCGCTTATCCGGTCTACGGTTCATGGCTTGTAGGGCGGATAAGATGCGCCAGCATCGCATCCGACAATAAATGCCGGATGCGGTTGATGATTTGTAGGCCGAAAATGAAGTGTTTTACTTACTCAAATCCACCTGATAAATCGCAAAGCCGATATCATCGGTCGCGACTTTATTCATCGGATACTGCCCTTTCTCTTTAATAAATGCTGCGGCTTTATCTGACGGGGATGTTTCGAAACGGATATCCAGTTTCTTATCGCCAGCAATCGGCGCTAGACGCCAGTTGTTATCTGCCGCCGGGTGGATTTCTCCCGCACGTTTAGACTCTTCAGCAATCCACGCTGCCAGTACCGAACGGTTCTCATCCGGTGAAGTAAAGGCAATATGGCTATCACCTGTTCCGGCAAATTTGCCGCCGTAAGCGCGATAGTTATTGGTGGCAACGAGGAACATGGCGTTCGGATCAATGGGTTTACCGTTAAAGGTCAGGTTCTTAATCCGCTCTGCATTGGCATTAACCACCTGACATTCGCCGTCATAGCGGGCGGGCTGGGTAACATCAATCTGATAATTCACGCCATCAATCACATCAAAGTTATAGGTACGGAAACCATCCCAGTTGATGAGTGACTGTGGTTGAGTGCTGTTGGGGTCTATCTGATTAAACTGCCCGGCGGAGCACTCCAGCCACTCTTTCACCTCTTTACCGCTGGCTTTCACCACGATAAGCGTATTGGGATAGAGATAGAGATCGGCGGCATTACGGAAGGTCAACTGGCCTTTTTCCACTTCGACATAACTGGCAGGGTCGTTCTTACGCCCACCGACTTTAAACGGCGCGGCAGCAGAGAGCACCGGCAGTTTTGCCAGGTCCGGATCGCCCTGAATGTAATGTTCGACATACGCTTTTTGCGCGTTGTTCACTACCTGCACGGTCGGATCATCCTGCACCAGCGCCAGATAGCTATACATGTTGTCGGCAGATTTACCGATCGGTTTGCTGACAAACTGGCGTGTGGCGTCGTGATCGGCTTTGAGCGTATCGACCAGTTTACTGTCTTCCGCCGCGAGGGATTTTTTATTGGCGATATCGTAGATTGGGCGAGCCTTCGCTTTCGCCTGCGTCACCTGCCATTTCCCGCTGTCATTATTGAGTTGCAGATCGACCACGCCCAGATGATCGCCCCACATGCCAGGCATTACCGCCGGAACGCCGTTCAGCGTACCTTTGGCAATATCCGCGCCTTTAATATCGGCAAAATCTTTACTCGGGAAGACGGCGTGAGCATGGCCAAACATAATGGCGTCAACGCCCGGAATTTCACTGAGATAATAAACTGAGTTTTCCGCCATCACTTTATACGGATCGGCAGACAAACCAGAATGCGCCAGGACGACAACAACATCGGCCCCTTTCTCGCGCATTTCTGGTACGAACTTGCGCACCGTTTCAGTAATATCGTTAACGGTGACTTTGCCGGATAAATTGGCTTTATCCCAGCTCATAATCTGCGGTGGCACGACGCCAATGTAGCCAATTTTCAGCGTCTGTTTTTTCCCGTCTTTATCGACCACTTCGGTGTCTTTAATTAAATACGGCGTAAACATCGGCTGTTTGGTCTTAGCGTCAATGACGTTGGCGTTTATATAAGGGAATTTCGCCCCTGCCAGCGCATTTTTCAGGTAATCCAGACCGTAGTTAAATTCATGATTGCCGAGTGTGCCGACCGTATAATCCAGCGTATTCAGCGCCTTATAAACCGGATGAACATCACCTGCTTTTAATCCTTTCGCCGACATGTAATCTGCCAGCGGACTCCCCTGAATCAAATCGCCGTTATCGACCAGCACGCTGTTTTTCACTTCATTACGCGCGCCATTAATCAGACTCGCAGTACGAACCAGTCCGAATTTTTCTGTGGCGGAGTCTTTGTAATAATCGAAATCCATCATATTGCTATGCAAATCAGAGGTTTCCATTATGCGGAGATCGACTGTTGCCGCATTCACACTGGCGGCAATCAGCGTAGCAAGGAGCGTTGCACTAAACTTAACCATCTGGGCATCCTTTTATGAATGAGTAGATGAAACGTCTTTCATACAGAGCGTTGAAGGATGCCATAAATAATAAATCAGGAAACGATGACGCCATCACAGTTGGCGGATTCTTTAACGATAGGGTATAAGTAAAACAACGAGTTAACACCACTGAAACAAAAGAGGTGGAGAATGTTAGAACAAGTATGTCAACTCGCACGGATTGCGGGCGATGCCATTATGCAGGTCTACGACGGGACGAAACCGATGGACGTCGTCAGCAAAGCGGATAACTCACCGGTGACAGCGGCGGACATTGCCGCGCATACCGTAATCATGGACGGTTTACGTACGCTGACGCCGGATATTCCGGTTCTGTCTGAAGAAGATCCTCCCGGCTGGGAAGTCCGTCAGCACTGGCAGCGTTACTGGCTGGTGGACCCGCTGGATGGCACTAAAGAGTTTATTAAACGTAACGGCGAATTCACCGTTAATATTGCGCTCATCGACCACGGAAAACCGATTTTAGGTGTGGTGTATGCGCCAGTAATGAACGTAATGTACAGTGCGGCAGAAGGCAAAGCCTGGAAAGAAGAGTGCGGCGTGCGCAAGCAGATTCAGGTACGCGATGCGCGGCCGCCGCTGGTGGTCATTAGCCGATCCCATGCGGATGCAGAGCTGAAAGAGTATCTGCAACAGCTTGGCGAACATCAGACGACGTCCATTGGCTCTTCGCTGAAATTCTGTCTGGTGGCGGAAGGGCAGGCGCAGCTCTACCCACGTTTCGGACCAACCAATATTTGGGACACTGCCGCCGGCCACGCTGTTGCTGCTGCAGCCGGAGCGCACGTACACGATTGGCAGGGTAAACCGCTGGATTATACCCCGCGTGAATCGTTCCTGAACCCAGGATTCAGAGTTTCTATTTATTGAGCAACTTATGCAGCAAGTCCATCACTTGCTGCACCTCTGCCTGGGTGAGCGCTCCGTCCTTCGCCCATTGCACTCGGCCGTCTTTATCGAGCACGGCAATGGCAGAACTCTCTTCATCCAACTGCCAGGCGCCGCGCGCGACGCCGTTGCTATCGACAATAAACTGCGACCACGGATAAAGCTTTTTATTACTTTCCAGACTGCTGCGCACAAACATGCCGGAACCCGGAATTGCGTCATCTGTGTTGACAATGGTGGTGGTCTGGTAGCGATCGTGCGGCAACTTCGCCGATTTAATCGCTTCTATCAGCGTCGCGTTTTTCTCTTTGGCTGACGTACGACCAGCTATATGTTGTAGCACTCGCACTTTTCCCGCTAACTGCGCGCTGTTCCAGGTTTTGTAGCTAAACTGATCTTTATCAAGCACCAACTCGCCACGATCGGTAATGCCAATCGGCGGTACTCGCTGGCCGGTTTCGAACTGATGTGCAGAGGCCATCATCGGCAGCAGCAGGCAGGTGAGGGCCAGAATCTTGCGTAGAGTCATGGTGTTTCCTTCTTATGATATGCAGGTGATCCGACCACTTGGGTCTGACTTTTAATCATATGTGCTATTTATCGAAAATCCCGCAAGTGTGATGCCAGTTTGCGGACAAGCGCACAAATCATATGAAAAATGAATGCTTATACTAAAGATTCTGATTAGGCGAAAAGATAATTCTGAATAATTGTAACGTTACGGTAAAAAAACTCATACAGGCTGGAAACATTACCGCAGTAGTCTATAGTCATTAGGCATTAAAATTTGCGCCTCATAATAGTTGGACCGATTGTGGTACCGCAAAGGCGTAATACTCAGCAGGAGACAACAATGAAAATTTTCCAACGGTACAACCCACTGCAAGTGGCGAAGTACGTGAAGATCCTGTTTCGTGGACGGTTATACATCAAGGATGTTGGCGCTTTTGAATTTGATAAGGGTAAAATTCTTATCCCAAAAGTGAAGGATAAACTGCATTTATCAGTGATGTCCGAAGTAAACCGTCAGGTTATGCGTCTGCAAACAGAGATGGCTTAACCAAAGTGCTATGCAGTAATAAGACGGCTCCTGATTCAGGAGCCGTTGATGTTTCTGAGGTTATGCGACGTTTTCTTCTTTATCTTTATCTTTATCTTTGTCTTTATCTTTAGCGTCAGTCAGTTTTGGCGAAAGGACGGTGGCTTTGCTGTCGATCCGCGTTACCAGCAGCTGGTCGATGCGGTAGTTATCGATATCCACCACTTCAAATTTGTAGCCGGCGAATTTCACCGAATCAGTGCGTTTGGGGATCTTACGCAGCATAAACATCATAAAGCCGCCAATGGTTTCGTAATTGCCTGACTGCGGGAACTCGTCAATATCCAGTACACGCATCACGTCATCAATCGGTGTTCCACCATCGATTAGCCATGAGTTCTCATCACGCGCCACAATCTGCTCTTCCAGACCCTGACCAACCAGATCGCCCATCAGTGTGGTCATCACGTCGTTGAGGGTGATTATCCCCACAACCAGCGCGTATTCATTCATGATTACTGCAAAGTCTTCGCCCGCAGTTTTAAAACTTTCCAGCGCCTCAGAAAGGGTCAGCGTGTCTGGCACGATCAGCGTGTTGCGAATTTGTACGCCACTGTTCAGCGCCAGGCTTTGATTGGCCAGCACGCGGTTAAGCAGATCTTTCGAATCCACATAGCCGATGATGTGGTCGATATCTTCAGTACAGACGAGGAATTTTGAGTGCGGATGTTCCGCCACTTTATTCTTCAGACTTTGCTCGTCTTCGTGGAGATCGAACCAGATGACGTTCTCACGCGGAGTCATAGACGACGGGACAGTACGGGATTCAAGCTCGAACACGTTTTCAATCAGTTCATGCTCTTGTTTACGTAATACCCCCGCCAGCGCCCCCGCTTCTACTACCGCGTAAATATCATCGGAAGTGATGTCATCCTTGCGCACCATCGGCAGTTTAAAGATACGGAAGATCATGTTCGCCAGGCCGTTGAAGAACCATACCAGCGGGGTGCAGACGTACAGGCAGAAGCGCATCGGGTTGATGATACGCAAAGCCACAGCTTCTGGCGCAATCATACCGATGCGTTTCGGGGTTAAATCCGCAAACAGGATAAACATGCCAGTCACTAACGAGAAAGAGAGAATAAAGCTCAGTTGCTCAGAGAGCTCTGCCGACATATAGCGGGAGAACAGGCTGTTAAAAGCCGGGGAGAACGCTGCATCACCGACGATACCGCCGAGAATCGCCACTGCGTTCAGACCGATTTGTACCACGGTAAAGAACATGCCGGGATTTTCCTGCATATTCATAACGCGTTGGGCATTTATATTGCCTTCATCAGCCAGCAGTTTAAGTTTGATTTTGCGTGAGGCGGCAAGCGAGATCTCGGACATCGAGAAGAACGCACTTACGGCGATCAAGCAGAGTATGACTAAAATACTGTTTAACATATCTTATCTAACCGTTCAGGTCAGATCCTCGGAAGGGGAAGTTGATTAATTTGTGTGAAATACACATTGAAAGCCGATTCGAAGAGAGTGAACCGGCATTTTCAGAGGCTAGTATAGCGTAAGGTACTGTAAAGTCGCCAGAGGGTTAAATTTTTGTCTCATTTCACTTTGGGGCCACCTTTTAATACTACACTTCAGGCGGCAGACAAACGCCTATTCCACCAATTCCGCAATAGCCATAAGGGTTTTTATGTAGATACTGTTGGTGGTCATCTTCGGCATAATAGAACGGTGTGGCGTTAGCAATCTCGGTGGTTATCTGGCGATTGTCATCGGCGGTGAGCATTGCGGCCTGAAAACGTTCCAGACTGGCGCGGGCGGCGGCATCCTGTTCTGGTGTCAGCGGGTAAATCGCGGAACGGTACTGCGTGCCGTGATCATTACCTTGACGCATCCCTTGTGCAGGATCGTGGTTTTCCCAGAAAACCTGCAACAGTTGTTCATAGCTGATTACCGACGGATCGTAAACCACTCGCACCGCTTCGGCGTGGCCGGTCTCACCGGAACACACTTCCCGATAAGTCGGGTTTGGCGTGTAACCGCCAGTGTAGCCTGCGGCAGTACTGTAAACACCGGGAAGTTGCCAGAAAAGGCGTTCAACGCCCCAGAAACAGCCCATCGCAAAAATGGCGATCTCCATTCCGTCAGGCACATTTGTCATTGAGTGACCGTTGACCGCATGCAGCGTAGCTACGGGCATCGGGGTATTCCGTCCAGGAAGGGCATCGGTGGGGGAAACCAGATGCTTTTTATCAAATAAACTCATGGTGTCGTTCTCCCGAAAGTCGGTCATAGGGGTTTAGGTTGTAACAAGGGACGTATTTGCACACAATAACCCCCGTGAATGGGTCTAAAGTAAAACATAAGTAATATTTTGGGTTTAGTCTGCTTTTTAATCCATATTGCTGGATTATTGTTAAGCCGTTTAACGGAGTTCCAGGGGCAGGAATAAAGGATATTCAGGAGAAAATGTGCGCTATATCCGACAGTTATGCTGTGTAAGCTTACTCTGCTTTAGTGGTTCTGCCATCGCCGCGAATGTCCGTCTACAGGTGGAAGGGTTATCGGGACAGCTGGAAAAAAACGTTCGTGCACAGCTTTCTACGATTCAAAGTGATGAAGTGACGCCAGACCGGCGCTTTCGCGCACGTGTTGATGATGCCATTCGGGAAGGTCTAAAAGCACTGGGCTATTACCAGCCAACAATTGAATTTGATCTCCAGCCACCGCCAAAGAAAGGACGGCAGGTGCTGGTTGCTAAAGTTACACCGGGTGTACCCGTGTTGATTGGCGGCACCGATGTAGTCTTGCGCGGCGGTGCGCGAACCGATAAAGACTATTTGAAGTTGCTGGATACTCGCCCGGCTATAGGTACGGTGCTAAACCAGGGCGATTATGAAAATTTCAAAAAGTCCTTAACCAGTATTGCGCTGCGTAAAGGCTATTTCGATAGCGAATTTACCAAAG
The DNA here is from genome assembly GCF_005781075.1 of Escherichia sp. E2562. NCBI lineage: Bacteria > Pseudomonadati > Pseudomonadota > Gammaproteobacteria > Enterobacterales > Enterobacteriaceae > Escherichia > Escherichia sp. E2562. The sequence goes on along the minus strand of NZ_VATM01000003.1, from coordinate 379,899 downwards.
CTCAGTTAGGCATAGCGCTTGGCCTGCATAAAGCTTACTGGGATATTGATTACAACAGTGGCGAACGTTACCGCTTTGGGCATGTCACTTTTGAAGGTTCGCAAATTCGCGACGAGTACCTGCAAAACCTGGTACCGTTCAAAGAAGGCGATGAATACGAGTCAAAAGATCTGGCGGAACTGAACCGTCGCCTTTCCGCGACTGGCTGGTTTAATTCGGTGGTAGTGGCACCGCAATTTGATAAAGCGCGCGAAACGAAAGTATTACCATTGACGGGCGTGGTTTCGCCGCGAACAGAAAACACCATCGAAACTGGGGTCGGTTACTCTACGGACGTGGGACCGCGCGTGAAAGCGACGTGGAAAAAGCCGTGGATGAACTCATACGGTCACAGTCTGACTACCAGTACCAGTATTTCCGCGCCGGAACAGACCCTCGACTTCAGCTATAAAATGCCGCTGCTGAAGAATCCACTGGAACAATATTATTTGGTGCAGGGCGGTTTTAAGCGTACTGACCTGAATGACACCGAATCCGATTCCACTACCCTGGTCGCTTCCCGCTACTGGGATCTTTCCAGCGGCTGGCAGCGCGCAATTAACCTACGCTGGAGTCTCGACCACTTTACTCAGGGTGAAATTACTAACACCACAATGCTGTTTTATCCAGGGGTGATGATTAGCCGGACGCGATCACGCGGCGGCCTGATGCCGACCTGGGGCGACTCGCAACGCTACTCTATCGACTATTCCAACACAGCCTGGGGATCGGATGTCGATTTCTCCGTTTTCCAGGCACAGAACGTCTGGATCCGCACACTGTACGATCGCCATCGCTTTGTTACGCGCGGCACGTTGGGCTGGATTGAAACCGGTGACTTCGACAAAGTACCGCCGGATCTGCGTTTCTTCGCCGGGGGCGACCGCAGTATTCGCGGCTATAAATACAAATCTATTGCGCCGAAATATGACAATGGTGACCTGAAAGGGGCATCAAAACTAATTACCGGATCACTGGAGTACCAGTACAACGTGACCGGAAAATGGTGGGGCGCGGTGTTTGTCGATAGCGGTGAAGCGGTGAGTGATATCCGCCGCAGCGACTTCAAAACCGGCACCGGGGTTGGCGTGCGCTGGGAATCGCCGGTCGGGCCGATCAAGCTCGATTTCGCCGTACCGGTCGCGGATAAAGACGAGCACGGGTTACAGTTTTACATCGGTCTGGGGCCAGAATTATGAGTTTATGGAAAAAAATCAGCCTCGGCGCGGTTATCGTCATCTTACTACTGCTGGGCTCGGTGGCATTTCTGGTTGGCACCACCAGCGGCCTGCATCTGGTATTTAAAGCGGCGGACCGCTGGGTGCCTGGGCTGGACATCGGCAAGGTCACTGGCGGCTGGCGCGACCTTACCCTGTCTGACGTTCGTTATGAGCAGCCAGGCGTGGCGGTAAAAGCGGGCAATCTGCACCTGGCCGTTGGGCTGGATTGTCTGTGGAACAGCAGCGTTTGTGTTAACGATCTGGCGCTTAAAGATATTCAGGTCAACATCGACAGCAAAAAAATGCCTCCTTCTGAGCAGGTTGAAGAAGAGGAAGATAGCGGGCCGCTGGATCTCTCCACGCCGTATCCCATCACCCTGACGCGCTTGGCGCTGGATAACGTCAACATCAAAATTGATGACACTACGGTGTCGGTGATGGACTTCACCTCCGGCCTGAACTGGCAGGAGAAAACCCTGACCCTGAAACCGACGTCGCTGAAAGGCTTGCTGATTGCCTTGCCGAAAGTGGCGGACGTGGCGCAGGAAGAAGTGGTCGAGCCGAAGATTGAAAATCCGCAGCCGGAGGAAAAGCCGCTCGGCGAAACGCTGAAAGATCTCTTTTCTCGCCCGGTATTACCGGAAATGACCGACGTGCATTTGCCGCTTAACCTGAACATTGAAGAGTTTAAAGGCGAGCAACTGCGCGTGACAGGCGACACGGATATCACCGTGAGCACCATGCTGCTGAAAGTGAGCAGCATCGACGGCAATACCAAACTGGACGCGCTGGATATTGACTCTAACCAGGGGATTGTCAATGCCAGCGGTACGGCACAATTGTCCAACAACTGGCCAGTAGATATCACCCTCAACAGCACTTTGAATGTGGAGCCGTTGAAAGGTGAAAAGGTGAAGCTAAAAGTGGGCGGCGCGCTGCGCGAACAGCTGGAGATAGGCGTTAACCTTTCCGGCCCGGTGGATATGGATTTGCGCGCTCAGACGCGGCTGGCGGAAGCCGGACTGCCGCTCAACGTGGAAGTGAACAGCAAACAACTTTACTGGCCGTTCACTGGTGAGAAGCAATATCAGGCGGATGACCTGAAACTGAAACTCACCGGCAAAATGACCGATTACACGCTGTCTATGCGTACGGCGGTGAAAGGGCAGGAGATCCCGCCAGCGGCCATTACCCTTGATGCGAAAGGGAATGAACAGCAGGTCAATCTCGATAAACTCACCGTTGCGGCGCTGGAAGGAAAAACCGAGCTGAAGGCGCTGCTCGACTGGCAGCAGGCCATTAGTTGGCGCGGCGAATTGACGTTCAACGGCATTAATACGGCGAAAGAGTTCCCGGACTGGCCATCGAAACTCAATGGTTTGATCAAAACGCGCGGTAGCCTGTACGGCGGCACCTGGCAGATGGACGTGCCGGAGTTGAAGCTGACCGGCAACGTCAAACATAACAAAGTGAACGTTGAGGGAACGCTGAAAGGCAACAGTTATATGCAGTGGATGATCCCAGGTCTGCATCTGGAACTGGGGCCAAACAGTGCCGAAGTGAAAGGCGAGCTGGGGGTGAAAGATCTCAATCTTGACGCCACCATCAATGCGCCTGGTCTGGATAACGCGCTGCCAGGACTTGGCGGTACAGCGAAAGGGCTGGTGAAAGTTCGCGGTACGGTGGAAGCGCCGCAGTTGCTGGCGGATATCACCGCGCGCGGCTTGCGCTGGCAGGAACTTTCTGTGTCGCAGGTTCGCGTGGAAGGCGACATCAAATCCACCGATCAGATTGCGGGTAAACTCGACGTGCGCGTTGAGCAAATCTCGCAGCCGGATGTGAATATCAACCTTGTTACTCTGAATGCGAAAGGCAGCGAAAAGCAGCACGAGTTACAACTGAGGATTCAGGGCGAGCCGGTTTCCGGGCAGCTTAATCTGGCAGGTAGCTTTGATCGCAAAGAAGAACGCTGGAAGGGAACACTTAGCAATACGCGCTTCCAGACGCCGGTCGGACCGTGGTCGCTAACGCGTGATATCGCGCTGGACTATCGCAATCAGGAGCAAAAAATCAGCATTGGGCCACACTGCTGGCTTAACCCGAATGCGGAACTGTGCGTGCCGCAAACCATTGATGCCGGGGCTGAAGGGCGTGCGGTTGTGAATCTCAACCGCTTCGACCTGGCAATGCTGAAACCGTTTATGCCGGAAACTACTCAGGCAAGCGGTATCTTCACGGGTAAAGCGGACGTTGCCTGGGACACCACCAAAGAGGGGCTGCCACAGGGTAGTATCACTCTTTCGGGGCGTAACGTGCAGGTGACGCAAACCGTCAACGATGCGGAGCTACCGGTGGCGTTTCAGACGCTGAACCTATCGGCAGAGCTGCGGAATAATCGCGCTGAGCTGGGCTGGACCATCCGTCTGACCAATAACGGCCAGTTTGATGGTCAGGTGCAGGTGACCGATCCGCAAGGCCGTCGGAATCTTGGCGGCAACGTCAACATCCGCAATTTTAACCTCGCAATGGTGAACCCCATCTTTACGCGTGGTGAAAAAGCAGCGGGGATGGTGAGCGCCAACCTACGTCTGGGCGGTGATGTGCAAAGCCCGCAGCTGTTTGGTCAGCTACAGGTCACAGGCGTGGATATCGACGGCAACTTTATGCCATTTGATATGCAGCCGAGCCAGCTTGCGGTCAATTTTAACGGTATGCGCTCGACGCTTGCGGGGACCGTGAGGACTCAGCAGGGTGACATCTACCTGAACGGTGATGCTGACTGGAGCCAGATTGAAAACTGGCGGGCGCGGGTAACGGCGAAAGGCAGTAAGGTACGGATCACCGTACCACCGATGGTGCGGATGGATGTGTCGCCTGACATCGTATTCGAAGCGACACCAAGCCTGTTTACCCTTGATGGTCGCGTGGATGTACCGTGGGCGCGCATTGTGGTGCACGATCTGCCGGAAAGTGCGGTGGGTGTCTCAAGCGATGTGGTGATGCTCAACGATAACCTGCAACCGGAGGAGACGAAAACCGCGTCAATTCCGATCAACAGCAACCTGATTGTCCACGTCGGCAATAACGTGCGCATTGATGCCTTTGGCCTGAAGGCGCGGCTGACGGGCGATCTCAACGTCGTACAGGACAAACAAGGTCTGGGCCTGAACGGGCAAATTAACATCCCTGAAGGGCGCTTCCATGCATATGGCCAGGATCTGATTGTGCGCAAAGGCGAGCTGCTGTTCTCTGGTCCACCGGATCAACCGTATCTCAATATCGAAGCCATTCGTAACCCGGATGCTACAGAAGATGACGTAATCGCTGGTGTTCGTGTCACCGGGCTGGCGGATGAGCCGAAAGCGGAGATCTTCTCTGACCCGGCGATGTCACAACAGGCTGCATTGTCTTACTTATTGCGTGGACAAGGGCTGGAGAGCGATCAGAGCGACAGCGCGGCGATGACTTCGATGCTGATTGGTCTGGGGGTTGCGCAAAGTGGTCAGATTGTGGGTAAAATCGGCGAGACATTTGGTGTAAGTAATTTAGCGCTCGACACCGAGGGGGTAGGTGATTCTTCCCAGGTGGTGGTCAGCGGCTATGTATTACCAGGCTTACAAGTGAAATACGGCGTGGGGATATTTGACTCTATAGCAACACTCACGTTACGTTATCGCCTGATGCCGAAGCTATATCTGGAAGCCGTGTCTGGTGTAGATCAGGCACTGGATTTGCTCTATCAGTTCGAGTTTTAGCTATGCGAATATTTGTCTACGGCAGTTTACGTCACAAACAAGGCAACAGCCACTGGATGACAAATGCCCAGTTGCTGGGCGATTTCAGTATCGATAACTACCAGTTGTATAGCCTGGGCCACTATCCAGGCGCAGTTCCGGGAAACGGAACGGTACATGGTGAAGTTTATCGTATTGACAACGCCACGCTGGCCGAACTTGATGCCTTGCGCACCAGGGGCGGTGAATACGCGCGCCAGTTGATTCAGACGCCGTACGGGAGTGCATGGATGTACGTTTATCAACGACCCGTCGATGGATTAACGCTGATTGAAAGCGGCGACTGGTTAGACAGGGATCAGTCATAATATAAACACGCCACCTTCGGGTGGCGTTGTTTTTTGCGATGTATCTCGCGATTTTTTTGTAACTTTCACATCTTTTGCTTTTCTCTCCGAGCCGCTTTCCATATCTGCAATCGCATAAAAAACTCTGCTGGCGTTCACAAATGTGCAGGGGTAAAACGGGGGCACGCTTTGAACGGTGAGTATGAGTGAGGTCGGCTAACTTCCAGCAAGTGGCTATGAACAGCAAAATGGTGGTCGAGTTTAGCTTGTTCTTACCGTTCAAGCCTTTCAACTGCTGAAAATAATAATAGTGGAGTAGATAGTTTATAAATTGCGGGCATAAAAAAACCCTTACTAACCGAAGCCCGGCGTTCAGGGTTATTGCGCTATACTCGTCATACTTCAAGTTGCATGTGCTGCGACTGCGTTCATTCACCCCAGTCACTTACTTCTGTAAGCTCCAGGGGATTCACTCACTTGTCGCGTTACTCGGCCTTAGGCCTCGCCCTTTCAGGGCCAACGCAAGCGTTGTTCAAAACGCCGCTGGCGTTTTGTCCTGCAAGTTGAATTATTTAGAGTATCTAAGAACTTATTTATTCTTTGCGCGCTCGAAGGAAGCAACGATTTCAGCTTTAGCGGCTTCAGCGTTTTCCCAACCTTCAACTTTCACCCACTTGCCTTTTTCGAGGTCTTTGTAGTGCTCGAAGAAGTGAGCGATCTGAGCTTTCAGCAGCTCCGGCAGATCGTTAACGTCTTTGATGTGATCGTATTCTTTGCTCAGTTTGCTGTGCGGAACAGCAACCAGTTTCGCATCTTCACCAGCTTCGTCGGTCATTTTCAGAACGCCAACCGGACGGCAACGGATCACAGAACCCGGCTGCAGCGGGTACGGAGTCGGGACCAGAACGTCAACCGGGTCACCGTCCAGAGACAGAGTGTGGTTGATATAGCCGTAGTTGCACGGGTAGAACATCGCGGTGGACATGAAGCGGTCAACGAACAGTGCGCCGCTCTCTTTGTCGATTTCGTATTTGATCGGATCAGCGTTAGCCGGGATTTCGATAACAACGTAGATGTCTTCCGGCAGATCTTTACCCGCAGGGACGTTGAGTAAGCTCATGTCTGTTTCCTTTAGAATATGTGGCAAACAAGTGCCGAGTATTATAGCCAACTCGCGCCGAATGTCTTCGCTTGTTTTCGCCCTCATTTTCCTTTTTCGCCAGTTTTAAGACGGTTCGCAGAGCTGGAAAATCCATAACCGTAGCCGCATTTTTCATAGTGATATGAAAGCGATTACAAACTTGTGATTAACGATGTATTTACTTTTTTGAAGTGTGATGTAACGCAATCTGTTACAGAACCAATTGTCTATAGTTTTTTCGCGAACATCTTTTCACCAATAATAATCACCCCGACGAGGACAACCCTATGTGGAAACGCTTACTTGTAGTCTCTGCAGTCTCGGCAGCCATGTCGTCTATGGCGTTGGCCGCTCCGTTAACCGTAGGATTTTCGCAGGTTGGATCCGAATCCGGCTGGCGCGCAGCAGAAACTAATGTGGCGAAAAGTGAGGCCGAAAAACGCGGTATCACACTGAAAATTGCCGATGGTCAGCAAAAGCAGGAAAACCAGATTAAAGCAGTGCGTTCCTTTGTCGCGCAAGGGGTAGATGCCATCTTTATCGCCCCGGTGGTTGCAACGGGTTGGGAACCTGTTTTGAAAGAAGCAAAGGAAGCCGAAATTCCGGTCTTTTTGCTTGACCGTTCCATCGACGTGAAAGACAAATCTCTCTATATGACCACCGTCACCGCCGACAACATCCTCGAAGGCAAGCTGATTGGTGACTGGCTGGTTAAAGAGGTCAATGGCAAACCGTGTAACGTGGTTGAGTTACAGGGCACCGTTGGGGCCAGCGTCGCCATTGACCGTAAGAAAGGCTTTGCCGAAGCCATTAAGAATGCGCCAAATATTAAAATCATCCGCTCGCAGTCCGGTGACTTCACCCGTAGTAAAGGTAAAGAAGTGATGGAGAGCTTTATCAAAGCGGAAAACAACGGCAAAAACATCTGCATGGTTTACGCCCATAACGACGACATGGTGATTGGCGCAATTCAGGCAATTAAAGAAGCGGGCCTGAAACCGGGCAAAGATATCCTGACAGGCTCTATCGACGGCGTGCCGGACATCTACAAAGCGATGATTGATGGCGAAGCGAACGCCAGCGTTGAACTGACGCCAAACATGGCGGGACCCGCCTTTGACGCGCTGGAGAAATATAAAAAGGACGGCACCATGCCTGAAAAGCTGACGCTGACCAAGTCCACCCTTTACCTGCCTGATACCGCAAAAGAAGAGTTAGAGAAGAAGAAAAACATGGGGTATTGAGACGTATCAGGCATTAATGCCTGATACCGACTCGTAGGCCGGATAAGGCGTTTACGCCGCATCCGGCGTTTATGCACTGATGCCTGATGCGACGCTGGCGCGTCTTATCAGGCCTGGCGGGAGCACGCTTTACTTCGGGGGAAACCATGACGACCGACCAACACCAGGAAATCCTCCGCACCGAAGGATTAAGCAAATTTTTCCCTGGCGTCAAAGCGTTAGATAACGTTGATTTCAGCCTGCGCCGTGGTGAAATCATGGCGCTGCTCGGTGAAAACGGGGCGGGAAAATCAACGCTAATCAAAGCATTAACCGGCGTTTACCATGCCGATCGCGGCACCATCTGGCTGGAAGGTCAGGCTATTTCACCGAAAAACACCGCCCACGCACAGCAGCTCGGCATCGGCACTGTCTATCAGGAAGTTAACCTGCTACCCAATATGTCGGTCGCTGATAATCTATTCATCGGCCGCGAACCTAAGCGTTTCGGCCTGCTACGCCGTAAAGAGATGGAAAAGCGCGCCACCGAACTGATGGCATCTTACGGTTTCTCCCTCGACGTGCGCGAACCGCTCAACCGCTTTTCAGTCGCGATGCAGCAAATCGTCGCCATTTGTCGGGCCATCGATCTCTCCGCCAAAGTGCTAATCCTCGATGAACCCACCGCCAGTCTCGACACTCAGGAAGTAGAGTTGCTGTTTGGCCTGATGCGCCAGCTGCGCGATCGCGGCGTCAGCCTGATCTTCGTTACTCACTTTCTCGATCAGGTCTATCAGGTCAGCGATCGGATCACCGTCTTACGCAACGGCAGCTTTGTTGGTTGTCGGGAAACCCGCGAGCTACCGCAGATCGAACTGGTGAAAATGATGCTGGGGCGTGAGCTGGATACTCATGCGCTACAGCGTGCCGGAAGAACATTGCTTAGTGACAATCCTGTTGCAGCGTTTAAAGATTACGGCAAGAAAGGAACGATCGCGCCGTTTGATCTGGAAGTACGCCCCGGCGAGATCGTCGGTCTGGCAGGCTTGCTGGGATCAGGACGTACCGAAACCGCTGAAGTGATCTTCGGCATCAAACCAGCCGATAGCGGCACGGCGCTGATCAAAGGCAAACAGCAAACCCTGCGATCGCCACATCAGGCTTCGGTACTGGGCATCGGCTTTTGCCCGGAAGACAGGAAAACCGATGGCATCATCGCCGCCGCCTCGGTGCGGGAAAATATCATCCTCGCTCTCCAGGCCCAGCGCGGCTGGCTACGGCCGATTTCCCGTAAAGAACAGCAAGAGATTGCCGAACGCTTTATCCGTCAGCTGGGCATTCGTACTCCTTCCAGCGAACAACCGATTGAATTTCTCTCCGGCGGCAATCAGCAAAAAGTGTTGCTCTCACGCTGGCTGCTGACTCGTCCGCAATTTCTGATCCTCGATGAGCCAACGCGTGGCATTGACGTTGGCGCCCATGCCGAGATCATTCGCCTGATTGAAACGCTGTGCGCTGACGGTCTGGCGCTGCTGGTGATCTCCTCCGAACTGGAAGAACTGGTGGGCTATGCCGATCGGGTGATTATCATGCGCGATCGCAAACAGGTGGCGGAGATCCCGCTGGCAGAGCTTTCCGTTCCGGCGATCATGAACGCCATTGCGGCGTAAGGAGAACAGTGTGATGCCTCAATCTCTCCCTGACACCGCGTCGTCGAAAAAGCGCTTTCGCTGGCCGACGGGGATGCCGCAGTTGGTGGCGCTATTGTTGGTGCTGGTGGTCGATAGCCTGGTGGCCCCGCATTTCTGGCAGGTGGTGCTTCAGGATGGGCGTTTGTTCGGTAGCCCTATCGATATTCTTAATCGCGCCGCCCCGGTTGCGTTACTGGCGATTGGCATGACGCTGGTGATCTCTACGGGTGGGATTGATCTCTCCGTAGGGGCGGTGATGGCTATCGCCGGAGCCACAACGGCTGCGATGACGGTTGCGGGGTTCAGCCTGCCAATTGTTTTGTTAAGCGCCCTGGGTACCGGCATTCTGGCTGGATTGTGGAACGGCATACTGGTGGCGATCCTCAAAATTCAGCCGTTTGTTGCCACCCTGATCCTGATGGTTGCCGGGCGCGGTGTGGCTCAACTGATCACCTCCGGGCAGATCGTCACGTTCAACTCGCCGGATCTCTCATGGTTCGGCAGCGGATCGCTATTGTTCCTGCCAACGCCAGTCATTATCGCTGTGCTGACGCTCCTCTTCTTCTGGCTGTTGACCCGCAAAACGGCGCTGGGGATGTTTATTGAAGCCGTTGGCATCAACATTCGGGCGGCAAAAAATGCCGGAGTCAACACACGAATCATCGTCATGCTCACCTACGTATTGAGCGGGCTGTGTGCGGCAATCGCGGGCATTATCGTGGCGGCGGATATTCGCGGTGCCGATGCCAATAACGCTGGGTTATGGCTGGAGCTGGACGCCATTCTCGCGGTGGTAATTGGCGGCGGATCGCTGATGGGCGGGCGCTTTAACCTGCTGCTTTCGGTGGTGGGGGCGCTGATTATTCAGGGGATGAATACCGGAATTTTGCTTTCGGGCTTTCCGCCAGAGATGAACCAGGTGGTGAAAGCGGTGGTGGTGCTTTGCGTGCTGATTGTCCAGTCGCAACGCTTTATCAGTCTGATTAAAGGAGTGCGTAGCCGTGATAAAACGTAACCTGCCGCTTATGATCACCATCGGCGTCTTTGTGCTGGGTTATCTCTACTGCCTGACGCAGTTTCCCGGCTTTGCTTCCACGCGCGTGATCTGCAATATCCTGACCGATAACGCCTTTCTTGGGATCATTGCCGTTGGCATGACCTTTGTGATCCTCTCCGGTGGGATCGATCTCTCTGTCGGTTCGGTGATCGCCTTTACCGGCGTGTTTCTGGCGAAAGTGATTGGCGATTTCGGTCTCTCACCGCTGCTGGCGTTTCCGCTGGTGCTGGCGATGGGTTGCGCCTTCGGCGCATTTATGGGGCTTCTGATCGACTCCCTGAAGATCCCTGCGTTCATCATTACCCTGGCAGGAATGTTCTTTTTGCGCGGCGTCAGCTATCTCGTATCGGAAGAGTCGATCCCGATAAATCATCCAATTTATGACACGCTTTCAAGCCTGGCGTGGAAAATCCCCGGCGGTGGTCGCTTAAGCGCGATGGGGCTGCTGATGCTGGCGGTGGTGGTTATCGGCATATTCCTCGCGCATCGTACCCGTTTTGGTAATCAGGTATACGCCATTGGCGGCAACGCGACGTCGGCAAACCTGATGGGGATTTCCACTCGCAGCACCACTATTCGCATTTATATGCTCTCTACCGGACTGGCAACGCTGGCAGGAATTGTCTTCTCGATTTATACCCAGGCCGGATATGCGCTGGCGGGCGTAGGTGTGGAACTGGACGCTATCGCGTCGGTGGTGATTGGCGGTACGTTGTTAAGTGGTGGGGTGGGAACGGTGCTGGGAACACTATTTGGTGTGGCGATTCAGGGACTGATCCAGACTTACATAAACTTTGACGGCACGCTGAGCTCATGGTGGACGAAAATCGCCATCGGCATTTTGTTATTCATTTTTATTGCCTTACAGCGTGGGTTAACGGTGTTGTGGGAGAATCGTCAGAGTTCGCCAGTGACAAGAGTCAACATTGCGCAGCGATAAAAAGGCCTCTCCGTGTGGAGAGGCGCAGGAGATTACGCGTCCGGGAACTCACGGATAAAGCGTTCGACATCTTCAACCATATGGTCGTTGCCGACGAAGAACGAACGACGCTGGTGCAGGGTTTCCGGGATGATATCCAGAATACGCTCTTTGCCATCGCTCGCTTTACCGCCCGCTTGTTCCGCCAGGAATGCCATCGGGTTGCACTCATACAGCAAACGCAGTTTGCCGTCCGGGTGGCTGGCAGTGCTTGGGTAGAGATAAATACCGCCTTTCAGCAGATTACGGTGGAAATCCGCGACCAGCGAGCCGATATAACGTGAGGTATACGGACGGTTGGTAGATTTATCTTCTTCCTGGCAGAATTTAATGTACTTCTTCACCCCGTTCGGAAACTTAATGTAGTTCCCTTCGTTGATAGAGTAGGTTTTTCCTTTCTCCGGGAAGCGCATCCGTTCCTGGCACAGGCAGAAAACGCCGAGCGAAGGATCGTAAGTAAAGGCGTGAACACCGCATCCGGTGGTGTAAACCAGCATGGTAGAGGAGCCGTATACCACGTAACCTGCAGCAACCTGTTTGTTACCAGGCTGGAGGAAATCTTCTTCCGTTACCGGCGTGCCGACCGGTGTAACGCGGCGGTAAATGGAGAAAATGGTACCGACAGAGACGTTAACATCGATGTTGGACGAGCCATCCAGCGGATCCATCAGCACAACGTATTTTGCGTGTTCACAACCTTCAAAGACGACAATCTCATCTTCTTCTTCGGATGCAATGCCCGCAACAATATCGCGTGCTTTCAGTGCGGCTTTCAGTTTTTCATTAGCGAACAAGTCGAGTTTTTGTTGAACCTCGCCCTGCACATTCTCAGCACCGCTGGCACCCAGGATATCAACCAGTCCAGCTTTGTTGATATCGCGATGAATAATCTTGGCGCCCAGTTTTATTGCCGATAGCAAAGCAGTGAGCTCACCGGTAGCATGAGAAAACTCGTGCTGCTTTTCGACAATAAATTCACCTAACGTTTTCATAAAACTTTCCCTGCAATGTTTATGGAGTAAAGCGACCGCAATAATCTTAACAAATAATCTCAATGTTGCGCTCAGGTGAATCGCGCCAGCAAATTACGGATTATCCTGAAATGCGTTTCTCTGTTGCCCGACATATGCGTAAAATGAACGGTAGATTAAAAAAGGATAGTGACGTATGCGCATTCATATATTAGGAATTTGTGGCACGTTTATGGGCGGTCTGGCGATTCTGGCGCGCCAGTTGGGCCATGAAGTAACGGGTTCGGACGCCAATGTGTATCCGCCGATGAGCACCTTACTTGAGAAGCAAGGCATTGAACTGATTCAGGGTTATGATGCCAGCCAGCTCGATCCTCAGCCGGATCTGGTGATTATTGGCAACGCCATGACCCGTGGAAATCCGTGTGTGGAAGCGGTACTGGAAAAAAACATTCCATATATGTCAGGTCCGCAGTGGTTGCACGATTTTGTGCTGCGTGACCGCTGGGTGCTGGCCGTTGCCGGTACACACGGTAAAACCACCACCGCGGGAATGGCGACCTGGATTCTGGAACAGTGCGGCTATAAACCAGGTTTTGTGATCGGTGGAGTACCGGGGAACTTTGACGTTTCTGCACGCCTGGGCGAAAGCGACTTCTTTGTTATCGAAGCAGACGAGTATGACTGCGCCTTCTTCGACAAACGCTCTAAGTTTGTTCATTACTGCCCGCGAACGCTGATCCTCAACAACCTTGAGTTCGACCACGCCGATATCTTCGACGACCTGAAAGCGATTCAGAAACAATTCCACCATCTGGTGCGTATTGTTCCTGGTCAGGGGCGTATTATCTGGCCGGAAAACGACATCAACCTGAAACAAACCCTGGCGATGGGCTGCTGGAGTGAACAGGAGCTGGTGGGCGAGCAAGGTCACTGGCAGGCGAAAAAGCTGACCACTGACGCTTCCGAATGGGAAGTCTTGCTGGATGGCGAAAAAGTGGGCGAAGTGAAATGGTCGCTGGTGGGCGAACATAATATGCACAATGGTTTGATGGCGATTGCTGCGGCCCGTCATGTTGGCATCGCACCGGCTGATGCTGCTAACGCGCTGGGATTGTTTATCAATGCCCGTCGCCGCCTGGAACTGCGTGGCGAAGCTAATGGCGTGACGGTGTATGACGATTTTGCCCATCACCCAACGGCAATTCTGGCAACGCTGGCGGCGCTGCGCGGCAAAGTTGGCGGTACGGCGCGTATTATTGCCGTGCTTGAGCCGCGTTCCAACACCATGAAGATGGGCGTCTGCAAAGATGATTTGGCTCCGTCATTAGGTCGTGCCGATGAAGTCTTCCTGCTGCAACCGTCACATATTCCGTGGCAGGTAGCTGAAGTGGCAGAAGCATGTATTCAGCCTGCGCACTGGAGTGGAGATGTTGATGCGCTGGCAGAAATGGTGGTGAAAACCGCTCAGCCTGGCGACCATATTCTGGTGATGAGCAACGGCGGTTTTGGTGGGATCCATCAGAAACTGCTGGATGGTCTGGCGAAGAAAGCGGAAGCTGCGCAGTAATCCTGAGACGTTTTATCAGGCCTACAGGGGCAACGTGCTTTTGTAGGCCGGATAAGGCGTTGACGCCGCACCCGGCATTTGAGCATAGCGCCTGATGCGACGCTTGACGCGTCTTATCAGGCCTACAGATCTGACGGTGCACTGCATCCGGCAAACCATACTCACATCAACAACGAAAATTACCCTTCGTTCTCTGCCAGCTCGCGCAGATACTGGAAAATCTGGCGTGCGGATTTCGGCGGCTTATTCCCTTCTTTCTCTTTCTTCGCGTTGCGGATCAGAGCACGCAGTTGCTGACGATCGGCATCTGGCCACAGATTCAATACTTCAGCGATAGCATCATCCCCTTGATCGATCAGACGATCGCGCAGGTTTTCCAGTTTATGGAACAACACCACCTGCTGGTTGTGGCGGTTTTTCAGCTTATCCAGCGCCTGACGGATAGGCTCTACATCGCGTTGGCGCAGCATCTTACCAATGAGCTGCAACTGGCGGCGGCGACCTTCCATCTTAATACGCTGGGCTAACTCAATAGCCGCACGCAGATCCGCATCTAACGGGATCTTATCCAGCGCGTTTTTCCCCAGATCAACAATTTCTGCGCCCAGGCGTTTTAGCTCCTCGGCGTCACGTTTAATTTCACTTTTACTAACCCAGATAATTTCATCGTCTTCGTCTTCGATGTCATCACCGGGAACGTCGTCGAGCCAGTCTTCGGGCTGCTTAGTCATGTCAGGCTCCTTAAAAAAAAGAGGCTAATGTTACCAGTTAAGATGCGCACTGAAAAACGGTTCTCTGTTAGACTTCAGAGAAACTCTCTACATTATGGCACTTGCAATGAAAGTAATCTCTCAAGTTGAAGCGCAGCGCAAGATTCTGGAAGAAGCAGTTTCGACTGCGCTGGAGTTGGCCTCAGGCAAATCGGACGGTGCGGAAGTTGCCGTCAGCAAGACCACCGGCATTAGCGTTAGTACGCGCTATGGTGAAGTGGAGAATGTCGAATTCAATAGTGATGGCGCGCTGGGGATAACCGTTTATCACCAGAACCGCAAAGGTAGCGCATCATCCACCGATTTAAGCCCGCAGGCCATTGCACGCACCGTACAGGCGGCGCTGGATATTGCGCGTTACACTTCGCCAGATCCGTATGCAGGCGTGGCAGATAAAGAACTGCTGGCTTTCGACGCGCCGGATCTTGACTTGTTCCACCCCGCAGAAGTCTCTCCAGACGAAGCCATTGAACTGGCGGCCCGTGCTGAACAGGCGGCATTACAGGCGGATAAACGCATTACCAACACCGAAGGCGGCAGTTTTAACAGCCATTACGGCGTCAAAGTTTTCGGTAATAGCCACGGTATGTTGCAAGGCTACTGCTCAACGCGTCATTCGCTCTCCAGTTGCGTGATTGCCGAAGAAAATGGCGATATGGAGCGTGATTATGCCTACACCATTGGCCGCGCGATGAGCGATCTACAAACGCCAGAGTGGGTCGGGGCCGACTGCGCTCGCCGTACCTTATCGCGTCTGTCACCGCGTAAACTCTCCACCATGAAAGCGCCGGTCATTTTTGCCAATGAAGTGGCAACCGGGCTGTTCGGTCATCTGGTGGGGGCGATTGCTGGTGGTGCGGTCTACCGTAAATCCACCTTCCTACTGGATTCGCTGGGTAAACAAATTCTGCCAGACTGGCTGACCATTGAAGAGCATCCGCATCTGCTGAAAGGGCTGGCATCTACGCCATTCGACAGCGAAGGTGTTCGTACCGAACGTCGCGACATTATTAAAGATGGCATCCTGACTCAGTGGCTGCTGACCAGCTACTCGGCGCGCAAATTGGGGCTGAAAAGCACCGGACACGCGGGCGGTATTCACAACTGGCGCATTGCCGGACAAGGTCTAAGCTTCGAGCAGATGCTCAAAGAGATGGGCACTGGGCTGGTGGTGACGGAATTGATGGGCCAGGGCGTGAGTGCAATTACCGGTGATTATTCCCGTGGTGCGGCGGGCTTCTGGGTAGAAAACGGCGAAATTCAGTATCCGGTTAGCGAAATCACCATCGCAGGTAATTTAAAAGATATGTGGCGCAATATTGTCACCGTCGGTAACGATATTGAAACACGCAGTAATATACAGTGTGGTTCTGTGCTGTTGCCGGAGATGAAAATCGCCGGACAGTAAAAAAACTGGCGCGACCTGCCGCGCTATAAACTAAAAAATTACACAAAATCATTCGCACTGCATCGAGACGGAAAGTGAATGAGGGCCGGGGAGCGTACTCGTAGTACGTGACTCGGGCGAATGAGCTTAGCCGTCGATGAGGCAGTGTGAAGGATGAAGTGTAAATAAAAAAGGATGTGAGCAATGCGTAAAAGCCTGTTAGCTATTCTTGCAGTCTCCTCGTTGGTATTCAGTTCGGTGTCGTTTGCCGCTGAGCTGGAAGACAATATGGAAACCCTCAACGACAATTTAAAAGTGGTCGAAAAAGCGGATAACGCGGCGCAAGTCAAAGACGCGTTAACCAAAATGCGTGCCGCGGCGCTGGATGCGCAAAAAGCAACGCCGCCGAAGCTGGAAGGAAAATCGCCAGACAGCCCGGAAATGAAAGACTTCCGCCACGGTTTCGACATTCTGGTTGGCCAGATTGACGACGCGCTGAAGCTGGCTAATGAAGGTAAAGTAAAAGAAGCGCAGGCCGCCGCAGAGCAACTGAAAACGACCCGCAATTCATATCACAAGAAGTATCGTTAATTCCTTATTTCCCTGTTGCCTGCACTCAGGTAACAGGGAGCTTATCAACGTAAATGGTGTACCACCTGGTTGCTGCTGCCGCGCCAGATCAGGGAAGGGTCTTTTAAATCCTGCATAAACTTGCCATCAACCAGCACGTTAATCAAATCAACAACCTGCATTTGTGCAGCGTTGAGTTCGTCGAGTTTATACCCTGTCCACACCCAAATGTCTTTACCCGGGCATTCGGCACGGATGCGTTGTACCAGTTTCAGAATATCCGGCACGTTTTGCGGATGCAGCGGATCGCCGCCGGAGAGGGAAATGCCCTGGCGTTTGATGCGAGTGTCGTTCAGATCGTTGATGATCTGGTCTTCCATTTCTTTGGTAAATGGCTGACCGGAATTTACCCGCCAGGTGCTTTTGTTATAGCAACCGGGGCATTCATGAACACACCCGGAGACAAACAGGGTGCAACGAGTGCCGGGGCCGTTGACGATGTCGACAGGATAGTATTGATGGAAGTTCATATTTCGCCTGGCTTATCAGTCTGCGTGTAGGCCGGATAAGGCGTTTACGCCGCATCCGGCAATTAACGCCTGATGCGACGCTGTCGCGTCTTATCAGGCCTACAGCCGTTGCTACAGTCTGGAATTTGTAGGCCGGATAAGGCGTTTACGCCACATCCGGCAATCAATGCCTGATGCGACGCTGTCGCGTCTTATCAGGCCTACAGCCGTTGCTACAGTCTGGAATTTGTAGGTCGGATAAGGCGGTTTACGCCACATCCTGCAATCAACGCCGGATGCGACGCTTTCACATCACATCCGGCATTTGCTTAACGCAGCGTGGAGATCAACCGATCTGCCCATTTCCCAAATGTTTAACGCGGCGTTTAACTTCTTCCTGCTTGCCGGCGTTAAACGGACGCGCATCCGGACTACCTAAATATCCACACACGCGGCGAGTTACCGACACACGGGAGGTGTCATGGTTACCACATTTCGGACAAGTGAAGCCTTTGCTGGTGCACTCAAACTCGCCGGTAAAGCCACATTCGTAGCATTCATCGATCGGTGTGTTGGTGCCGTAATACGGCACATGCTGATAGCTGTAATCCCAGACATCTTCCAGCGCCTTCAGGTTGTGCTGAATGTTTGGATACTCGCCGTAGCAAATGAAGCCACCGTTCGCCAGCGGCGGGTAAGGCGCTTCAAAGTCGATCTTGTCGTACGGGTTCACCTTCTTCTCCACATCAAGGTGGAAACTGTTGGTGTAGTAACCTTTATCGGTCACGCCCGGCACCACGCCAAACTCGGCGGTATCGAGACGGCAGAAGCGGTCGCACAGGTTCTCACTCGGCGTACTGTAGAGGCTGAAACCGTAGCCGGTTTCTTCTTTCCACTGATCCACCGCCTGACGCAGACGTTCAACAATCGCAATACCTTTCGCACGCAGCTGCTCGTTGTCGTAAACATGCTCGCCGCCGAACAGCGCGTTAATGGTTTCGTGGATACCGATGTAACCCAGCGAGATAGACGCTCGACCATTTTTGAAGATTTCAGACACGTCATCGTCTGCATTCAGACGTACGCCGCAGGCACCTTCCATATAGAGGATCGGCGCTACGCGCGCTTTCACGCCTTCCAGACGGGCGATACGGGTCATCAGCGCCTTACGCGCCAGCACCAGACGTTCATCCAGCAGCTTCCAGAAGGTGGCTTCATCGCCTTTTGCTTCCAGAGCAATACGTGGCAGGTTCAGACTGATCACGCCGAGGTTGTTACGACCATCGTGGATCTGCTCACCGTTTTCGTCTTCCCACACGCCGAGGAAGCTGCGGCAGCCCATCGGGGTTTTAAACGAGCCGGTGACTTTCACTACCTGATCGTAGTTCAGGATATCCGGATACATGCGCTTGCTCGCGCACTCCAGCGCCAGTTGTTTGATGTCGTAGTTCGGATCGCCCACTTTATGGTTCAGGCCATCGCGAATTGCGAACACCAGTTTCGGGAACACGGCGGTTTTACGGTTTTTACCCAAGCCCGCGATACGGTTACGCAGGATAGATTCCTGAATCAGGCGCGATTCCCAGCTGGTACCCAGACCAAAGCCAAAGGTCACAAACGGCGTCTGACCGTTGGCGGTGTGCAGGGTATTTACTTCATATTCCAGCGACTGGAATGCGTCGTAGCACTCTTTGATAGTACGAGAGTTAGCGTAACCTTCGACGTCAGGAATGCTCCACTCTTCCGCAGTTTTACGGTGCTTGTTGTAGCTGGCGGTGACAAACGGTGCCAGAACTTCGTCGATACGGTTAATGGTGGTGCCACCATAAATATGGCTGGCGACCTGAGCGATAATTTGCGCAGTTACTGCGGTAGCTGTAGAGATCGACTTCGGCGGTTCAATCTCGGCATTCCCCATCTTAAAGCCTTGCGTCAGCATGCCTTTCAGGTCGATCAACATGCAGTTGAACATTGGGAAGAACGGCGAGTAATCGAGATCGTGGTAGTGGATATCACCACGTTCATGTGCCTGCACCACGTCACGCGGCAGCAGGTGCTGACGTGCATAGTGTTTAGCAACAATCCCGGCCAGCAGGTCACGCTGGGTCGGAATGACTTTACTGTCTTTATTCGCGTTTTCATTGAGCAGCGAGGAATTAGTCTGCTCGACCAGACCACGGATCTCCTGGTTCAGACGACCGCGTTTTTCACGTTCAATGTCGCGATCGTGACGGTACTCAATATATGCACGGGCCAGTTGTTTGTACGGGCCAGACATCAGTTGGTTTTCAACAGCGGTCTGGATTTCGTTGATATCTACCTGGTTACGCCCCTGCATTTGCTCGCTGACGATAGCGGCAACAGTGGCACAATAATCTGCATCATCGACTTCCGCTGCTTTAGCTGCACGCAGAATAGCTTCTTTGATGCGCTCTGATTTAAACGGCACTTTGCAGCCGTCTCGTTTCATCACATGCGGTGTCATGATCGCTCCATATTTTTAAGAACAGGTTATCCACAGAAAGTTGGGAAGTGCGCCCCGGTTTATTCAGCTCTTGTTACGGGGATTTACTGCAATCCCAATTCGCTTTATCCACAATTGTGTCGGCTTCGTTGATGTGTATCTTGTTGCAAGTTTAGACGATGGATACAACATATTGGGTTTGGATGCATTTTAAAGTCTATATATAGTGCTTTGCATTAAGGATGTTTGCGTTTTTTTTGATTTAGCTCAAAGTAAAAAGCAGAGAGTACGGATGGCGGGCGCTAGAGCGATGTGTAAATTTTTTGATGATTTTCTGGTTATAAAATCAACAAAAACAATATACTACCCGGTAAGTCCCCGGAAATACTCGCTTTAGCATGGTCTGGAGAGGGATTATCTCTGAAACCACCAGACAGCCTCAAAAGACCGTAATGTCGTGGCACAGAGTTGTGGTGAGGTTTCTTCAAAGCTATACATCAGAAGCTGCCAGTAGTGTTCTGAACACTCTTTGGATAAATCTGGTAGAAGGTAACTCTCAGGAAAGGGCTGCTGGGATGACGATTTGTTGAGGTTCGCTGCGTCCGGTTACCTGTTCGATCAACTGGCTGGCAGCCTGACGTCCGGCTTCGGCGTAGCCTGGATCAACGGTGACGATCTCCGGATGGAGAAACTTCATTAACGGCGTATTACCGACGCTCGCCAGTTGCAGTGTGTCGATGTGTTGCTCTTGCAGGTACTTACATGCCCCGAGCGCCAGCGTGTCGGTTGCGCACAGCAACGCAGTGGTTTCTGGCGTAATCACTTTTGCCACGTTCTCGTAACCTTGCTTCATGGCCAGGCCGGGCAGGGCGGCGACGGGATGTAGTTTATGTGCTTTGCAAAATGCCAGATAAGCCTCATGACGCCGCTTACCAGTGGTAATGTCGCTGTGTGGTACGCCAAGATAACTGATATTGCGATGCCCCCGATCGTAGAGGCATTGCATCAGAATCTTAATCGCCCCTTCGTCGTCATAACAGACCGAAGCAAAACCTTTTGCGTCATGCGCCAGCAGTACCAGAGATGATTGCCAGTGAGCTAACATTTCTTCCGTTATGCCGGTAAAACCGAACAGCACCACTCCGTCAATATTGCGACGTTTCAGAACGCCTAAATGTTCAGTAACCAGCTGTGGCGAAAACTGGCTTTCCATCATGATCGGATCGTAACCCTGTTCATAGAATGCCGGCAGCATCGTCTGAACGGCGAGATTTTCTGATAACGAATCCAGACGGGTGACGATAATAGCAACCACTTTATCGCTTTGCCCACGCATAGCACGCGCGGATCGGGAAGGGGAAAATCTATGCTGATTCATCACTGCTTCCACGCGCTCGCGCGTGTGCTGACTCACGCCACTTTCGTTATTCAGCACTCGGGAAACCGTGGATTTCCCCACGCCGCTTAAACGAGCAATGTCTTTGATGGTCAGCCGATTTTGCATCCTGTTGTCCCGTAATTTGCGTTTAATTATTTGAGCCTAACTTTACCCACGCATTCAGCAATGGGTAAAGTCTGGTTTATCGTTGGTTTAGTTGCTTGCAGATATTATATCGGCATAAATGCTACGAATATTATTGGATTCTCCTTATTATTTGCGGCGCTTTTTTCACTTACCGGAGGTTATATGGAACCTGATCCCACGCCTCTCCCTCGACGGAGATTAAAACTTTTCCGGTAAGCCCGTCTTTTCACGGCATTACCGGATGTGTAAGGCCGTGACGTTTTAACGTCCCAGCTCATGTTTATTACCTTCAGGTAAGGCTTTGCGACGCCTGAAGATATTTTCTGCACCATGCTTACAGGGTGCGGAGGGACTTCCTATGTTTAAAGAAATTTTTACCCGGCTCATTCGCCATTTACCTTCTCGTCTGGTCCATCGCGATCCGTTGCCTGGTGCGCAACAGACAGCGAATATTCCGATCCCGCCTTCCTTAAGCGCGCATTGCCTGAAAATGGCGGTGATGCCAGAAAAGGAATTATGGAAAACCTTCGGCACGCATCCAGAAGGGTTAAATCAGGCGGAAGTGGAATTAGCCCGCGAACAACACGGTGAAAATAAACTACCCGCGCAACAACCGTCGCCGTGGTGGGTACATTTGTGGGTCTGTTATCGCAACCCCTTTAATATTTTGCTCACGATCCTCGGCGGCATTTCTTACGCCACGGAAGATTTATTTGCCGCGGGCGTTATTGCGTTAATGGTAGCTATTTCTACGTTGCTGAACTTTATTCAGGAAGCGCGCTCCACCAAAGCGGCAGATGCCCTGAAAGCGATGGTCAGTAATACTGCGACGGTGCTGCGCGTAATTAACGATAAAGGCGAAAATGGCTGGCTGGAGATCCCGATCGACCAGCTGGTGCCTGGCGATATTATTAAACTGGCGGCGGGAGATATGATCCCGGCAGATTTACGTATTTTGCAGGCGCGGGATCTGTTCGTCGCCCAGGCATCGTTAACCGGTGAGTCTCTGCCCGTGGAAAAAGCTGCAACCACTCGCCAGCCAGAGCACAGCAATCCGCTGGAGTGCGATACCCTGTGTTTTATGGGCACCACCGTGGTGAGCGGTACGGCACAAGCAATGGTGATTGCCACAGGTGCCAACACCTGGTTTGGTCAACTGGCGGGGCGTGTCAGCGAGCAGGAAAGCGAGCCGAATGCTTTTCAGCAAGGGATCAGCCGCGTCAGTATGCTGCTGATTCGCTTTATGCTGGTGATGGCGCCCGTGGTGCTGTTGATCAACGGTTATACCAAAGGCGACTGGTGGGAAGCTGCACTGTTCGCGCTTTCGGTAGCAGTAGGCTTAACGCCGGAAATGTTGCCGATGATTGTCACTTCGACGCTGGCGCGTGGAGCAGTAAAACTGTCGAAACAGAAAGTGATCGTCAAACATCTGGACGCGATTCAGAACTTTGGTGCAATGGATATTCTGTGCACTGATAAAACAGGCACCCTGACGCAAGATAAAATTGTGCTGGAGAATCATACCGATATCTCCGGTAAAACCAGTGAGCGCGTGCTGCATAGCGCGTGGTTGAACAGTCATTACCAGACCGGACTTAAAAACCTACTTGATACGGCGGTGCTGGAAGGTATAGATGAAAAGTCAGCGCGCTCGCTGGCCAGTCGTTGGCAGAAAGTGGATGAAATTCCTTTTGATTTCGAGCGTCGCCGGATGTCGGTGGTAGTGGCAGAAAATGCCGAACACCATCAACTGGTGTGCAAAGGCGCATTGCAGGAAATCCTTAATGTATGTTCGCAGGTGCGTCACAATGGCGCGATTGTTCCGCTCGATGACACCATGCTGCGTAAGATTAAGCGGGTTACAAATACGCTTAATCGTCAGGGGTTGCGTGTGGTGGCGGTGGCGACGAAATATCTGCCCGCGCGTGAAGGGGATTATCAGCGGATTGATGAATCCGACCTGATCCTCGAAGGATATATTGCTTTCCTTGATCCGCCAAAAGAGACAACCGCTCCGGCACTGAAGGCATTAAAAGCGAGTGGAATTACCGTCAAAATCCTTACTGGCGACAGTGAGTTAGTGGCGGCGAAAGTGTGCCATGAAGTGGGACTAGATGCGGGAGAGGTGGTAATTGGTAGTGATATTGAAACGCTAAATGACGATGAACTGTCAAGCCTGGCGCAACGTACCACACTGTTTGCCCGCCTGACGCCGATGCATAAAGAACGCATCGTGACCTTGCTAAAGCGCGAAGGGCATGTGGTTGGCTTTATGGGCGATGGTATTAATGATGCGCCCGCCTTACGCGCTGCGGATATCGGCATTTCTGTGGACGGTGCGGTAGATATTGCCCGTGAAGCGGCTGATATCATTCTGCTGGAAAAAAGCCTGATGGTACTGGAAGAGGGGGTTATTGAAGGACGCCGAACTTTTGCCAACATGTTGAAATACATCAAAATGACGGCGAGTTCGAATTTCGGTAATGTGTTCAGCGTGCTGGTGGCGAGTGCTTTCCTGCCCTTCCTGCCGATGTTGCCGTTACACTTGCTTATTCAAAACCTGCTGTACGATGTGTCACAGGTGGCGATCCCGTTTGATAATGTCGACGACGAGCAAATTCAAAAGCCGCAGCGTTGGAATCCGGCGGATTTGGGGCGCTTTATGATCTTCTTCGGGCCGATCAGTTCGATCTTCGATATTCTGACGTTTTGCCTGATGTGGTGGGTATTTCATGCCAATACGCCGGAAACGCAAACGCTGTTCCAGTCGGGCTGGTTTGTGGTGGGATTACTGTCGCAAACGCTGGTTGTGCATATGATCCGCACCCGCCGTGTGCCGTTTATTCAGAGTTGTGCGTCGTGGCCATTAATGGCGATGACCGCGATCGTGATAGTCGTGGGGATCGCGTTGCCGTTTTCACCGCTGGCTGGTTATCTGCAACTACAGGCACTGCCGTTAAGTTACTTCCCGTGGCTGATTGCGATTCTGGCAGGGTATATGGTGTTAACGCAGTTGGTTAAAGGGATTTATAGTCGTCGTTACGGCTGGCAGTAAAGAATTAACTGGGCATGGTGGCCCGGATTCAGATTGCAGACAAAGTGAGTTTTGTTCATGCCGGATGCGGCGTAAACGCCTTATCCGGCCTACAAATTCAATAAATTGCAGGAATCACGTAGGCCTGATAAGCGTAGCGCATCAGGCGATTTTGCTTTTGTCATCAGACTTAATCCGGGCATGATAGCCCGGATTTCCATCAAGATTAGCGACGAACAGCGATCGCTTCGATCTCAATCTTCACGTCTTTCGGCAGACGTGCAACTTCAACGCAAGAACGTGCCGGGAAGGTGGCATTGTGCTCGGTGAAGAACGCTTCGTAAGTGGCGTTTACGGTTGCGAAATCGTTTAAATCTTTCACAAACACCGTGGTTTTAACGATATCGCCCACTTTCAGACCTGCCGCTTCCACGATCGCTTTTACGTTATCCAGCGACTGACGCGCCTGTGCAGCGACGTCTGCCGGTACTTCGCCAGTTTTCGGGTTTACCGGGATCTGACCGGAAGTGATGATCATACTGCCCAGATCAACGCCCTGAACATACGGACCGATAGCTGCGGGTGCATTTTCCGTCGCGATAGTTTTGCTCATGATTTCTCCTTTATTACAGCGGTAAAAAGTCTGGCTCATTATAGGGAGCCTGACATTTATTACCAACCGCAATTAATTGGCCAGCACCACATTATGCGAAAACTCTTTTTCACAATATTTGCATTTGAGCGCAATATCATTGGCGCGTTTTCTCACGGCAAAGCTGGAAGAAACCGGTTCTGCATGGCTGATACAGTTGCTGTTCGGGCAGACCAGCACATTATCAATACGTTCCGGCAGGCTGGGGCGTGATTTGCCGACCACTTCATAGTTGTCGATACGGTTTACCGTGGCTTGCGGTGCATACAGTGCCAGCTGGTCTACTTGATCTTCACTTAAAAAGGTATTTTCGATTTTGATCAGATCCTTGCGGCCCATCTCGCCGGAAGGTAGGTTCAGACCGATGGTGATGCGCTGATCGGTTTCGGTTAACTTGAACAAGCTCAACAGCTTAAATCCGATCTGGGCGGGGATATGGTCAATTACCGTGCCGCGTTTAATAGCTTCAACTTGCAATTTATTATCGTGTGTCATCTCTATTTCCCCTTACAGTACCAGATCGCGATTCAGAACCAGTGCCAGTAACGCCTGGCGAGCGAAAATCCCATTGCCTGCTTGCTGGAAGTACCAGGCGTGCGGCGTTTTATCGACATCCGTCGCAATTTCATCAATACGCGGCAGCGGATGCAGCACTTTCATATTGGCTTTGGCGTTGTGGAGATCGCTGGCGCGCAGGACAAACTGTGCTTTTACGTTGGCGTATTCGGACGGGTCCAGACGCTCTTTTTGCACGCGAGTCATATACAGAATGTCCACTTCCGCCATCACTTCTTCAATGGAACTATGCAGACTCCAGGCGATACCTTTTTCATCGAGCATATCCAGAATGTATTGCGGCATTGCCAGCGCGTCCGGCGCGATGAAGTAAAAACGGTTGCCGTCGAACTTCGCCAGCGCCTGGGTCAGGGAGTGAACGGTGCGACCATATTTCAGGTCGCCGACCATTGCGACGCGAAGATTGTCGAGACGTCCCTGGGTTTCCTGAATGGTGAACAGATCCAGCAAGGTTTGCGTCGGATGTTGGTTGGAGCCATCACCGGCATTCAGTACCGGTACATTGCCGGAAAATTCGGTTGCCAGGCGTGCCGCACCTTCCTGTGGATGGCGCATCACAATCGCATCGACGTAAGTGCTGATAACCGAGATGGTATCAGCCAGCGTTTCCCCTTTTTTTCCCAGTGAGGTGTTTGCGCTGTCAGAGAATCCCACCACACTAGCGCCCAGGCGGTGCATCGAGGTTTCGAAAGAGAGGCGGGTGCGGGTTGATGCTTCGAAGAAGCAACTGGCAATCACTTTATGTTTCAACAGTTCTGGTTGCGGGTTCGCTTTCAGTTTCGCCGCTGTCGCCAGCACCAGATTAAGGTCATCGCGACTAAGGTCGTTTATGGAAATGATATGTTTTTGATATAGCGGATTAGCCATCTTTTATCTCCTGACGCCTGGGCAAAAAAAAGCCCCTCGATTGAGGGGCTGGGAATAGGTGAACAACGGGAAGAAAAACGGCAGGCCAGCGTCTTTTTTCAGACGCGGTAAGACAAAATGTCGAACACACTGAACCATACATCCTCCCGGCAAATTGTCCGGCATTATACTCAGCCAGAAAGTGGGATCAAGCAATCAATGCAAAAAATTACCCAGGTAAACGATTGTAGTGAATTTATATGCTTTAAAATTGAGTTTTTAACAATAATTTTTTTGTGAAAAGCGGGCGGAAAAACATGCTTTGGCGCAATCGGACAGCAAAAAATGCTGGTATGGCAGTAAGGAATTACGTATAACGAGAGAAATGAAACGTTGTTTTAATTGAGGAATGAAAAAGATGATCATCGGAAATATTCATAATCTCCAGCCGTGGTTGCCAGAAGAGTTACGCCAGGCCATTGAACATATCAAAATGCACGTTACGGCAGAAACGCCAAAAGGTAAGCATGATATCGAAGGCAACCGTCTGTTTTATCTTATCTCTGAAGATATGACTGAGCCGTATGAAGCGCGTCGCGCGGAGTATCATGCCCGCTATCTCGACATCCAGATTGTGTTAAAAGGGCAGGAAGGAATGACTTTTAGCACACAGCCTGCGGGTACGCCGGATACTGACTGGTTAGCTGATAAAGACATCGCCTTTTTGCCTGAAGGTATTGAAGAGAAAACAGTTATCCTTAATGAAGGCGATTTTGTTGTGTTTTATCCGGGTGAAGTGCACAAACCGCTGTGCGCAGTGGGTGAGCCTGCTCAGGTTCGCAAAGCGGTTGTTAAGATGCTGATGGCTTAAGCGAGTACCTGCCGGTGGCGACGTGAAGCCGCCTCCGGTACTGAAATTATTTGGCAAGCGTCGCAACCATTACCGCTTTGATAGTATGCATACGGTTTTCCGCCTGATCAAAAACAATGCTGGCGGGAGATTCGAAAATCTCGTCCGTTACTTCCATCCCACCATGTAGGCCAAATTCTTCAGCCATCTTTTTGCCAAGCGTTGTTTGGTCATCATGAAACGCGGGCAGGCAGTGGAGGAATTTGACCTCCGGGTTACCAGTTAACTGCATCATCTTGCTATTCACCTGATAATCACGCAGCAATGCAATCCGTTCAGCCCATTTCTCTTTTGCTTCACCCATTGATACCCACACATCGGTATAGATAAAGTCAGCACCTTTAACGCCAGTCGCGACATCTTCTGTCAGGGTAATATTCCCGCCATTTTGTTGTGCCAGGGCGCGGCATTCCGTAACCAGCGAAGATTCCGGCCAGCATGCCTGTGGCGCCACCAGACGCAAATCCAGACCGGTCAGCGCGGCCGCTTCCAGCATCGAGTTCCCCATGTTATTGCGGGCATCTCCGGCGTAGACCAGCGTCATCTCATTAAACGCTTTACCCGGTAAATGTTCTTGCATGGTCAGCAGATCTGCCAGCAGTTGCGTGGGGTGGAACTCATTGGTCAGCCCATTCCATACCGGGACGCCAGCGTATTCCGCCAGTGTTTCGACAATCTCCTGACCATAGCCACGATACTGAATACCGTCATACATGCGGCCAAGCACGCGGGCGGTATCTTTAATTGACTCTTTATGGCCAATCTGGCTGCCGCTTGGGCCGAGATAAGTAACGCGAGCGCCCTGGTCATATGCGGCAACTTCGAAAGAGCATCGGGTACGGGTTGAGTCTTTTTCGAAGATGAGCGCGATGTTTTTACCGGTGAGTCTGGCTTCTTCTTTACCGCTTTTTTTATCTGCTTTTAGTTTAGCGGCTAGCTGGAGCAAGGTGTTGAGTTCAGCTGGCGTAAAATCAAGTAATTTCAGGAAATGCTTATGATAAAACCCGGACATAGATCCCTCCTGTGGCTTGCGCCATAATGAATTAAAATTCAATTTATATGTATGAATATTCATTTGCAAGCTTAAAGCATAAAACTTTGTCACAAAGGTGGAGGCAATGTCAGTGGTGTGTGACAATAAGAGAATCAGCAGGACATTAAGAGGAATAAGTCATGGCAAACCCGGAACAACTCGAAGAACAGCGTGAAGAAACACGTTTGATTATTGAAGAATTACTGGAAGATGGCAGCGATCCGGACGCGCTGTACACCATCGAACATCACCTTTCCGCAGACGATCTGGAAACCCTGGAAAAAGCAGCGGTTGAAGCGTTTAAACTCGGTTACGAAGTGACCGATCCGGAAGAGCTGGAAGTGGAAGATGGCGATATCGTAATTTGCTGTGACATCGTCAGCGAATGCGCGTTGAATGCCGATCTGATCGATGCCCAGGTTGAGCAATTGATGAACCTGGCAGAGAAATTCGACGTTGAATACGACGGTTGGGGGACTTATTTTGAAGATCCTAACGGCGAAGATGGCGACGATGAAGATTATGTCGACGAAGACGATGACGGTGTTCGCCATTAATTAATTGATTAAAATGCCCGATAGCACACACTAGCGGGCATTTTTTTAGAGTTCGCGCAACATCCGCACTTCACAATCAACATGGCCCGTGCAGCCAAGTGCATAGTCGATATGTTGAAAACCTAAATGTTCATACAAACCAATCGCTTCTTTCAAAAAAGCAGTCGTTTCCAGATAGCAGCGTTTGAAGCCCATTTCTCGTGCCTGCTCCATCGCCATTAAGGCCAGTTTTTTCGCCAGCCCTTTGCCGCGAATGGCGGGAAGAAAATACATTTTCTGCAGTTCGCAAATGTCCGATTCACTACCTGCTAATGGCGCAATCCCGCCGCCGCCCACCACTTCGCCATTGTGTTCAACTACCCAATAGGCATGACCGGGCTGACTATACACTTGATACAATTCGTCGAGATTGGGATCGGCGACGGTATAGCCTTTATCAGCGGTAAGACCGTACTCTGCGGACACCTGGCGGATGACGCTGGCAATAGCAGCATTATCGGCGGCGGTAAGTTTGCGCAAACGGAGCGCGGGCGAAACGACAACATTCATAGCATAGCTCAATTTCAAATGTATGATTTGTAGCTCCCTTTAATACCACCCTCGCTTATGTGGTGCAAGAAGAAGATAAATCAGAAAATATTAAGCATATATCGCTTAGATAAAGCGTATTCTAGGTGGTCCAGTATCAATTGACTGGAATTATTATCTATATGAATGGAATTTATTTTAGGGATATAGTTCATGAATGGTGTAAACGTCGGGAAAGATAATCCTCGTCACGCATTTGTTTTTACAGGCAAGGGTGGTGAGTATTTTCTTATTTGTCTTGTGAATTTTTTACTGACAATTATTACTCTGGGAATATATGGGCCGTGGGCATTAGTGAAATGCCGTCGTTATATTTATCAACATGTGACACTCAAGGGGCAACCATTTAGTTATAAGGGAACAGGTGGTGCCATTTTTGTTAGCATGTTACTTATTATGATCGTTTATTTTTTCAGTATTTCTTGTTTTGCAGGCCAACACTTTGTTCTTGCTTTTCTCCTGTTTGCTCTCTTGATCTGCGGTATTCCTTGCATGGCAGTGAAGAGTCTGCAGTATCAGGCGAACATGACCTCACTGAATGGTATTCGCTTTGGCTTTAACTGCTCAATGCTTCGTGCATGGTGGGTTATGTTAGGTCTGCCTGTTCTGTTGGCATTAGCTTTTTGGCTCGCACTGTACCTTATTGCGCAAGTGACGACATCGATAGGTGGGTTATTCTTTAACTTAGTGGTCTTAAGCTTGCTTTCCGTCATCGGACTGGGTGTTATCAACGGTATTACCTATAGCAAGTGGATGCCATTACTGGGTAATAACGCGACTTTTGGTGTCCATCAATTTTCCATTAAGGTCAACGTAAAAGAATGCATTAAAGGCTGTATGCTCGCAATATTAACCATGGTTCCTTTCATCATTGTGATTGGTATTATGATTGCGCCAGTATTTCAGCAGTTAATGATGATGACCATGTTGGGTAGGTCTGATGCGGGCAGGGAGCTAGTATTGCAATATTACCCGCAGATTACGGCTTCTTATTTCCTGTATTTTGTCGCGATTCTTGTTTTTGCCAGTTATCTCTATGTCACGTTACGCAATCTGTTTTTGAATAATCTGACACTGGCAAATGGCACTATTCGTTTTCATTCATCTGTTACCGCGATCGGTATGCTTTTGCGCATGTTGGCGGTATTAATGGGGTCCTCAATTACCTGTGGTCTGGCTTATCCCTGGCTGAAAATGTGGATGGTTAGCTGGATTGCTAACAATACCCATGTCCAGGGCGACCTTGATTCGCTGGAGTTAACCAATGATGACAAACCGCAGGATAGCGGTCCGTTAATGTGGATATCTCGCGGTATTATGCCGTATGTTCCGTTTATCTAAATAAAAAGGCCGGAGCATGCTCCGGCCTTCGTTTTCTTCACAGTGTTGATTACAGCGCGGCGATAACTGCCTGCTGTTCAATCAGCTTCGCTTTCGCTTCCGCATAACCTTCCAGCTTTTCACGCTCTTTCGCTATGACCGCTTCCGGTGCGCGCGCTACAAAGCCTTCGTTCGCCAGCTTGTTCTCGATGCGGCTGATTTCACCTTCAATCTTCGCCACTTCTTTCGCCAGACGCGCCAGCTCATCTTCTTTGTTAATGAGGCCAGCCATCGGGATTAGCAGCTCTGCGCCGTCGACGATCTTAGTAACGGAAACCGGGCCCTTGTCATCCGCAGGCAGTACGGTGATGCTTTCCAGACGCGCCAGCGTTTGCAGGAAGCCACGGTTTTCGTTCACGCGACGTTCTGCATCTGCACTGCAACCACGCAGCAGCAGCTCCAGCGGTTTGCCCGGCGCGATGTTCATTTCCGCGCGGATATTACGTACAGCAACGATCGCCTGCTTCAGCCACTCGGTGTCGGCCAGCGCCGCTTCATCGACCTGAGACGCATCGTACTGCGGGAACGGCTGCAGCATGATGGTGTCGGCAGTGATGCCACAAAGCACTTTCACACGCTGCCAGATGGTTTCGGTGATGAACGGAATGATCGGATGCGCGAGGCGCAGCAGACCTTCCAGCACGGTCACCAGCGTATGGCGAGTACCGCGCAGTTCGGCTTCGGTGCCACCGTTCATTACCGGCTTGGTCAGCTCCAGATACCAGTCGCAGAACTGGTTCCAGGTGAATTCATACAGAATCCCTGCGGCAATATCGAAGCGGAAGCTGTCCAGCGCTTCGCGGTACGCTTTGATGGTCTGGTTGAACTCAGCCAGAATCCAGCGGTCCGCCAGTGACAGTGTCATTTCGCCGCCGTTGAAGCCGCAATCCTGACCTTCCGTGTTCATCAGCACAAAGCGGCTGGCGTTCCACAGCTTGTTACAGAAGTTACGGTAGCCTTCCAGACGCTTCATATCCCAGTTGATGTCACGACCGGTAGAAGCCAGCGCCGCCAGGGTGAAGCGCAGCGCGTCAGTACCGTGCGGCTCAATGCCGTTCGGGAACTGCTTCTCGGTGCGCTTACGGATTTTATCCGCCAGCTGTGGCTGCATCATATTGCCGGTACGTTTTTCCAGCAGTTCTGGCAGCGAAATACCGTCAACCATATCCAGCGGGTCGATAACGTTACCCTTGGATTTAGACATCTTCTGGCCTTCGTCATCACGAATCAGACCGGTCATGTAAACGGTGTGGAACGGCACCTGCGGTTTGCCATTTTCATCTTTGATGAAGTGCATGGTCATCATGATCATGCGGGCAATCCAGAAGAAGATGATGTCGAAACCAGACACCATTACGCTGGTTGGGTGGAACTGACGCAGGGCGTCGGTGTTTTCCGGCCAGCCAAGGGTAGAGAATGTCCACAGTGCAGAAGAGAACCAGGTGTCGAGAACGTCTTCGTCCTGACGCAGGGCAACATCAGCACCGAGGTTATTTTCTTTACGCACTTCGTCTTCGTTGCGGCCAACATAAACGTTACCCGCTTCGTCATACCATGCAGGGATACGGTGACCCCACCACAGCTGACGAGAGATACACCAGTCCTGAATATCGCGCATCCAGGAGAAGTACATGTTTTCGTACTGCTTCGGTACGAACTGAATGTCGCCGTTCTCAACCGCTTCAACCGCCGGTTTCGCCAGTACATCGGCACGCACGTACCACTGGTCGGTCAGCATCGGTTCGATAACTACGCCGCCACGGTCGCCGTAAGGAACGGTCAGGTCGTGCGGTTTAATTTCTTCCAGCAGGCCAAGCGCGTCAACCGCAGCAACGATGGCTTTACGCGCAGCAAAACGCTCCAGTTTCTGGAACTCTGCCGGAATCTCGCTGGAATAAACATCAGATTCGTTACCTTTGGTATCGAACACTTGAGCGCTTTCACGGATATCACCGTCAAAGGTCAGGATGTTGATCATCGGCAGGGCGTGACGTTTACCGACTTCATAGTCGTTAAAGTCGTGCGCCGGAGTGATCTTCACGCAGCCGGTGCCTTTTTCCATATCGGCGTGTTCGTCGCCCACGATCGGAATACGACGGTTAACCAGCGGCAGAATGACATATTTGCCAATCAGATCTTTGTAACGCGGGTCTTCCGGGTTAACGGCCACGCCGGTGTCGCCCAGCAAGGTTTCCGGACGGGTAGTCGCAACCACCAGATAATCTTTACCGTCTGCGGTTTTCGCGCCATCAGCCAGCGGATAGCGGATGTGCCACATCGAACCTTTCGATTCGCGGTTTTCTACTTCCAGGTCAGAGATAGCGGTACGCAGTTTCGGGTCCCAGTTTACCAGGCGTTTGCCACGGTAAATCAGGTCTTCTTTATACAGACGGACGAAAACTTCTTTCACCGCATTGGACAGGCCTTCGTCCATGGTGAAGCGTTCACGCTCCCAGTCGACGGAGTTGCCGAGACGGCGCATCTGACGGGTAATGGTGCCGCCGGATTCCGCTTTCCATTCCCAGATTTTGTCGATGAAAGCTTCGCGGCCGTAATCGTGACGGGTTTTACCTTCTTCTGCGGCAATCTTGCGCTCAACGACCATCTGGGTAGCGATCCCGGCGTGGTCAGTACCGACCTGCCACAGGGTGTTTTTGCCCTGCATGCGCTGATAGCGGATCATGGTATCCATGATGGTTTGCTGGAAGGCGTGACCCATATGCAAACTGCCGGTGACGTTCGGCGGCGGGATCATGATGCAGAAACTTTCCTGGCTTTCATCGCCATTAGGCTTAAAGTAGCCCTGCTTTTCCCAGTGCTCGTAAAGCGGCTGTTCGATATCTTGTGGGTTGTATGTCTTTTCCATTATTTCCAGGTTGCCGTATTCAG
Source organism: Escherichia sp. E2562 (assembly GCF_005781075.1). NCBI lineage: Bacteria > Pseudomonadati > Pseudomonadota > Gammaproteobacteria > Enterobacterales > Enterobacteriaceae > Escherichia > Escherichia sp. E2562. Next base: position 346,237 of record NZ_VATM01000003.1, on the reverse strand, counting down.
GTTGAAACCAGCCACGCGGTAGGCTTTATAGCGTTCGCGCGCCAGTTGTTTCAGAGAATCTTCATAAGGAACGAAGTCTACCACTTCTGTGAAAGCGGTGGCAAAATCTGCAAAGCTTGTTCGCAGACTAATCAATATATCGCGCGGGCTGCTGCTGCGTTTTTGCGGCCAGGCGATCTCCACCGGCGCACCGCCGCGCGGTCCTTCTCCCGCTAAATTATGCGGAACAAAGCTTTCTGCCGGACGCGCCCACAGGGCTTCATCCAGCCGGTAAGCCTGCTTTTCATCTTCACAGGCGATGAGCACGCGCTTACCACTGCGCCAACGTTCTGCGGCAATTTCACACACCAGCTGCTCAACGGCGCTTAAGCCATCGACGGTGGTGTCATTGTCCAGAAGGTAGAACGTTGCGTTTTTCATATATGGGGCTTCTTGTGGTGGATTTAAATATGCATCTGGTAATACACAGCATTGCCTGATGCGACGCTGCCACGTCTTATCAGGCCTACAAGTTCAGTGCTGTGTGTCGGTCGGATAAGGCGTTCACGCCGCATCCGACAATAACAGCGTTGCCTGATGCGACGCTGCCGCGTCTTATCAGGCCTGCGAGTTCAGTGCTGTGTGTCGGTCGGATAAGGCGTTCACACCGCATCCGACAATAACAACTTTGCCTGATGCGACGCTGCCACGTCTTATCAGGCCTACGAGTTCAGTGCTGTGTGTCGGTCGGATAAGGCGTTCACACCGCATCCGACAATAACAACTTTGCCTGATGCGACGCTGCCACGTCTTATCTGGCCTACGAGTTCAGTGCTGTGTAGGTCGGATAAGGCGTTCACGCCGCATCCGACAATAACAACGTTGCCTGATGCAATTACTCTTCGCCGTTAAACCCGGCGCGATTCAACAGGAACTGTGCCAGCAACGCCACCGGACGACCGGTTGCGCCTTTTGCTTTACCAGAACGCCAGGCTGTTCCTGCAATATCCAGGTGCGCCCAGTTGTACTTGCGGGTAAAGCGCGACAGGAAGCAACCTGCGGTAATTGCCCCGCCAGGACGACCGCCAATGTTCGCCATATCGGCAAAATTGGACTCCAGTTGTTCCTGGTACTCGTCACCCAGCGGTAAACGCCATGCGCGGTCACCGGATTGTTCAGATGCAGCAATCAGCTCATGGGCCAGCGGGTTATGGTTCGCCATCAGACCGGTAATGTGATGACCCAGCGCGATAACGCAAGCACCGGTCAGCGTCGCCACGTCAATCACCGCTTCCGGCTCAAAACGCTCAACGTAAGTTAACACGTCGCACAGTACCAGGCGGCCTTCGGCGTCGGTATTCAGCACTTCTACGGTTTGACCGGACATGGTGGTTAACACATCGCCCGGACGATAGGCACGGCCGCCAGGCATGTTTTCGCAGCCTGCCAGCACGCCGATAACGTTAATCGGCAGTTGCAGTTCCGCGACCATCCTCATCACGCCATAAACCGCCGCCGCACCGCACATATCGTACTTCATCTCATCCATGCCTTCTGAAGGCTTGATGGAGATACCGCCGGAGTCGAAGGTTAAACCTTTACCAACCAGCACGATAGGGCGTGCATCTTCCGACGCGTTGCCTTTGTACTCAATCACCGACATCAGCGATTCGTTTTGCGAACCCTGACCGACAGCCAGATAGGAATGCATCCCCAGCTCTTTCATCTGCTGTTCGCCGATAACGCGGGTGATGACATTCTTGCTGTAGCTGTCAGCCAGCTGGCGCGCCTGAGAGGCGAGGTAAGCGGCGTTACAGATATTCGGCGGCATATTGCCGAGATCTTTTGCTGCTTTAATCCCGGCGGCAATCGCCAGACCGTGCTGGATCGCGCGCTCCCCGCTGGTCAGTTCACGGCGGGTCGGCACGTTGAACACCATTTTACGCAGCGGACGACGCGGTTCGCTCTTGTTCGTTTTCAGCTGATCAAAACTGTAGAGTGTCTCTTTTGCCGTCTCGACAGCCTGGCGCACTTTCCAGTAGTTGTTACGGCCTTTAACGTGCAGTTCAGTCAGGAAGCAGACCGCTTCCATCGAGCCAGTATCATTCAGCGTATTAATGGTTTTCTGAATCACCTGCTTGTACTGGCGCTCATCCAGCTCACGTTCTTTACCGCAACCAATAAGGAGAATGCGCTCAGAAAGCACGTTCGGCACATGGTGCAGCAACAGCGTCTGCCCCGGTTTTCCTTCCAGTTCGCCTCGGCGCAGCAGGGCGCTGATGTACCCATCGCTGATTTTATCGAGCTGTTCTGCAATCGGAGAAAGGCGACGTGGTTCGAAGACGCCCACGACGATGCAGGCACTCCGCTGTTTCTCCGGGCTACCGCTTTTTACACTAAACTCCATGCACTACGCTCCTGAATCTTAAAGACAACGGCGGTGGCTACAGATAGAATTGCAAGCTTTCGTAACTCATGTCCGCTGTTGCGATGACTTCGTGTTAATCTTAACGTTATTACGGCATTGGCACGTCAGAACAAAATCTGAGAGGTGAATCCGTTGAGTATAATTATCTTAGCGACGATTTCGACGACTCAAGAGAATAAATGACGTTTAAGCCATGAAACAAGCTAAAATCCTGCAAAAGACGAGTTTTTACGGGCGTATTTAAAGTGATAATCATAAGATATCTGGTGCGGGAGACGCTCAAAAGCCAGCTGGCGATACTCTTCATCTTGCTTTTGATCTTCTTCTGTCAAAAGTTAGTGAGGATCCTCGGCGCAGCGGTTGACGGCGATATTCCGGCGAATCTGGTGCTCTCCCTGTTGGGGCTGGGCGTGCCGGAAATGGCGCAGCTTATCCTGCCATTAAGCCTGTTCCTCGGGCTGCTGATGACGCTGGGCAAACTGTATACCGAAAGTGAAATTACGGTAATGCATGCCTGCGGCCTGAGCAAAGCGGTGCTGGTGAAAGCGGCGATGGTTCTCGCGGTGTTCACGGCGATTGTCGCGGCGGTTAACGTTATGTGGGCGGGGCCGTGGTCATCGCGCCATCAGGATGAAGTGCTGGCAGAAGCGAAAGCTAACCCAGGCATGGCGGCGCTGGCGCAAGGGCAATTCCAGCAAGCGACTAATGGCAGCTCAGTGCTGTTCATCGAAAGCGTTGACGGCAGCGATTTCAAAGATGTGTTCCTCGCGCAAATTCGACCAAAAGGTAACGCGCGTCCTTCTGTGGTGGTGGCCGATTCCGGACATTTAACGCAACTGCGCGACGGATCCCAGGTCGTCAGCCTCAACCAGGGAACGCGCTTCGAAGGCACTGCACTGTTACGTGATTTCCGCATTACGGACTTCCAGGATTATCAGGCGATCATTGGTCACCAGGCGGTGGCGCTCGACCCGAACGATACCGACCAGATGGACATGCGCACATTGTGGAACACCGACACCGATCGTGCCCGCGCAGAACTGAACTGGCGTATCACGCTGGTATTCACTGTATTTATGATGGCGCTCATGGTTGTGCCTCTGAGCGTGGTTAACCCGCGTCAGGGACGTGTCCTGTCGATGCTGCCAGCCATGCTGCTATATCTGCTTTTCTTCCTGATCCAGACCTCCCTTAAATCTAACGGCGGTAAAGGTAAGCTGGACCCGACGCTGTGGATGTGGACCGTTAACCTGATTTATCTGGCTTTGGCGATTGTTCTCAACCTTTGGGACACAGTGCCGGTCCGCCGACTGCGCGCCAGTTTTTCGCGTAAAGGAGCGGTGTGATGCAACCTTTTGGTGTTCTTGACCGCTATATCGGTAAAACCATTTTCACCACCATCATGATGACGCTGTTCATGCTGGTGTCGCTCTCCGGCATTATCAAGTTTGTCGATCAGCTGAAAAAAGCCGGGCAGGGGAGTTACGACGCGGTAGGCGCGGGAATGTATACCCTGTTGAGCGTGCCGAAAGATGTGCAAATCTTCTTCCCGATGGCGGCCCTGCTGGGCGCGTTGCTCGGGCTAGGGATGCTGGCGCAGCGCAGCGAACTGGTGGTGATGCAGGCTTCTGGTTTTACCCGCATGCAAGTCGCGTTGTCAGTAATGAAAACCGCCATTCCACTGGTTTTGCTGACGATGGCGATTGGCGAATGGGTCGCGCCGCAGGGCGAACAGATGGCGCGTAATTACCGCGCGCAGGCGATGTACGGTGGTTCGTTGCTCTCTACTCAGCAAGGTTTATGGGCTAAAGATGGTGACAACTTTGTCTATATTGAGCGAGTAAAAGGTGATGAAGAGTTAGGTGGTATCAGTATTTATGCCTTTAACGAGAATCGTCGTCTGCAATCCGTTCGCTATGCCGCTTCCGCGAAGTTTGACCCTGAACATAAAGTCTGGCGTCTGTCGCAGGTTGATGAATCTGACCTGACCAATCCAAAACAGATAACCGGTTCGCAGACGGTGAGCGGCACCTGGAAAACCAACCTCACGCCGGACAAACTGGGCGTGGTAGCGCTGGATCCTGATGCGCTCTCCATCAGTGGTTTGCACAACTACGTGAAGTATCTGAAGTCGAGCGGTCAGGACGCCGGGCGCTACCAGCTTAATATGTGGAGCAAAATCTTCCAGCCGCTATCCGTGGCGGTAATGATGCTGATGGCGCTGTCATTTATCTTCGGTCCACTGCGCAGCGTGCCGATGGGCGTTCGTGTGGTCACCGGTATTAGCTTCGGTTTTGTGTTCTACGTACTGGACCAGATCTTCGGCCCGCTGACGTTGGTTTACGGCATCCCGCCGATTATCGGCGCACTGTTGCCAAGCGCCAGCTTCTTCTTAATCAGTCTGTGGCTGTTAATGAGAAAATCGTAACTTGATGAATGAATAAAGGGAGCTAAAGCTCCCTTTATTATTGTTAGCAAAGTGGCGTAGGCCTGATAAGCGTAGTGCATCAGGCAAAGGCAAGCTGGTGTGAGAGAATACAAACAGCGCCTGACTTACCTTTTTCTCCCCCCAAGCAAACTCCCCAGCACACCGCGTACAATCTGATTCGTCACCTGGCGGGCGGCGCTTTTCGCCATTGTTTGCACCACGCCATCTTTCTTCCCGCCGCGTGGTCCGGTAGTGCCAAACAAAATATCCTTCAACCCACCCAGAATACCGTCATCTTCACTTATCTCTTTCCCTTTGGCCGGAGGGGTATTTTGCTGCTCGGTACTTGCCTGTACGCCTTTTTGCAACATCTCATAGGCGGATTCCCGGTCCACGTCATCTTCATACTTGCCATACACCGGGGAGTGATTAATCAAGCCATTACGCTCATCTTCTGTCACCGGCCCCATCCGTGAACAAGGCGCGATCACCATCGCACGCTCTACCACAGAAGGGCTTCCTTTCGCATCCAGAAAAGAGATCAACGCTTCGCCGGTTCCTAGTTCCTGAATCGCCTTTTCCGTATCAAATGCAGGATTAGGTCGCATGGTTTGCGCTGCCGTCTTCACCGCTTTCTGGTCTTTCGGTGTAAAGGCGCGCAGAGCGTGCTGAACACGATTTCCCAACTGCCCAAGCACGTTGTCCGGAATATCAGAAGGGTTTTGCGAAACAAACCAGACGCCTACGCCTTTTGAACGGATAAGCCTTATTACCTGTTCAATCTTATCCAGCAGCACCTGCGGCGCATCGTTAAACAACAGATGCGCTTCGTCAAAGAAAAACACCAGTTTCGGTTTATCCAGATCGCCTGCTTCCGGCAGTTGTTCATACAACTCTGAAAGCATCCACAACAGGCTGGCGGCGTACAGTTTTGGCATCTGGTAGAGTTTTTCGGCGCTAAGGATATTGATAACACCCTTACCGTTGGCATCGGTACGCATCCAGTCTTTGATATCCAGCATCGGCTCGCCAAAGAAATGCGTTGCCCCTTGCTGTTCCAGCGTCAGTAATCCGCGCTGGATGGCACCAACCGATGCGCTACTGATATTACCGTACTGATTCTGGAATGATTTGGCGTTATCACCGATGTATTGGGTAATCGCCCGCAAATCTTTAAAGTCGAGAAGCAACAATCCCTGATCGTCAGCAATACGGAAAATGATATTCAGGACGCCAGATTGCACATCGTTGAGATTCAACAAACGCGCCAGCAACAACGGCCCGAGATCCGATACCGTTGCCCGCACTGGATGACCTTTCTCACCAAAAATATCCCATACCACCACTGGATTAGCATGTGGTTGCCAGTCGTTGACGCCGATATTTTTCAACCGAGCGAGCAGTTTTTCCGAGGTAGTACCTTCTGCCGCAACCCCGGTCAAATCACCTTTTACATCGGCCATAAACACCGGAACGCCGATTTCTGACAGAGATTCCGCCAGTTTTTGCAGCGTGACAGTTTTACCTGTCCCCGTTGCGCCAGTAATCAGTCCGTGACGGTTAGCCATAGCGGGTAGTAAAAACAGTTCTGTGTCCGGCGTGCGGGCAATTAAACGTGGTTCGCTCATGAGATTTCCTCCAGTTCCCTGTCTGGAGTATAGGCACGGTTAAAAAGTTTTCACCACTAAATTCAGCCGATTGCGAGATATCTTAAAGGCCTGGCAGAAGCGACCCAACAAAGTCTCCGCAATTCATAATTGTAGGCACCGCACCTTGCCAGAAGTTGATCTGATTATCGCGAATACAGGCGCCGCAGTGACCACGGCTACGCGGCGCTACCCTGGGCAGCCACGCGGCGAATCACCTTATGTTCGGCAAGTAGCTGATATTGCGAGAATCCCTATTCGTTATTGATTATCGACATGCTTTTGTCGTCCTCTGGTGTTGCCCGGGAAGTGTAGAGAATGGCTGAGCGGGGCCCGGAGTGTGACAAAGGTTACATATCTCTGAAGACAACGCTGAAATTTTCAGCACTTAGCGAGGCAGGCACAAGCTGGCGCTTGCATGGTGGCGCGTGACAGGTATAATCCACAACGTTTTCCGCATACCTCTTCAGTGCCGAAGTGGCGAAATCGGTAGACGCAGTTGATTCAAAATCAACCGTAGAAATACGTGCCGGTTCGAGTCCGGCCTTCGGCACCACATCGTATGCAAATCGAGTCGCTCAAGGGCGGCTTTTTTTGTGTCTGAAATCCAGTAGTTATCTACCTTTTTCGCTATTTTAACTCTCTCAGGGGCAACCTATATCAACGAACATCTACAAACACATGTTGGTACAGATGATGGTATTTCCGGTTCGAAAATGCTTGTACCTACAGGCAGGGGATAAGCATGGCGTTAACAGATATCCAGGTCAGAACAGCCAAGCCAACGGATAAGCAATACAAACTGACCGATGGCAGCGGTATGCACCTGCTTGTTCCTCTTAATGGTTCTGAGTATTAGCGTTTGCAGTACCGTTCTGCAGGTAAGCAGATCAGTTTAGTAAACGTTCTTTTCAGATATAATCTGGTGATAATTTACTCTGCAAAAACAGGACGTAATATTGAATAGCTCTGAAGACGATTTGCTTGAAGTGGCGTGGTATTTGTCGAAGTACGGTAAATCTCAACCACCCGCAGGACTGGGTGTTCAGAAATGGAAAGAGGCTTTTGCCTTGTTTTATCCTCGATTTGGAGCGGGCAAAACTGCCAGCGAGTTTCACAATAGTCTGAAAAATAGTCGTGACCGTTTTGATTCATGGCTTACTGATGTGCGTGTTGGCTGGCGTGACGAGCAGGGCGCTCCTGTTGCGCTTTCTCATTCAGCGCAGCGTGTGCATAAGCGATTGAGTTTGCTTTCTGATAGTGCAATTGAGCAACGCGTTCTTTCGTTAATATCTTCTGATGGAGATGAACAGGCACAACGTGATTGTCTTGCTATTCAGCAGGATAAAAGTATTGAAGATACCGTACGCGAGCAGTTGATTGCGGCACGATTGGGGCAAGGTGCCTTTCGGAAAAAGTGTCTCATGTTGTATCCGGCTTGCCCTGTTACGGGAACAACTTTTGCGCCTTTACTGCGTGCCAGCCATATAAAGCCGTGGGCTGCCTGCGAGAATGGAAATGAACGTCTTGATCCTTTTAATGGAATTATATTGGCTGCGCATATTGATATTCTATTCGATCAGGGATGGATTTCGTTTGAGAACGATGGGCATTTATTAATTAGTAAGGAGCTGGATATTAGCGTTAAAGAGCAATATTTGTTTCCGGAAAAAATAAAGGCGTTTTCTGTTGAATCGTATTGTTATCTGGAGTGGCATCGGAAGAATTTACTGAGATAATTAAGTTTTGACGAGAATGCCTTTGATATAGGATGTCGCGATTCGTTTGGTAAGGGGCAAAGTACAAAATGAAGATGGTAAAAATATATTCAACAGGAAGCTGTGATGCTGCAACACGTGAAGGTTCGGCGGAAGTTGTGCTGGAATGCGAAGGAAAAATAAAATATCTGACTTTCTCCTACCGTGATACGACCGTAAATAGATGCATTCTCCAGGGCTTAATTGATGGTGTGAATTATTTGAAGAAACCCTGTACCATTGAATTAATCAGTTCATGTGATCTCGGTGTGAAGAAAGCGCAGAAAGGAAAGGGAGTTAATGTTTATTTGCACAAGGAATTATGTGGAATCTTGATAAAGAAAGAGTGTGAATATTCTTTTTCTGTCATGCATGGTGAAGGCAACATTTTGAATGCTTTTATTCGCAAGCATCGGACAAAACAATGGCTCGCGCGCCTGAGCCTGTCAGTAATTCTGAGCCTGTCAGTAATTCTGTGTAACCGCCAATGTATTAAAGGTGATCGCTCAGGCGGTCACCAAACTCGATAATAAAACGGCTCATTGCTAACCGCCAGTTCTGGATCGGCATACTCCATTTTTTCGACGCATCTTTGATCGCCAGATAAATAACCTTTCGTACCGAGTCATCCGTCGGGAACACTTTGCGTTTCTTAATCGCAGCCCGGATCACACTGTTAAGCGATTCGATTGCGTTCGTGGTGTAGATGGCCTTGCGGATATCCGGCGGATAACTGAAGAGCGTATTGAGGTTTTCCCAGTGCGCACGCCAGCTTTTGCTGATTTGCGGATATTTATCGTCCCAGACTTCCGCGAACGCATCGAGCGCCATCAGTGCCGCCTCTTCGGTAGGGGCCTGATAGACAGTCTTCAAGCCGCTGGTGACGGCTTTATAGTCCTTCCAGGACACGTATTTCAGGCTGTTACGCACCATATGGATGATGCACAGCTGGATATGGGTCTGCGGGAAGACGCTGTTTATCGCATCCGGGAAGCCCTTAAGACCGTCCACGCAGGCTATCAGGATGTCCTGGAGGCCACGGTTTTTCAGCTCCGTCAGCACACTCAGCCAGAACTTTGCGCCTTCGTTTTCGGCCAGCCACATGCCCAGCAATTCTTTCTGGCCTTCGGTATTGATCCCCAGAGCCAGGAAGACGGCCTTGTTTATCACACTCCCGTTCTGACGGACTTTTACGACGATACAGTCCATGTAAACAATGGGATACAGCGCATCCAGCTGTCGGTTTTGCCACTCAGTAACCTGTTCTTTTACCGCGTCGGTGACCTTAGATATCAGCGTGGGTGACACATCGGCGTCGTACATTTCTTTGAAGGTGGCGACGATTTCGCGGGTAGTCATGCCTTTGGCGTAGAGGGATAAAATCTGGCTGTCCATCTGAGTAATGCGCGTCTGGTGCTTCTTAATCAGCTGCGGCTCGAAGGTGTTTTCACGGTCACGCGGCGTGTTCAGTTCGATCTCGCTATCATCGCATAACACCGTTTTTGACGAGTAGCCATTGCGGGTGTTTGAACCTGTTTTGGGTGCATTTTTCTCATGCCCGGGGTGGTCAGTCAGCTCCGCATTGAGCACTGTTTCGACGGTTAATTTCGTCAGCATACGGGAAAACTGATTGAGGTCGGCTTCGGTTTTAAGGCACTTAGCCAGTTCAGCCGCCAGTGCTTTAAGTTTCTTTTCGTCCATAATTTGCCTGTCTCCGTTGTTGGAGTGAACATATCAAAAACAGGCAATTACACAATTTTAATTACAGTCTCAATATATCTTGTTTGCACAATGGTCATCTTTTCAATCAAATAACCCCAAGCTTTGCATACGATTCTTTTTTCTCTTTCATGCTGTTATCCAATGGTGCTACTCGCAATGCCGCTTTCAAATAAGCCGCAGCACCAGAGTAATCACGCATTTGCTCGCAAACTAAAATGAGTTGGCTTAACACATGGAGCTTCATTGGAGTTGTCTGGTTTACTTTCTCCAATAGTACTCTTGCTTCAGAATATTTCGCTTCAAGGCCAAGAATAGATGATTCTAAATACATAGTAGTCGCGTTTTCTGCTTCAGCTTGCTTTCGTTGCAACAGCCAGAATTTTGCTTGACTGATATTGCGTAACTGTAGGTTTGCCTTAACTATCAATTCGAACAAAGCCGCTGGTTGAGTCAATTTATCCTCAAGCAATATCCCTTTATTATCTTCTACTACTTTTTCAAAGTCGAATAAGTGATTGGCACGGTACAAGGCAATAAGTTGCTGATGTAAAGCTTGTAGATCTTTACTGCGGCTATACTCCTGCGACGCTAACTGAGCTGCTTTTTGGTAAGATTGATTGGACATTGCTTCAAGTACCGCACTTGACCAGTCCTGATCAGATTTAGTCTGAAAAACGGGAGCAATAGCACCAACTTTTAATTGCTTAGTGGCAGCAGCATCAAATGCATGAATTAAGTCGGAAATAGTGGAAAAGCGATCCTCCGCTCGTTTTTGTAAGCAGGTAAGAACCACTTGCTCCAGGTCTGTGTGAATAGAGCTATTAATCTCTGTCGGAAGCTTGAAAGGTGCGTGGCGCTGAACTTGTGCTGGCGTATCATGGGGCAGCTTTCCTGTCAGCAGCTGGTATAGCAAAACACCTAAGCTATAGATGTCGCCCAATAGTAGCTCTTCCAGGCTGCCTCTACGGCTATCGACGTTGGAGAACTCTGGGGCCGAATACAACACAGTCCCGCCATTTTCTCGGGTACGAACGTAAATTTCTTCTGGTAAAGCTGAGCTGCCAAAGTCCGTCAACTTCACCAGGTCCCGCTCTCCAACCAAAATGTTATGTGGCTTAATATCTCCATGAGATATTGGCACTGGTAGTTCAGCCAAATAATGCACAGCACAGAGCACTTGACGATATATTCTGAACAACCGTTCATAGGTCTGACCAAAATTACGCTGCCTGTCATCGAGCTTTTGCGCCAGAGTTTGGCTGGGAAAATACTCCATTTCAATATAGAACCATTCATTATCTATACGGCCCATATCAAAAATTTGCACAATATTTTCGTGCGGCTCGACGTTTAAAAGCTCTTTACCTTCGGCAAGCTGACGGTCTTCCCGAGTAATATCCTTAGGGATTTTTACTGCGACAATTTTTCCATCTTTCAGGCGTTCCGCCCGCCATACCCAGCCATGGCTGCCATCACCAAGGCATTCAAGTAACAGGTATTTGTCACCAAGGCGTTTATTCGTCCCTGGCAAAAAATGTGCTGATTTTATATTCACATCAACACCTCATAGTGAATTCTGTCCAAAACAATCATGTTCAGATTTTTGATAAATAAAAAGCGACTAAACACCACCTCAACATCAGGAGCGGCGCTTACTTGGGCACCCGTGGACGAAGTAAAACCCATACGGCATATGTCTTTCAGTTTTTGAGTATCAGGTGCACCTACTAAGCCCTGGCTCCAGGCACTGAGGACCAGAGTTTTGGGGGAATTATTCCAGCGCTGTGCTGCTTCCAGTAAGTTTTTTAATTTTTCTTCCAGCTTTTGCTGCCCCTTCGCTGAACCATCAAAGCGTTCAAATTCGATTAAACACACAGGCGATGTAGAAGATTTATGAAACCAGCCCGAGTCAGAGCGAATATCAGCACCAAATGTCCCTGGAGCCGGGCATTCCACTACCGCCATAAATGACTGTTCATGCCCGAATGTATTCCAAACGCTACAGCCCAGGCTGTGGACCAATACATCCTGGTCCAATAGCTTACCGCTTGCTAAAAGTGGAAACGTCTCATTTACCCAGGCAACTTCAGGCATAGGCACCTTAGCCACTGAAAGAGCCCCAAACACGCAGTACCTCTGGTGATTCACCACCGTGAATTAATGCCTTACTACCAACTTTAACAAGCAGTGGTGCAGGGATTGAACGACCACACACCAAAGCTTCACCGGTTGATAAACTCGGGAGTTCCTCCAGATCAGCTTTGCTCACCATATCTGATGCTTTAGCTATAAATCGTTGATCGTCTGGGTTCTTTAAGCGCATCGTAATTAGCGTATTGCACTGAGAGGTCACATCTGAATCTAATTTCGATGGACGCTGGCTCACAATGCCAAATCCAACACCAAATTTACGACCTTCACCGGCGATCTTTTTAATAATGCGGTGACTGACTGCGTTGCCGCCGGCCGGGGCAAAATTATGGCCCTCTTCGTAAATGATAAAGCATGGGCGCAGCGGGTCCGTTTTGCTCGAAGCTGCTTTTAATATTTCACTAGATAACAGTGCACAAATGACTTGCTTAGCGGTATCACTCAAACCTTGTAAGTCAACAACGACTAAACGCCCCTGTTGATTGCTCGGGCGTCCCACCATTTTGTAAATATCAGTTGGCTCAGCCATTGTTGCACTGTAAAAACTTTTGGCTTCATTAAGCACGCGTGAAAGCTTCATCGAGGCGACGGCGGCACTACGGCCTGATAACGCCTTAGACTCAGCTTCAGAAAGGTCGTCCCACTCTTTTAACTCTTCAATACCATCACCTAATAAGAAGCGTAGGCGGTTAATATCTCGTGGCTCAGTCTTATCTGCAGAGCGCCAATAACGAATTGCAACATCGAGTACTCGTTGCTGCGGTTCCGTTAAGCCAGGTAATATTTCAGCAATATCGTCCATTTCAAAATGGTCAAACTGAAGCGCTAATGGCGTATTCTTACTGGCGTATTTATGTTTAAAAGATTCGTGCTGCGGCGAGTAAACCTGAATACCTGCACCGGCGGCCTGCAGCTTTTCAAAGGTCTGTTTTATCAGTGGCAGTGCTTCTTGATCACGCTTATCGTCAGTGGCTTCTAAGAAGCTTGAGAATTGCAGATTACCGCCAGCGAGGGCTTTACCGTATTCACCATGTGGGTCAAATACTACTACCGTACCGTTATTAACTGCGACTAAACGCTCAATAATGCGGCCAACTGTATAAGACTTACCTGAACCCGTCATTGCCAGAACAGCCAAATGCTCAGTGACCAACTTGTTCACGTCAATAAAAACAGGAACTGTATTCTCGCCTTTGTCGTAGCCTACTAAGTTACCCAAGTGCAAACTGGAATGTTCATTAAATTCGTAAAAATCACTCAAAAACTGAAAATCGACGGTTTCAACAGCAGTACCCGGGTTAAGTGGGCGACGTGGAATTTTGATTTGACGAGTAACAGGATCGCGGTAACCAACCAGCTCGACCTGAGCAAACATATTCTCACCAGTTACATTCGCACCGGGCAAAAGCTCAAGCTCGGTTACACCATCGCCAAAGCCGGCGTTGTAGAGCATATTGGTACGACTGATCTTGGTCACTCGCCCCAGTACGGCGACTTGCCCTTCATCTTTGCGTTCCTGGTGCATAATGCGTACAAACTCACCACGGCGTACTGAAAACGAGTCTTGCACAACCATAGTTAACTGGCTGGCATCACCTGTGTTACCGACTAATTTACCTAAAACTTTATAAGCCATTATTCAATCCCTCATCGAGGCCTGCCAACCACCCGGCCTCAATATCATTATTCTTTAGTGCTTGGTGTAAACCCTGGCGATAAAACGTAGCAAATTTAGGTAAAATACCAAGCTGTTGATAGCCAAGTAATTGTGGCAACGGCATTGCATTACCTTTGTTTTGCATATCCAGCACCATCAGGCGAGAGGCAACTAAATCGAGATCAGCACTTTTCCATTCTGGTTCGTCACCCGCTAATTGCACCATTTTTATCTGTCCGCCTCGGGCACTACGGAAGTGAAAACCAATTAGACCTTGTTTAGCTTCAATGTTGGGTTCAATGCGCTTTTCTTGTTCAGACAAACGAAATGCGATGGTGCGCGAATAGTTGCCTAAAATGCCATTGATAAATCGCAAATCCCCCACGCCAACCAAACTTTCATCCAGTCCTTCCAGATTTTGCATCAACTCTTTAGAAAACCCATCAGATGCTAAAATTTGTTTGCGGCCTTGTTCGGTACGTAAATCTTGTTTAGCGATACTTACAATGGCACTAAAGCGCTCAGCCAAAATGCTCGCAAGTACTACACCATTTTGATTCCAGGGAAAAATTCTGGAGCGATGGTTTTGCCAAAAAGTTTCTATCACTTGTCTGGTTTTTTCGTACTCTTGTTTATGACGGACATTTCGCTCCAGCGGAGCCATATCCCGTGCTAAAAACAACGGCGTATCCAGCAAAATTAAATCGCCAGGCTCATAACTTAAAAGTTTTTTCTCAACTAACTGATAAGCCTGACGAATTTCAATTAAATCAAGCCGTTTACGCTGAGCTTCAAAATCAATATCATCCAGTTCTGATACCGAGTCGCTACCCACCGTGCTGACTTTATTATCATCTATTAGCAAATCTGTGCGCACTGCTGCACTAGCATAAATAAAACCACCCAATACCTTGTCTAAGCACGATTTAGTCGCAATACCGGCTACGCGTAAATTAACGATTGTGGGCTTGGGGACCGCTTTCACTAAGCCAGCATCACGGAACAGCGGCGCCACTTGCTCAATATCACGGACCTGTTTAAGCAAGCGTCCTGCACTTCCCGGTAAGCGAAGCTGGCTATCGATGGCGAGCGATTGCGCTAAATTCATCGTTTTGTTCTCATTCATGCTTATAGCGTTCCTGTGTGTAGCTGCTCGCTAAGTAATGGGGCATAAGCCCAATATTGCGAGGCTTGTAGGCATGTTTTACCGGTAGCTGTTATGCCCGCATCGTCGATAAAATCGTGCTGCCGCAACATCTCACCCCGCTTGACAATATCAAGGCTATTAACATCAAACATCAGCTTAACCGCATTATGCTCAGACAACGCTTGTAAGCTCATGCCACCACCAGCGTAGAGTAATAGCAATACAACCAGATCGTGCTTATCTGGTGTGTAGTCAGTTGATGGCGCTTTAGGTTGGATTATTCGTTCAGCAATGCCTGCATGGTCCACAAACCAATTCAACCAGCTTACCAGGATCTCACTATGATCGAGTAAAGTCAGCGACCACAAAGGTAACGTGGTAAAGGCTAATAGCCCACTGTTGCTGTGTTTTCGTATGTAGCGGGTATGCACTACATCACCGGCCTGGTGCTGGTGGCGATCTGCACTGCCAGTAAAGCCAGCAATAGCTTGGTCTGTTTCACTGGCTAGCAAAGCGGTTAGCTCCGGTTCCTGCACCCTCAAGATAGCTGGTACTAACTGCCAATCCAGTGGGGAGGGCAATTGCGCTAATAAGGTAAATTGTTCTGCTTTCAGGTTTATTACCAAAGCGGCACAACCTGCCTGCATAGCCCAGTGATACAGGTGCTGCATAGTATTAGCGTCAGTCAACTCTTCTGCTTGCACTATTAACAAACCGCTGGCTGGCGGCGAGCTAATCCAATCCTTCGTTAAGGGGGTAGCCCCCGCAACAGTTTGCAAAAAACGGCCTTTACGATTACTGGCCAGTGCCGCAGATAAATAAAGACTCATCGCGTCACCTCTATAAACCAGTGGCAAAGGTAAGGCGCATTTTTACAATGCCTTTGTCTACAAGTCCTTTCTGTTGCTCAGGTGTTAACACGGGTTCCTGATTTTGGCTCAAAGCCTGATAAATCGGTTGCCAATCCGCCAGTGTTAAGCCTGTATCTTTTAGTATTTGCTCACCTTGACTCTGCCATTTGGCCTGGGTGCTTTCACACACCTGTTGAAGTTCTCTGACACCCAAATTGCTCACATCCTCCAGAGTCAACGCTGCTGGTTCCGCTTGCTTTTGAGAAGCCAATAGCGGTTTTAATAACGGCAGCCAGCTGTTTACCTGCGCGATGGAGTTGCGTCTTACTTGGTTTAGACGCTCTTCAATTTTAAGTAGCTGGCCTTGAATCGGTGTAAGTTGACCGCGTGCCGGTTTTAAAAGCTCTTCTGGTAAATCCCGTAACGATGAAAACTGCCCATTGCGCAAACTGTTTTGCATACTTTGACGCTTGCTTTCGGCATCGTTGGGGAGATCGGCAATAGCGTCTTCAATGAGCTGTAATTTCATTACCAGTTTTGGTAGCTCTGCAATGTCATCAGCGTACTCATACTCAGCCGTGGCGCTACTGAGCCATTTTTGCAGCTGTTGGACGCGTTGGTTTTGCACTGCTAGGTTATTAACCAGCTTACTAAATCGTTCTTTGCAGTTGCGGTAGCTGGACAAAATATGCCCCTGAATCTCCGCTATCGGCAACTGTTGATCATTGTGCAGGTTTAAACCCACTTCTTGCGCTAAGGCTGAAAGCTTGTCATGCGCTCTACCTAAATCGAGTTTACGCAGGTAATGCAGTAAGGTATCGCTATCTGCTTGCTGCTCTTTTCGGCCAGTGGCACTGCTGGTATCGTCTTTTAACGCTCCGTCTAAAATATGACCTATGGTGCGCAGCGTGTTGGTGTACAGTCGTTTCGGGAAATTCGTCAGCGGGGCACACTCTGTTTCAACATCTATGATTAAATCAACGAGTCGGTTGTTGATACGCTCAGCGCTGCGCTCAACAAACTCGGCAAATAAACAGGCCTGTTCAATCCGTTGATAAAGCGAGGTCGTTTTGTCTTCTAAGCTGAGAATATGGGCATCTTTTAGCATAGGCCTGGAACTATTAAGCGGTTTAACCTTTGCTACCAGCTCCAGCACTTCAGCACGTTTGTGGATAAGCCCTGCCAATACTTTCGTGTCGTTGGCTTCGACCATATCAGCCAGTTGTTCTTCTTGCTGTTTGAGCACGTTAAATAGCGATTGTGCTTTTTCCAGCTGCTCTTTAGCTTCCACGGTGACGAAACCCAGCTTATTTTTACCCAGTGGCGCGAACATTTCATTAATGCGTGCATAACCATACACGCGGCTCATGACTTCCACATTGGCTGCGTAGCTGCCCATATCGTTACCGCGGAACCAGTTTTGCGCTTCTCTAATAGCATTTTCTAAGCGGGAGCGCGGGTAGTGCTCCCAAATTGCCTGTTTTTCTGTTGGATTGGTTAAAGTGAGTAAGTTCAGCTCTCCACACCACCACATCCAGTCATTAAACACGCCTTTAGCGGTAACACTCGTTTCAGCCACATAGGCGAAATAAAACTGTTGCTTAAAGCCTTCGAATTGCCACTTGTGCTTTTTATTAGGGTGAGCAATACGGGATAAAAATAATGGGATCTGCGCCTGGCTTCGCTGCACATTATTAAGTTCAGTAAATAGCCCGGCATGTTCATCGGCCGTGTAGCCTTTGGCAATATAGCTGCCCGGCACCTTAAGTTTATCCAACAAGCTGCTCAGCTCATTCACTGGCACGCCGTGTTGCTGCTGTAAATCGAGAATGCCATTTAACTCAGGGTGAGCAATGGCCAGCTGATACCAGCCTTTAAACAACAGGTCTCGGTCATTTGGTGATAATTTACCATCTACCTTTAATGGCCAGGCAATTAAACCGCGCTGCTGCAAACGCTGGCGCCACTTGTGAATGGCATCCGTGGCAAAGGTTGTTAGGGCATGTAGCTTGTTTTTGAATTTCGCGGTAAAGCTGTCGGCAGTTAAATTCACGCCGTGCAACTGGCATGCTGCCAAACTTAAGCCAATACGCTCTAACTGGTCTGCTTCGCTTGGGTTGACATAATGCAGCAGTATCGCATCACGCAACTCATTTCTTTCATCCAGTCGGCTGTATTGCTCCATGAGATGTGCAGATGCGGTTAACGCTAATACTGGCGTGCGACCATTTTGGTGGCTGTGGTTTGCCGCAAAGGTGTGAAGATTGTTCAGCTCAATTAGGTTGCTGACCCAGGCAAACAAGGCTTTACCTTCTGGGTGAAGCTTAAATCCATCCAGGGTAAGTAAACCACCTTGGCGGCCACGGGGCTCGGTTAAAATGGCCAAAGGTGCATCGTCGCTGCCCGCTTTATTACTCAGTAAGTTTTCATCATAGGTCCAGTTGTTATCCAGTAATCTCACAAAACCCGTTACACGAGCTAATAGCTTGATGAGCGGCTTCTGGCTACTTTGTTTGCTAAGTTCACTCATTGCCTGTTCATGAGCGTCGCCCATGGCGGGATCTTTAAAAATCAGTGAGTTTTGCTGGGCACTGCGATAGCGCAAATCCAGGCGCAGTAACATCGCCACACTGGGGCCAATATGCGTTGCTTCGCTGGCGTCCAGTTCGGTAGTTTCACCCACTAACTTGTGCCATAAGGCATCGGCAGCGAATTCAATCGCTGGGTGGTCATACAGCAAGCTGAGTAAGTATTTAAACTCACCTTTTGACAGAGGTAGTAATACCGCGCCTTTATCGCCGCTTGCGGCTTGTTCTTTAATTGAAAAAGTACGCAGGTTATCCAGCAAAGTATCTAAGTTCAGTGCTTGATCTACTGCAGGGTAGTACCATTCATCTTTATCGCGGCGGAATTTGGCTTGCTCCAGGGCTTGTCGGCACTGTAGGCGGTCAATGCTCAGTTTGCGGTAATGAGCGGCTATGGGTTCCAGATCTTCGTTTTTCAGCGCCAGCAATTCTGTGGCATAGCCCATTTCAGCTAAGCGCACGGGTAATTGGCCGTAGAGCAAACTACGACATTCGGTCAATAGCGCCTGGTCGCGAGTTTGAATGCCTTCTATCGCCCCTTTATCCAGCACATGCCTGGCTACGCGGCCAGAGCCTGCCAGCACAGCTTCAAATAAATCGCCCACATCCTTGATACTGCGGCCTGCTTGTTGGTATTGGCTCAGCACTGCATCCACATTAGCCATGACCACGTTAAACCAACCGAAGTTGGCACCACTCATGGCGTATGCAGCTTCCACTAAACCAGCAGGGTAATTAAAACCCAGCTTGCCGTCTTTTAAGAGGCTTGCCACATAGTCTGATACATCGGCAAAGGCATTATGCTCAAGTTCCACTAACTCAAAGCGGCGTGCGACCGATTGAATTTCACGCAATTGCTGGCCAAGCAGTGGTGAACACAGCGCCACATAGCGCAACCATGGAAGTTTACGACGAGGGTCTTCCTCTTTAATTGCTTTACCAATCAGGCGAATGGCCTGGCCATCGAGGCGTTTATCTTGTTCATCTTCCAGGCCAAAGGTGGCGGCTTCTGCAACGGTTTCCAGCTCATCCAGCACCACCAACATATACTGCACGCCAAAACTCTTTAATACTTTATAGGCGGCTTGCACCAAACTGACTACCAGCGTTTGGTCAGTATAGAGGTCTTCTTCGCTGTGGTTGGCGTTCAGCTGTAAGGCATCTGCTAACAGTTCAGATTTAAAGCCAAATGGCATTAAGCGTTCATAGGCTTGTTTGGCAATTTCACTTTGAATCGATCCATCAAAGGTTTGGGTGGCCAGTGGTAATAGCGCCTGATATAAACCAAAAGCAAACCAGTTATCCGAGTTTTGATAATCTGATGCCACTTGCGAGTAGCGAATGTAGAGCGCCAGGTATTTGTCTTGCGTGTCGCGATTAAACAGCTGCTTATCGTGCAGTTGGCCTTGCTCGTCGCGGACAAACCAACCCCTTGAACAGTCGTTAATTTGTGCGACCAATTCATGGCCTAAACGTGATTTCCCCCGGCCCCATTCGGCTTCGACGGCAAACACATGGGCAAAGCGATCATCGTCGTGATCCACCGTATGCAAAAAGGTTTGAAAGCGTTTAAAAAAGCGGCTCTGGCCCACTAACGGGTCGCGAGGTGGATAATCTGATACACCCGTCGCCGCCCAGCGATGTTGTTTTGCCAGGCTATCAACCATCTGTTCGTTTAATTCAAAACTCATAACGACGATCCTTGAAGGTTTATTCTATTGGCGGCGCGTTTTTTATTGGCATAGCAGTTTTGCGCCAGTTGCTTAATGGCCCGTTGTAACGTTTGGCTTTTGTAGCCAAATAGTGGTGCTAACGGCAGGCTATAACAGGCATCGCTGAAGCTTGTATGAATTCGATATTGGCCGGACTCACCACGACCCGCCTCGGTAAATTGCCAGATTTTTTTTGCCAACAATTCGGCAATGAATGAGCTCAGGACGCGGTTTAGGCGGTTGATGCTTTCCGTGTTCGCATCGAGTGCCGGATAGAGGGGGATATTGAGCTCACCGAGCAGAAGCACAAGAAACTCGGCCAAACTACCCAGACTCACCTCATCACCTTCAATGCCTTGTACCGCCACATTTATTTGACCGGGGGCAAAGGCATTTTGCCCGGCAGGTAAGGTGAGCAACAAACCGCCACGTTGCTCGGCAGCCCAGGCATCTTGCACAAAGACAATGAGACTGAGTAAAAATAACCAGGGCTGTTGGGCGAATAGCTCGGTAAGCGGCACGTTGTCATGACCCGAGCGGGACACCAATAACCAATCGGCATTAGGTTTCAGGTCATGTTCATTAAGCAATGTATTGGGGAGTGCTAACAACCGCCCACTACACCAGTTATTTGTCAGTTGTTTTGCGGTGACATCCACCGCTTGTATAGGTGCCGGTGGTTCATTTTGTTCGCTCACGGTAAACAGGGTATGGCTGGTGCGCAAAATACGGCATAGAGCGGGAATGGCAGCATTGTCGTTTAGGCTATGACCGAGCAAATCGCGTTCGGTTTGTGCCAGAGGGCCGGCAATGATTTGCGGCGTGGTGGCAGTGCTTTCCAGCTGGGCTAAGACCCATTCACTGGCATTGCCCAGTTGCTGAATGAGTTTAACCAATACCATTGGGTCACTCATCGCGCCAGCTTCCTGGCAGCGAGCGGCGGCTAAATTTATCCAATGTTGGCGAACATCTGGGTTTAAGCCCAACACCGCTAATTGCCATTCACCCGACTGGCTTAAATCACTAAAGGCATCAAGTAATGGTGCAGTGAGGCTAAAGGCGCTAATGATATCCGTTTCAGCGTCTTTCTTTTTCGGCTGTATTATTGGTTGTAACAGTGACCTGAGGGCAGGCACAGCCGCCAGTAACAACGCTGCTTTACTGGCGGTTAAACCGCCTTGCTGCCAAAGCTGCAGGCAGAGGTCAAGTGCCACTTCGCTATTTACGGGGGCGTTATTTTGCCTGGTTGTAATGCTGTCCATGCCCCTTGTCTCCATTTTTACTCTTCAGCCTCCGCTTGCGCCGCCTCTTCCAGCAAACTGTATAACTCATCCACATCGCTAAATAGCGGTGTGGCGCCTTCTATGGCATAACCCTCAGCGCTCAGTTTACTTAAAATCGCCTGATCTAAGCTGTTGTCGCCATCTTCCAGGGCTTGTTGGGCCTGGATTAATTGTTGCTCAGTCAGTTGGCCTTCGATGAGGGCTTCGACCAGGGTTTTGGCGGCGTTCACTTGTTGTGCAGCGGCGAAGTATGCTAATTGAGCATTTTCAATCCATGATCCCATTATCTGATGGTCCTGATGTATTGGGAGTACTAAATCATATAAATCATATTGGTCGATCCGAGGATGAGTCGAGCCGCTTGCAACTGGTTTGAGCTGTTGCAGCGTAATATCTGATTTCAATACCCCGTATAAATACCAATTACTTGTAGCACCTGTTGCTTTCACACAAAGAAGTTCGGTCGAACCAACAGCGCCAGCAAGCGATTTAGGGATATAGCTAACTTTGTTTAGATACGGACGCAGCTTGGCGACAACAGGCCCTTCGGATAGCAGCCTTGACGTACCAGTAACATCGCTCTCCCTAATAGTCGAAGGTGAAAGTGCACAACTATTTGAACTGATTGAATCTAGCCCAATATATTTTGTTTGAGGTGAGTAGCTAGAACAGGTTGGTCCCTCTATAGTTGCAATTTCCCTTAATTTTACGGCACCAAGTTTCTTTAAATATAAGCGTATTCTCAATCGTTCTTCATCAAAAGCTCCAGGATTCAATGTGTACGAAATATCTTCCACTGGTGCTTTCGAATACTTCTTACCAGTTCGTTTATCCTCAAATACCTCTGGATAATTTTCTGTGAGCTTCTGGTGGAACTGATTCTCCAACCGCTTCGCCCAAGCGCGCAGCTGCTCGGCTTGGCGAACTTTATCCCCTATGTATTTTTGAGCTTTTTCTTTAAACTCAATAACGGGAATTGAGTACAGTGCATCTTTTGCAATGTAGTTAATGATTGTGTTGCTAGTTAGGCGATTCTTTAGGATTTGACCATCTTTCGACTTTAAAAATGCGAGCACATAATGTGAATCTACTCTTCTGGGGTTCAAAGTAGCTTTATACAAAGACCCACTTATCATCAAATTTTTTGGGAACGCTGAAGGGACAATACCCACTTTTGATACATTACCTTTAACTTCGACTAAAATCTCGCCAGCTTTTCCTAACCCTTTAGGATATTGATCTTTGTAGTACAGAGGAAGTTTATCAGCATCTTCGAAATTGATTGAACCATTGGCATCAATTTGTGTTGGGGATAAAAAAGGAAGTACCTCGGAATCTTTTAATCCGTTAATAGAATCTGTACCGTGGTAAACCACTCGATAGCCTTCGTCAACCAGGTCCCCAAAAGTAGTAACCGTACCTTTGGTTTCCATCTTCTTCAACGTGCTCAATGCTGCTGGGTTATAGTATTCAGCATCGAGTCGGTCATTGATTTCTTGTAAAACTCGGACTTTGTACATAACTATTCACCCCGCTTATAAGCCGACACAATCTTATCCAGATCGTTAGCGACACCGGCGTTATAGTCTTCAATGTTGTTTTTCACCACGTAGCCCAAGGTTTCAGCCACTGCCATAAACACGTCGGTTTGTGGCTCGGGCAAAAATTGCTCTGGCTGGTTGGGGTTAGCATGGCGTTTTTGTAAATACAAAATCGAGGTTTTGGCCCCCGTGCCGGAGAGTTTAAAGCAGTCGCTCGGCAATGAAATTACTGCTTTTACAATAGCTTTACCGCCAACAAACTCGCCGGTTTTTTCGTCTTTTTTCCCCATAATGTACTCACGGACATAACGGTCGCCGGAGTTACATAAAATACCATCAGGCAGCACTATTAACAGACGGCCGCCGGGTTTAAGCAGTTGCAGGCAGCGGTCGATAAAAAGTACTGCTGGGTCAATAGTGGCACCTACCGGTTGCCAGTTGCCCTTGCTATCGGGTTTACTGCCCAGCGCGAGCCCTGCGGTTGAAGGCTGCAGGCTGTAAAACGGCTTTTTATCTGTACCGCCTGTTCTGCGCAAATCTGTACGATAGCCCGCCCATTTAGGCTCGCCGTTTTCATCCAGCTCTAAATCACCGATATCCTGCCACTTCATTTTCACGTGGTCATACCAGGCGTTGTAGCTATCAACGACTTTTTTGGTCGGACGAAAACCACCGAGCACTTGCTCCATATTGGCTTCGTAATTGGCTTTTGAGTTTTGACCATTTTTGCCTTTATCAAATTTAGGCGTACCGAACGGCGGGTTGGTGCAAATAAGGTCAAAGCTATTCGGCTTCAGGGCGTTAGTAGTGAGTGAGTTGTCGGTATAGAAAATCTGCGCTTTGGGAGCACCTTGCAATGCCATATTCACGCGGGCCAGCATTACCATGCGTGGTGCAGCATCGGCACCGGTAAATGCACAGTCGCGTAATTTCTGTTTCAATGATTCTTTTTTATCGTCGGCCAGCACCAGCTTAAAATCGATCCATTTATCAATCTGGCTTAACGCCACCGAGCCAAAACCAAAGGAGCCACAGGTGGGATCGCAGAAACGAAAATCGCCATTGGCTAAGCGCGATCGCATTTCATCGTCATCGTCGATGTCGTGCATAGCAATTTCTAGCATGGCCTGTTTTACTGGGTTAGGTGTTAAATAAACGCCAAGGCCACCTTTGGATTCAAAGTTAGCGCGTAGGAATACATCAAACACTCTGCCGAGTAAATCTCCTGACACATCAGCCAACGTGCCGTGTTCTTTAGCGATTTTGCCGTCGTTGGTTTTTACCGGACCCAGGTTTTGTATTGCTTCCAGCAAATCCTGATAGTTTTTCGCAACAGACAGCCGCAGGTGTGTTTCTTTACTAAAGATGGGGTTACGTGAGCCATCATCTGAGATCACAACGTAGTTTTCGTGGTTTTTAAATTCCTCAAAGGCGGCTTTGATTTGGGCAACGGCTTTATCGCCGTGGCTCTCCACATATTGCCAATCAAAGACATCACGAAAACGCAGGGTATTTCCCTCATCATCTTTAAAGGTAAGGTCTTCATCGTGATGCAGGCGGAAAGTTTCTAAAAACAGAAGCTTAGCTACTTCCTCAATAATGTCGTTCTTGTCGTTTACCTTGTCTTTGGTAACGCGATAAACATTTTCATGGAAGGCATCAAATCGCTGCATTAAGCGTGTATAAACACGCATCGACCAGCGAAAGGTTGGATCACGCTCCATGCGATCAAAGCTACGTAATTCTTCCAGACCTGGCAGGGTATCTGCACCGTGGGTACCGTCAGATCCATCGGCACCGAACAAGGCCAAAATACGTTGGTTCAAGCCATCGTCCACAACGGCATATACTGGCCAGTCACCTTCGATATCACTTAACAGCTGATAGGCTAAATCATCAAACTTTGCAGTGTCAGCGGCGTATTCCCAATGGCCTTCTGTCAGCGCAATCAACATGACTGGTGGCGTTAAGTTGCCTTCAACCAGGCCTTGAATGAGACCAGCCTTGGCGAATTCATGCTCGGGTAATTCGACCAATGGCTGAGTAAACTCGGAGTGCTGTTTGACCAGTTTATTGAACAGTGCTTCTAGCTGCTGTTGCGGGTCTTGTTTTTTTGCTTCTTTTGCCATGATGTTTTCTAAAATCCTTTAATACAGCCAATGGTTACTACAAATGCCGGCTAATTTATCAGTACCAGCAAGGGGCCTTTAATCTCTATCTGCGCGTGCTTCTGTGCCAGTTTGCGTATCTGCTGTTCACTGGTCGTAATACCAGCAGGGAGCTTTTTCAGTACTTGTGCAAGGGGCATGCGCCCACCAGCTTGTTGTAACAATGATACCAAATGTGCCGCGATATCAGGTATAACCTGGTACGTTGCCATTGTTGGCCCTTTTAGATGATTACTTTGAGGCAATGAGGCAAGCCATAGCGAAACTTGAGACTGGCTAAAGCCAAGTGTTTGCCAGAGGGTTTGGTTCTCATTAAATACAACGGCGGCGCTTTTGGCTGTTGCTGTTTGCTGAGTAATTAGTTGTTCCAGGCTTTGTCGCTGGTATTCATGGGTCATCTCATGCCTCCACTATAGGATACTGAAGCAGCCATCCGATCCTGCTTGGGGCTCATTGTACAGGAC
Organism: Escherichia sp. E2562; assembly: GCF_005781075.1. Taxonomy (NCBI): domain Bacteria; kingdom Pseudomonadati; phylum Pseudomonadota; class Gammaproteobacteria; order Enterobacterales; family Enterobacteriaceae; genus Escherichia; species Escherichia sp. E2562. Next base: position 320,718 of record NZ_VATM01000003.1, on the reverse strand, counting down.
ACGTCATTCGGCCACATCATCCTCTCACCGCGTTTTGCCGTTATCCGGTATGGCACAACCCATAATTTTAAAGTCTCCGAGAAAGCAAAATGCTGCGGTATCGGTTGGCTAAAGTCATCATGCGCAGGGTAAATCAGATACATTTCGCCATTCCCACCAAGATATTTTTGTCCGTAGGCAAACATTTGATAGAAGTCAGCTTGTGCCAGTCCATAGAGTGATTTTGTCTGCTGGCTGCTATTCACCAGCTTCCATTTTGTATCCATCACCATTTTGGTTTGAACTGGTTTGTGTGATTGAATCAGTAAGTCGGGGCGAAGCTTAAAGCAATCTTTAAGTCCATGCTTTACCAAAGAATAAGTTGCTGCTTGAGGTAAAACTTTGAGGTGAGGTGGTAACTCGTCGGGTAGGGTCTGTGCCACAAAGGATTCAAATACCGCTTCCATAGGGAACAAAAGTGATATCGCTTTGGTGTTTCCCTGCAAAGCACTCGGGCTCATTCCCCTCAGGATCAATTGCGCCCATGCCATTGGTTCGTTGTAATGAGCCATACCACGCTCGAGGCGTAAGTTGTTTATATCACGTTCAATATCCCGGCTAAGTGGAATACCGTCAAACGCAAAGCGCAGTTCGTAAAGCCAGCGTTGATTCTCTGATGACAGCTTTAGACTAAGAAGCTTATCTAGCGCGGAGTGTAAGAGCCGATTGGCTGCACAATCAGGCATGTAGTCATCATAATCGACACAAAACTTATGGCGATTCACCGCGTTATGTCGCAGCTGTGAAGAAAGCATCAGCTTGCCCTTCATAAAAGCCAGATTACCTTGCTTGCTCACATAGTCGGAGCGTAAACCTTGTTTAAGCAATTGGCTGACGCTATGCAAAAACTGATTGATAAAAATCTCAAGCAAAGGCATACGCTGAGCCTGAAGAGTGGCTTGCTGGGTTTGAATATGTCGAAACCCAGGCAGATGGCTTAGCATCGTCAGCAATGTTTGACGCGCATTAGCCGCTGTGAGGTTTTTACCAACCTTGGGCAGTATCTCAAGCTGGAAACCGTGAGGTGTTGAAAGCATCCCTGCGTAGTTTTGAACCTGAAGCAATTTGAAGCCTGAGCGAGAGGTGAGTTTGAGGAACTGGCTCCCTTGATTACTTGCCAGGCTAAGCGCTTCTAAATAATTAAAGACCTGTGGAGGCACCGGTTTTGCGCCAACTGAAGCCGCGTTTCCACTCCCCAGTAGGTCATATTCAAAAACGGAGATAACTTCACCCATGATTTACAGCCTGCTCATCAAGGGGAGTCTGCTGGGGCTGATAAATTGAACGATAAGCCTGAGGAATATTCCAGATCTCTTGATCGAAATCTTTGAGCTCATAAGCTGTTGATTGCTGATCATGGCGTCGTAAACCATGGTTGTTACCAAAAAGCGTATCGAGATCGTCGGTTTTCTCAATCACGAATTGCAGGTTGTCGTCTTGCTTTTGATTGTCTGCCAGCACCAACCGGATCTTGTTCCAGTCATCGAAAAAGTATTCCTGTAAAAGCGGAATGATCTTTTTCTGGAATGCGATCTTCAATTGTTTAAACGCTGCTTCTTCATCACCGGCATCGAGTGCATTTTTTACCGGCATAAAGAACGCATGCCCCAGCGTATGTTCACGATCGTAAAGAGCCTCGATGCGGCTATTGAGTTTCTCTAACAACGACTCGAGCTCTATGCCTTTCACCTTAGCTTCACTCAGTAAAGAGAGATCAGGCATCATTTCGACAAAGTCAAAGCGACGGCGCAAAGCCGTGTCCATCAGAGCTAAAGAACGGTCCGCTGTATTCATGGCTCCGATGATATCGACATTGCCGGGTACGCTGAAGTGATCACCGCTATAAGCCAGTTGCAGGCTCATTGCATTGGGCATGCCTGCACGCTTGTCAACTTCAATGAGTGAGATCAGTTCACCAAAGATCTTGGATATGTTGCCGCGATTGATCTCATCAATAAAAATGGCGTAGCGATGTCCTGGATCGGCATTCGCACGTTGGCAAAGGCGCATAAAGATACCCGGCTCAATGGGATAAGAGATATTGCCACTCTCGTCAGAGCGAGCGCGTATACCTTCAATAAATTCTTCATAGCCGTAAGATTGGTGGAACGTAACCACCGCAAAACGCTGGATGGCTTCGGCAGATTTAGGGCCACGTTTAAGTTCGGCGTAGAGCTCTACCAAATCCTCCACTTGCTCGAGCTGTGAATCAACTAGCAACCATTCGCTGTTATCTGTTTTGTTAAATACGGCAGGCTCACGCCGATTCTTATAATCAACACTTAGCGACTCCGGAACTGTATAGGATTGCAAAGCTGCCCAGGCAGTATTCGATAGATTGCCATTACGACCGTTTAATAATGCCTTACGTTGAAACCACATATGTTCAATAATTTGGCGAACTTTCGCTCGTTTCCCAAGATCGAGCAGCACCAGCGTTATAACCTGCATCCAGTTCAACGATTCAAGGCGAGAATCCAGCCAGGCATCACGATCAGCGGGAACAGCATGAGAAGTGTACTCTTTCATTTTTTGCTGCAACCTGAAGGTCTTGCCAGTGCCAGGGGGGCCAAAGAAGATCACGTTAGTTGGTGAATGTAGGATGATCTTGTTCTCGATGGGCTCACTGCTGGTTATGGATGTAGTGCTAGCTACTTTCTCCTGCTTTTGTTCATTATCGCGTTCACGGAGCAATTCATAGAGATGCCAGATGGCCATATTCACGTAATAAGGATCTGTATCAGGAGATTGGGCGTGTATGGCTTGTTTCAATTCATAGTTTTTCTGTAACCAATTTCCGGTCAGTACCAAACCGAGATGGAAGTGCTGATTTAAGAATTCTGCTGCTTTATTAAAAGCATTCTCATCCACAGTACTGGTGTAGTTTTCTGGCGAGAACGCGGCAAAGACGCGATTTCTCAAACTCCAATACATGCGCTTGAGAAGTCCGTTTTCTTTAGCTTGTTGTAGTGCATTGCCAACATATTGGTAAGTTTCTTCATCCGGCTGTTGCCGAATTCGTTCAGTTAGTTCTCTAAGCAGTGGCAGGCTTTGCTGATATTCTGCTAAGGATGGAACGCCCTGGCGAATACTTGCAATGCCGTTATCACGTTCATACCAAAGCTGTTTGACCAGACCATCTGTTGCAGGTTCAGCAAAAGTTGAGGTTTGCTGTAGCAAAGTCGTAAACGCACGGTATCGCTGATACCATCTGGAAGCTGTGTAATTTTTATCTTTCGCCAGGGCATCAATCAATTCACTAATCGTTAGCCTATCTGCTTCGACACTATCTACAAGAGTCATCGTGACTTTTCCTCTGTTGTGACATTACTTATTTTTTAATTAATATGAGGTATTCTAACTATATTGAGTTAATCGTTGTGACAAGTGCCTGTTATATATACAACTATCTGTTAACTCAGCTCTAATTTAAATACAATGTAAGGTTGTAGGGTGAATGCTGTTATCAACCTCACCCCCTAAAAACCTCTTTCCGATGCCACTCAACAAACCCCTCAAAAGGGTAATTTTTACGCACCTGCGGCAACGCAATAGTTTTCCCGTCAAAATCCCAGAATAGTTTCTCAACGATACCTCCGCCGTTTACCGCATCTGATACCAGTACCCGCATATTTTCATCCAGGCCAATCGATCCTTTATCAAAGGCTTTATGGTGAATTGCGCAAAGCGCCAGGCCATTAGGGATTTCACAAGGACCGCCGTGCTGTTTCCATTTTATATGCGCCGCTTCCAACGCGACGGTGGTGTCATCGTGGCGCATATTAAAGCCACATATCGCGCATTGGTAGTTATATGCGCGCAATACAAGTTTGCGAAATAAAGGGTCGCGCTGTTTACGGATTTGCTGGAGCTCAAAACCCAGCTCGTCAGCAATTTCTTCCTGAATACTCTCGGTGAAGTGCGCTTCGAGTATCTGTTGCGCCAGAGTATTGATGAGTTTTTTATTGCCGGTTACCAGGGCGTAGTGCTGTTCATCGAAACCGCCTGCAACGTGGTATTCGGTCAGTTCCTTCACTGGCGGTTGTCGGCTGCTCCCTGCTGTTGAGCAAAGCTCGGCATTGTGTAATTGCCAGAATCCGTCGCGTTGTAATCGCCAGAACGGCATATCAGGTCGGTACTGCGAACGCTGTGGCCCAAAACGTTCCAGTAAACTGTGCAGAGGTTCGTAGATTTCCGATCCATAATCGAAAAGGCGCGGATGTCCATTCAGGTATCCCGCTAATACGTATAGCAGTAACAATGGTTTATGCGGCGCGCGCTGTTCACCCTTGTGCCAGATTTTTATGTTGGCAATTGCCTGCTGTAGCGATTTACTGGAAGCCATTGTTATCCCTGGCAGTGAAATAATTGCGATCATGCTCGCAAATTTTCTGCTGTTCAAGCCTGCAAGCGAAGATATATTACCTTGATCTCATTTGTTTTTTTGCTGCCTGTTTGCCCTAATTGCCATGCGATGCTGCACCGGCGCAAACCACCGTTTACGCCGGAGGAGTTAAAAGCGTTGATGAATGCAAATAAATCAAATTAATGAACGCTCATCTTTCGCGCCAAAACTGCAAAATAGCGTCAACAAATTTGTCTACAATCATCCCCCGACTGAAATGACGGCTTCGTAGCGCCGTCGTCCAGTTCTCCAGCGTTCGGTACGCTGAACCGTAATATCCCTTGCTCAAATTATTTGGATTTTCATCAGGCGCGTTTGTCAGTTCTCTTTTAAAGTGATATGGCGGGCGCGGGATGTATCTGCGCAAACCGCGCCAGTTATTTTATTCCGGGATGAACAACATCTTTATTTTCAGGCAATGGATACCCTGAAAAGTTAGTTTTGCACAGTAACTTTATTATCTCTCACTGAGAGCAACATTGAATCCGCAACAGCTTTACCACCCGCAATTTCACCGCCAATAATCAATAGACTATTATTCCAGGGCAATGATACTCCGTAGGCCCGACCTTGCGTCAGTTCGCCAGATTTCTCCCATTTCCCGTTATGCCACAGATAAATATCAGCACTATACGATTTATTCAGGCCTTCATGCGCATAGTTCTTACCGTTCTGGTAATTTTCGCGCGAGCCTTTAAATCCGGCTCCTCCGGCAAATATCAGAGAAGCATTGCCTATCCCCGCAAAACCGCCAGCGACGCCATCTGGTGATGAGACGGGAGGAAGCTTATTCCATTTTACGTTATTGCCGGTAAAATCAAGCTCAAATACGGCATCCGTTCGCAATCCTGGTTTGGCTTCGCCATTAATAAGCCAGGTTTTATCACCTTTGTTCACAACCGCCGCACCAGCCGTCCCGTACCAGGGCGATTCGCCAGCGTAACTCCATTGCTGTGTTGAGGGATCAAAAGACAACAAAAACTTATTGAAGAAATAATCTTCTGCTTTTTTGTCAAAATAGTGGGCGTTGATTTTATCTATAGCTTTTGAATCTTTTCCGGCCTCGTTGAGATCTTCAAAATAGCCATTGAAGATATTTTGGTTAACACCGCCAGTAACATAAGCCTTGCCGTTGTGTACAAAAGTCACATGACCCGCCATGCCCATTGGCGCGTGTGACATCAATTTAATCCAGGTATTAGTTGCTGGGCTATATTTGTACACATCGTTGAACACCCTGGTTAAACCTTGTTGGTTTTTGCCAATACCGCCAAATACATACAAATCACCATCAATAAATGCGGACGTTGCTTGATCTCTCGCGCCGCCGGGGAATTCAGCCAGAGCTGTCCATTTTTTATCTTTGGCCTGTGTGTCCAGCTTATACCATGCTGTTCCTGCACTACCTAAACCGATGTAGACAGTGTTGTTATCAATTGCACCAGTACCACTTTTAAATGGTACTGGAATTTCCGGTAATACAGACGCGTTCGCGGCAAATGATGCCATCATGATAGCAAGCGCCGTTATTGTTTTATTCATTGTGAATTACTCCTGCTCGCTGGAATTCAAATGTCGCACCATGTGCCTATATACCTTTTATACCAAAACTAAATAGCAATCTTCGCAACAACATCAGTTTTGTTGTGTCGGTCACAACTTATGCAATGGGGGAAGCAGGTTAAGAGAGAAGCATCAGGGGTATAAGGCGTTTTATAATCCACGCTGTCAGCATCACCACCACAATCGCCGAGAAACCAATAACATTTTACCTCTCCAGGTTAATCCATTGTTATGTTGGACGACACGTTATGTAAATTGGTCAACCATTATTGCGATGAATGTCACATCCCCCGATCACTAACCGCCGATCCTCCTTTGTTGCCATTTGCGTCAACCGGCAGGAGAGTAGATTTCTTGTGATGTGGTTAACCAATTTTAGATTTCAGGTTGACATGTATTACCAAAAGGTAGAACTTATACGCCATCTCATCCGATGCAACGCCACGGCTGCGGTCTGGTCGTTCATTCGGATACCTAAACAACTCCGGGGTTCCGCGTCTCTTCGCTGTTGAACCCACTACGTGAAAGAGGAATAAACATGGAACAGACCTGGCGCTGGTACGGCCCTAACGATCCGGTTTCTTTAGCTGATGTCCGTCAGGCGGGCGCAACTGGCGTGGTTACCGCGCTGCACCATATCCCGAACGGCGAAGTATGGTCCGTTGAAGAGATCCTCAAACGCAAGGCTATCGTTGAAGACGCAGGCCTGGTGTGGTCTGTCGTAGAAAGCGTGCCAATTCACGAAGATATCAAAACCCACACTGGCAACTATGAGCAGTGGATCGCTAACTATCAGCAGACCCTGCGCAACCTGGCGCAGTGCGGTATCCGCACCGTGTGCTATAACTTCATGCCGGTGCTCGACTGGACCCGTACTGACCTTGAATACGTGCTGCCAGACGGCTCCAAAGCTCTGCGCTTCGACCAGATCGAATTCGCTGCATTCGAAATGCACATCCTGAAGCGTCCAGGCGCGGAAGCGGATTACACCGAAGAAGAAATTGCTCAGGCAGCTGAACGCTTCGCCACCATGAGCGACGAAGACAAAGCGCGTCTGACCCGTAACATCATTGCTGGTCTTCCGGGCGCGGAAGAAGGTTATACCCTCGACCAGTTCCGTAAGCACCTGGAGCTGTACAAAGATATCGACAAAGCCAAACTGCGCGAAAACTTTGCGGTCTTCCTGAAGGCGATTATTCCGGTTGCCGAAGAAGTTGGCGTGCGTATGGCTGTTCACCCGGACGATCCGCCGCGCCCAATCCTCGGCCTGCCGCGCATTGTTTCTACCATTGAAGATATGCAGTGGATGGTTGATACCGTAAATAGCATGGCGAACGGTTTCACCATGTGCACCGGTTCCTACGGCGTGCGTGCTGACAACGATCTGGTTGATATGATCAAGCAGTTCGGTTCGCGCATTTACTTCACCCATCTGCGTTCCACCATGCGTGAAGATAACCCGAAAACCTTCCACGAAGCGGCGCACCTGAACGGTGACGTTGATATGTACGAAGTGGTGAAAGCGATTGTTGAAGAAGAACACCGTCGTAAAGCGGAAGGCAAAGAAGACCTGATCCCGATGCGCCCGGACCACGGTCATCAGATGCTGGACGACCTGAAGAAGAAAACTAACCCAGGTTACTCCGCAATTGGTCGTCTGAAAGGCCTGGCCGAAGTTCGCGGTGTCGAACTGGCGATCCAGCGCGCTTTCTTTAGCCGTTAATACCCACCGGCATGGCTGCGCGCCGTGCCGGTTCCTTCTTCCTTGCCGTCACTCTCTGAAGACGGATTCTGGAGTTTACGATGACTACTATTGTTGACAGCAATCTGCCGGTTGCCCGCCCGTCATGGGATCATTCTCGTCTGGAATCACGCATTGTGCATCTCGGTTGCGGGGCGTTTCACCGCGCGCACCAGGCGCTGTATACCCATCACCTGCTGGAAAGCACCGATAGCGACTGGGGTATCTGCGAAGTTAACCTGATGCCAGGCAACGACCGCGTGCTGATCGAAAACCTGAAAAAACAGCAGCTGCTGTACACCGTGGCGGAAAAAGGCGCGGAAAGCACCGAGCTGAAAATTATTGGTTCGATGAAAGAAGCCCTGCATCCGGAAATCGACGGTTGCGAAGGTATTCTCAACGCGATGGCGCGTCCGCAGACGGCGATTGTCTCCCTGACGGTCACGGAAAAAGGCTACTGTGCCGATGCGGCGAGCGGTCAGCTGGATCTCAATAACCCGCTGATCAAGCACGATCTGGAAAACCCGACTGCGCCGAAGTCCGCAATTGGTTACATCGTAGAAGCCCTGCGTCTGCGTCGTGAAAAAGGGCTGAAAGCGTTTACGGTGATGTCCTGTGATAACGTGCGTGAAAATGGTCATGTGGCGAAAGTTGCCGTTCTGGGGCTGGCTCAGGCGCGTGACCCGCAACTGGCTGCATGGATTGAAGAGAACGTCACCTTCCCGTGCACCATGGTTGACCGTATCGTTCCGGCAGCTACCCCTGAAACGTTGCAGGAAATTGCTGACCAGCTGGGCGTTTATGATCCGTGCGCCATTGCCTGCGAACCATTCCGTCAGTGGGTCATTGAAGATAACTTCGTTAATGGTCGTCCGGACTGGGATAAAGTCGGCGCGCAGTTTGTTGCGGATGTTGTACCGTTCGAAATGATGAAACTGCGTATGCTTAACGGCAGCCACTCTTTCCTGGCATACCTCGGTTACCTCGGCGGTTATGAAACCATTGCCGACACCATGACTAACCCGGATTACCGCAAAGCGGCCTTTGCCCTGATGATGCAGGAACAAGCACCAACGCTGTCGATGCCGGAAGGGACTGATCTGAACGCCTATGCGACGCTGCTGATCGAGCGTTTCAGCAACCCGTCTCTGCGTCACCGTACTTGGCAGATTGCGATGGACGGCAGCCAGAAGTTACCACAGCGTCTGCTGGACCCGGTGCGTTTACACCTGCAAAACGGCGGTAGCTGGCGTCACCTTGCGCTTGGCGTAGCGGGCTGGATGCGTTACACCCAGGGCGTGGATGAGCAGGGTAATGCTATCGACGTGGTAGACCCGATGCTGGCCGAGTTCCAGAAGATCAATGCGCAGTATCAGGGCGCAGACCGCGTGAAAGCGTTGCTGGGCCTGAGCGGTATCTTTGCCGATGATCTGCCGCAAAATGCAGACTTTGTTGGCGCGGTGACTGCGGCATATCAGCAGCTGTGCGAGCGCGGCGCGCGTGAGTGTGTGGCTGCACTGTAACTGACTGATTACCCTACAGACTCACTGGTCAATCAAAAATATATTTGGTTGACCAGTTTTCGTTTTTTGCCCACCTGTACGTGCCAACTTCCAGTGCTAATGGTATAGTTTGAAATTAACGGTCAACGTAAAATTGCCCGGTAAGTAAGCCTGGCGGGCCTACGGATCAATCGCAATTTATTGAATACGCACTCTTTGTAGGCCGAATAAGGCGTTCACGCCGCATCCGGCAATAATTTGATTAATCGCATCTAACGGACACAACATCATGAAATCTGCCACCTCTGCGCAAAGACCTTACCAGGAAGTTGGGGCGATGATCCGCGATCTGATCCTTAAGACGCCGTACAATCCTGGGGAGCGACTACCGCCGGAGCGTGAAATCGCAGAAATGCTGGATGTCACCCGCACGGTGGTGCGTGAGGCACTGATCATGCTGGAGATCAAAGGGCTGGTAGAAGTACGACGTGGTGCCGGTATTTATGTGCTCGACAGTTTACCCAGCCATAATGCAGAGAGCGCAGAGGCCAACGTCTGCAATGACGCCGGTCCTTTTGAACTGTTACAGGCGCGCCAGTTGCTGGAAAGTAACATCGCCGAGTTTGCCGCTTTGCAGGCTACCCGCGAAGACATCGTTAAAATGCGTCAGGCATTGCAACTGGAAGAGCGTGAACTGGCTTCCAGCGCGCCGGGTAGTAGCGAAAGCGGCGACATGCAGTTCCACCTCGCTATTGCTGAAGCCACGCATAACAGCATGCTGGTGGAACTGTTCCGTCAGTCCTGGGAGTGGCGGGAAAATAATCCAATGTGGATCCAGTTACATAGCCATCTCGATGACAGCTTATACCGCAAAGAGTGGTTAGACGATCACAAACAGATCCTGGCTGCGTTAATCAAAAAAGATGCCCGCGCGGCAAAACTGGCGATGTGGCAGCATCTGGAGAATGTGAAGCAGCGCTTGCTGGAGTTCTCTAATGTTGATGACATCTATTTCGATGGTTATCTGTTTGATTCGTGGCCGTTGGATAAAGTGGACGCCTGATCCCTCATTTCTGGTGCAAAGTTGAACCGCTTTGCACTATGTATGTTCCCTGAATAATTAATTATGTTCTGCAGAATATATTATGCGTAATTTAATCATTACGTACGATATATTGTTTTGGAATAATTATATATCAGTTTAACGCTGAGAAATTATTCGGAATAATCAGAATATGTTAACATATTTCCGTTATGTTTAATGACTTTTGTCAAATGATACCTTTTTAAATAAAAAGTCAGTGGATATTCTTTTCTGTACAGTGTTTTATCTTTGGCGGATCTTATAAATCCCTTATGAAAGTGCCAGGGACGCAATGAGCATAAAGGAATGATTATGGAATATGAGCATCAACCCAGTGGTGTCCAGCAGCCAGGGCAGGATACAGATGCCACTAAACGTCAGGAGTGCGCAAAATGATGCGCCAATCGGTTCAGACGGTATTACCTGAAAGTACAGGGAACAATACGTTATCGCTGCGTGATTCCGTATGTCGGGATCTCTTTCAACTTTTTAGTTCTCCCCATTCACCGCTACCAATATTACTTGTTTCAGGCATGCCTGAGTGGCAAGGGCATAATCAGAGCGACAAGCTTCTCCAGAGTTGGTATTGCCGCCAGTTACGTTCCGCGCTTTTATTTCATGAGCCACGTATTGCAGCATTGCAGGTCAATCTGAAAGCAGTCTATTGCCACGAGTTGGTCATTAGTCTGGAGATGATGCTGTACCACGATGATGAGCCGCTAACGTTTGACCTGGTCTGGCAGAAGGGGAGCTGGCATAGTTCAATACCGGGACTTTCAGCCAGGTTCAATCTCCAGCCCACGCAGTTCACGCCAGAAACGCTCTGCAACGGGATTCATCCGGAATGCGGGATAACTAATTCGTCCCGATTCAGGACAATGAGCTGCCCGCTGCGAATTTCTTGTTGTATGGCGTACTCCGGTAGCCAGATATTCCACAGCTGCCGAAGGCAACTTGCTTGAATAATTGGCCCATGAAGAGCCAAAAAGTGCTGAAACGTAACTCGCAGTGGCATGTCAGGGGGCGGTTAATAAATCGCCCCACACAGGAGTTGTAGCGTTGCCTTTGGCGATTAAACAGCTCAACGCCAGTCGCCTGTTCAAGCGTTCGGAACTGCTTATGCAGTTTCAAACGTCCCTTTCACACACGCTTTGCCGTCTTTGACCATCAGTTTGCCGCGAGCGTATACCTGCTCAATACGCAACTGTGGTGTCATCACTAACAGATCCGCGTCATTGCCCGGCAGAATTTCGCCTTTACCGGTCAGGTTGAGGAAACCAGCGACGCTACTGGTGAGTGGACGCAGGGCATCGCTGATACTAAAGCCATAGTCTTTAACCAACACTTGCACGGTTTCCAGCAACGTCTCAAAACCCGCAACACCGATATGCGTTAAATTCCCTTCATCGTCAAAGAACGGCTGACTGCCGTTGCCGTCGGAGCTAAGGGTAACGCGAGCCAGCGGAATACCCGCCTGAACGGCGCGGGCAATACCTTCGGCAGGGGCGACCGGTTCGTCAATGCTGCTGGTGATATCGATGGTGCCGCCTTTGCGCGCGAACTCCAGCGCCTGCTCAAACAACGGAACGTTGCGGTTAACGTGGGTCGGCAGCAACTTGCTGATGGGTACGTCGCAGTTCTCAAGAAGGTCATAGATGGGCTGTAACGCCTTTTTGCTGTCGCCCATGTGGAACACGGTGACGCCAGGTTTACCGCCGAGCAAACCTCCAACGCGGGATTCCGCCGCCATATTGGCCAGATGATAAACATCCGGCGCGGCCGAGCGGTGGTCTGAGATGGCACATTTCACGCCAATCACGCGATCGATAATCGCCACATCTTTTTCCACCGAGCCTGTAATGGTACGGGAAGGCACATGATAAGCACCGGTCAGCATCCAGGCGCTAATGCCTTCTTCATTGAGCGCACGAGTCTTGGCGAGTAAGGATTCCGGGTGGCGAGAGATAGAGTCGGTGCCGAGCAGACCAACCACTGACGTGACGCCCGCTTCTGTCAGACGACTAAGCGCGACTTCCGGCGTGCGTGTAGTGGGGCCAGCTTCGCCGCCGCCGCCAATTAAATGGACGTGTTGATCAATAAAACCTGGGCAGAGGATCTGCCCGCTGAGATCGACAACCGTGCAGTCCGGTACGATGTCAGAAGGGATGTTGCTGGCAACGGCGATAATCTTGCCGTTAGCGACGAGGACATCGCAAATTCCTCGATCTTCCGGCGCATATAAATGCGCTCCCTGCAGCAGGGTAAAACCGGCTGCGGAATAATCAATCATGGTAACTCCTTGTTAAATAATAAGCTGCATAACCAGGTTTGACAGCAACGCGTTAATCACGCAGACCGTAATGATATGCGGGTAATATTTGGCATTTACTTCGGCTGTCCCCAGGCAGCGACCGACATTTTGCACCGGGTTGCCCATTAAATACATCGCGGGCAGTAAAACGGTGACATCATGGTCGGTTAACACGCCAGCTACAGCATCCCCTTGTTGTGCCATAACAATCCCCATTATGTATGCTTGTGGCGGCTACGTGGAAAAATTACGCTGCGCGGAGAACCTTCCTGTAAGGATTGAGTTGCAGAAAATTCATAAACACGGTGACAATAACGGCTGGTGAGTAAAGGCGGCGAATACAAGGACGAATGCAAAATGGCAAAATACAACGACAAAGAGCTGGCAGAGACGAGCAAGTTTTTAAGTTTTGTCCTCCGACATAAACCGGAGGCGATTGGCATCGTGCTGGACCGTGAAGGATGGGCGGATATCGATAAGCTCATACTCTGTGCACAAAAAGCTGGCAAGCGGTTAACCCGCGCATTACTGGATACTGTGGTCGCCACCAGCGATAAGAAGCGCTTTAGTTATTCCAGTGATGGTACGTGTATTCGCGCCGTTCAGGGGCATTCGACTTCGCAGGTCGCCATTGCCTTCATCGAAAAAACACCGCCACAATTTCTCTACCACGGTACGGCAAGCCGTTTTCTTGAGGCGATAAAAAAACAGGGGCTGATTGCAGGGGAGCGTCATCATGTGCATCTCTCTGCTGATGAAGCAACGGCCCGCAAAGTTGGGGCAAGACACGGTTCGCCGGTTATCTTAACCGTCAAAGCACAGGAAATGGCGAAACGAGGGATCCCTTTCTGGCAAGCGGAAAACGGGGTCTGGCTGACATCAATGGTTGAGGTTGAGTTTCTTGAGTGGTAAGGGAAACAGCCCTTATGAAGCGACCACTTGTAGCTTAAATAATTGCACTGTGCTGATAAGCGCAGCAATAAACAACGCCGCCGCGCCGCAGAGAGTGGCGCTGGCAAGCGCCGATGTTCCATTGCCGAGCATACTGGTCAGCGCCGGGCCGAGGATTTGCCCAATGCCGTAAATGAGCGTCACAAAGCCTAAAAGATTGAGATTTCCCGGTACGCTCAGTTGGCGGGCGATAGTCATCACCAGAGATGTCGTGCCCATAAAGGTACCGCCAAAACCGATACTACTGATGATAAGCAAGAGAGGCGAGTCGCTGGCGAGAGTAAGCAGCACACAGACAGCCTGCACCAGTAAATTCGCCGTCAGGCAGGGTAATGCTCCCCAACGTTTTGCTGCCCATAGCCAGCCAAAGCAACCAGGCACAATTGATAAGCCGACTAACGTCCAGAGATGGGCGGTTAACAATGGTGAGCCTGCATCTTTCGCCATGAGCGGCAGGTAAGTCGCGACGATGATGTAACCAAATCCCGCCAGGCCGTACAGAATAGCCAGTAACCACCAGCTCATTATCTGTTGCTCCGTTTTTGCCAATGGCGTTGGCGCGACGGTGTGTTTTTTCGAGGGCATTAAAAGCGTAAGTGCAATCAGCATCATGCCAGAAAGCGCCCCGGCTCCTTGCCATAACGTTTGCGAGGAGAGGGCAAAATGCAGGCCTGCCAGAACATATTCATTGCCCAGCGCGATGCCAATACCAACGCCAGAAAACAAAGCTGCCAGCACAAAAGGATGGCGCGTGTGCTGCATAATCAGCGTCGAACCAAAAATCAGCATTCCAGCGCTGGCGACACCCGCCAGGAAGCGAATCAATAACACCAGGATAAATGACGGCAACCATGCCATTGCGAGGATCAACAATCCGCTCGCCAGGGCAGAAGCCAACAGAAATGGGCGCAGACGCGACGGCTGGTGAAATGCGCCAAACGAAAATAGCAGACTGCCAGCCAGATACCCCGCATAGTTGCCGCTGGCAATCCACGAGAGCTGGCTAAATGAAAACGCCCCTTCCGCCATCATGACGGGCAACATAGGTGTATAAAGGAAGCGACCTAATCCCATACCTAAGGTCAGAACCAGCATCCCGAAAAGCGCGGTGCTGAAAGAAAAGCGTTCTACGGGATGCGAGGACGGAGGCATGTTTAACCTTGTTTGTATTTTTTGTAATTAACAAGTTAATAACAAAAAAGTGAAACATGCCAGCCTGTTAATGTGATTATTTAGGGGTAAAGCGATAAAAATGATTTGGTTCGCTAACGATATAAATATTACCAGAGGCATCCATCGCAACCCCTTCGGCCTGTTTGATGTTATGTGAAAGGCCATACTTGCCTTTGGTTAACGACATTTCGCCGATCACGTCTCCTGTTACGGTTACTTCCTGGAGTGCGCGTGATTCATGAGACAACACCAACAAGCTATTTTTTTGTGGGTTAAAATCTGCGCCAGAAACATCATCTAAATTAAACTGCTGCTGTAATGTCTGGTCTTTGCTGATGTGTAATTCATCGTTACGCAACAGCCCGCTCACTTTGTAGACCTCGATCGGATTTTTCTCTTTAAAAAACCAGAAAGTTTGATCGGCAGGAGAATAGGCCAGCCCTTCAAAACCACAATTGGTCGGGGTTTCCTGCAGCGGGATTTTTATTTTTTTGAGGATTTTTACTTCCGAGTTGGCATTAAGTGAAATCACATAAATGGCATAATCGCGCTCATCGCTAATGACAAACTTATTATCGCCAATGTATTCGATCGTCTCGAGATCCTTAACAAAATCCAGAGGAATAGTACGGATCAAATCGCCATTGGTGGTCATTTCAACAATCGTCGCGGGCTTGTTGATAGTGCTAAACAGGGTATTGCTCTGTGCCGACCAGGTCAGCGAGGAGATATTATTCGTTACGCCTGCAATTTCTTTGCCGGCAATGGTGGCGTGGTAATTCTGAAATGATGCTGCATGATTGCTTTTACGGGCGCAAGATTGCACGAAGAAAGTACACACTGCCACAATGGCAAAAAGAATCACAATAACGGAGATGCGTTTACTTAACGAAATACTTTTTGTCACGGTAATCCCTTTAAGGCAAATCAATAAGATATCGGGAAGTATACGTAGCGATCTTAATGAATCCTTAACGCCGTTCGGCTGTTGCATTACATGAACAGGTTTAAACGCCGCCATGTATTCGTACATTTTCTTTTTGCTGTCGCAGATAGCTTCACTGACCACCAGATCAGAAAAATAGAAGTAGGGGCATTATCGGTTTTGCTGAAACTGTAGCTGCTTTTCTCAGTTCGCCCCTGGCATAATTTTTATCGCTTCCTAAAAATTGCTGAAGGGTAGCAAGGCCGGGATCTGCGACAACAAATACAAAATCAGACCAATACAACCGCCGACTAGTGTGCCGTTAACACGGATAAACTGGAGGTCCTTGCCAATATTTAACTCGATCTGCCGCGACATATCGCGCGCATCCCAGCTTTTTACCGTATCGCTGATGTGGCGCGTCAGGAATGCCGAAAACTCTGGCGCGACGCGGTGCGCGGCCTGTTCCAGATGACCATTTAACGAGGCGCGCAGGGCATCATCGGCAATTAACGTCTCGCCAAACCACTGTCCTGCACGAGCAATACGTTCTTTCACGCGAGAATCGTCGCTGTTGATATCCGCTTTCAGCCATTCCCGTAAATCCCCCCACAATTCACCAAGATAGCGGTTAAATGCTTCATCTTCTTTCAGATAACTTTTCACGGCATCGGCCCGCGCCGCCATTTCCGGATCGTTTTTCAGTTTCTCGATCAGCGCGAAGGTAGCGCGATCAAACGCATGGCGGATCTGATGTGCGCGATCGCGGCTGATATCATCAAGCAAAGAATTCACGGCGTCAGAAACCAACTCCGCGCTATGTTCGCCCAGCCATTCAGTGGGCAAAATTTTGGCTTTCAGCGGATGCTCGCTCTCCAGCCAGCGGACGATCTGCTGGGCGATAAACTTGCGCGATTTGTCTCGTTGCAGCAGGGCGATCAGTTGTGCGATTAACGTATCGAGCAGCACCTGATGACGATCGTTTTTGGTCATGCTCTCCAGCATCAGTGCACTGGTGCCGGAAAGATCCACTTTATCGATCGCCTTATGCACCGCACGCTTAAGCAGACGTTGAATACGCGCATCATCGGTCAGCTCGAGAAAACCACTCATGATCTGCAACAGATGCTGTCCAACGCGACGGGCGTTTTCCGGCTGACTAAACCAGTTGCCAATTAACAACGCCGGTTCATGACGCCGGATTAGCGCTACCAGCGACTGAGTATCGAGAAATTTTTCCTGCACGAACTGGCCGAGATTTTCGCCAATCCGGTCTTTATTACGCGGAATAATCGCCGTATGGCGAGAAATAATCGGTATCGGCACGCGGCGAAACAGCGCCACCACCGCAAACCAGTCCGCCAGCGCGCCGACCATCGCCGCTTCGGCAATCGCCTTCACGCCGCTCACCCAAAAATTAGGCGGTAAAAACAGCGTAACGATAAAAGTCGCGGCAGCAACGAGCAGCAAAGAGAGCGCCAGCATTTTGGCGCGTCGGAGTTCAATGATTTTATTCATATCGTAAGAATAGAGCCTGACGGTAAGAAAACGCAAAAAGCGAGATATCTTCCATAAGAATGTATCGTTTGCAGAGGAATAAAAATAGCCTGGAAAGCGCCTCGGGGAATGGGAATTTGCCGGGTGAGAAGGGTTTTGTTAGTCGCTAAAGTCGGGTCATCTTATCAACAGGTGACGGATCGCCATGACAAACTTCACGACCAGCACGCCGCATGATGCATTATTTAAAACCTTTCTCACGCACCCTGACACTGCGCGGGATTTTATGGAGATCCATTTACCAAAAGGCATACGTGAACTATGCGATCTCGACACCTTAAAACTGGAATCTGCCAGCTTTGTCGATGAAAAATTGCGGGCGCTACACTCCGATATTTTATGGTCGGTAAAGACCCGCGAAGGCGATGGCTATATCTATGTGGTGATTGAACATCAGAGCCGCGAGGATATCCATATGGCGTTTCGTCTGATGCGCTATTCCATGGCGGTGATGCAGCGCCATATCGAGCATGATAAACGCCGGCCGCTACCGCTGGTCATCCCGATGCTGTTTTATCACGGTAGCCGTAGTCCTTATCCCTGGTCCTTGTGTTGGCTGGACGAATTTGTCGACCCGACTACCGCACGAAAGCTCTATAACGCCGCGTTCCCGCTGGTGGATATCACTGTCGTGCCAGACGACGAGATTGTGCAGCATCGCAGAGTCGCCCTGTTGGAGTTGATCCAAAAGCATATTCGCCAACGCGATCTGATGGGGCTTATCGACCAACTGGTAGTATTACTGGTTACAGAGTGTGCTAATGACAGCCAGATAACTGCGCTGTTAAATTACATTTTACTGACTGGCGATGAAGCGCGTTTTAAGGCGTTTATCAGCGAACTTACCCGTCGAATGCCACAACAAAGGGAGCGAATAATGACTATTGCAGAGCGAATTCATAATGATGGATGGCTGTTGGGGAGGGAGAAAGGGAAAGAAGAAGGGGAACAGCGCCTCCTCCGATTGTTGTTGCAGAATGGGGCAGATCCTGAATGGATACAAAAGATTACTGGACTTTCGGCAGAGCAAATGCAGGCATTAGAGCAGCCCTTGCCTGAAAGCAAGCGCGATCCATGGATCGAGTACTAATCAGAGACTGATGACAAACGCAAAGCTGCCTAGTGCGCTACGCTTATCAGGTCTACATAACCCATTCAATATATTGAACTTTAAAGATTTTTGTAGCCCTGGTAAGGCGTTCACATGGCATCCGGCATGAACAAATCGCGCTTGGCCTAAGCCATGCTGGAACGTGGCGATGGCCCTGCAAAGATAAAACGAGTCACAGGCGATTCGTGAGAGGAAATCAGGGGCCTCGCCACTAATTCGAATTCATTCCATTGCCTGATACACGGCCTCGCCAATTTGCTTCAGTGCTTCGCGATAGGTTTCGCTGAGCGGCAAAGCGCAGTTGATGCGCAGACAATTACGGTATTTGCCGGAAGCTGAGAAAATCGAGCCTGCCGCCACCTGGATTTTCATGCAGTATAGCTGCCGCGCGACGCAGACCATATCGACCTGTTCAGGCAATTCGATCCACAGTAAAAATCCGCCTTTCGGGCGCGTAATACAGATTTCGCAGGGAAAATATTCCCGTATCCAGCAGGTATAAAGCGCCAGATTGCGCTGATAAGTCTGCCGCATCCGCCGGATATGGCGATGATAGTGACCTTCCAGCACAAACGTTGCCGCCGCCATTTGCGTGGACGGCACATTAAAGCTGCTGATGGCGTATTTCATATGCATCAGTTTATCGTGATAACGCCCCGGTGCGACCCAACCCACGCGCAGGCCTGGTGCAATGCTTTTACTGAACGAGCTGCACAACAGCACTCGCCCGTCGATATCCCAGGAATGAATGGTCCGCGGGCGCGGATACTCCGTTGCCAGTTCGCCGTAGACATCATCTTCAAAAATCACAATATCATGACGCTGAGCGAGAGAGAGAACGGCCCGTTTGCGCGCGTCCGGCATAATAAATCCCAGCGGATTATTACAGTTTGGCACCAGAATGATGCCTTTAATCGGCCACTGTTCCAGCGCCAGTTCCAGCGCTTCAACGCTGATGCCTGTTTCTGGATCGGTTGGGATTTCAATCACTTTCACGCCCATGCCGCGCAGCATCTGCATTGAACCGTAATAACAGGGAGATTCGACCGCGACAATATCGCCCGGTTTACACACCGCCATTAACGCCAGCGACATCGAGTTATGGCAGCCGCTGGTGATGATGATGTCATCGGCGGTGACCACCGAGCCGCTGTCGAGCATCAGGCGGGCAATCTGCTCCCGCAACACTCGCTGACCGGCTAACAAGTCATAACCGAGAACGGTTTGCAGATTATGCTGTACCACCCGGCTTAGCTCCCGCCAGAGTGGTTTCAGGCTGGGCGTTTCGACATCCGGCGTGCTTTTGCTTAACGGAACAATGGAACTGTCGCTATGCGCCTCCAGCATATCCAGCACCTGATCCCACTGGGTAATTTCCACCGGGCGTTGCACCGGACGCGTCATCGGCGGCACTGGCGGTTGGGCTTTACGTTGTGCGACAAAATAACCCGAACGCGGCTGCGGAGTGATGAGCTTCATCGTCTCCAGCGTCTGATACGCCTGCTGCACGGTGCTGATGCTGACGCCGTGCTCCAGACTTAAGCTGCGCACCGACGGCAATTTCTCCCCGTGACGATACAGCCCTTGCTCAATCCGCTCGGCAAGTAGAGTCGCCAGATGTTGATAACGCGTCATGCTGTGTTCCTTATTTGGACCATACAGAGAGAAAAACCGGTACAGATGAGGCTAAAAAACCGGATGCAGATGCTGTTTTAACCTGTCTGTATGTTAAATAAAACTAATATTTGAATCTGTATTGTGAACTGCCAGAAGGCGGATGATGAAGCCTCTGAAAGATGAGGAGGCAGCAGATGGAATTTCACGAAAACAGAGCCAAAACGCCGTTTATTGGTTTCGTACAACTCTGGCAGGCGGTGAGGCGTTGGTGGCGGCAAATGCAGACCCGACGGGTGTTACAGCAAATGAGTGATGAACGGTTGAGGGATATTGGGTTACGCAGGGAGGATGTGGAGTGAGGGGGCAATTCGTCGCGGATAAACCGGATTTCGCTATAACCTTCACAAGGAAGTGGTTATTATTGCGTCATTATTGCTTCACGGAAAGACGTCAGAATGAAAGCTACAGAAGCTCGCCTACTCGATTTTTTAAAACGTTCGCAGCAGTTTGTTATTCCCATTTATCAACGGACTTATTCATGGACAGAACAACAATGTCGGCAACTTTGGGACGACATCATTCGTGCAGGAAAGCGTGACGATATATCAGCGCATTTTATCGGTTCGGTTGTTTATATAGAGCAGGGATTGTATCAGGTTTCTGGTATTTCTCCGTTGCTGGTCATTGATGGTCAGCAGCGGCTGACGACCGCAATGTTGCTGATTGAGGCTTTATCGCGCCATCTTGGCGAAGACGAAGTTTTTGATGGCTTTTCGGCAATGAAATTGCGTAATTATTATTTGCTCAATCCTTATGAGTCCGGCGAGAAAGGTTTTAAATTACTGCTGACCGAGACTGATAAAGACAGTTTACTGGCGTTAATAAAACAAAGACCAATGCCAGAAAACTATTCCCATCGAATAATGGAAAACTTTACTTTCTTTGATGAACAAATTGCCAAACTCGGTGATGACTTGATCCCCTTATGTCGTGGGTTAGCAAAGTTATTAATTGTCGATGTGGCGCTTAATCGTGGTCAGGATAATCCGCAACTGATTTTTGAAAGTATGAACTCCACCGGTAAGGCGTTAAGTCAGGCCGATCTGGTGCGCAATTTTATTCTGATGGGCCTCGAACCAGAGCATCAAACCCGGTTGTATGAAGATCACTGGCGTCCAATGGAAGTCGCCTTTGGTCAGCAAGGTTACAGCGAATATTTTGACAGTTTTATGCGTCATTATCTGACGGTAAAAACGGGGGAGATCCCTCGGACAGATGAAGTCTATGAGGCATTTAAACTCCATGCCCGCAGCCAGCGTGTTGCTGAAAAAGGCGTAGATCGGCTGGTTGAAGATATTCATATCTACGCGGAGTATTACTGTGCAATGGCATTGGGAAAAGAAAGTGACAAATCGCTTGCTACGGCTTTTCAGGATTTGCGCGAGTTAAAGGTCGATGTGGCGTATCCTTTCTTACTGGCGCTTTATCATGACTATAAAAATGGCGTTTTGTCTCACGAAGATTTCCTGAGCATAATTCGTTTAATTGAATCTTATGTTTTCCGCCGTGCAGTTTGTGCAATTCCGACAAATTCTTTGAACAAGACATTTGCCACTTTTTATAAAGTTATTAATAAAGAAAATTATCTGGAAAGTATTCAGGTACATTTTTTGAATCTACCTTCATATCGTCGTTTCCCCAACGATGATGAATTTAAACGGGAATTAAAAGTTCGCGATCTCTATAACTTCCGTAGTCGCAGCTACTGGTTACGACGACTGGAAAACGATAAACGCAGAGAGCGCGTGGAAGAGTTTACGATTGAACATATTATGCCGCAGAACGAAAATCTGTCGGCTAAATGGCGTGAAGAGCTGGGAAGCGACTGGCAGCGTGTGCATAAAGAACTGTTACATACGTTGGGGAATCTCACTTTAACGCGCTATAACTCCCGCTACAGTGACAGACCTTTCGCGGAAAAACGCGATATTGACGACGGCTTTAAACATAGCCCGCTCTATTTGAATATCGGTCTTGGACAGTGCGAAAAATGGGATGAAGCCGCCATTCGCGCCCGTGCCGATCGTCTGGCGGAGCTTGCGGTTCAGGTCTGGCAAGCGCCTTCTCTTCCTGAAGAGGTTTTAGCTGTTTATCGGGGGCAGCCGGAGAACAAAACCAGTTACAGCCTGAGTGATTATCCTTTTCTTGCTGATGGTTTGCATAGCCGGGTGTTATTCGATCATCTTCGCGATGAAGTTATGCGCCTGGACGCAGGGATCACGCAGGAAGTTTTAAAACTGTATATTGCGTTTAAAGCGGAAACGAATTTTGTTGATGTTGTGCCGCAAAAAAGCCGACTGCGATTGTCGCTTAATATGCAGTTTCATGAATTGGTCGTTCCGAAAGGTATTGCCACGGATGTGACAAATGTTGGGCGCTGGGGTAATGGTGATGTGGAAATTGGTTTCAGTGACCTCGCACAACTTCCTTACATTATGGGATTAATTCGTCAGGCATTTGAAAAACAGATGGAGAGCGCGTTGGTCTAACGCGGCGAATAATACCCGGTAGCACTGGCGCTACCGGGTCAATGTATCAGGCGACTTTCCGTTTACCTGTAATCACCCCAATAAAATCCTGCACCTGCTTTTGTTTACGCGCCGACAGTTTGCACACCTGGCGCAGTGACTGCATCAGTTCGCTCTCTTCGGCGGCGGGTGGTTGGGCGGTGAGGACAATACAGCCTTCCATCACTTTGACATCTACCGCCGTACCGGTGGTAAAACCGGCGGCTTCCAGCCACTGACCTTTCAGGGTGATGGCGGGAATACGGCTGTAATCCGGGTAGCGACTCGCATAACTCACGGTTAATTGACGGTTATTTGCCGGGGAGACTTCTGCTTCGAACGGTTGTGCAATAGAATGCGTGTCAGTCATGATTACTATTCTCGTGAAATAGGGATTGTGATTAGCGGTGCGGGTGTGTTGGCGCACATCCGCACCGCGCTAAATACCTGGATATATCATCAGTAAATACAGGGAAAGTCCAGCTAAAAATTAATGAAAATAAGATGAAAATTAGCGTGAAATATAATTTTTGGTGATGTGAATAAAGCGGCTATTTAGCCGCTTTATTGGTTTTTTGAGGGCGAGGAAATTAGTTTATCGCCGCGTCAGTCAGTGCGTCTGCAAGGTGCAGTTGGGTTTGTTGGGCGGATTTTATTTTTTTCAGCATTGCTTTACTTATATCTTCAATTTTTTTTATATTATCAATAATTTTTGCTGCTTCCATACTGGGTGCTAGCGGAATTAAGGTGTTAGATAATCTATTTAATGCCATTTTTTGTACACCTACCTGCAGTGTCTTATCTGTGAACTGATTTTGACAAAAATTACTTCTAAGACATTGGTATAAATATTCTTTTGATAATTTATCATGTGGTGTAAGACGAGCTGCATTTTCTGTTAAATTCATGCCATCAAGCTCTGGAGGAATAAGCCCACATTTCCCAATCGTAGCCCCAACAATTGTCATATATATATCTTCTTTCTTTATTATATAGTTTGATATTTTTTCATGCATATTGCTATCAATATATCTGAGATCAGAAAGATCAATGGTTCCATCTTTCATGTCAGAGACTCTGATATATATGTGAGGAGTTGCAGTCGTCAGTAATTTATATCCATTAGCAACTCTTTTACCTCCTCTGATGGTAACAATATCTCCCAAACGACACCACTCCCACCCATCCGGCAGTTCAAAAGGTTTTTCCTCATCGCTAATTGGCGGCAACGGTTTTTGTTTTTTTATTTTCCCTTCTTTCACCAGTTGAGCTTTTTCCTGCGCAATTCGTTTGAGCAGTTCAGAGGCTGGTTCGTCATTCGGATCCTGCGGCACAAGTTTACCCATTACGGCCAGTTGCAGAATGGTCTGTTTTAACGCATCCACGCTGGCTTCGGTGGTAAATAGGGTGTCGAAATGCTCGCTAATACGTGCCCAGTTTTCAGCCAGTTCCTCGGCGTTTTGGCTGTCTGTAAGTGTTCCCAACAGGGTTTCAACCAGTTGCTGATGTGCGTCCAGACTGGTCAGGGATTGTTGTTCCAGTTGGTCGCAGAGGGACATGAGTTTATCAACACGTGAAACAATTCGCAGTTGCTCCTGGATAGGAGCTAATTCGATGACAGCCTGCTGAGCTTTTTCTGTACCAAGCCTTGGTAAGTTCATTCCATGTGTAGAGCTATTTGCATAAGTAATGAAATTTGGTGCTTTCAGCAATAGACGTAAGAACTCTGGGTAAATATTACCATAGCTTGTTATTGGGATAATTTCAGTAGTACATACACCCGGTTCATTAGCAACGATCACTTTATCTAGGTACGGACGTAATTTTCCATAAAGTACATCACCTTGTGAGAATCGATTCTTAGAGCTTTTAAATGGTCTTTCTGCAAAAGTTACCTTATTGAGAAGCTTTGATGTGACTTTCTCTATATCCTCTAATTCAAGGATCCATGTTTCAGGTGTTACGTCTTCAGGTTCTGCTTTATCACAAAAACCATAGTTTGAAATAAATCCTAACCTCGTCCACTCCCATCCCTCCGGCAATTCAAACGGCTTCTCTTCCTCGCTAATTTCCGGCAGCGGTTTTTGCTTTTTAATTTTACCTTGCTTCACCAGCTCCGCTTTTTCCGCCGCAATACGCTTCAGCAGCTCCGACGCCGGTTCATCGTTCGGGTCCTGCGGCACCAGTTTACCGCGCACAGCCAGTTCCAGAATCAGCTCACGCAATTTCTTAATGCCATACAAATCAATTTTACCGGAACTGCCGCGCCCGGCGGTGGAACGGGTTTGCAACGCCGAGGTCCAGGTTTCCATATGATCAACGATCAGCTTTTCCACACTCATCAGTTAACCTCCTTGCCAGACAGTGCTGCGCCGAGAATATCGCGCAGTTGATTACGCAGCGTCTGGATCTCCGCCTGTTGCTTTGCATACTGCGCTAACAATTCATCTGGATCATGGCTGACGGTTTCCGCCTGATGTGGGTTTTTAATATCCAGATTGAAGTTACGCGCAATCACGTCATCAATGCTGACTTTCCATGCCTGCTCATTCTCGACGCGGCTGGCAAAACCATCGGCCTCGTTACCCCACCAGTCGATCTCCGCCTGAAACTCTTCAAACTTCATCGGCTTGGTTTTGCTGTAGTTTTTCACGCCCGACGGATACGGATGCTCATAGAACCAAATCTCTTTGGTTGGCTGACCTTTGGTAAAGAACAACAGGTTGGTTTTAATGCCGGTATAGGGGTTAAACACACCATTCGGTAAGCGCACGATGGTATGCAGGTTGCACTCTTCGGTAAGTAGCTTTTTGATTTTGGTTTTAACGCCTTCGCCAAATAGTGTGCCATCCGGCAATACCACCGCCGCACGACCGTTTTTCGCCAGTACTTCCACAATCAGTTGCAGGAACAGATCCGCCGTTTCGCGGGTTTGCATCTCTGCCGGAAAGTTCTTCTCAATACCGTCTTCTTCCGTGCCACCAAATGGCGGGTTGGTAACAATGACATCCAGTTGCTCATCCCAGGAGGAAAGCGGTTTATTCAGGGTGTTGTCGTGACGAATTTGTACCGGTACTTCAATGCCGTGCAGCAGCATATTGGTGGTCGCCAGCAGGTGCGGAAGCTGTTTTTTCTCAACACCGTGGATCTGTTGTTGCAGCGTCTGATGATCGGCGACGCTCTTCACGTATTTGTTCTTTACATGATCAAATGCGCAGGCAAGAAAACCGCCCGTACCGCAGGCCGGGTCCATAATGGATTCGCCGAGTTTCGGATCGACGCGATCCACCATAAAGCGAGTGACGGCGCGTGGAGTATAGAATTCGCCCGCATTGCCCGCAGATTGCAGATCTTTAAGGATCTGTTCGTAAATATCACCAAACAGATGGCGTTCGCTGGCGCTGGTAAAGTCAATTTCGTTCAGCTTGTTGATCACCTGACGCAGTAGCGTACCGTTTTTCATATAGTTATAGGCATCGCTGAACGCCTGCTTTACCACGTAGCCGCGTGGGTTTTTATCGATAGGCGCAGTGAGGTTTTTCAACGCCGGGAACAGATCATCATTAACGAATTCCAGCAGGGAATCACCGGTAATGCCCTGCGCGTTGGCGGCCCAACTGCGCCACAAATAACGCTGTGGGATCGGATATTGATAGTTATCCTGCTCCAGTTCCAGCGCCTCTTCCTGGGCATCGAAGATTTTCAAAAACAGCAGCCAGGAGAGCTGACCGAGACGCTGCGCATCGCCGTCCACACCGGCATCTTTGCGCATAATATCTTGTAATGATTTGATTACTGAACTGATAGACATGTTGTATTCCATGAAAAACAAGGCCTTCTGCAACATGATGGTTGCAGAAGGCGCAAAAGAGAGTTGTTAAGCAGAGCGGGGCGGTAATTGGTAGATTTCGTTTTCCAGCTCGCTGAGCGCCTGATTATACCCGTTACGGTCGCCAAATCCGGTTTTAATAATCTCCGGTAAGGTGCCCATGCTGTCGAATGGCTTAAGTTTCAGCACCTGAATACTTTCGATCTCCTGGACGCCCGCATCGGCGTATTTATCCAGCAGATTATCGAGCACGGCTTGCGCTGCCTCAGAGTATTTTGTGAAGTAGTTCCGCTTGCGCACGTTCTCGGCGCGCTCTTTGCGGGTTAACGGCGGCTGACCATACACTACGTGGCAAAGCATGTCGAACGGGTCGAGATCTTTACCGACTTCTTCTGCCAGCACTTCCCAGATGATCCCCTGTTGCTCCAGCTCGTGAATGATCGCTTCTTTGCGATCGGCGTCCTGCCACTTGCGGGTAAAGTCATCCAGCGAGGCATATTCTTTGAGCAGTGTTTTGCGGGTGTAATCTTTAAAGGATTCGGTAACCAGTTTACCGTCGGCGTCGTAATACTGAACACGCTGGGCAATAACGCCCACCGCGACACCGTTGACGTGAAACTTGCGGATTTTCTTCTCGTCTTCTTCCGGAAGTGGGCCGACATCATCGGTATCGGTAACCTGGTATGGTGGCGCAGGCGGTTCATCAACGCCTGTTACCTGCTCTTCGTCGTGTTCGCTGATTTCTTCGAGTTTCTCTTCAAAATCAGATTCTGGATCGGCGATATCCTCTGGTGTGGTATCCATGACTTTTTCGGGAATGCCATCGAAACGCTCATCGGCAAACAGTTCGGTGGCTTTTTTAAAGTCGAGGATGGTAAACCAGAGTTTGCCGTAACGTTCGTCGATGCGTGTACCACGACCGATAATCTGCTTGAATTTGGTCATCGACTGGATGTTCTGGTCCAGTACTACCAGTTTGCAGGTTTTAGCATCCACACCGGTGGTCATCAGCTCTGAAGTGGTCGCGATAACCGGGTACGGTTTTTTCGGGTTGATGAAGTTATCCAACTGAGCTTTGCCAATTTCATCATCGCCGGTAATTTTCATGACGTATTTGTCGTTCTTTTTCACCTGCTCCGGGTTGAGATTAACCAGGGCGCGGCGCATACGTTCTGCATGATCTATGTCGTTACAGAAGACGATGGTTTTATCCATCGGATTGGTGCGCTTGAGGTAGTCGGTAATGGTTCTGGCAACCAGTTCTGTGCGTTCGTCGATTACCATCGTGCGATCGAAATCTTTCTGGTTATAGATACGATCGTCGATCACTTCGCCGTTTAAGTCAGTTTGCCCTTTGGTTGGGCGCCAGCCTTGCAGATCAACATCAATATCAACACGGACAACTTTATAAGGGGCGAGGAAGCCGTCTTCGATCCCTTCTTTTAGCGAGTAGACGTAAACCGGATCGCCGAAGTAATCCGTGCTGGAGACTTCATGCGTCTCTTTTGGCGTGGCGGTTAAGCCAACTTGGGTGGCGGAACTGAAATAATCAAGGATCTCTCGCCAGGCGCTGTCTTCGGATGCGCTGCCGCGGTGGCATTCGTCGATCACGATCAGATCGAAGAAATCTGGTGCGACTTGTTTAAACGCTTTTTGGTCTTCCTCCGGGCCAGTTATAGCCTGATAGAGCGCGAGGTGAATTTCATAAGCGGGATCAATGGTGCGTCCGCTGACTTTGGTCATTGCCGTACCAAATGGCTGGAAATCATTATTTTTGGTTTGGTCGACCAGAATGTTGCGATCGGCAAGGAACAAAATGCGTTTTTTATTTTTTGATTTCCACAGGCGCCAGATGATCTGGAATGCGGTATAGGTTTTCCCTGTTCCGGTCGCCATGACCAGCAGAACGCGGTTTTGCCCGTTGGAGACGGCTTCAATGGTTTTGTTGATTGCCTGAAGCTGGTAATAACGTGGCGATTTACCGCTGCCATCGTCGTAATAGTCCTGAGTAATCACCGGAAGCTGAGCTTGTGTGTATCCTTTCCAGAGGCAGAATTTTTGCCAGAGTTCAGCGGGGGAGGGGAAGTCATCCAGTGTTATTTGCTTTTCAAGGCATTCACCTTCAGCTGCGGTGGTATCGCGGAAGATAAAGCCATCACCGTTGGTGGCAAAAACAAAAGGAACGTCCAGCAGGCGCGCATATTCAATGCCCTGTTGCATCCCTTTGCCAATTTCATGTTTGTTGGCTTTTGCTTCAATCACGGCTAAGGGAATGCCTGGTTTGTGATACAGCACGATGTCAGCAGATTTTACCGTTCTGCGTGCCGCAACTTTACCACGTACGATGACTTTACCGTCCCGGAGTTTGACCTCCTGTCTGATTTGCGTTGTGTTGTCCCAGCCTGCATTGAGAATGGCTGGCATAACGCATTTGGTAATGATGTCTGCTTCCGTCAGGTTACTTAGGTTCAGTTCCGCCATGGGGTGTTCTCATCTAAATGCGATGCGCAAATTCTACACAGAAAAATAGATGAATTCATCTGTTCAAAGAGTATTATCAGCGTTAAGTCACTGTTTTAAAGGTATTCTTGAGTTTCATCAATAGCTGGATAAGGATTCATATGGAGAATGTTCGGTTCTTGCAAGGAGTGAAACAATATTTTTGTACTAAGGCATTAGATGTCATTCTGCTAATTTATCTACTCCTTGGTTTTATACTTCTCCCTTATAAATATCTGTGGAAAGATATTATTTTATCTCTGTACTTTGTTGGTATTCTTCTTTATGCATTAGTGGAAGAAAATCGCATTACAGAATATATGGGGTATTTTGTTAAGTTCAGCAATAAAAGCAGGTTGAATAGTTGTGCTGCCTGGTGTTCACTTATTGCATGGTTTATATTTTTGTTTTTTGTGCTTTCAATTAATATTTTTCCAGTCAGTGCCTCTGTATATATTTTTAGTGCTTTTTCAGTATTTGTTTTTCTGGGAGGTATTTTTATTATATTAGAGTTAGAGTTTAAAGAAAATAAAAAATTAATGATTATTAGGTCTATGACTATAGCTGTCATGCCAATTATATATTTATTCACAAGTAGTTATGCTTCCAGTTTATTTTTAAGTTTGAGTAATCTAAACATTACGCTAACTCCATGGGTTGAGTATTTCTGGAAAGGGATGGTTTTTATGTTGCTTTTCTTCATGTTAATGCAACTTATTATCTATTTTGCTTTTTTAACTCTGGGGACTAAATTAAGTGTGTATAGGTTGTTTATACTTGCCGGAGCATTTGTAGTATCTACTTTTTTAGTGACTTTTGCTTCAAAAAATGTAGAAGGTATTTCGTACTACGTTTTAAAAAGCACCATTGATTTTGAATGGCGCAGTCAGGTTAAATGTGGAGAATTGAATATTTCACATCCGAATGAAAGGTATTTCGGTTTTAATACTGATAAATATACTGTATTTTATTCCAATAGAGAGGGTAAATGGGGTTTTGATGAGTTGAAATGTAAGAAAGGTTCTGACAGGAGAGATGCATATTCCATTGAGAATGTCTCAGAATATAACGTGCCTGGATGGCTGAAATAAGATATCTTTATAAATTATATAGTAAAGGTTCTGGTCATAAATGAGCATGGTTAAACATAAACGGGGCACACTCTACACACTTGATGTGCAGCAAGAAGCTGAACTCATGGCTTTGGTTAATAAATCCGATGAAGACATTGATTACAGCGACATTCCTGCTTCTGGTAGCGAAGCATGGTCTGACGCCAAACGCGGCAATTTTTTGCCCAATCCAGGTATTCACGCGCAATAAAACATAGCGGAGGGGAGCACGTCGTTCTGTTTCCCCTCACCGCTAAATAGGGCATTGAACTGCTTTACACTCAACCTTTCACGATTACTTCCTCAACCCCGCAAACGCCGCCCTTATCTCATCCTCCGGCAGCTGAATCCCGATAAACACCATCGTGCTATGCGGTTTTTCATCGCCCCACGGGCGGTCCCAGTCGGCGCTGTAGAGGCGTTGGACGCCCTGGAACAGCAGGCGGTTAGGTTCGCCGTCAATCCACAGCATCCCTTTGTAACGCAGCAGTTTATCCGCCGACTCCAGCAGCAGGTTTTCCATCACCCGGGAAACTTCGCTGATATCTACCGGGTAATCCAGTTCCACCACAATCGACGTAATATCGTTTTGTTTATCCGCGATAAAGTGGAAACGTGGTTTGGTGCTGACAACGTTTTCTTCCAGCATAAAACCGTTGGTGTTGAACAGCAGGCCCAGGTCGATGTCTCCGTGGGTGACGGTGTAGACCGGTGCGCGGGCGTTGATGCGCGCCAGGCGTTCACGCAGTTTTTCTGCTTCGCCCGCGACGTCGGTTTTCGTCAGCAGAATACGGTCGGCGTAGCCAACCTGTGACTGGGCGATGGTGAACTGGTTCATCTGCTCATCGGCATGTACCGCATCCACCAGCGCA
Organism: Escherichia sp. E2562; assembly: GCF_005781075.1. NCBI lineage: Bacteria > Pseudomonadati > Pseudomonadota > Gammaproteobacteria > Enterobacterales > Enterobacteriaceae > Escherichia > Escherichia sp. E2562. The sequence continues at coordinate 289,860 of NZ_VATM01000003.1, read as the reverse complement.
ATCACGCCATCCAGCAGGTAGCGCTGGCATAAAATCTCATGGGAGAAAAAGGTCTGAATAATCGGGCCGGGATCGGCCATGCCGGTGCATTCAATAACCAGACGGTCGAACTGAATATTGCCCTTGTCGAGATTGTCCAGCAGGTCGAGTAGCGCGTCCTCCAGCTCGTTGGAGCGCGAACAACAGATGCAGCCGTTGGTCAGCGTTTTGATCTGCGTGGCGCGGTCGCCAATCAATTGATCATCAACGGAGACTTCGCCGAATTCGTTTTCAATCACGGCAATCTTGTAGCCGTGTTGTTCGTTAAGAATATGGCGCAGCAGGGTGGTTTTTCCTGCGCCTAAAAAACCGGTGAGTAGGGTAACTGCAATCGGGTTCATGCTCTCTCCATTAACAACAGCGCATACCGCCTTTACCATCGCCGCCGTAGCGCGCGTTCTGGCGTTCGCGGAAGAATTCTTCATAGCTCATGTACGGCTTGTCGGGATGGTTGGTCTTCATATGCTCGACGTAGTTGTCGTAGTCTGGAATGCCAATCAACATCTTCGCCGCCTGGCCGAGATATTTTTTTGCCTGTCCTAAGTTACCAAACATTTTGCCTTCCAGATATGCGTAAAGCCCGGAAGGTCCGGGCTGGGGATTTGCCGGATGCGGCGTAAACGCCTTATCCGGCCTACGATAGACACTTTGTAGGCCGGATACGCGCAGCGCATCCGGCAACCGATTAGTGGTGCGAAGAGATCTTCACGCCGCCTTCCGGGATTGGAACGTACGGAGTTTCTTTGTCAGTACGTTTGTCGCTGTTACGCACCTTCAGCCAGGTTTTGAAACCGTAGAAGATGATGCTGTACACCACAATCAGGAACAGAATACTCAGGCCTGCGTTGGTGTAGTTGTTCACAACGATGTGGTTCATGTTGGCAATCTGCTGCGCCGTCAGGTCAGTACCGTTAGCAATCTTCTCTTTGTACTGGCTTGCCATGTAGAAGAAGCCTTCCATCTGCGGGTTGGTGCTGAACAGTTTCAGGCCCAGCGCCCAGGTGGTGCAGATAAGCAGCCATACAGCCGGAACAACAGTTACCCAGATGTATTGGGTGCGCTTCATCTTAATCAGCACAACGGTGCCCAGTACCAGCGCTACGGCTGCCAGCATCTGGTTGGAGATACCGAACAGTGGCCACAGGCTCTTAACGCCGCCCAGCGGATCGACCACGCCCTGATACAGCAGGTAGCCCCACAGACCCACACAGCCCGCAGTACCGATGATACCGGCAACCAGAGAGTCGGTTTTTTTCAGGAACGGGATGAAGTTACCCAGCAGGTCTTGCAGCATAAAGCGGCCAGAACGGGTACCCGCATCCAGCGCGGTCAGGATGAACAGGGCTTCGAACAGAATACCGAAGTGATACCAGAAGCCCATGTCAGCCATCGGCAGCACTTTGTGGAACACGTGAGCGATACCTACCGCCAGCGTCGGCGCACCACCTGCACGGTTCAGGACAGAAGGCTCACCAATGTCTTTCGCGGTTTGCAGGATCTGCTCTGGCGAAATCACGAAGCCCCAGGAGCTGACAGTCGCTGCCGCGTGTGCGGTAACGTCTTTCAGCTGCGCCATGATGATCGGCGCGTTCTCGCCACCCATTTCATGCAGGTTAGGCATGGTGATGCCAAGGCCCGCAGGCGGTGTGTTCATCGCGAAGTAAAGACCCGGTTCGATGATGGACGCAGCAACCAGCGCCATAATCGCCACGAAGGACTCCATCAGCATTGCGCCATAGCCAATGAAACGCGCGTCGGTTTCATTAGCCAGCAGTTTCGGCGTCGTACCGGAAGAGATCAGCGCGTGGAAGCCAGATACCGCACCACAGGCGATGGTGATGAACAGGAACGGGAACAGAGCGCCTTTCCACAGCGGGCCAGTACCGTCAATATACTGGGTCATCGCAGGCATTTTCAGTTCCGGGTTCAGCACCACGATACCCAGCGCCAGGCCGACGATAACGCCGATTTTCAGGAAGGTTGCCAGATAGTCGCGCGGTGCGAGGATCAGCCACACCGGCAGCAGTGCGGAAACAAACGCATAGCCAATCAGCGCGAAGGTAATGGTGGTGTCTTTAAAGGTCAGTGCCGGACCCCAGTACGGATCGTGAGCAATCACGCCACCGAAGTAGATAGAGGCAACCAGCAGCACGATACCAATGACAGAGACTTCACCCACACGCCCCGGACGAATAAAGCGCATGTAGATACCCATAAACAGCGCAATTGGTACGGTTGAGCAAACGGTGAAGACACCCCACGGACTTTCGGCCAGGGCTTTAACCACAATCAGCGCCAGGACGGCAAGGATGATGATCATGATTAAGAAACAGCCAAACAGCGCGATAGTTCCCGGTACTGGCCCCATCTCTTCTTTGATCATCTCACCGAGAGATGCGCCGTTACGGCGAGAGGAGATAAACAGCACCATAAAGTCCTGTACCGCACCGGCCAGCACTACCCCCGCCAGCAGCCACAGCGTGCCAGGCAGGTAGCCCATCTGCGCGGCGAGAACCGGACCAACCAGCGGACCAGCACCGGCGATAGCGGCGAAGTGGTGACCAAACAACACGTAACGGTTGGTCGGAACGTAGTTCAGACCGTCGTTGTTAATAACCGCAGGCGTCGCGCGCGTGGGGTCGAGTTTCATCACCTTCTGGGCGATGTACAGACTGTAGTAGCGATACGCCACCAGATACACCGACACAGAGGCGACCACGATCCACAGGGCGCTGACGTGCTCCCCCCGACGTAATGCAACTACCGCGAGGCAGAATGCACCGATGATTCCGAGAATCACCCAGGGTATGTGCTTGAATAGTTTTTTCGTATCCATAGTAAAACCTGGCATTTTACTCGTCGTCTTTTGGCTTACAGGCGCGGCAGCTGCGTTCGTTCACCTCTGTCACTTACTGTTGTAAGCTCCCGGGGATTCACTCACTGGCTGCCTTCCTGCAAACCAAAATCCATAGAGTAATTTGTTAATCATAGGCCGAAGCCGTTCTAGGTTTGCGTTGCGTTTGAGGAGGTAAATTGACCGCTATCCTGCAGTGATGTTGCCAGAGTTACGCGCGCGTAAAGTAAGGTAAATAACTGAGTGGTTATATTAGGGACGTAAGCGGTCAGGAATGGCGGTGAGCGGTTGGGCAAGAATTATTCGCCGGGCTAATATGTGATTGAGATCACGAATTTTTTTGCCTGGATAGATTTCTCGTTTGCGCCTCAATAATTGCCAGATGCGCCATGCTTATCTGGCCTGGATAGATTCTGCAATGTATTGAATTTGTAAGATTTACCAGACCGGATAAGCCATTAACGTCAAATCCTTATCAGGGATTTAATGTGGTGAAGGTGGCTGGTGCGCCAGGGCAATTAACGTTTCGCTGCGAGAGGGGGAAAGGGGTTCTCGCGGTTGCGGTAATGGCCAGCCGTACAACCATCGAGCGGTAGCGGCGCAGGTTCTCCCCTGACAGGCTCCCATGCCGCAGCGGGTCGTTAATTTGGCCTGCAGCCAGCTTTGTGCTTGCTCTACATCGCTACAGCGAATGTCTTCGCAGCGGCAAAGCAGCGTTTCTGGTGTCGCAACGCGCTTGAGACTTTCGGGCAGGGCAAAGGTTTTATGAAGTGCAAGGGCGAAGCGCTGCCACCCGGCACGTTTTTGTTGCAGAAACCTGGTTTCATGGGCGCGATCGGCCGCACAAAGTCCGGCTATCTCACCTTCTATCAGTGCCAGTTCACTGCCACCAAATCCAGTACATTCACCGGCTGCATAGATGTTTTTAACCGAGGTTCGCTGAAGTTCATCCACCTGCACGGCATCATTGCTGATGACACAATTGAAGAACAACCCTGGTTCAAGATTAGGCACCAGACCATAGCCAATAGCCAATTTGTCGCATGGCAGTGTGATTTCCCTACCATTGTGTCGGAGGGTGACAGCACGCAATGTGGCGTCGCCGTGAGCAGCGATAACCTGGCTTGCACTGAGATAACGACGAGGAAATAGTGTCGCCAGTTGGCGCAGCTTACCCGGCCAACGCCATAGCCCGAGGCCAAAGCGCAATAGCGCTGCGCGTGGGGCTTGTTCCACAATCGCCACCACTTCGCCTCCGGCACGGCGAACGGTGTCAGCAACGGCCAGTAATAGTGGCCCGCTTCCGGCAATAACCACTTTTTGATTCGCCATGTGCAGCCCCTGTTTCACTTGTGCCTGTAACCCACCCGCGCCACTGACACCGGGCAGCGTCCAGCCTGGAAACGGTAATGCAAGTTCACGAGCACCGCAGCAGAGAATCAGCTTATTCCAGCTTACTGTGCCGTAGTCTTCTGCAGTTTCGAACAGTACACAATTTTCGCTGCGGCGGGCGATTAACCTCGCTCCGTTGAGCACACGAATCCGCGATTCGTTGGCAACGGCATCGCGGTAATGGCGGGCCAGTGGAGGAAGCTGACTTTGTGGGCCATCGCGCCAGATTTGACCGCCAGGACGCGGATTATCATCAAGAATGATGACCTGCTTATCGCACTTTGCTGCGGCCAGAGCAGCTGATAGCCCCGCCGGACCTGCACCGAGAATTAAAATGTCACACTGTAAGGTCTGCATATCCGCTCCTTTCAATCTGCATGTCTGGCTGGCAAAGGGTCTGACAACCTGGTACCCGACGACCATTAACGCTCACCCGACACTCCTGGCAAACTCCCATGCCGCAGAAGGGTGTACGTGGTTGCCCGCTCACCGAAAGGCGCGTAATGGGGTTATTAGTTAAGGCCAGTGCCGCCGCTACGCTAATACCCGTCGGGACAAACCAGGGCTGTCCGGCAATAAAAACTCGAATGGTGCCACTCATGCGCTGGCCTCCAGGGAGATAAGTCTGGCGGGTAGCCAGGGGGCAGGAGATACGAGGCTACGTTCACCCAGCAACTGTGCGGCTAACAGCGACGCGCTGGCGGGGGCAGTGGTCACGCCAAGCCCTTCATGACCAAGAGCCAGCCAGACGCCAGCACGGGAAGGATGCGGACCGAGAAGGGGATTGCCATCCTGCGAGGCGGCGCGAAAACCGCTCCAGCAACGAATAATATTGAGCGTTGCCAGAGACGGCAGAAAGTGTTGCGCTCTGGACAGCATCGCGGCCAGGAGTGGAAGGTCCAGTTCGCGATCCAGGTTATCGAACTGACGCGAAGAGCCAACCAGCAGTTGGCCGGTGGGACGAGGCTGCACATTAAAGGCCACTGACGTGCCGCCGCCGTGAGCACTGGCGCCGTAGCCAAGTTCAACCAGTTGGTGATTGACCAGTGGACCATAGCGATCAGTAATCGCCAGTTGGCCTTTCTTCGCGCGCAGCCATGGCTCCCCCAGTAACGTATTGGCCCCCAGACCACTGGCGATGACGATCGCGTCGGCGCGTAATTGGCGACCGCTCTGTAATGTCACTGTTGGTTCTTCCAGACGAATGGCGGGATCAACCAGATGTGTCAGCTTATCGCCCGCATTGGCAATAAACCAACGGGCAACGTTTGGGGCATAGACGATGCCATCGCCCGGCACCCATAACCCGCCGGATAGCCCCGGGCGTAGCATAACTTCTCGCTCGGCCAATTGTGCGGTGCTTTGCATTTCGCTGTTTACTTTCTGCGATGCCAGACGTCGCTGCTTCTCTCGGGCAATTTCCAGTTCTTCTGGTGTTTCCGCCAGCCACAATGTGCCACAGCCGCGCCAGGCACAGCTTTGTGGTAACTGAGGCGTCAACGTGCGCCACAATTCCAGCGACCAGGCAGAGAGCGTAAGTTCTGCGGGATCATCATCCATACAGACCAGATGCCCCATTCCTGCAGCTGTAGCTCCGGCTCGGCCGTCGTCAATTAACGTGACTCTCACCCCTCGTTTTGCCAGTTGCCATGCGCAGGCGGCCCCGATGATGCCTGCGCCGATGACAATGACCTCCGTGCTGTTCACAGGCTAATCCCCCAGCAGAAGGGATCGTCCGGATTAAGGAGCAGGCGATTGTCGCCGCATACCCAGGCTTCTCCACGAATGGTGGGGATAATCTTCTCGCCATGGCGGGTATAGTGAGCCGTAAACTGGCTACCAATAATACTGGCCTGGCGCCAGATATCGCCGGGGGCGAGTTTTCCGTCCTCTGCCAGACAGGCCAACTTGGCGCTGGTGCCTGTGCCACAGGGAGAACGATCCCACGCTTTGCCAGGGCAAAGGACGAAGCTACGGCTATCCGCCTGATCGTCATCGGCAAAAAGTTCGATATGATCGATAATGCCACCATTTTCACCGACGATACCCGCATTATCGAGTCCTTCCCGTACCGCCCAGGCGTATTCAGTTAACTGCGGGATTTGTTCCGGCACAATATCAAATGGATGATCATTAATAAGAAAAAACCAGTTGCCACCCCAGGCGATATCACCTGTAACTGTACCCACCGCCGTTTCCACACTTACCTGTTTTTGCCAGCGCCAGGCCGGAACGTTTTCAACTGACACACTGCCATCGTCATGCAATGTGGCGTTTACATCTCCAACAGGGGTTTCAATGCGATGAACGCCTGGTTTAATACGATCTAACCAGGCCAGTGAAGCAACAAGCCCGATAGTGCCGTGCCCACACATATTCAGGTATCCAGCATTATTGAAAAAGATGACACCTGCCGTGGCATGAGGGGAAACCGGCTCACACAGTAGCGCGCCGACCAGCACGTCGTTGCCGCGTGGCTCAAGAATTATGGCTTTGCGCCAACTGTCAAATTCCCGGGCAAAACGTTCGCGCCGTTCGGCCATGCTGCCGCTACCGAGATCGGGAAAGCCATCAATAATCAACCGGGTCGGCTCGCCTCCGGTATGGGAGTCGATAGCCCTGAGTTCAGTGATTTGGTGAGGAACATGCATGCTTTGGCTCCATGTGGTTAACGAAATGTTTCTAAATGCTGGCGTAATTGCAACTTTATCGCTTGAAGGGTTTCTGCAAGGGAAATGACGAAATCAGCACAGTGAATTATTTTGCGACACCAGGAGCTGTCATACTTTTTTAATATTAATCATCTTGTTAGTGATGTGTTAGACCAAGAACAAGCGTTCGTCAGTAGTGAGAGCAACGGAAAGTGGAAATACACGGAAGGATCGCAAAATGCGCTTTCAGTACTTGTTATGTTAACTAAAGGTTAATAAACATTCATCCTCAATCGCTATGAGGAACAGCTATGTCCAGCATATGTCATCAGACTATTGAGTTTTCCCCTTGTGAAGAAACTGCGCTGGCCGTTGATGAACTTAGTCAAATTTGCGAGGGGCTGGCGCGGCAGCGTCCACAAAATATTCAGGCATTGTTAAATGCACTGGCACTGATTGCGCCACTTCTTAACGCCATTCCTAATGTGGTGTTTTTTATTAAGGATGTGCAGGCCCGTTATCTGTTAGTCAATATGACGTTGGCGCGACGCTGCGGGTTTAAAAACGTGACATCGCTACTGGGGAAGACATCGGCAGATGTTTTCCCTTCTGCACTGGGACGAGGATATACCGAACAGGATCTGCGTGTGCTACGCGAAGGGGTTGCGTTACGTGATCAACTGGAGATGCATCTCTATAACGGGCGCGAACGCGGCTGGTGCCTGACGCAGAAACTGGCACTGCGCGATATGCAGGGGCGTGTGATTGGAATGGCGGGGATCTCACATGATCTCCAGGAAGCACATGCGCGTCATCCTGCCTGGCAACGTCTGGCGATCATCGATGAGCACATTCGCAATCACTACCACCGCGCGATCTCTATGGAAGAGTTGACTGAAATGAGCGGAATGTCTGTGGCGCAAATTGAACGCTACTGTAAGCGGATTTTTCACCTGACTCCTCGCCAGATGATCCACAAAGTTCGACTGGAAAAGGCCACTGAGTTGCTTGCAGGAAATACGCCGATTACCGATATCGCTTTGCAGTGCGGTTATACCGACCACAGTGCGTTCAGCCGTCAATTTAAGGCGATGACAGGCTCAACACCGCGTGATTTTCGGATGACGTTGGTCGGGTAGCACGACAAATCGCAACCGGGCATTGTGCTAATTTCGTCATCCTGGGGAAAGAAAATCGACAAGCCGCCAGCGCAAGGAGAGGTCAATCTGTTAATGAGGATTCACTTTTAATTCACATTAACGCAACAGGTTGACAATAAGGAAACCAAAGATGAGCAATAAAGCGATTAACTGGAGTGGCGTTTTTCCGGCGGTTAGCACTCAGTTCCGTAGTGATTACTCACTTGATTTGGATGCCACCCATGCGGTGATGAAAAACCTGGTTAAAGACGGGGTTTCTGGCCTGGTAGTGTGCGGTAGCGTAGGAGAAAACACGTCACTTACCACTCAGGAAAAACTGCAAATCATCGAAGTCGCGAAAGATGCTGCTGGCGGAAAAATTCCGGTGATTGCCGGGGTTGCTGAGTTCACCACCGCCTTTGCCCGGACGATGGCAAAAGAGGCCGAGAAGGTCGGTGTTGATGGCGTTATGGTGATGCCTGCTTTGGTTTACTCGTCTAAGCCTCATGAAACTGCAGCGCACTTCCGCAGTGTGGCAATGGCGACCGACCTGCCGATCATGGTCTATAACAACCCACCGATTTATAAAAACGATGTCACCCCTGATATCCTGGAAACACTCGCTGATTGCGAAAATATTGTCTGCTTTAAAGATTCCTCTGGTGATACTCGTCGTTTTATCGATCTTCGCAATGCGGTAGGAGATCGCTTTGTGCTGTTTGCAGGGCTGGACGATGTCGTGGTTGAGAGCATTGCGGTGGGCGCTGAAGGCTGGATTTCCGGGATGTCAAACGCCTTCCCACGCGAAGGTGAGACGTTGTTCCGTTTGGCAAAACAACAGCGTTTTGACGAGGCTATGGCGCTGTATCGCTGGTTTATGCCGCTGCTGCATCTCGATGCGCGCCCTGACCTGGTGCAGTGTATCAAGCTGTGCGAAGCCCTGTTGGGGCGTGGCAGTGAGGTTACTCGCCCGCCGCGTCTGGCGCTGGAAGGTGAAACGCGTGCCCAGGTTGTGGCGATAGTTGAGAAAGCGCTGGCGACTCGCCCTGCGCTGCCGGACGTGGGCCTTTGAGGTGGGGAGAGACTATGACTGAAACTTTCCCTTTCACCGGGCAACAGTTCATCGCCGGGCAACGTGTTGCCAGCGGTGAACCGTCGCTGGTCAGCCTGCGAGCGCAGGATGGCGAACCTACCGGGCAACGTTTTTACCCGGCCTCCGTGGAGGAGGCCGCGCAGGCGGCTATTGCGGCGCAGCAGGCTTTTGTGCGCTATTCACAGACCAGTGCCGGGCAACGTGCCGATTTTTTAGAAACCATCGCCGATGAACTTGATGCGGCAGGCGACGAACTGTTCGCTACGGCACATCAGGAGACGGCGTTACCCCTGGCGCGTTTACAGGGAGAGCGGGCAAGAACCAGCGGGCAGATGCGCATGTTTGCCGGGTTATTACGTCGGGGCGATCTGTTTGAGGTAAGAATTGATACTGCGTTGCCAGAGCGTCAGCCTTTGCCTCGACCGGATTTGCGCCAGTATAAAACGGCTCTCGGGCCGGTGGCGGTATTTGGTGCCAGCAACTTTCCACTCGCTTTTTCTACCGCCGGTGGTGATACAGCAGCGGCACTGGCTGCAGGATGCCCGGTAGTTGTGAAAGCGCATCCTGGGCATATGGCAACGGCAGAAATTATCGCGTCAGCGATCGCTCGTGCCGTGACTAAATGCGCCATGCCCGCAGGCGTATTCAATATGATTTTCGGTACTGATATCGGTGCTGAACTGGTGAAACATCCCGCAATTCAGGCGGTGGGTTTTACCGGCTCATTACGTGGTGGCATGGCACTCTTTCGTTTGGCTCAACAGCGTCCACAGCCGATACCGGTTTTTGCCGAAATGTCGGCTCTCAATCCCTTTTTCATTCTGCCGCAGGCGCTATCAGTACGTGCCGATACGCTGGCCCGCGATTTAGTCGCGTCGTTCACGCTGGGATGTGGACAGTTCTGCACTAAACCAGGCTTGGTTGTGTTGCTGAAGGGGGAGAAAAACGCGGACTTTTTGCAGCAACTGGTTGAGAAAGTGAATGCCGCCTCACCGCAACTCATGCTGAACGCCTCCACGCTTGAGCACTATCGCCACAGCGTAGAGAAACTGGCAGGACATCCGACAATTCAGTGTTTGGCGGGGGACGATAATCATCAGACCGGACGTGCAGAGGCTCGTCTCTATCAGGCTCAGGTGGCAAGCGTACTTGAAAAAGATCCTCTGTTGCAGGAGGAAGTGTTCGGGCCGCTCGCGATTGTGGTTGAAGCCGCTGATGAAGCGGAGTTGTTGCAGGTGATTAACGCTCTGCAAGGGCAACTTACTGCCACACTTCAGGCGGATGAGGATGACCGGCAACTGGCTGGTCGTTTATTGCCGTTGTTGGCTGATAAAGCCGGACGCGTATTGTTCAATGGCTATCCCACCGGCGTCGAGGTTTGCGATGCCATGGTACACGGTGGTCCGTTCCCGGCAACCACCGACGCGCGCGGCACGTCCGTAGGCACGCTGTCCATTACTCGTTTTCTGCGCCCGGTATGCCTGCAAAATGTACCTGCTGCTCTATTACCGCCTGCGTTGCAGGACAGTAATCCATTAAACCTGCTGCGCCTGGTTAACGGCCAGTGGACCCGGGAAGCCATTTCCTCCTTGTTGACTCATTGAAGGGCATCACTATGACAATTCCTTCTACCCAAAGCACGCAAACCGTCGTTGTTGAGTCGGGGAAGTTTAAAAAGCAGTTAACGCTCACCGACTTGACCTTTATTGGTCTGGGGGCGATTTTTGGTTCTGGCTGGCTGTTTGCTGCCAGCCATGTCGCATCGATCGCTGGCCCAGCCGGGATTGCTTCCTGGGTTATTGGCGGTTTTGCGGTGTTGCTACTGGGGATTATTTACTGCGAACTGGGGGCGGCGCTTCCCCGCGCGGGCGGTATTATTCGTTACCCGGTATTTTCGCACGGCGAATTGATGGGCTATCTGCTGGGCTTTATTACCCTGATTGCCTTCTCCAGCCTGATCTCCATTGAGATTGTAGCCGCACGGCAATATGCTGCCGCCTGGTTTCCGGCGCTGACGCAGACGGGGAGCAGTGACCCGACGCTGTTAGGCTGGGTGGTGCAGTTCTTACTGTTGTGCTTCTTTTTTGCCCTGAACTACTACAGTGTCAAAACGTTCGCCCGCTCGAACAATTTTATTAGTGTGCTGAAGTTTCTGGTGCCGTTGCTGGTGGTAATAACGTTATTTGCCTTCTTCAAACCGGAGAATCTGCATATACAGGGTATGGCTCCATTTGGTATGTCAGGAGTGGAAGCGGCAATTAGCGCGGGTGGGATTATCTTCGCTTACCTTGGGCTGACACCGATTATCTCCGTTGCCAGCGAGGCGCAAAATCCGCAACGTACCATCCCATTTGCGCTGATCCTCTCGGTAATTCTCTCGACCATCATCTACGTTCTGTTGCAGGTCGCCTTTTTGGGTAGTATTCCTACTGAATCGCTAAGTGGGGGTTGGGCGGAGATCAGTAAGAACTATTCGCTGCCGTATCGTGATATCGCCATTACCCTTGGGATGGGCTGGCTGGCATTTATGGTGGTATGTGATGCTATTGTGTCTCCCAGCGGCACTGGCAATATTTACATGAATGCGACACCGCGCGTGATCTATGGCTGGGCGAAGGCGGGAACATTCTTTAAAACCTTTACTCATATCGATAAGGAGTCAGGTATTCCACGTCCGGCACTGTGGCTGACGTTTGGTTTATCTATCTTCTGGACGCTGCCGTTCCCGTCGTGGGAGCAATTGATTAGCGTGGTTTCTGCGGCTCTGGTACTGAGCTACGCCATCGCGCCGGTTACAGCTGCCGGGCTGCGTCGTAATGCACCAGATATGCCGCGCCCGTTCCGCGTTCGTGGTTTTGCGGTGCTCGGCCCACTCTCTTTTATGATTTCCGCGCTGATTGTTTTTTGGTCTGGTTGGGGAACGCTTTCCTGGCTGCTGGGGCTACAAATCGTAATGTTTGTGGTTTACGTGGTTTGTAAGTCGAAAGTGCCTGTTCAGCATGTCAGCCTGGCGCAGCAGATTAAATCTTCATTGTGGCTTATTGCCTTCTATGCCCTGATTATGCTGTTTTCCTGGTTGGGTAGTTTTGGCGGTAGCGGCATTATAGGTCACCCGTGGGATACTATCGTCGTCGCGCTGATGTCGTTGGGAATTTATTACTGGGGCGCATACACCTGCCTTCCTCGGGCGAACTTTAACGGGGATGAAGAAGAATAAAGGAGTAGAAAATGGATAGAGTAATCCTCTCATTATCAGAGGCTTACGCACTAGCCTATCATGCGCTCATCAGTAACGGATTTAGTGAGCAACATGCGGTGGTGATTGCGAAAAACGTTACCGCCGGGGAGCGCGACGGCTGTGCCTCGCACGGTTTATGGCGACTGCTGGGGATTGTTGACACGCTGCGAAAAGGGAAAGTCTCTGCCGATGCTCTGCCGACAGTGGAATCTCAGGCTCCGGCAATCGTTAAGGCCAATGCCAAAGGTGGCTATTCGCTGTTGGCTTATCAGCAGGCACTGCCGTTACTGATCGAGAAAACGCGTCAGTGCGGGATTGCAGCACTGGCGATTAATCATTGTGTTCACTACTCCGCCTTATTTGCGGATGTTGAACCGCTGACTGAAGTCGGACTGGTGGCGCTGGCGACCACGCCAAGCCATGCCTGGGTTGCGCCGAAAGGGGGGCGCAAACCTCTATTTGGTACTAACCCAATCGCGTTTGGTTGGCCGCGCGACAAGCAGCCGCCATTTATTTTTGATATGGCGACCAGTGCGGCGGCACGCGGGGAGATTCAGTTACATCAGCGAGCCGGGAAATCACTTCCTGAAGGTTGGGGGATCGACAGCAATGGCAACGCCACCACCGATCCACAAGCTGTGCTGGACGGAGCAATGTTAACCTTCGGCGGTCATAAAGGTTCGGCACTGGCAGCGATGGTGGAGCTGATTGCGGGGCCACTGATTGGCGATATGACCAGTGCTGAGTCTCTTGCGTGGGATAATGGTGCAGGTGGTTTGCCATATGGTGGAGAGTTGATCCTGGCACTCGATCCGCAGCGTTTTCTTGGTGAGGATGCCGGGAGGCATCTGGCAAGGGCGGAAACACTGTTTAGTCAGATGCAGGCACAGGGCGCGCGCCTGCCGGGAGAACGTCGCTACCTGGCACGATTGCGCAGTGAGCAACAGGGTGTAGAGATCAGCCAATCACTCTATGACGATATTCGATCCTTAAGTAGCTGATAGATACTAAAGGATATACATACAATTAATGGCGGGAAGGATCCCGCCATCTGCGCTATCAAAACAACGTATCCAGCTCTGCCAGTACGTTGTAGTCGTCATCAGTCAATAACAACGTTTTCCATTTGTCGAAGGTCAGGCACGGATGGGAAGTGCCAAACACCAGAATATCCCCCACCTGCACGTCGCTATTAGCTGACAATTGCAACATGCAGTGCTGATCCATAATGCCGACACTGCGAATAGCCTCAGGATCAAATGCCAGTGGCTGGCCGTTGCGATAGTGGGCGACTGGTTGCGGCAGTCCGGCGTCGAAGGCGCAATCACGCTTACCAAAATTAACCACTGCACGATCGGCCTCTGGCACCGATTGCACCATGGCGACCAGTTCCAGTGCAGATGTGAGATCGCCTGCCAGATCGCAAGCCACGGGATCACGGGCGATCAATTGCTGTTGCGCGATGTCGTAGATCCCTGCGTCATGGGTGATGTAGCAGCCTGGGCGAATGACGATTCGGCAGTTAGTCGGTTTTTCTGCCGCCAGCCAGATATTGCACACCACGTCATACCAGACCGTGCCTGCTCCGGTGAGAATAAACTCGCCATCAACCAGACTTGCCATATCACAAGCCAGTTGTGCGGCATCCTGCAGCAGAGCTTCTACCTGCGGCTGTGGATCGTCACCGTGTAAAACCCCTTCATATAACTCCAGCCCGCGCAGACGTAGCCCTGGTAATTGGGCCGCTTGTTTAGCCAGTGCCAGTGCGGCATCCGTTGAGCGGCAACCACAGCGCCCGCCGGGAACCCCCAGCTCAATCATCACGTTCAGCGTCTGTTGCTGGCTGGCAAAAAAGACAGACAAAGCGCGGGCGTTCTCAATGCTGTCGATACAGCAGATAAAATCGACTTTCGGGTAATGCCGTTGCAACTGGGCAATCAACTGCATATTCGCCTTGCCGACCAACTGGTTAACCATCAGCACACGCTGAATACCGCTCGCCATTGCCGCACCAGCCTGCCACGCGCTACCGACACCAATTGCCCAGGCACCAGCCGCCTGCTGCGCCTGAAAAATCCACGGCGTCATGGTGGTTTTACCGTGCGGTGCCAGCGAAACGCCGCGCGCGTCAGCATAGCGTTGCATCCACATAATGTTGTTCTCCAGAGCCTGCTTTTTAATGATCGCGGTAGGTAAACAAACATCTTCGGCAAGGATATTTGCGGGCATTTGCATCAGAGCAGATTTATGGGGAACCAGAGGTTCTGAGTGGTATTTCATAACATTTACCTTTTGAGTTTTTCACCGTATCGGATGCGAGTATCATTTGTAACTAAATGAAATATAGGCATTTAGTTTATTTATCTTATGATTTGTGAATAAAAGTATCAGAAAATCATCTGGGTTTTGCGTAGTTTTCCACTGTTTTTCATCCTTGTAAATGGTTAACTTATCACCATTGCAGAAATGGAGTGACGAACATGCAGGTTGACTGGTTATTCAAAAATGTGACGGTTATCGACGGCAGCGGCGGCCCTGAATTTCGCGGTGACGTGGCAATAACAGGTGATCGGATTGTCAATATAGCCCCTGCGCTTAACGTTACGGCGCAGCAGGTCATTGACGGTGAAGGACGGGTGCTGGCACCAGGGTTTATCGACGTTCATACCCATGACGATATCAACGTTATTCGCATCCCGGAATATCTGCCAAAAATCAGCCAGGGGATCACCACCGTGATTGTCGGCAACTGCGGGATCAGTGCAGCGTCGGCGAAAATGAAAGGCGAAGTCCCTGACCCGATGAATCTGTTGGGGGAAGCGGAGCACTTTATTTATCCCACCGTTGAAAGCTATGCCCAGGCAGTGGAAGCAGCCAGACCGTCACTGAACGTAGGCACGCTGATTGGTCATACGGCGCTGCGTAATAATCATATGGACGACCTGTTTCGCCCGGCGACGGCGGATGAAATTGCCGCTATGCGTGCCGACTTACGTCTGGCGTTGAGTCAGGGAGCGCTGGGGTTAAGTTCCGGACTGGCTTATGCCACGGCATTTCAGGCGACTACCGAAGAGGTAATGGCGCTGGCGGAAGAATTAGCCGGTGAGAAGGGGGTTTATACCACTCATCTGCGTTCTGAATTCGAACCGATTCTGGATGCGCTGGATGAGGCGTTTCGTATTGGGCGTCATGGCAAAGTGCCTGTTGTGGTTTCCCACCATAAATGCGCCGGGGCGAAAAACTGGGGGCGGACAAAAGAAACGTTGGCTTTTTTTGACCAAATGCGTCAACACCAGGAAATTGGCTGCGATGTCTACCCTTACTCAGCCAGCTCTTCAACGCTGGATCTCAAACAAGTCACCGACGAATTCGATATTGTGATCACCTGGTCACAAACACATCCGCAGCAGGCCGGGAAAACACTGGCACAAATCGCCACCGACTGGCAGATGAGTATGCTGGAGGCCGCGAAGCTGCTAATGCCTGCCGGGGCTATCTACTACAACATGGACGAGCGCGACGTCCGCCGAGTGTTGAGTTATCCGGTCAGTATGATTGGCTCTGACGGCCTGCCTAATGATCCCATGCCGCATCCGCGTTTATGGGGCGCTTTCCCTCGTGTGCTGGGTCACTATTGTCGTGATGAAGGCTTATTCCCGCTGACCACGGCTATCCACAAAATGACCGGGCTTTCTGCCAGCCGTTTTTGTCTGCCCCAGCGTGGACTGGTAAAAGTCGGCTATTTTGCGGACCTGGTGTTGTTCGATCCGCAAACCATTCGTGATGTTGCCAGTTTTTCTGATCCCAAACGCCCGGCAGAGGGCATTGAAGCGGTGATGGTAAATGGTGTTATGAGCTATGGTCGCGATAAACGCATTACAGGCCGTGCGGGCCGTTTCCTGCGCCGCCAGACCTCACATTAAGGAGTGAATATGAGCATTAAACGTTACGGTACGGAAGGTGGAACAGGCACTGGTGGGCAGCATTTGCCGTTTGCCAGGGCGGTTGAGGCGGGCGGCTGGCTGTACGTCTCCGGGCAAACACCCATGAAAAACGGTGAAGTGGTAGAAGGCGGTATCGTTGAACAGTCACGACTGGCGATCCAAAACTGTGTCGACATCATGACTGAAGCCGGTTATAGCCTGGCGGATGTGGTTCACGTGAAAGTGATCCTGACTGACGCCCGCTATTTCCAGTCCTTTAATAAAGTATTCAGAGAATTTTTTGGCGAGAATCCGCCTGCACGTATTTGTTGTGTGGCTGATCTGGTTGTCGATTGTAAAGTCGAAGTCGATGTGACCTGTTATAACGCGACCCGCTAATAAATTTAAGAATTAAAAAAACAGACCGCAATTGAGTGCTGAATACATTCAGCACTCCGGGGACTCTTACATTATTTTCTCTCTACTGGCAGGATGTGAATTATGAACAGTCATATCTTTTTAGTCGGCTTTATTATTTATGCCATCGCCATGATTTGGCTTGGTTGGTTTGTTTCTCGTAATCAGAAAAGCGGAGAAGATTTTCTGCTGGGCGGGCGTTCGCTGCCGCTGTTTCTGACGCTGGGCTCAACCGTTGCCACGATGGTCGGCACGGGTTCCAGTATGGGCGCAGTGGGCTTTGGCTACAGTAATGGC
Organism: Escherichia sp. E2562; assembly: GCF_005781075.1. Classification (NCBI taxonomy): domain Bacteria; kingdom Pseudomonadati; phylum Pseudomonadota; class Gammaproteobacteria; order Enterobacterales; family Enterobacteriaceae; genus Escherichia; species Escherichia sp. E2562. Next base: position 272,817 of record NZ_VATM01000003.1, on the reverse strand, counting down.
TGGGCCGGAATGCTTTATGGCGTCGGTGGAGCCGTAGGTATATTGCTGGTGGCGTGGCTGTTTGCTCCGGTACGTAAATTACGTTTTATGACCATGAGTGAAGAACTCTCTTATTATACTGGCGGGAGTCATTTAATTAAAAATATTGTCGGTCTGATGATATTTATTGCCTCTATTGGCTGGCTGGGCGCGCATATTTTAGGTGGCAGTATGTATCTTGCCTGGGCAACAGGTATTGATCTTACTGTAGCAAAATTAATTATCGCCTTAGCTTTTGCGATTTACGTTATTATCGGCGGTTATTCGGCGGTAGTGTGGACAGACACCATTCAGGCCTTAATTTTGTTCTTTGGTTTTATTTTGATGGCTATTCTTGCCGTTGTTCACGTAGGCGGCTGGAGTGCGATTGAACAGGCGATGGACCCAAAAGCGATGAGCCTGTTTGCGATTGATAAAATGGGCGTGTTACCTGCGCTTTCGCTGGCGCTGGTTATTGGCGTAGGTGTGCTGGCAACACCGTCTTATCGCCAGCGTATTTACTCGGGTAAAGATGTTCCCTCTGTACGCCGTTCGTTTGTTATTACTGGCGTGTTGTATCTGTTCTTCTCAATTCTGCCTGCCATTATCGGCATGGCGGCGTTCACCATGAACCCGAATCTGGAAAACAGTAACTATGCCTTCTTGTTCGCCACCAGTTTTCTGCCGCCATTGCTTGGCCTGGTGGTACTGATTGCCGGGCTTTCTGCCACCATGTCTTCCGCCAGCTCTGATGCCATCGCTGCGGTGGCGATTATGATGCGCGACGTCTACACCATGGTTACCGGCAGAATGCCGCCGGAGAACAAGGCAATCACTTACTCACGCTGGATGCTGACCTTTGTTATTGGCCTGGCGCTGGTCTTTGCTCTGACCTCTAATGACATCATCAGCTACATTACCAAAATGATTTCGATGCTGATGTCCGGGCTGTTTATCTGCTCGATTCTCGGTCGCTTCTGGCTACGCTTTAACTGGCAGGGCGCGCTGGCGGCGTTAGTGAGCGGTATGGTGATGTCAATTGTGGTGCTGATGAATGCCGACTGGCTGGCTTACTGGGGTAACCCGTGTATTCCGTCAGTGCTGGGAAGCCTGGTCGCTGGCGTACTGGTGACGCTGGTAACGCCAGCAAGCGAGATCAGCCGGGAAGAAGCTCTGGCTATTATCACCAATGAGCGTGAAAACCAGAGTGTCGTGATCACCAAACCTGAAGAGGCATAACCAATAGTGCTAATCGCCAAGTGGCTGGCGGTTAGCGCCACCCCGATGGCTGTCTAGTGCCAGTTTTATCCGCCGCAGGCGATCTTTCGCCTGCGCTTTATTTGCCATAGCCAGCTCTGTTGCCAGCACATCGATCATCGCGAGCATGGCGTAACGGGAAGGGGTGGGCTTAAAAATGTAATCACTTTCCTGAACCAGCAACGGCAATACCAGATCCACCTGTTCTGCCAGTGGTGTTTGTGCAGGCGTAATGGCGATAACTCGCGCGCCGTACTGACGGGCGATAGCGGCACTTTCGATGATTTCCGGTGTATAACCGCCCAGCGATAGCACAATCACCACATCCTGCGGCATAACCGCAGAGCACATCATTCTCATCATGAGTGAGTCGTTCTGACTGACCACTGGCAATCCCAGGCGGAACAGACGGTACTGGATCTCCTGCGAGCAGATGGTAGAACCGCCGCCCGTTCCCAATGCAAGAATTTGCCGCGCCTGGCTTAACCAACTGACCGCCTGGCTGATGGCGTTCATATCCAACGAGCGACGATGCGTTTCCAGCACGCTGATAATTGATTCGTAGATCCCCTGAACACCGTCAAGATCCGGTACATCGAGAATAAACCGCTGCCCGATAGCCAGTGACTGCGCCAGTTTGACTTTCAGTTCGCGGACATCTTTGCAACCCAATGCACGGGCAAAACGTGTCACCGACGCCTGGCTGGTTTGTGTTAACCGCGCCAGCTCAGCAATTGGCAGTTCCACGGCTGCGGAGACGTCATCAAGAATAAATTGTGCGATACGCTTTTCAGTGGCGGTTAACGCCATAAACCGTTCGGTAATGCAGGAGATGATATCGATGCTATAAGCCATGGGAGTATCACTGATTCAGTAAAAACTGGTACTTTGTACCATAAAAATTGCTCCAGAGTGTGACCCTCATAAAAAATGTAAGTACGCAGCGACAAAAAAACGCTCAACACCGCTCCAGATCATAAAGTTTTCTACCACCAGGCCGACAACCTGAGTATCAGGTCTGGAGGGAAGAGAAACCATGTTTAAACGTATTAAGATCGTGACCAGCTTATTGCTGGTTTTGGCCGTTTTTGGCCTTTTACAACTGACATCAGGCGGTTTGTTCTTTAATGCCTTAAAAAATGACAAAGAAAATTTCTCCGTTTTACAAACCATTCGTCAGCAGCAATCCACGCTGAATGGCAGCTGGGTCGCGTTGTTGCAGACACGTAACACTCTCAACCGCGCGGGTATCCGCTACATGATGGATCAGAACAATATTGGCAGCGGTTCAACCGTCGCCGAGCTGATGCAGAGTGCCAGTATTTCGCTGAAGCAAGCGGAAAAAAACTGGGCGGACTACGAAGCGTTGCCGCGTGACCCGCGTCAGAGCACAGCCGCAGCGGCGGAAATCAAACGTAATTACGATATTTACCACAATGCGCTGGCGGAGCTGATCCAGCTGTTAGGCGCAGGCAAAATCAATGAGTTCTTTGATCAGCCAACTCAGGGATATCAGGACGGTTTCGAGAAGCTGTATATGGCTTATATGGAGCAAAACGATCGTCTCTACGATATTGCCGTCAGCGATAATAATGCTTCCTACAACCAGGCGATGTGGGTGCTGGTGGGTGTGTTGATCGTCGTGTTAGCCGTCATTGTGTCCGTCTGGTTTGGTATTAAAGCCTCGCTGGTAGCACCAATGAATCGCCTGATCGAAAGCATTTGTCATATTGCTGGCGGGGATTTGGTAAAACCCATTGAGGTGGATGGTTCTAACGAAGTAGGACAACTGGCTCAGAGTTTGCGCCATATGCAAAGTGAACTGATGCGTACTGTCGGAGATGTACGTAACGGTGCTAATGCCATTTATAGCGGTGTCAGCGAAATTGCCACGGGTAATAACGATCTCTCATCACGTACTGAGCAGCAAGCGGCTTCACTGGAAGAGACGGCGGCCAGCATGGAGCAACTGACTGCAACGGTGAAACAGAACGCCGAGAACGCGCGTCAGGCCAGTCATCTGGCGTTAAGTGCTTCTGAAACCGCGCAACGTGGTGGCAAGGTAGTGGATAACGTGGTACAGACGATGCGCGATATCTCCACCAGTTCGCAGAAGATTGCCGATATTATCAGCGTTATCGATGGTATTGCCTTCCAGACCAATATTCTGGCTTTGAACGCGGCGGTTGAAGCGGCGCGCGCGGGCGAGCAAGGGCGTGGTTTTGCGGTAGTTGCGGGGGAAGTGCGTAACCTGGCGCAGCGTAGCGCCCAGGCGGCCCGTGAAATTAAAAGCTTGATTGAAGACTCCGTAAGTAAAGTGGATGTCGGATCTACGCAGGTCGAAAGTGCCGGGGAAACCATGACAGAGATTGTCAGCGCCGTAACACGCGTTACTGACATTATGGGAGAAATCGCTTCAGCCTCTGATGAGCAAAGCCGTGGCATTGATCAGGTTGGTTTAGCGGTTGTCGAAATGGATAGGGTAACGCAACAGAACGCCGCGTTAGTGGAAGAGTCTGCTGCCGCTGCCGCCGCGCTGGAAGAGCAGGCCAGCCGTCTGACCGAAGCCGTAGCGGTGTTCCGTATACAGCAAACGCAACAGCGTCAGTATGAAGCTTTGCCAGTGGTAAACGCAGCGTTGCCGGTTGTGTCGCGCAAAATTGCCGTCGCTGATAGCGGGGATAACTGGGAAACGTTTTAATCGCCATGAAAAATGCCCGATAAGCGATGACTTATCGGGCAAGGGAAAATTACTCTTTATGTGGATCGCTAATTGGCTGATGCACCATGAAGATGTACGCCAGCGCACCTGCCGCTGTGACACAACCGCAGATAATCAATGCCAGGCGAAACGAGTTGGTGGTATCAACAATGAAACCGGTAACAACTGGCGCGAAAGAGGCGCAGATGAAGCTGGCAAAGTTCTGGATACTACCCACCGTCGCAGCCATGCGAGAAGCTACTGCTACGTGGACCAGCCCCCAGCCGGATGTTCCGGCAAAGTGCAGGAAGAACAGCGCCATGCCAATCAGTAGAACCGCTGTCATGGGCGTTGTCGCTTGCGGTACTACCAGAGTAAAGGAGGCTGAACAGAACATCCCAGTAACAATACATATCTTACGATTCTTAATCGGATCCATCCCTCTTTTTACCAGCCAGTCGGTCGCATATCCGTTGAGCAGCATCCCTGTTCCCCCAAACATAAAAGGTATTGCCGCCATCAAACCGGTGCTTTTTAAATCCAGGTGATAGACTGTTTGCAGGTAACCTGGCAACCAGGCAATGTACAGCCACCCTGCATAGTTCATACCGCTGAAACCGAGCATCATTCCCCACATTGTGCGGTTACGAAACAGGCTGCGCCATTCGGCAAAATTGAGTGGATCGCGGCGGGTATTGACGCTACCGCTGTTAAGATAGGTTTGTTCAACGGCGGTCAGTGTTATCTGCTCGCGGTTGCGATAGAGCATAAACCAGGCGATGGCGAGAAAAATGCCCAGTGTGCCAATGGAAATAAACATTCCACGCCAGCCGATGGCCAGCATCATCGCTGCCAGAATCGGTGGGCTTAAGGCAATGCCAAGGACGGAGGCTGCGTTGAAAAAGCCCATAGGACGCCCACGCTCTTTGATGTTGAACCAGTCGTTAATGACTTTGACACCACACGGGTTCATCGGTGCTTCACCGAGTCCCATACCAATACGTACCAGCACAAACTGTGTGAAGTTGTGTACCAGGCCAGACATTGACTGGAACAGCGACCAGACGATCATCCCCAGCCCAAGTATCAGTCGGGGGCCTTTACGGTCCAGCAGCACGCCGCTGGGCAATTGCCCAATCCCGTAAGAGAGCGAAAACACAGAGAGCAACGCACCAATTTCGGTGGCGTTTAACCCCAGTTCTTGACGAATAGTTAAATTCGCAACTGACAGCGAGCTGCGATCAAGAAAGTTTATTACCGCTGCAACAAATAACAAAAACATGGCGATGGTTCTGATGCGTTTAATTCTGGGGCTGCATTGAACTAATTTCTCTGGCTGCTCAGGTATATCTTCCGATAACGAACTAAACGAAGAGCGTGGTGCGAGGTTAATATTTCCTTTTTTCACGCCGGACTCCTGTGTTTATATTTAATCGTTTGCGTAATAATATATTGCGCAAGGTTGATATTAATGGCAGATGAAAGCTTTAGGCTTTCACTACCGCTCACAAAAATATTTATAGTCGACTGATTGTGAGAATAAGTAAGCGGGAATTTTGCTGTGTTTATATTTTGATAAAACCGTGCACAAGCTAATGGTTTGCTGTTTTTAATCTGTACTTAATGAGGGAACCGTTTGTTCTTATTGATGGAGCGAATCATCGATTGTTTGGCTGAATTTAAATGGCTACGTAGTGTGATAATGGCATCCAGATTGCTGCGACATATCAAAGCGCATAGAATGGTCATATGTTCATCTATAGCAATAATATTGCGCTGCTTGAGATCGCTTTCATCCCATTGCAGATGAAAATGAAAGATAACTGAGATTATTTCAAACGAGTGGTCAAAAAAGATATTCTCGGTCGCTGAAAGAAGTAGGGCGTGAAAATCTCTGTCCAGTTGTGAGAACATGCGAAAGCTGCTGCCGATGTTGTCCCGTAGCGTCCGGTGACGTTCGAGCATGGTTTTTGCCTCCAACCAGCGTGGATCATTATCAGGCAGGTTGAGAAAATGCTTAATTGAGTGCGTTTCAAGCATTTCACGCAGTTCAAAAAGCTGTTCGGCGTAGGACTGGTCGAATTGCTTCATGCTCCACTGGCCGCGTTTTTCACTTTGAATAAAGTTATAACACCATAATTTTGAAATATATTTCCTTGCTGTCATTGAGCTAACTCCCGCCGCTCGTGCCAGTTGTAGCTCAGAAAAAGTTTCCCCAAGGAGTAACTGACGCTGATTTATCATCGTAAAAAAAAACTGCTCAAATACTTTATTTTGTTCATTCATCAAAGTAGTAGTAGAGGCAAATCCGTCGTTATGATCAGGTTTACGCGCGATGACGTATTCGTTTCCTGACAGGATAATGACACCGCATTGGTGTAAATGGCTAAGAATATGACGCACCGTAGTTCGACTGACACTGTACATTTCCGCCAGTGCGCTTTGCGAAGGGAGTGGGGAAGGGATATACCCACGTGCCATATCATCAATGAACTGGTTAATCACATTGTAGCGTAAATTTTTCGAACGACTCATATTTTCCTCCTTGTCGCGCCATTAAAACCCGATTTAAAACATTTTTATGTGTGTGTTTTCACAAAATGGATTTTACGTTGCGCAGGTGTTTTTTATTTTTATAAATATCTAAGAAAATGAAAAAATGGAGAGCGGAATCATGTCTAAGATAAATATATTAATTTGTCAGAAACCAAAGGAGTTAGTCTGGAAACAACGTGAAATGCCTATTCCTGGTAACGAAGAAGCATTAATAAAAATTAAGTCTGTCGGGATTTGTGGTACCGATATTCATGCCTGGGGTGGAAATCAACCATTTTTTAGTTATCCACGCGTTTTAGGCCATGAAATATGTGGGGAGATTGTTGGGATGGGAAAAAATATTGCTGATCTTAAAAATGGTCAGCAAGTTGCGGTTATCCCTTATGTTGCGTGTCAGGAATGCCCTGCGTGTAAAAGTGGTCGCACCAATTGCTGTGAGAAAATTTCGGTCATTGGCGTGCATCAGGATGGCGGTTTTTGTGAGTATTTGAGCGTGCCGGAGGCGAACATTTTGCCTGCCGATGGTATTGATCCGCAGGCGGCAGCGTTGATTGAACCTTTCGCTATTAGCGCTCATGCGGTTCGTCGCGCAGCAATTGCGCCTGGTGAGCAGGTGCTGGTGGTCGGGGCGGGACCAATTGGTCTGGGCGCGGCAGCAATCGCTAAAGCCGATGGTGCACAGGTGGTGGTGGCGGATACCAGTCCGGCGCGGCGTGAGCATGTGGCAACGCGTCTGGAGTTACCCGTGCTGGACCCGTCAGCTGAGGATTTTGACGCGCAGCTGCGAGCGCAGTTTGGTGGTTCGCTGGCGCAGAAAGTGATCGACGCGACAGGTAATCAACATGCGATGAATAACACCGTGAATCTGATTCGTCACGGCGGCACGGTGGTCTTTGTCGGTCTGTTTAAAGGCGAGTTGCAGTTCTCCGATCCGGAATTCCATAAAAAAGAAACGACGATGATGGGTAGCCGAAATGCCACGCCGGAAGATTTTGCGAAAGTCGGGCGGCTGATGGCGGAAGGGAAAATTACTGCCGACATGATGTTAACCCATCGCTATCCGTTCGCCACGCTGGCAGAAATCTATGAGCGCGATGTGATTAACAATCGTGAGTTGATTAAGGGCGTAATTACTTTCTGATAATCGAGTTGCCATGCAGCGCCCGGGGAAATGTTGGGCGCTGTTTTTTCTGTTTTCAATAATGTTTTGTAGGTCGGAGAAGGCGTTTTCGTCGCATCCGGCATTATGTACTCAATGTTGGATGCGACGCTTGCGCGTCTTATCTAACCTACAAATCAGTCAGTGATTACCCTTCACGCGCCACCACTTTGATTTCCACCATACCAATGCCGAGCTTACGCGGCGAATGGCCGAGAATATTCCCTTCGTTGGTTGAGACAGGTTCTGGCGGAACAATTACCAGCGTGTCGGCATCGGTTGGGTTCTCGAAATGCAGCGTGGTGGTGGTCACTTCATTGTCCAGCACGATGGTTTGTTCTTCGTTGCCTACGCGTACCGGAATGGGACGGCTGGCGTTATTACCGTATGCTTTGGCGGTGATCACCAGGTCAAATTTCTTCGGCAGAGGATGTTTGTACTCGATTTTCACTTCATCGCCCAGCTGCGCGTTGGACCAGCGTCCCCACGACTCCGGACGGGAAATCCCGCTAAACTGTTTCACTTCTTCCGGTGCACCTGCGACGTTAAAAATGAAACTGTCGGCTTTGTAGCGAATATCGTTATCGACAATCTTCAGCGTATCGACATTGCCTTTGTAGCGTTCCATATCGATGACGGTATCTTTAAATACGGTTTTGCCCTTCCACGTCGTTTTATCAACATGTTGAACAATTTGCTGACCACCAAGCTGCCCCTGGGAAACACACCAGTCAGTGGAGAGAGCCAACTCTGGCGCCCATAGCTGCGCCATCTTGTAGCAGCGATCAACCCAGACGAAATTGTCGCGCGGCGCGAAATCGGCCAACTGGAAACGAAGTGGTGCAGAATATTCACTTTCTGGCAGTGGTTCCACACGTTTATCCGACACGCGTAACAGCAGCGGCAGACGGAAATGGGTACCCGAGAAGGCGATCATGTTTTTATTCTGATCGATGGTGAACTCTTTCATCTCGGTGGGGAATTTCCACAGACGAATGATATCGGGCTTCCACGCCAGCACTTTCTCTTTAATGTTGAGGAACACTTCCGACATGGATTGACCAGAGAGGCTACTACGCCCAAGGCCGATAAAGTTATCGCCACCAAGAATATCCAGCACTGTAGCGCCGTTGTCCATGGTGTTGCGCTTCACCGCCAGCGTCTCTTGCTGTGGCTTGTCGCCACGAATGACGAAAAACAGGTTGTTACGATCCTGTTTATTAAGGTATTTCCACGCCGTGTTGTTCATCGCTAAATGGTCAGATGAGACGACGATGACGGTATCTTTAAACCACGGTGACGCTTTGATTTTATTGATAAACGTCGCGATGTTCTCCTGGCTGCAACTTACCGCACTGAATGACTGATTCGGCTTACCGTCAAAATCATATTTTTTGCGGTTGCAGGTGCGAGAGATAAAACCATCCGGGTGATGGGTATCGACCGTCAGAGTAAACAGTGAGAATCGCTGACCAGAGCGGGAAAGCTCTTCAAACTTTTTCCACGCTTCATCCAGCACGGTATCGTCGTAGAATCCCCAGTCGTTGCGATAATGCGGATCCGCCACCACACTTTTCAGCTCTTCTGCACCATACAAATGGTCGAAGCCGTGTGATTTCAGGAACACATCTTTACCCGCAAAACGCAGGTTAGCCCCTTGCACAAAATAGTTCTGATAACCTGAGTTTTTCAGGATATCGCCAAGACAGATGTTCTGCGGGAAGAAGCTGGAAACCGAGGCAGAGGCGTTACCTTCAAACGGAGCAAACAGTGGAATCCCGCACTGAGACGCCACCATGCCCGCGATAGTGTAATCCGTTCCTGGTAGTTGCTGAGTATGACTGAAATCCAGCCCTTCATTTTTCAGTGCGCCCAGTTCGGGAGTGAGGTCCGGAAAAGCGTCGTTATCAAAATAGGTCCGCTCCAGACTCTCACCATAGATATAAACCAGGTTAAGTTTGGGGGCAGGGATGGTTTTCGACGGTTCTTTATAATAAGCAGCAAAGTCAGGATCGCCGTCGCGTGACTGGGATTTTACCAGCTCCGTTATCTGGCGAAACGCCGGGCTGGCGTCCACAGAACCCAGCGCCAGTAAGAGTGCCAGCAGGCTGTAGCCAAAATGGTGAGGATGATGACGGCGTCGGCGTAGGATCCAGCCCAGCGCGCCGAAAACTACCGCCAGTGCCAGCACGATACCCACTCCCGGCAGGATATACTTGCTGACGCCAGCACCGGTCAGGCTGTTAGTTAAGGTATAGAGCACCGCGTCGTTAATGCCGTCGCCAGTAAAATAGTCACTGGCAAACAGGGTAATGTTTAAAACGACAAATAACCCCAGTACCGTTAACGTGGCGGCAAACCACCAGGTGTTACGTCCCGCTTTCCATGCGTAGATCAGCACAGAGGCGAGAAATAGGGCGAAAGAGAATAGTTCTGACAACGGGCGATCCTCACTAAAACAGGCCGGTTAGCCGATGTTTAAGATTTTTTGAGAAACACAATGTAATGGTGCTGCCATATAGCTGCAATTCTAGTGTCAAAAAAATGCGATGTTGTTAGGAATTAGTTTATAAACAGACTTTTTTGCGCAAGAAAGCTTCCCGTGTAACAGAGGGAAAGACGTCCAGAAACAGGGAAAAGAGCGGGGAAGGGCCGCGTTAGTTTGTTAATAGCTAAAACGCGGCGTTATGCGGATCAGGAAATAAAGTTCAGACCTTGCTTTAACACCAGATCGCAGGCTTTGGTTTTTACCTTTTCAGCCAGAGGCGTCGTACCGATGTTATCCAGGTTAAGCTGCTGACCATCTTTGGTTTTTAGCAAACCCTGAATGCCATCCAGATAGTTGGTATCTTCTTTCTGTTCTTCGCTGTTCAGGCCCAGCTTCTCCAGGACCTGATTTTTGATGTTTTCCGCGTCGGTAACTGAAGCCAGTTTTTGCTTCGCGCAGTATTGCAAAATGCCTGCGGCATTGTTCATGTTGTCTGCGCTTAACGCTTGGTTGCCACTACCAAGCAGGTTAGTTAATGAGGCGAGCGACCAACCGCCTTCCTGTGTGGTGCTGTTTTGGTTGCCAAGTTCGCTGGCGGCGCTGGAAAGCGCATCTTTCCAGGACGCGGCATGCACCCCGGTGGAAATTAATGCGCTGGTGGCAATTGCACAGCACAGAAGGTGTTTAATAGTTTTCATCATCATTACTCAAGGTGGAATTGTGTCGCAGTATAGCGCCGGAAAGGAGGATTAATACTCTTTACCCGTTACCCGGCTACGATAGCTTTCCCAGTTAAAAATAACCCACAGACTGTTACCCAGTCGCATACGATCCATAACGCGTTCGCCCAGTAACTTGGTCATCTCGTCCATATTGCTGTTGGTCAGCATCCCGGTCGGGCGTTTGGAAGAAGAGCGGCGATCGACGATCTGGTTGATGATCACTTTTTCGTATTTCGATTCGGTCTGCACGCCGATCTCATCGATCACCAGCAGGTCAACGTTGCTCAGATCGTTAAGCAGTTGTTCTTCGCTGGTACCGCTATTTCTGAAGGTATCTTTCATCGCCGACATAATATCGGCCACGGTGATGATCAATACGGATTTACCGCGTAGCAGCAGTTCGTTGCAGATTGCCGCCGCCAGATGGTTTTTACCAGTTCCCGGCTTGCCAGAAAAGATAAAGCTGGCGATGTTGCCGTCGAACTCTTCGACATACTGGCGCGCTTTGCTCAACGCATTCATCTGCCCTTCGCACTCAACACGATAGTTCTCAAAGGAGCAGTTTTGATGCAGTGGACGAATGCCAGAGCGGTTAAAGGTACGCTGCATTTTCATCGCCCGATTCTCGCGCTCAAGAGCGGCGGCACGGAGCGCCCCTTGTTCTTTCTGCCACGCCAGAAGTTCTTCACCCGTTTTGAAGGCGGGTTTGATATGGGCTGGCATCATTTTTTGCAGACGTTGCATCAGGTCGCCAACGTTTTTCATCGTTACCCTCTGAATCCCGGTGGAATTTGGCTGTCAGGTTCACTGACTGTGTTCACATCTCGTTTCGTTAATCCGCCATTGCTGGCACGACCTATTTGCAGGCTGCGCGCCAGTTTTTGTTGCCACTGCACATGATGGAAGACTTTGCCTTCCGCCTGCCAATAAGAAATAAATGACGCCAGTTCTTCGGCGGTTACCGGCTCTTTTAGCGCCACGCCCCATAATGCCGCCTGACGGATAAAGTCGGTATCGGGTTGCCAGTCTGGGTACATGGCGAATTTACCCATGGGTACGGCAACGGGGGCGGCTTGCGGTTCCTGATAGAGTTGATCGTCCAGGGCCACGTCACTTCCCGGACGCGTCAGTTTTTCTTCCAACGCCAGCAGTTCAGCAAGACGCGCGGGCGTAACGGCATAAAACGCCGGGGCATTGTTGGCAAATACGGCAACCATGCCGCCTTCTGCTTTTGCCAGAACGGTTTGGTGATCGTGTACCAGGGCGTCAATACCAACGACGTCCGGGGTCAAAACTCTGGAGGACATACTGTTTCTCAATATGGAACGATGAACGAGAAGGGAGATTACTTTTATAGTAACACACGGATGAGGCCAGGCAGCCTCTCATCCATGTGCTTTAAGCGAGGCAATTTTATACGCGGGGGCGCTTGCGGTACAACCACAATCCAGGAACGGAAAGACCGATGGATAACGCGCCAACAATTGATGAAGCGGTAAGAAAGTTAGTTAACAGGGTAATCATTAACGGCTCGCTGTAACCTAACTGACTGATTTTTACCGCTGAAATCATTGCAGTATACGCCGGGATGCCCGGGAACATCGGAATGACAGCCGCCACGGTAAAGACTTTCGGGTGCGCCAGATACCAGCGCGACCACTGAATACCAATGGTGCCGACCAGTAGCGAAGCCATAAACGTCGACCACTCAATATTGAGTCCAGTAGTCATTAAAATCATTCGCGAACCATGACCCATCGCGCCAAGCAGCGTACACCAGCGTAATGCCCGGATTGGCACGTTGAACACCATCGCAAAGCCGACTGCTGGGATTGCCGCGAGAATCATATCCTGCGCTAATGCTAATAGAAATTCGATTACACCCATCCGCGTAGCCCCCAAATTGTGAGTGCCATCACCACGCCAACGCAGGTTGCCAGTGTCAGCAGGCTGGCAATCGCCCAGCGTGCCAGTCCGGTATTTATATGACCTTTAAACATATCGGCTACAGCATTTATCAACGGAAAACCCGGCACCAGTAAAAGAACACTGGCCGCCATTGCCACAGTAGGCGTATGACTGAATGTCGGAAGTTGTAGAAGAAGGCCAGAAATTGTGGTGGCGGCGAAGGCAGTGATGCAAAAGTTTATTTGTGGATGGAGGTGGCGTTGTGCCAGTAGCTGGCGGATATACATGGCGATCATACTGGCGAAGAATGTAATCAACGCACCATCCCAACCACCGTTATTCAGTTTACAGAAACAGGCGCAAGAGAGTCCCACCATCAAAGCGACCAGCCAACGCGGATAGCGCAGGGGATGTATTTGGCTAAAACGTTTCTCAACACCTTTGTAATCCAGCAGCTTATGTTCCGCCAGAATCACAATGTGTTGTACCTCAGTAACCACATGCATATTAATGCCGCGATCGTGGTTTTTGCGCGTAGATGTCAGACATTGACCATCTTTAATGGTGGTCAGCACTATGGCGTTCGAAGAGATAGAACTTTCGACGCAGTCCATCCCTAACGCCCGACCCAGTCGTGAAGAAAGCTCGTCAACCAACGCACTTTCCGCACCATGTTGTAAAAGAAATAACCCGCACTGGATACATAGCCGTGTAACGGCTCGCTGTTGCTCTGTTTGCATAACTCGCCCTTTGTCATAGACGCGTTGCGTATTTTTCAAAAAATGAGAACCCTTTTGTATCACGAAGCATGACTGTTTTGACGTTGGTTAAGATCAAAATTGCGCTGATTAATCCTGGTTGCGGTGATGAGTTCGCTGAAGGGAAGCGATGCAAGTTTTGAGTGGAATAAATAATTTCATGAATATTATCATTAAAATGAATTTATCGTTTTGTTTTTACGCGATTGAGTAATGGCTGATGAAATAATTTTTTTCGGAACCGGGTAAGAAATATCCTTCAGTTTTTATTGGTTTTTTTCTTGATATTCTGGTTAAAGGATTTTCATTTAACTTTTATTCGTTATTTTAAATGATATCTTAAACTGATTGATTTTGAGGGTTTTGATTAAGTATTTCTAACAACATAATTTAGATATTTTAAATGTGTCAGAGGTATTTTTCCAGGTTATTATTTGATGCTAGTCTCCTGAAACATACAAAGGATTTTTTGTGTGGCTGGGGTAAACTGATATGAAGTGAATGCTAAGGATAAATTATTCGCTCAATCTATTAATTTGTTGGAGTCATTTGAAGGGTGAATGTCCTGAATAAACCATCATAATTTATAGACAGTGGATATGGAGGATATATGTTGCCAGGATGCTGCAAAAATGGAATTGTTATCAGTAAAATACCCGTTATGCAGGCAGGGTTAAAAGAGGTCATGAGGACCCATCTCCCTGAATACGATATAACGAGTAGCACCTCTGCGGAGGAGCTGACCATATTACAATTACGTCGTGCTGGGTTAGTTATTGCCGATTTAGCCGGACAAACAGAAGATCCGCGTTCTGTTTGTGAACATTACTATTCATTGATCTCACAATACCGGGAAATTCATTGGGTTTTCATGGTTTCGCGAGCCTGGTACTCTCAGGCGGTGGAGCTGCTTATGTGTCCAACTGCGACGTTACTGTCCGATATCGAGCCCATTGAGAATCTGGTCAAGACCGTTCGTTCCGGCAATGTCCATGCAGATCGCATCAGCGCCATGCTGACTTCGCCTGCAATGCCGGAAATTCAGGAAGTTGGTTATCGCACCGTGATTCTTACCCTTTCTGAACGCAAGGTACTGCGGCTGTTAGGTAAAGGATGGGGCATCAACCAAATAGCTTCATTGCTTAAGAAAAGCAATAAAACCATCAGCGCACAAAAAAACAGTGCGATGCGTCGGCTGGCAATTCACAGTAACGCTGAGATGTATGCATGGATTAATAGCGCACAGGGGGCAAGGGAACTTAACTTGCCTTCTGTTTATGGAGATGCCGCGGAATGGAACACAACCGAATTAAGAAGAGAAATGTCGCACTCATAGAAAAGTGCGTCATGAGCAGTATCGGTATTGAGAGTTTATTCAGAAAGTTTGCGGGTAATCCTTATAAACTCTATACGTACACCAGCCAGGAGGCTTTTCAGGATGCTATGTCGCGGGTTTCATTTGCGGCGGTCATTTTTTCTTTTTCTGCCATGAGAACTGAGCGCAGGGAGGGATTATCTTGTCTGACTGAGCTGGCAATCAAATTTCCACGTACCCGGCGTTTGGTTATTGCGGATGATGATATTGAAGCGCGGTTGATTGGCTCATTATCGCCTTCTCCTTTGGATGGTGTGTTAAGTAAAGCATCAACACTGGATGTTTTTCACCAGGAGCTGTTTCTGTCATTAAATGGCGTACGTCAGGCGACCGATCGACTGAACAACCAGTGGTATATTAATCAAAGCCGGACGCTGAGCCCGACGGAGAGGGAAATATTACGGTTTATGTCGCGTGGCTACTCAATGACGCAAATTGCTGAACAGCTTAAACGGAATATAAAAACGATCCGCGCGCATAAATTTAATGTGATGTCGAAACTGGGTGTCAGTTCTGATGCCGGATTGCTTGAGGCGGCAGATATTCTGTTATGTATGCGGATTTCAGAAACAAGTAATGTGTTGCATCCATATTAATCTACTTAATGCCGGGTTTATCCTCCCGGCAGTGTGCTTATTTCAGCGTGCAATCCCCACACTGTTGCACATCCGGTAAGCGATAACGCTGGCAACAGGTGCGGCGCACCAGCAGGCCGTCGCGCAGCACGACTGTGCGCCACAATGGATTATCTTCGCCGCTGGAGAGCGTTTTCTCAAAGAACAGGGCATGGCGGAGCGATTCAACTAACGCCTCGCCAAGCAACTGCTTCATCTCAGTCAGATACCAGTTAATCAAATAACCGGTATTACTCCAGATAAGTTTGCCGTTAATTTCACCTGTCGCTTCTAATGCCTGCACAACCGGAACCAGCGCCTGGCTGATTAACGTTTCCATTCGCTGCTGTGGCGAATGTGATGTTGCGTTTTTATCTTCACACACATCGACCCAGAAACAGGCAGCACGACCGGTTTCGTGAAACTCAACGTGGAAATGTTCCGGGGAAAGATCTAACGCTTTATCCTGCGTCAGCAGCGCCAGCATTAATGGCGGCACCATCAGGCCGATATACCACTGCGCCCACAGTGAGATTAGCGGTTTGTTCTCGCGGATCATCATTGGTTGATTGCGGTAGATATGATCGGAGTAGACCGCCAGTAGAGAACTTAGCGCATTGGGAGAGGACCATTGCGCCAGCGTCATGGCACTAAGCGGGGCGGGTTCATCCAGACGGATAAACTCCAGCAAATGTTCACGATGTTCGGCGATCGTCGCGCGAACCGCTTGTGCAAGCGTGGGATCTTGCGGCTTGAGATGCGTTCGCCAGATAACATCTTCATAGAGCGGTGCGGAACGATAGGTCATAATAGTGATAGTAATCTAAATGATAATGATTGCTAATCCTATCGATAGGTTTACCCGATATCAAGGGATTTCTCTGGCTTGCAAATGATAAAAATTATCATATGATATTGGTTATCATTATCAATAAAAGAGATCAAACCATGTTGCAACGTATGCTGGGCAGTGGCTGGGGAGTGTTGCTGCCAGGATTGCTGATTGCAGGGCTGATGTATGCGGATTTATCGCCGGATCAGTGGCGGATTGTGATTCTGATGGGATTAGTATTGACGCCGGTGATGCTGTATCACAAACAATTACGGCACTACGTTTTGCTACCATCGTGCCTGGCGCTTATTTCTGGCGTTATGCTGATGATAATGAACGGGAATCAGGGATGATAAAACAGGGAAGGAAGTAAAGATAATTGGTGCGAGGGGGGGGACTTGAACCCCCACGTCCGTAAGGACACTAACACCTGAAGCTAGCGCGTCTACCAATTCCGCCACCTTCGCACAGTCATCTTACTTTTTTGATATCGCCACGTTTGGTGCGAGGGGGGGGACTTGAACCCCCACGTCCGTAAGGACACTAACACCTGAAGCTAGCGCGTCTACCAATTCCGCCACCTTCGCCCAGTGCGAGCAATATCAACGTGGTTTTTGGTGCGAGGGGGGGGACTTGAACCCCCACGTCCGAAAGGACACTAACACCTGAAGCTAGCGCGTCTACCAATTCCGCCACCTTCGCATACCATCAATTCTTAAAAAAGAATTGCTACCACGGAGGCGCATTCTAGTGGTTTTCAGCTTTTCGTCAATAGTTAATTATCGACGGAGGTGTAATTGCTGGAAAAATGGCCATCAGCGGATTGTGGATAATTCGTTTGTCGGTCGGATAAAGCGTTCACGCCGCATCCAGCACGGCATGCGGGTACAGATGCCAGATGCCAGATGCGACGCTGACGCGTCTTATCTGGCCTACGGGTAACGTACATTGGTTGGATAAGGCGTTCACGCCGCATCCGACACGGTATGCGGCGACAGATATCAGATACTTAACCTTTCTTCGCCTGGCGGGTCATAATGGCGCGATACACCTTGAAGCGCCCGGTTTGTGCGATAACTTCATGGAAGCCAAATGTCTCATCCAGCACATCCGGATAAGGCAGGAAGGCGTTCGCTACAATTCGTAACTCGCCGCCGCTGTTAAGATGACGCACCGCGCCGCGAATCAGCGTTTGCGCTGCATCCAGGCTGGTTTGCATCCCATCGTGGAACGGCGGGTTGGAGATGATCATATCAAAACGACCTTTCACTTCGGAAAAGACGTTGCTGGCAAAGACTTCACCTTCAACACCGTTGGCAGCAAGTGTTGCACGGCTGGCTTCTACCGCTGGCGCAGAGACATCGCACAGAGTGAGACGAATTTTTGGCGAATGGCGCGCAAAGGCAACCGAAAGCACGCCCGCGCCACAGCCGACATCCAGCACTTTACCTTTGGTGTGCGGGGTTAACGTTGAGAGCAGCAACTGGCTACCGACATCCAGACCGTCGCGGCTAAACACGCCAGGCAGCGTTTTGACCGTCAGGCCATCGACGCTGTATTCGCCCCAGAATTTATCGGCATCAAACTCCGGCTGTTTTTCCAGACGACCAAAATAGAGGCCACAGCGACGGGCGCTGTCGACTTTATTCAACGGCGCATAATCTGCCAGCATCTGCTCGGCGCTGCGCACGCCGCTGCGGTTCTCGCCAACGACAAAAATATCCGTCCCCACCGGCAGCAGAGAAAGTAAATTCATCAACTGGAACTGGGCTTCCGGTTTATTCTTCGGCCAGTAGTAAATCAGCGTATCGCAATCTGCGACATCATCCGCCGTGGCGACCAGACTAAAACGGGCGTTATCCCCCATTTGGCGGCTTAAAACCTGCCAGTGGTGGAATTGCTGGGTATGAGCACGGCTGGCCGCGGTTTCTAAACGCGCGGGCAGGTCATCCTGTAAGTCTCCGGCAAACAGAATACGGCTTTGTTCGAAATCATCACTGTGACGCAGCAAGACTTCACTTGCCGGGGTAAATGCAGACATGGAATGCTCCTCAATTGATACTGGCGGCGATTATAGCCATATGTTGGCGCGGTATCGACGAATTTGCTATATTTGCGCCCCTGACAACAGGAGCGATTCGCTATGACATCCCGACGAGACTGGCAGTTACAGCAACTGGGCATTACCCAGTGGTCGCTGCGTCGCCCTGGCGCGTTGCAGGGGGAGATTGCCATTGCGATCCCGGCACACGTCCGTCTGGTGATGGTGGCAAACGATCTTCCCGCCCTGACCGATCCCCTGGTGAGCGACGTTCTGCGTGCATTAACCGTCAGCCCCGATCAAGTGCTGCAACTGACGCCAGATAGGATCGCGATGCTGCCGCAAGGCAGTCGCTGCAACAGCTGGCGGTTGGGTACTGACGAACCGCTATCACTGGAAGGCGCTCAGGTGGCATCACCGGCGCTCACCGAATTACGGGCAAACCCAACGGCACGCGCCGCATTATGGCAACAAATTTGCACATATGAACACGATTTCTTCCCTCGAAACGACTGATTTACCAGCAGCTTTCCACATTGAACAACGCGCCCACGCCTTTCCGTGGAGTGAAAAAACCTTTGCCAGTAATCAGGGCGAGCGTTATCTCAACTTTCAGTTAACGCAAAACGGCAAAATGGCGGCGTTTGCGATTACTCAAGTGGTGCTGGATGAAGCTACATTGTTCAATATTGCGGTCGATCCCGACTATCAGCGTCAGGGGCTGGGAAGGGCGCTGCTGGAACATCTGATCGACGAACTGGAAAAACGCGGCGTGGCGACGCTATGGCTGGAAGTCCGTGCTTCAAACGCTGCCGCCATTGCCCTGTACGAAAGTTTAGGCTTTAACGAGGCGACGATTCGCCGCAATTACTACCCCACCACGGACGGTCGCGAAGACGCCATCATCATGGCGTTGCCAATCAGTATGTAAGACAAGGTGGAATAATGAAGTGGGACTGGATTTTCTTTGATGCCGATGAAACGCTGTTTACCTTTGACTCATTCACCGGCTTGCAGCGGATGTTTCTTGATTACAGCGTCACCTTTACCGCTGAGGATTTTCAGGACTATCAGGCCGTTAACAAGCCACTGTGGGTGGATTATCAAAACGGCGCGATCACTTCATTACAGCTTCAGCACGGGCGTTTTGAAAGTTGGGCCGAACGGCTGAACGTCGAGCCGGGTAAACTCAACGATGCCTTTATTAATGCGATGGCAGAAATCTGCACGCCGCTGCCGGGCGCGGTTTCCCTGCTTAACGCCATTCGTGGTAACGCCAAAATCGGCATAATCACCAACGGTTTTAGCGCCTTGCAGCAAGTGCGTCTGGAACGCACGGGCCTGCGTGATTACTTCGATTTGCTGGTGATTTCCGAAGAAGTTGGCGTTGCCAAACCGAATAAGAAAATTTTCGATTATGCGCTGGAACAGGCGGGTAATCCTGACCGTTCACGCGTGCTGATGGTTGGCGACACTGCCGAGTCCGATATTCTCGGTGGCATCAACGCCGGGCTTGCGACCTGCTGGCTGAATGCGCACAATCGCGAGCAACCAGAAGGCATCGCGCCCACCTGGACCGTCTCTTCGTTGCACGAACTGGAGCAGCTCCTGTGTAAACACTGATTGCCTCCCCCCCGTTGATGGGTAAAATAGCCGCAATTTTTCGTTTTCAACAAGCGCGGCGCGATGCCGCTTACTCAAGAAGAAAGAATTATGACGTTGTCTCCTTATTTGCAAGAGGTGGCGAAGCGCCGCACTTTTGCCATTATTTCTCACCCGGACGCCGGTAAAACTACCATCACCGAGAAGGTGCTGCTGTTCGGACAGGCCATTCAGACCGCCGGTACGGTAAAAGGCCGTGGTTCCAACCAGCACGCTAAGTCGGACTGGATGGAGATGGAAAAGCAGCGTGGGATCTCCATTACTACGTCTGTGATGCAGTTTCCGTATCACGATTGCCTGGTTAACCTGCTCGACACCCCGGGGCACGAAGACTTCTCGGAAGATACCTATCGTACCCTGACGGCGGTGGACTGCTGCCTGATGGTTATCGACGCTGCAAAAGGTGTTGAAGATCGTACCCGTAAGTTGATGGAAGTTACCCGTCTGCGCGATACACCGATCCTCACCTTTATGAACAAACTTGACCGTGATATCCGCGACCCGATGGAGCTGCTCGATGAAGTTGAGAACGAGCTGAAAATCGGCTGCGCACCGATCACCTGGCCGATTGGCTGCGGCAAGCTGTTTAAAGGCGTTTACCACCTTTATAAAGATGAAACCTATCTCTATCAGAGCGGTAAAGGCCACACCATTCAGGAAGTCCGCATTGTTAAAGGGCTGAATAACCCGGATCTCGACGCAGCTGTTGGTGAAGATCTGGCACAGCAGCTGCGTGACGAACTGGAACTGGTGAAAGGCGCATCTAACGAGTTTGACAAAGAGCTGTTCCTTGCGGGCGAAATCACCCCGGTATTCTTCGGTACTGCGCTGGGTAACTTCGGCGTCGATCATATGCTGGATGGCCTGGTGGAGTGGGCGCCTGCGCCGATGCCGCGTCAGACCGATACCCGTACCGTAGAAGCGAGCGAAGATAAATTTACCGGCTTCGTATTTAAAATTCAGGCCAACATGGACCCGAAACACCGCGATCGCGTGGCGTTTATGCGTGTGGTGTCCGGTAAATATGAAAAAGGCATGAAACTGCGCCAGGTGCGCACCGCGAAAGATGTGGTGATCTCCGACGCGCTGACCTTTATGGCAGGCGACCGTTCGCATGTTGAAGAAGCGTATCCGGGCGACATCCTTGGTCTGCACAACCACGGCACCATTCAGATCGGCGACACCTTTACCCAGGGCGAGATGATGAAGTTCACCGGTATTCCGAACTTCGCGCCAGAACTGTTCCGTCGTATCCGGCTGAAAGATCCGCTGAAGCAAAAACAGCTGCTCAAAGGGCTGGTACAGCTTTCCGAAGAGGGCGCGGTGCAGGTGTTCCGTCCGATCTCCAACAACGATCTGATCGTTGGTGCGGTTGGTGTGCTGCAGTTTGATGTGGTGGTATCGCGCCTGAAGAGCGAATACAACGTCGAAGCGGTGTATGAGTCAGTCAACGTCGCCACCGCTCGCTGGGTAGAATGCGCGGACGCGAAGAAATTCGAAGAGTTCAAGCGTAAGAACGAAAGCCAACTGGCGCTGGATGGCGGCGACAACCTCGCTTACATCGCTACCAGCATGGTCAACCTGCGCTTGGCGCAGGAGCGTTACCCGGACGTTCAGTTCCACCAGACCCGCGAGCATTAATTCTTGCCTCCAGGGCGCGGTATCCGCCGCGCCCTGTCAATTTCCCTTCCTTATTAGCCGCTTGCGGAATGTTCTTAAAACATTAGCTTTTGCTTATGTTTGCGCGTTTTTTAGTCGATGTGGCGAGCGGTTTCAAAATTGTGATCTATATTTAACAAAGTGATGACATTTTTGACGGCTTTAAATACCGATCAATACGTAGATATCAGTATTTAAAACCGCTAACTGTCATCCGATTGATATTAATAACTGATTCAGAGGCTGTAATGGTCGTTATTCATCACTCATCGCTTTTGTGATGGCGACCATTGACTTCTGTACAGGGTGAAGTCTCTCCCTTTCAGCAATGCAACCTCGTGTTGCCTGGCTCAAATTACGAGCAAACATACAGGAATAAATCGATGACTATGACAAGACTGAAGATTTCGAAAACTCTGCTGGCTGTAATGTTGACCTCTGCCGTCGCGACCGGCTCTGCCTACGCAGAAAACAGCGCGCAGACAACCAATGAAAGCGCAGGGCAAAAAGTCGATAGCTCTATGAATAAAGTCGGTAATTTCATGGATGACAGCGCCATCACCGCGAAAGTGAAGGCGGCCCTGGTGGATCATGACAACATCAAGAGCACTGATATCTCTGTCAAAACCGATCAAAAAGTGGTGACCCTGAGTGGTTTCGTTGAAAGCCAGGCCCAGGCCGAAGAGGCTGTGAAAGTGGCGAAAGGCGTTGAAGGCGTGACCTCTGTCAGCGACAAACTGCACGTTCGCGACGCTAAAGAAGGTTCTGTGAAGGGCTATGCGGGTGACACCGCCACCACCAGTGAAATCAAAGCCAAACTACTGGCGGATGACATAGTCCCTTCCCGTCATGTGAAAGTTGAAACCACCGACGGTGTGGTTCAGCTCTCCGGTACCGTCGATTCCCAGGCACAAAGCGACCGTGCTGAAAGTATCGCCAAAGCGGTAGATGGTGTGAAAAGCGTTAAAAATGATCTGAAAACTAAGTAATTCGTCGTAATTCGTTCTCCCGAACTTTGTCGGGAGGCGCGATGTGCACCACACTAAAAATATCGCATTGAGTGATTTTCACGCTCATATCAAGCGGTGACATTAACTATGGTAAAGGAGACGCTTATGTTTCGTTGGGGCATCATATTTCTGGTTATCGCGTTAATCGCCGCCGCACTTGGGTTTGGTGGTCTGGCCGGTACCGCTGCAGGCGCAGCTAAAATTGTCTTTGTCGTCGGGATTATTCTGTTCCTGGTGAGTTTGTTTATGGGCCGAAAACGACCCTAGATTTCAAACTATTAAGAAAATTTTATACAAGGCCAGTCCAGCGGACTGGCTTTTGCGGTTTTAGCGGATAATAAATTGCGTTACTTTGTCAGTCTTTCACAACAAAAACAGGAAGGCAGAGGTGGGGCAGCGAATACCTGTAACGCTTGGTAATATTGCGCCGTTGTCGCTAAGGCCGTTCCAGCCTGGACGAATTGCTCTGGTGTGCGAAGGCGGCGGGCAGCGTGGAATTTTCACGGCTGGTGTGCTGGATGAGTTTATGCGCGCGCAGTTTAATCCTTTCGATCTTTATCTCGGCACATCTGCCGGGGCGCAGAACCTTTCGGCATATATCTGCAATCAGCCCGGTTACGCGCGCAAAGTCATCATGCGCTATACCACAAAACGCGAATTTTTCGATCCAGTGCGCTTTGTACGTGGAGGAAATCTTATCGATCTCGACTGGCTGGCGGAGGCCACCGCAAGCCAGATGCCGTTGCAAATGGACACCGCCGCGCGGCTGTTTGACAGCGGTAAATCCTTTTATATGTGTGCCTGTCGTCAGGATGACTACGCGCCGAATTACTTTTTACCAACCAAACAAAACTGGCTGGATGTGATTCGCGCCTCCAGTGCGATACCTGGTTTTTATCGTAGCGGAGTGTCGCTGGAAGGCATTAACTACCTGGATGGTGGGATCAGTGATGCGATTCCGGTTAAAGAGGCGGCAAGGCAGGGAGCAAAAACGTTGGTCGTCATCCGCACCGTGCCGTCACAAATGTACTACACGCCGCAGTGGTTCAAGCGCATGGAACGCTGGCTGGGTGACAGTAGCCTGCAGCCGCTGGTCAATCTGGTGCAGCATCATGAAACCAGCTATCGTGACATTCAGCAGTTTATTGAGAAACCACCGGGCAAGCTGCGGATATTCGAAATTTATCCGCCGAAGCCATTGCATAGTATTGCGCTCGGTAGTCGGCTTCCGGCACTGCGCGAAGACTATAAACTTGGGCGTTTATGCGGTCGTTATTTCCTCGCCACGGTTGGCAAGCTATTAACTGAAAAAGCGCCGCTTACCCGCCATCTGGTGCCAGTGGTGACGCCGGAATCGATAGTCATTCCGCCTGCGCCAGTCGCCAACGATACGCTGGTTGCCGAAGTGAGCGACGCTCCGCAGGCGAACGACCCGACATTTAACAATGAGGATCTGGCTTGATTTGCCGTTTTATCGACACCCACTGCCATTTTGATTTCCCGCCGTTTAGCGGCGATGAAGAGGCCAGCCTGCAACGCGCGGCACAAGCGGGCGTAGGCAAGATCATTGTTCCGGCAACCGAGGCGGCAAATTTTGCCCGCGTGTTGGCACTGGCGGAAAATTATCAGCCACTGTATGCCGCATTGGGCTTGCATCCGGGTATGTTGGAAAAACATAACGATGCATCGCTGGATCAGTTACAGCAGGCGCTGGAAAGGCGTCCGGCGAAGGTGGTGGCGGTGGGGGAGATCGGCCTGGATCTCTTTGGCGACGATCCGCAATTTGAGAGGCAGCAGTGGTTGCTCGACGAACAACTGAAACTGGCGAAACGCTACGCTCTGCCGGTGATCCTTCATTCACGGCGCACGCACGACAAACTGGCGATGCATCTTAAGCGTCACGATTTGCCGTGCACTGGCGTGGTTCACGGTTTTTCCGGCAGCTTGCAGCAGGCCGAACGGTTTGTACAGCTGGGCTACAAAATTGGCGTAGGCGGTACTATCACCTATCCACGCGCCAGTAAAACCCGCGATGTCATCGCAAAATTACCGCTGGCATCGTTGTTGCTGGAAACCGACGCGCCGGATATGCCGCTTAGCGGTTTTCAGGGGCAGCCTAACCGCCCGGAGCAGGCTGCGCGTGTGTTTGCCGTGCTTTGCGAGTTACGCCCGGAACCGGCGGATGAGATTGCCGAAGTGTTGCTTAATAACACGTATACGTTGTTTAACGTATGTGGGTAGTTTGTCTTTCGTGCCGGATAAGGCGTTCACGCCGCACCCGGCAGTTGGCGCACAATGCCAGATGCGACGCTGACGCGTCTTATCATGCCTACAAGTCTGTGCCGAACCGTAGGCCGGATAAGGCGTTCACGCCGCATCCGGCGGTCGGTGCACAATGCCTGATGCGACGCTTGACGCGTCTTATCATGCCTACAGACCTGTGCCGCATCCGGCAGTCGGCGCACAATGCCAGATGCGACGCTTGTCGCGTCTTATCATGCCTACAAGTCTGTGCCGAACCGTAAGCCGGATAAGGCGTTCACGCCGCATCCGGCAGTCGGCGCATAATGCCTGATGCGACGCTTAACGCGTCTTATCATGCCTACAGGCCTGTGCCGAACCGTAGGCCGGATAAGACGTTCACGCCGCACCCGGCAGTTGGCGCACAATGCCAGATGCGACGCTGACGCGTCTTATCATGCCTGGAGGTCTGTGCCGAACCGTAGGCCGGATAAGGCGTTCACGCCGCATCCGGCAGTCGGTGCACAATGCCAGATGCGACGCTTAACGCGTCTTTTCATGCCTGGAGGCCTGTGCCGAACCGTAGGCCGCATCCGGCATGTCACAAATACAGCGCCGGAAATATCAACCGGCTCACCCCGCGCTCCCGTAACGCATCAGCCAACGGCTCAACATCTTCCGGTGTGGCGCTCGCCCAGCTTTGCGCCTCGCCATACACGCCGTGGGCATGAAACGCGTTCAGGCGAACAGGAACATCGCCAAGTCCCTTGATAAACGCCGCCAGCTCATCGATGTGTTGCAAATAATCCACCTGGCCAGGGATTACCAGCAAACGCAGTTCCGCCAGCTTGCCGCGCTCTGCCAGCAAACAGATGCTGCGCTTAATCTGCTGATTATCGCGTCCGGTTAGCTGTTGATGGCACGCGCTCCCCCACGCTTTGAGATCGAGCATCGCGCCGTCGCAAACCGGGAGTAATTTTTCCCAGCCGGTTTCGCTCAACATACCGTTACTGTCCACCAGACAGGTGAGGTGGCGCAGTTGCGGATCATTTTTGATAGCAGTAAACAGCGCCACCACAAACGGCAGCTGGGTCGTGGCTTCGCCGCCGCTCACCGTTATCCCTTCAATAAACAGCACCGCTTTGCGGACATGGTTAAGCACCTCATCCACGCTCATGGATTGCGCCATTGGCGTGGCATGTTGCGGACACATCTTCAGGCAGGTATCACACTGCTCGCAAACCACAGCGTTCCACAGCACTTTGCCGTCAACAAACTGCAACGCCTGATGCGGACACTGTGGCACGCACTCTCCGCAATCATTACAGCGCCCCATCGTCCACGGATTGTGACAATTTTTGCAGCGCAGATTGCAGCCCTGCAAAAACAGAGCCAGACGACTGCCTGGCCCGTCAACGCAGGAGAAGGGGATAATCTTACTGACTAAAGCGCATCTGCTGTTCATGGCTTATCACGCGCGGCTGGCGTTCCAGAATACGAGTGTTACGTGCGGCCTCTTCGCCCAGCCAGGTGGTGTTGGTGCGTGAACCTTCGGCGCGATATTTTTCTAAATCCGACAAACGCACCATATAACCGGTAACGCGAACCAGATCGTTACCGCTGATATTGGCGGTAAACTCACGCATTCCGGCTTTAAAGGCACCGAGGCAAAGCTGTACCAGCGCCTGCGGATTACGTTTGATGGTTTCATCGAGCGTCAGAATGTCGCTGATGCCGGAATAATAATAAGCATGATGCGGGGCGACAGTTTGCAGATGGGTGATCGGATCTGGCTCATCGCCATACGGCAAGCGTGCGCCCGGCGTGGTGCCGATATCAGAACTGATCCCCGACTGTGCGTGCAACATGGCGCGTTTTTGCCAGCCATATTTCACGGGGGTATTGGCGACAAACTCCGCCAGTTGCGCGCTGATGCGATAACCCACTTCATTTGCAGCGGCTTCTTTACCGTAGCGCGCGGCAATCCCTTCTTTCTCGCACAGCAAGTTAACCGCTTCTGCCAGCCCATACATGCCAAACATTGGCACAAAACGTTCAGGGTTAATCAGCCCTTCTTTCACCAGGAAGCTATTCTCAAAGAAGTGTGATTGTTGATAGAGGAATTCACACCGCGCATCGATGATGGCGATCTGCTGTTGGCAGTAGTGCGGTAGAGTGCGCGTAAAGAAGTCTTCCAGCGATTCACTGCGCTCGGCAATGGCTTTCAGGTTAAGGCGCACCAGCGTGCTGCCACCCCCCGCCAGCGGCAGTGAGTTGTAACAGCTCACAATCCCGTAGCCCCCTTTTGTGAAAATTTTATCATGCACCGGGCCGTTGGCGATGTGCGGTTTGCTACATTCACAGATGTTTTTCGCCACTTCCAGCAGCAGGTCATCAGGGGTAATTTCAGGATCGTAGATAAAGGTCAGGTTCGGTGAAACCTGCTTCAACTCTGCATCTGCGCGTAAAATTGCTCGGGTAATGGGCGAATCAGACGGGCCGATATTGGCATGCATAAAGGCGTCTGGCAGGGTTCTGTCGAGGTAACGCCAGAAACGTTTTATTCGAATGTCGATCTCGTCTTGTGTTAGAATTCTAACATACGGTTGCAACAACGCATCCAGCTGCCCCAGGTAGACCGGCATCGATGTGACCGAAGGGACATGATGATAAAGAATGGTCAACAGAGAGAGCGCGTCATCAAGATCTTTCGCGCCTTCCAGCTCCAGCCATTCGGAACCGTTCGCCAGAAAACGGGCGTAATCGGGTAAGACATAGCGCGGTTTGTACGGCGCATGACCTTCAAACATATCGCAGATTACGCCTTCATCCAGCGCGCGGCGGGCTTCGGCAGGCAGCTGCGGATAAGGCAGATTGTTTTCTGCTTCCAGCGCCAGAAAATGGCGTTTCTGCTCCGGACTAAGCACCGGGCTTGTGACAATTTGCTGGCAACGTTGTTGCAGTGCAATCTCGTGAGAAGTGGGCATCTTCTTTTCCTTTTATGCCAAAGGTGATGCGCCATTGTAAGAAGTTTCGTGATGTTCACTTTGATCCTGATGCGTTTGTCACCATCGGTGCATTCATTTGAAAGTGAATTATTTGAACCAGATCGCATTACCGTAATGCAAATTTGTAAGTAGATTTTCTTAATTGTGATGTATATCGAAGTGTGTTGCGGAGTCGATGTTAGAATACTAACAAACTCGCAAGGTGAATTTTATTGGCGACAAGCCAGGAGAATGAAATGACTGATCTGAAAACAAGCAGCCTGCGTGCACTGAAATTGATGGACCTGACCACCCTGAATGACGACGACACCGACGAGAAAGTGATCGCCCTGTGTCATCAGGCCAAAACTCCGGTCGGCAATACCGCTGCTATCTGTATCTATCCTCGCTTTATCCCGATTGCTCGCAAAACGCTGAAAGAGCAGGGCACCCCGGAAATCCGTATTGCTACGGTAACCAACTTCCCACACGGTAACGATGACATTGAAATTGCGCTGGCAGAAACCCGTGCGGCAATCGCCTACGGTGCTGATGAAGTTGACGTGGTGTTCCCGTACCGTGCGCTGATGGCGGGCAACGAGCAAGTTGGTTTTGATCTGGTGAAAGCCTGTAAAGAGGCTTGCGCGGCAGCGAATGTACTGCTGAAAGTGATCATCGAAACCGGCGAACTGAAAGACGAAGCGCTGATCCGTAAAGCGTCTGAAATCTCCATCAAAGCCGGCGCTGACTTCATCAAAACCTCTACCGGTAAAGTGGCTGTGAACGCGACGCCGGAAAGCGCGCGCATCATGATGGAAGTGATCCGCGACATGGGCGTAGAAAAAACCGTTGGTTTCAAACCGGCGGGCGGCGTGCGTACTGCGGAAGATGCGCAGAAATATCTCGCCATCGCAGATGAACTGTTCGGTGCTGACTGGGCAGATGCGCGTCACTACCGCTTTGGCGCTTCCAGCCTGCTGGCAAGCCTGCTGAAAGCGCTGGGCCACGGCGACGGTAAGAGCGCCAGCAGCTACTAAGTAAGATGCTTTGCGCCTGATGCGCTGCGCTTATCCGGCCTACGAGACGTATCACCCGTAGGCCGGATAAGGCGTAGACGCATCCGGCAAAAGCCGCCTCATACTCTTTTCCACGGGAGGTTACCTTGTTTCTCGCACAAGAAATTATTCGTAAAAAACGTGATGGTCATGCGCTGAGCGATGAAGAAATTCGCTTCTTTATCAACGGCATTCGCGACAACACTATCTCCGAAGGGCAGATTGCCGCTCTCGCGATGACCATTTTCTTCCACGATATGACGATGCCGGAGCGTGTCTCGCTGACGATGGCGATGCGAGATTCAGGAACCGTTCTCGACTGGAAAAGCCTGCATCTGAATGGCCCGATTGTTGATAAACATTCCACCGGCGGCGTCGGCGATGTGACTTCGCTGATGTTGGGGCCGATGGTCGCTGCCTGTGGCGGCTATATTCCGATGATCTCCGGTCGTGGCCTCGGTCATACTGGCGGTACGCTCGACAAACTGGAATCCATCCCTGGCTTCGACATCTTCCCGGATGACAACCGTTTCCGCGAAATCATTAAAGACGTCGGTGTGGCGATTATCGGTCAGACCAGCTCACTGGCTCCGGCGGATAAACGTTTCTACGCGACCCGCGATATTACCGCAACCGTGGATTCCATCCCGCTGATCACCGCCTCGATCCTGGCGAAGAAACTTGCGGAAGGTCTGGACGCGCTGGTGATGGACGTGAAAGTGGGTAGCGGCGCGTTTATGCCGACCTACGAACTCTCTGAAGCCCTTGCCGAAGCGATTGTTGGTGTGGCTAACGGCGCTGGCGTGCGCACCACCGCGCTGCTCACCGACATGAATCAGGTATTGGCCTCCAGTGCAGGTAACGCGGTTGAAGTACGTGAAGCGGTGCAGTTCCTGACGGGTGAGTATCGTAACCCGCGTCTGTTTGATGTCACGATGGCGCTGTGCGTGGAGATGCTTATCTCCGGTAAACTGGCGAAAGATGACGCCGAAGCGCGCGCAAAATTGCAGGCGGTGCTGGACAACGGTAAAGCGGCAGAAGTCTTTGGTCGTATGGTGGCAGCACAAAAAGGCCCGACCGACTTCGTTGAGAACTACGCGAAGTATCTGCCGACAGCGATGCTGACGAAAGCAGTCTATGCTGATACCGAAGGTTTTGTCAGTGAAATGGATACCCGTGCGCTGGGAATGGCAGTGGTTGCGATGGGCGGCGGTCGCCGTCAGGCATCTGACACCATCGATTACAGCGTCGGCTTTACTGATATGGCGCGTCTGGGCGACCAGGTAGACGGTCAGCGTCCGCTGGCGGTTATCCACGCGAAAGACGAAAACAGCTGGCAGGAAGCGGCGAAAGCGGTGAAAGCGGCAATTAAACTTGCCGATAAAGCACCGGAAAGCACACCAACTGTCTATCGTCGTATCAGCGAATAACGGTATACTGATCTGATCATTTAAATTTGAAGCACTGAGTACGGAGAACATATGAAACGTGCATTTATTATGGTGCTGGACTCATTCGGCATCGGCGCTACAGAAGATGCAGAACGCTTTGGTGACGTCGGGGCTGACACCCTGGGTCATATCGCAGAAGCTTGCGCCAAAGGCGAAGCTGATAAAGGTCGTAAAGGCCCGCTCAATCTGCCAAATCTGACCCGTCTGGGGCTGGCGAAAGCACATGAAGGTTCTACCGGTTTCATTCCGGCAGGAATGGACGGCAACGCTGAAGTTATCGGCGCGTACGCATGGGCGCACGAAATGTCATCCGGTAAAGATACCCCGTCCGGTCACTGGGAAATCGCCGGTGTCCCGGTTCTGTTTGAGTGGGGATACTTCTCCGATCACGAAAACAGCTTCCCGCAAGAGCTGCTGGATAAACTGGTTGAACGCGCTAACCTGCCAGGTTACCTCGGTAACTGCCACTCTTCCGGTACGGTCATCCTGGATCAACTGGGCGAAGAGCATATGAAAACCGGCAAGCCGATTTTCTATACCTCCGCTGACTCCGTGTTCCAGATTGCCTGCCATGAAGAAACTTTCGGTCTGGATAAACTCTACGAACTGTGTGAAATCGCCCGTGAAGAGCTGACCAACGGCGGCTACAACATCGGTCGTGTTATCGCTCGTCCGTTTATCGGCGACAAAGCCGGTAACTTCCAGCGTACCGGTAACCGTCACGACCTGGCCGTTGAACCGCCAGCACCGACCGTATTGCAAAAACTGGTTGATGAAAAACACGGCCAGGTGGTTTCTGTCGGTAAGATTGCGGACATCTACGCTAACTGCGGTATCACCAAGAAAGTGAAAGCGACCGGCCTGGACGCGCTGTTTGACGCCACTATCAAAGAGATGAAGGAAGCGGGTGATAACACCATCGTCTTCACCAACTTCGTTGACTTCGACTCTTCCTGGGGCCACCGTCGCGATGTCGCAGGCTATGCTGCGGGTCTGGAACTGTTCGACCGCCGTCTGCCGGAACTGATGTCTCTGCTGCGCGATGACGACATCCTGATCCTCACTGCTGACCACGGTTGTGATCCGACCTGGACCGGTACTGACCACACGCGTGAACACATTCCGGTACTGGTTTACGGCCCGAAAGTAAAACCGGGTTCGCTGGGTCACCGCGAAACCTTCGCGGATATCGGCCAGACTCTGGCAAAATATTTTGGTACTTCTGATATGGAATATGGCAAAGCCATGTTCTGATGGATTTGGGCGGAGCGTTGACTCCGCCTTTGTTATGTCACAAAAAGGATAAAATAATGGCTACCCCACACATTAATGCAGAAATGGGCGATTTCGCTGACGTAGTTTTGATGCCAGGCGACCCGCTGCGTGCGAAGTATATTGCTGAAACTTTCCTTGAAGATGCCCGTGAAGTGAACAACGTTCGCGGTATGCTGGGCTTCACTGGCACCTACAAAGGTCGCAAAATTTCCGTAATGGGTCACGGTATGGGTATCCCGTCCTGCTCCATCTACACCAAAGAACTGATCACCGATTTCGGCGTGAAGAAAATTATCCGCGTAGGTTCCTGTGGCGCTGTTCTGCCGCACGTAAAACTGCGTGACGTTGTTATCGGTATGGGTGCCTGCACCGATTCCAAAGTTAACCGCATCCGTTTTAAAGATCATGACTTCGCGGCTATCGCTGACTTCGACATGGTGCGTAACGCAGTAGATGCAGCTAAAGCCCTGGGCGTTGATGCTCGCGTTGGTAACCTGTTCTCCGCTGACCTGTTCTACTCTCCGGACGGCGAAATGTTCGACGTGATGGAAAAATACGGCATCCTCGGCGTGGAAATGGAAGCGGCTGGTATCTACGGCGTGGCTGCAGAGTTTGGTGCGAAAGCACTGGCTATCTGCACCGTGTCTGACCATATCCGTACTCACGAGCAGACCACTGCTGAAGAGCGTCAGACCACCTTCAACGACATGATCAAAATTGCACTGGAATCCGTTCTGCTGGGCGATAAAGAGTAATTGTGTTTCGCTGAAAGGCGATTGTCGTGTTAAGCCGGAGCGGGAGACTGCTCCGGCTTTTTAGTATCTATTCATCAATAGCGACTGATATATAGATTTACTATTATTTTTCATATGGATAGGAAATAAAATCCATTCAAGTATCTATTCACGAATCTATTCATTTATGTTCAACCGTCATCCAGTAAGGGCATATCAGCAACTCTGGCGGACAACCATAAATTCCTGCCATTTTGCTTTTGATATTTGAGCTAAGCCGTTCCGTCTTTTCGATCCGTTTTAGAGAATTAATCGAGATACCTAACATTTTACTTACTTCAGCAAGCGATAATTTATGCCTGATACGCACGGCGGCTAGCCAGGATATACCCTGGCTGAACATTAAATTGATAATCTCCCGTTCCTGGTTCTCCAGATCGATCATATTTCCTTCCCTGGATATTTTAATGAGCGAGTTACCGTACCGCCCCCGCTATCCACGCCGACAACTCCCGTAGCTCTTTTTCCTGTTCAGGGAAGTCGACCAGCAGCGCTTCGCACTCCTGTTGCAGCATATCCGCGCGGTAAAGACAGCCTTGCAGCCGCCCGGCGAGAGCTTCCAGCGGCGCGGGGTTAAGGCTGTCGGTAAACACCTGGGCGCGGGTGATATGGCCTTTTTCAACGTCGAAATGCAGTTCTACGCCGCCCCAGGTAAAGCGTTCGTCCAGCAGATGCGAGAACGCCGGAGCCTGACCGAAGTTCCACTCCCAGCTACTCTGGCGGGCAAAGGTTTCGGCGAAGTTCGGCAAGTCTGGCGTTTTGTCCGGGGAGATGATTTCCGCTTCTGTGCGCTCGCCATAATGGGCGAAAAAGGCCTCGGTTATGGCCTCGCAAACCTGCTCATGGGTAATTCCCGGTAGCAGCTCGGTCAGATTGGTCACGCGGGAACGTACTGAAGTAATGCCTTTCGCCGCCAGTTTCTTTTTATCCGGATTGAGATAGTTTGCCAGGCGGCTGAGGTCGGCATTGAGCAGCAAGGTGCCATGGTGGAAACCGCGATCCTTGGTTTCGCGATAGGCCGAGCCTGAGACTTTGCGGTCACCTTCGGCGGTTTTCACCACCAGATCGTTGCGCCCGGAAGCTTCTGCGGTGACGCCGAGCGCGTTCAGCGCATTAAGCACAATCTCCGTGGAGATGGTTTTATCGTACTCCGGCTTGCCAGCCATAAAGGTAAAGCAGGTATTGCCGAGATCGTGGAACACCGCGCCGCCACCGCTGCTGCGCCGTGCCAGGCGGACGTTATCTTCTTCCATCCGTCGGGTATTACACTCTTTCCACGGGTTTTGCGCACGACCAATCACTACCGTGTCGGCATTGCGCCAGAGAAACAGAACGCGCTGCGTGGCGGGCATCTGGCGAAAAATACACTCTTCCACCGCCAGGTTAAACCACGGATCGTAAGAGTCAGAAATGAGCAGGCGTAATGTGGACATAACGATTTCCTTTCTTGTAGTAATGGGTCACTCTTTTTTCTCGCTTTCTTCCTCTTCCGGTACCGGTTTGCTGGCGGTTAACAGGAAGGGCGATTGCTGCCAGCGGGTACGTTTACCCTGCAACAGTGTGCGAGTTAGCACCACACCGATTGCCAGCGAGAGCAGCAGCATCAGGCGTAGAATATTGGTGGTGTTATCCACCTGTTTGGCTTCGGTGGCGAGCGTATGGGTATCGAGCGTGAGGCGCAGATAGCCGAGCGGTCCATTTTTCCCCTTAATCGGTTCGACAATCTGCTGGTTAAAATAGCCACCTGCTTTTTTACCGTCGAGCGCCAGTCGGTCGCGCACCTCGACGCTTTCGCCTGCGCGGGCGATAAGATCGCCTTGTTCGTCATACACACCCGCGTCGAGGATGCGACTTTCGTCCGTCAACTGATCGAGGATCGCCCGAATGCGTTTTTCATCAGGTGAGTTGGTACGCATCAGCGGCGCAACGTTCAGGGTTACCTGATGCGCCAGGGTACGGGCCAGTTCTTCCAGCTGTGGATTACGCTGTCGCTGGTGGTTTTGACTAAACCATGATGCTCCCTGCATTAGTGCGACTAACAACGCGAGACAGAACAGGACAATCACTGCCCGATGCAGCCGGAATTTTAGTTTTGTGCGAGCCATATTCCACCCGTTGAAAATTTGAGACTTAATGTTGCCAGAAGCAATGGATACAAGGTAGCCTCATGCGTTATTTTCCCTGCTTCGAACGATTTTACAGGAGCCTTAATGCCTAACATTACCTGGTGCGACCTGCCTGAAGATGTCTCTTTATGGCCGGGTCTGCCTCTTTCATTAAGTGGTGATGAAGTGATGCCACTGGATTACCACGCAGGTCGTAGCGGCTGGCTGCTGTATGGTCGTGGGCTGGATAAACAACGTCTGACCCAATACCAGAGCAAACTGGGCGCGGCAATGGTGATTGTTGCCGCCTGGTGCGTGGAAGATTATCAGGTGATTCGTCTGGCAGGTTCACTCACCGCCCGGGCTACGCGCCTGGCCCACGAGGCGCAGCTGGATGTCGCGCCGCTGGGGAAAATCCCGCACCTGCGCACGCCGGGTTTGCTGGTGATGGACATGGACTCCACCGCCATCCAGATTGAATGTATTGATGAAATTGCCAAACTGGCTGGAACGGGCGAGATGGTGGCGGAAGTGACCGAACGGGCGATGCGCGGCGAACTCGATTTTACCGCTAGCCTGCGTAGCCGCGTGGCGACGCTGAAAGGCGCTGACGCCAATATTCTGCAACAGGTGCGTGAAAATCTGCCGCTGATGCCAGGCTTAACGCAACTGGTGCTGAAGCTAGAAACGCTGGGCTGGAAAGTGGCGATTGCCTCCGGCGGCTTTACCTTCTTTGCTGAATACCTGCGCGACAAGCTGCGATTAACCGCCGTGGTAGCCAATGAACTGGAGATCATGGACGGTAAATTTACCGGCAATGTGATCGGCGACATTGTGGACGCGCAGTACAAAGCGAAAACCCTGACCCGGCTGGCGCAGGAATATGAAATTCCGCTGGCGCAGACCGTGGCGATTGGCGATGGTGCCAACGACCTGCCGATGATCAAAGCGGCAGGGCTGGGGATTGCCTACCATGCCAAGCCAAAAGTGAATGAAAAGACGGAAGTCACCATCCGTCACGCTGACTTGATGGGGGTATTCTGCATCCTCTCTGGCAGCCTGAATCAGAAGTAATTGCCCGCCCGTCATCCTGCGGGCGGCACAGCATTAACGAGGTACACCGTGGCAAAAGCTCCAAAACGCGCCTTTGTTTGTAATGAATGCGGGGCCGATTATCCGCGCTGGCAGGGGCAGTGCAGCGCCTGTCATGCCTGGAACACCATCACCGAGGTGCGTCTTGCTGCGTCGCCAACGGTGGCGCGTAACGAGCGTCTGAGTGGCTATGCCGGTAGCGCCGGAGTGGCTAAAGTCCAGAAACTCTCCGATATCAGCCTTGAAGAGCTGCCGCGTTTTTCCACCGGATTTAAAGAGTTCGACCGCGTATTAGGCGGCGGCGTTGTGCCGGGAAGCGCCATTCTGATTGGCGGTAACCCAGGTGCCGGGAAATCCACGCTGCTACTGCAAACGCTGTGCAAACTGGCGCAGCAGATGAAAACGCTGTATGTCACCGGCGAAGAGTCGCTGCAACAGGTGGCAATGCGTGCTCATCGCCTTGGCCTGCCGACCGACAATCTCAATATGTTGTCGGAAACCAGCATCGAGCAGATCTGCCTGATTGCCGAAGAAGAGCAACCGAAGCTGATGGTAATTGACTCGATCCAGGTGATGCATATGGCGGATGTTCAGTCATCGCCAGGCAGCGTGGCGCAGGTGCGTGAAACGGCGGCTTATCTGACGCGCTTCGCCAAAACGCGCGGTGTGGCGATTGTCATGGTCGGTCACGTAACCAAAGATGGTTCACTGGCTGGCCCTAAAGTGCTGGAACACTGTATCGACTGTTCGGTGCTTCTGGACGGCGATGCCGACTCCCGTTTTCGCACCTTACGTAGCCATAAAAACCGCTTCGGCGCGGTGAATGAGCTGGGCGTATTTGCGATGACCGAACAGGGGCTGCGTGAAGTCAGCAACCCTTCAGCCATCTTTTTAAGCCGTGGCGATGAAGTGACCTCTGGTAGTTCAGTGATGGTGGTATGGGAAGGAACGCGTCCACTGCTGGTGGAGATTCAGGCGCTGGTCGATCACTCGATGATGGCGAATCCACGCCGCGTGGCAGTAGGGCTGGAACAAAACCGTCTGGCGATCCTGTTGGCGGTGCTGCACCGTCATGGTGGGTTGCAAATGGCCGATCAGGATGTATTTGTGAACGTGGTCGGCGGCGTGAAGGTAACAGAAACCAGCGCCGACTTAGCGTTACTGCTGGCGATGGTTTCCAGCCTGCGTGACAGACCGCTACCGCAGGATCTGGTGGTATTTGGTGAAGTCGGGCTGGCAGGGGAGATCCGCCCGGTGCCCAGCGGCCAGGAACGAATCTCGGAAGCGGCGAAACACGGTTTTCGGCGGGCGATTGTTCCGGCGGCTAACGTACCGAAAAAAGCGCCGGAAGGGATGCAGATTTTTGGCGTTAAAAAACTCTCCGACGCGCTTAGCGTGTTCGACGACTTATAATGAGAGATACGGAGGGAGATATGTCGTCATTTGATTACCTGAAAACTGCCATCAAGCAACAGGGCTGCACGCTACAGCAGGTAGCTGATGCCAGCGGTATGACCAAAGGGTATTTAAGCCAGTTACTGAATGCTAAAATCAAAAGCCCCAGCGCGCAAAAGCTGGAGGCGTTGCACCGTTTTTTGGGGCTTGAGTTTCCACGGCAGAAGAAAACGATCGGCGTTGTATTCGGTAAGTTCTACCCACTGCATACCGGACATATCTACCTTATCCAGCGCGCCTGTAGCCAGGTTGACGAGCTGCATATCATTATGGGCTTTGACGATACCCGTGACCGCGCGTTGTTCGAAGACAGTGCCATGTCGCAGCAGCCGACCGTGCCGGATCGTCTGCGCTGGTTATTGCAAACCTTTAAGTATCAAAAAAACATTCGTATTCATGCCTTTAACGAAGAGGGCATGGAGCCGTATCCGCACGGCTGGGATGTGTGGAGTAACGGCATCAAAAAGTTTATGGCTGAAAAGGGGATCCAGCCGGATCTGATCTACACCTCGGAAGAAGCCGACGCGCCGCAGTATATGGAACATCTGGGGATCGAAACAGTGCTGGTCGATCCGAAACGCACCTTTATGAGTATCAGCGGTGCGCAGATCCGCGAAAACCCGTTCCGCTACTGGGAATATATTCCTACCGAAGTGAAGCCGTTTTTTGTGCGCACCGTGGCGATCCTCGGTGGTGAATCGAGCGGTAAATCCACCCTGGTAAACAAACTCGCCAATATCTTCAACACCACCAGTGCGTGGGAGTTTGGTCGTGATTATGTCTTTTCGCATCTCGGCGGCGATGAGATCGCATTGCAGTATTCCGACTACGATAAAATCGCGCTGGGACACGCACAATATATTGATTTTGCAGTAAAATATGCCAATAAAGTGGCGTTTATCGACACTGATTTTGTGACTACTCAGGCGTTCTGCAAAAAATACGAAGGGCGCGAACATCCGTTTGTACAGGCGCTGATCGATGAATACCGTTTTGATCTGGTGATCCTGCTGGAGAACAACACTCCGTGGGTGGCGGATGGTTTACGCAGCCTCGGCAGTTCGGTGGATCGTAAAGAGTTCCAGAACTTGCTGGTGGAGATGCTGGAAGAGAACAATATCGAATTTGTGCGAGTTGAAGAGGACGATTACGACAGCCGTTTCCTGCGCTGCGTGGAGCTGGTGCGGGAGATGATGGGGGAGCAGGGATAACCGTGACGAAACTGCTCAAAGGCGAGGTATAAAATGAGTTTTTTTGATGAGTTGAAAACCTCTCTGGAAGAGACTGTCGAGATTAGAAAGAACCTGTACGGGTGACCCGCTACGAAATTGCGGATGCTAAGGCTATTCGTGAGCAACTTCATACTCCAACCGACCGGTTGCGTAGCCAGAATGCAATCAAATCTGACAGTTCGCTTCGGCGCGCGCTTTGGTGTATTTACCGGAGTAAATCAGCGTGCCGTGGAAAATTATGCGCAGCGCTTCTGCTGATTTGCGTACCTTCGCAGATGATAAGTCCAGCACTGGCGCGCTGCGCGTAATACTCCGCCATCATGTCAATCGCAACGTCACCCGCACCGGCGCGGGAACGCGTCATCGGTGGCAGTACAATACGGTTTTTTCATGGCAACGCATTCAGCGCATATTTAGCAAATTACGTAATGGGTTCCTCGCGCGATTATTTATACAGTTCGGCACTCATGGTGACGGTATTGCCCATGCGAGCGCTGGTAATTTTGTATTCAGAGGCGTTCATCTCTTTCGCTTTCTGCGCAATAACCGCTTCAGCGGAATCCAGTGTTGTACCGGTTGCTGTCACGCTTTGCGCCGATGCGTTAAACGCCGCGACAGAGAAAAGAGAAGCCGTAAAAATTGCGATGATCGTTTTCATGTTTATATTCCAGAGTGTCTTAATTGTTTGGCGTTTATTAACGCGATGGGGAGAGAATACGCCTGCTGCCTGATAACATAAATGATACAAATGGCAATAGACTATTCTGTTTTTGTTAATAATCAGACGCCGGACGTTCCGACGCCTGTCGATCGCATCAGGCAACAAAGTTGTCCTTTAGCGCCTTGAGACCATCCCGATAGATGCCGGTAAACAGCGCCTCGGCCTCTTCGTTCGTCACATTCACCGGGGTGAATTCACCGAACCATTCCACACGGGAAACCTGGCTGTCGGCGGTTTCATGAACGGTAATGGTGGAGAGGTAATCCACCACCGGGAACGGTGCCTGAATAATGGAATAGGTATAACTGCGTTGACGGTTATCAAACGCTTCCAGACGTTCAACCACAGTGCCGCCGTCAGAGGTTGTCAGCGAACGAACGCGACCGCCTTCTGTCACTACGCTTTTCGGGATGAACGGCAGCCAGTCTGGCAGCGCATCAAAGCCGCCCATCAATTGCCATACGGCGTCGGCAGAAGCCGGAATTTCGATCGATACAGTTGTTTTAGCCATGATAATTTTCTCTTAATTTATAGGGTTACATTGTCAGGGTGTCGACGACGCCGCCATCGACGCGCAAGGCTGCCCCTGTGGTTGCCGAGGAAAGCGGTGACGCGAGATAAACCGCCAGATTCGCCACTTCTTCCACATCTGCCGCACGCTGGATGATGGAACTCGGACGCGAGGTTTTAACAAACTCATCGGCCTGTTCACGCGCACTGCGTCCCGATTGTGCAGCGGCATCCGCCAGCATCTCTTTCAGGCCATCGGTAAAGGTTGGCCCTGGCAGAATGGCGTTGACGGTCACACCGGTCCCCGCCAGTCGTTTCGCCAGACCATGAGAAACCGCCAGATTCGCGGCTTTGGTGACGCCGTAGTTGATCATGTCGCCAGGGATTGCCACGCCGGATTCGGACGAGACAAAGATAATCCGCCCCCAGCCCTGTTCCGTCATGCCTGGCGCATAGTGACGCGCCAGACGAACGCCGGAGAGGACGTTGACGTTATAGAAGTGCATCCACTCATCATCCGGAACGCTAAAGAAATCTTTATCGTTAAAAATGCCCAGATTATTGACCAGCACATCAGCCGTTGGGACTGCAGCGATCAGCGCAGCCACGCCGTCTTCGGTGCTGAGATCCGCCACCACGCCGCGCAGTGACGCTGTGGGAGTTTGTGCCGCAATCGCAGCCATGGCGTCATCAACGCCGCTCTGTTTACGGCCGACGACAACCACCGTTGCGCCTGCTTTTGCCAGTCCGGCGGCGATACCCTGCCCAATGCCGGAGGTTGAGCCGCTGACCACCGCGACTTTACCTGTCAGATCCAGTTTCATCGTTTTCTCACCAGGTTGATTAACGGGTCGGCAGCGGAGCGTTTTCCGCAACCAGATTTTGACGGCGCATTTCTGCCCAGAATTCAGCCGGAACAGGCGCATTCAGTGCAGCCAGATCTTCTGCCATACGGCCAGGACGGCTGGAGCCAGGAATAACCGCTGCAACGGCCGGGTTTGCCAGCGCGAACTGCAGCGCAGCCGCTTTAACGTTCACATTGAAACGTGTGGCAATGGCGTTAATTTGCGCCACTTTCTGCTGGATGGCCGCAGAGGCTTTCTGATATTCAAAGTGCTCGCCGCCTGCCAGTACGCCAGAGCTGTATGGACCGCCCACAACGATATCCACGTTCTGTTCCAGTGCTTCTGGCATCAGGCGTTGCAGCGCACGTTCGTGATCCAGCAGGGAATAACGCCCCGCCAGCAGGAACGCATCCGGCTTCGGTTCGTCCAGCGCCAGCGTCAGTTCGCAAGGTTCGACGCGGTTCACACCCAGTCCCCAGGCTTTAATCACACCTTCGTCACGCAAACGCGTCAGCGCACGAAATGCACCGGTACGGGCAATGTTGAACTGCTCCAGCCAGCTGTCACCGTAGAAGTCCTGCGCCGGGTCGTGGATCCAGACAATGTCCAGACGGTCTGTTTTCAGGCGTTTCAGGCTGTCTTCAATCGATCGCAGCGTGGCGTCAGCAGAGTAGTCATTCAGAATTTTGTTTTTCAGGCCGTGTTCGAACAGGCCACCTTTTTCACCGAAATCCCGTTTTGCCGGATCTTCCATTTCGTCCAGCATGATGCGACCGACTTTGCTACTCAGAACGTATTCATCGCGTGGATACTGAGACAGCGCTTCACCCATGCGGATTTCAGAAAGGCCAGAGCCGTACAGCGGCGCGGTATCAAAGTAACGCACCCCCAGGTTCCAGGCTTCGCTCACGGTGGCGTGGGCCTCTTCTTCCGGAATGGCACGGAACATGTTGCCAAGTGGTGCGCCGCCTAAGCCAATTTTGCCGGGGAGTAAATTTTTAATGCTCATAAGATGTCCTCAATTATTCGGTTTGTGTTAGGGCGTTTTTTTGCTATCGCCCTGTGACGTGGATCACAATACCTTGCGATGTTGTGACTTGATAGGACATAATTCGTCTGACTTAAGTCCTTTGAGGTCTAACATGATTGATTTACGCCAACTGAAGTACTTCGTGGTGGTCGCAGAAGAAGAGCACGTGGGACGCGCAGCCGAGCGATTACATATCTCGCAATCGCCGCTGAGCCGCCAGATTGCACAACTGGAAGAACGACTGGGGCTGACGCTGTTTGAGCGTAATCAGCAGCGCATTCGCCTGACCGCTGATGGACAGACATTCCTTGCCGAAACACGTTCGTTGCTGACACACGCCAACCGCCTGGAGTCGTTAGGCAAACGCCTGGGACGGGGGGAAGATGGGGGCTTGTGTATTGGCTATATCGAAAACGCCATGCATTCCGGTGTACTTTCTACGGCGTTACGTACGTTACGTGTATCGCGTCCGAATGTGCATATCGCTCTTTACAGCCAACCACCGGCTACCCAGATTGAAGGCCTGCGCCAGCGCAGTCTCGATTTTTCTCTGGTCGATACGCCGCCCACCGACAGCGAGCAGGATCTGGAATATATTCAGGTTCTGGATGATCGAATGTTGTTGGCCTTACCGCAAAATCATCCTCTGGCGCAGGAGGAAAATCTTGTTGCGTCACAACTTGGCGATGAGCAGTGGATTGCGGTGATTCATAACGACGATGCGCATTCTCGCGATCATTTTGTCGCCGCCTGTGTTAACGCCGGGTTTAATCCTGATATTCGCCTGGAAGCGGGTGAACCCCTCACGGCATTAGGTCTGGTCGCTGCGGGATTAGGTCTGGCCTTAATTCAACATAGTCTGCGTCATAATGCGCCGGAAGGGGTGGTATTACGTGAATTGCCGTGGATGAATTATTCAACGCAATTATGGGCAGCCTGGCATAAAGCCAACCAACGTCCGCTGGTTTCCCATTTCCGCCAGATTCTGCGCGGTGAATAAAACGTTAAGCGGGAACCATGAGTTCCCGCTTGAGTTGAGATGTCAGTCCGCATCTGAGCTAATACACTTAAAGAGAATTCTGCCTTTTCGGGGACTCATCATTTAACTAATGCCGGATGCGATGCTGGCGCGCCGCACCCGGCATTTTACGCATTACTTCGCAATACGCTTGTACTTGATACGCTTCGGCTCCAGCGCGTCTGCGCCCAGCGTGCGTTTCTTGTACTCTTCGTACTCGGTAAAGTTACCTTCGAAGAACTCAACTTTACCCTCATCCTGGTAATCCAGAATGTGCGTGGCGATACGGTCGAGGAACCAACGGTCGTGTGAGATAACCATCGCGCAGCCCGGGAACTCCAGCAGGGCGTTTTCCAGCGCGCGCAGGGTTTCAATATCCAGGTCGTTGGTTGGTTCGTCGAGCAGCAGCATGTTGCCGCCAACCTGCAGCAGCTTCGCCAGATGCAGACGACCGCGCTCACCACCGGAAAGTTCACCAACGCGTTTACCCTGATCAACCCCTTTAAAGTTAAAGCGGCCAACGTAGGCGCGGCTTGGCATCTCGGTGTTACCGATCTTCATGATATCCAGCCCGCCGGAAACTTCTTCCCAAACGGTTTTGCTGTTATCCATTGAGTCACGGAACTGATCAACAGACGCCAGTTTCACCGTTTCACCTAAAGTGATGGTGCCGCTGTCCGGCTGTTCCTGACCGGAGATCATACGGAACAGGGTCGATTTACCCGCGCCGTTCGGACCGATGATCCCGACGATTGCCCCTTTCGGGATCGAGAAGCTCAGGGAGTCAATCAGCAGGCGATCGCCGTAGGATTTACGCAGGTTGCTGACTTCCAGCACTTTATCGCCCAGACGCGGTCCAGGTGGAATAAACAGTTCGTTGGTTTCGTTACGTTTCTGATATTCGGTGCTGTTCAGCTCTTCAAAGCGTGCCAGACGTGCTTTACCTTTCGACTGACGGCCTTTAGTACCCTGACGTACCCACTCCAGCTCTTTCTCGATCGACTTACGACGCGCCGCTTCTTGAGAAGCTTCCTGCGCCAGACGCTGATCTTTTTGCTCCAGCCAAGAGGAGTAGTTGCCTTCCCACGGAATACCTTCACCGCGGTCCAGTTCGAGGATCCAGCCCGCAACGTTATCGAGGAAGTAACGGTCGTGGGTAATCGCCACAACGGTGCCTTCGAAGTCGTGCAGGAAGCGTTCCAGCCAGGCCACGGATTCGGCATCCAGGTGGTTGGTCGGTTCGTCGAGCAGCAGCATGTCTGGTTTTTCCAGCAGCAGACGGCACAACGCCACGCGACGACGCTCACCACCGGAGAGGTTAGCGATTTTCGCGTCCCAGTCCGGCAGACGCAGCGCATCCGCCGCACGCTCCAGCTGTACGTTCAGGTTATGACCGTCGTGAGCCTGAATGATCTCTTCCAGACGGCCCTGTTCAGCGGCCAGTTTGTCAAAATCGGCATCCGGATCGGCATACAGCGCGTACACTTCATCCAGACGTTTCAGGGCGTTAACCACTTCAGAAACGGCTTCTTCAATGGATTCACGCACGGTGTGTTCCGGGTTCAGCTGCGGCTCTTGCGGCAGGTAACCAATCTTGATGTCTGGCTGCGGACGCGCTTCACCTTCGATGTCTTTATCAATGCCCGCCATAATGCGCAGCAGGGTGGACTTACCGGCGCCGTTCAGGCCCAGGACACCAATTTTTGCCCCAGGGAAGAAACTCAGAGAGATGTTTTTCA
Organism: Escherichia sp. E2562; assembly: GCF_005781075.1. Lineage (NCBI taxonomy): Bacteria > Pseudomonadati > Pseudomonadota > Gammaproteobacteria > Enterobacterales > Enterobacteriaceae > Escherichia > Escherichia sp. E2562. Next base: position 228,507 of record NZ_VATM01000003.1, on the reverse strand, counting down.
AAATATGACGTTTCGGCGGAACAACTTTGCCGACACGATGCATGGTATAAACGAATTGAGCCACGTTGGACTTCGCCTCTATGTTTATCGTGATGATGAATTTTCAAAGGCGAAGTGTAGCCTTTTTCCCCGCCTAATCCCAGTTGGTCGATCACCTTCGCAGTATACTCGTCATACTTCAAGTTGCATGTGCTGCGCTTACGCTCGCTCACCCCAGTCACTTACTTCTGTAAGCTCCTGGGGACTCACTCACTTATCGCCTTCCTGCAACTCGAATTATTTAGAGTATAAAAGTAAAAAAGTGTCCGTAACGTGGCGTAAACGGCAATGACTGGTTAGCATAAATCTATTACGCGGCATGATGCTGCATTGATGTATTTACACTTAGAGGGTGCGCTTGTGGAAAAAGCCAAACAAGTTACTTGGCGGCTGTTGGCTGCCGGTGTCTGTCTGCTGACGGTCAGCAGCGTGGCGCGAGCCGACTCACTGGATGAGCAGCGTAGCCGTTACGCGCAAATCAAGCAGGCCTGGGATAACCGACAAATGGATGTGGTCGAACAAATGATGCCATCCCTGAAGGATTACCCGTTATACCCCTACCTGGAATATCGCCAGATCACCGATGATCTGATGAATCAACCGGCGGTGACGGTCACTAACTTTGTTCGCGCTAACCCCACGCTTCCTCCCGCTCGCACGCTGCAATCTCGTTTCGTCAATGAACTGGCGCGGCGTGAAGACTGGCGTGGCTTGTTAGCCTTTAGCCCGGAAAAGCCAGGCACAACCGAAGCCCAGTGTAATTACTACTATGCAAAATGGAACACCGGGCAGAGTGAAGAAGCCTGGCAGGGGGCGAAAGAGCTGTGGCTAACCGGAAAGAGCCAGCCTAACGCTTGTGACAAGTTATTTAGCGTCTGGCGAGCGTCCGGCAAACAAGAACCCCTGGCTTATTTAGAGCGTATCCGCCTTGCGATGAAAGCAGGCAATACCGGGCTGGTGACGGTGCTGGCAGGGCAAATGCCTGCCGATTACCAGACTATTGCTTCGGCAATTATTTCGTTGGCGAATGATCCTAATACTGTGCTGACCTTCGCGCGTTCCACCGGCGCGACCGATTTTACCCGTCAGATGGCGGCGGTGGCATTTGCCAGCGTGGCGCGTCAGGATGCTGAAAACGCACGACTGATGATCCCTTCACTTGCCCAGGCACAGCAGCTTAATGAGGATCAGATTCAGGAGCTGCGTGATATCGTCGCCTGGCGTCTGATGGGCAACGATGTTACCGACGAACAGGCGAAATGGCGTGATGACGCGATTATGCGTTCGCAATCCACGTCGTTAATTGAACGCCGCGTGCGGATGGCGCTTGGCACTGGCGATCGCCGTGGTCTGAATACCTGGCTGGCGCGTCTGCCAATAGAGGCGAAAGATAAAGATGAATGGCGCTACTGGCAGGCGGATATACTGCTGGAACGCGGGCGTGAAGCTGAAGCAAAAGAGATTTTGCATCAACTCATGCAACAGCGTGGATTTTACCCGATGGTCGCTGCGCAACGTATTGGCGAAGAGTATCAACTAAAGATTGATAAAGCGCCGCAGAACGTTGACAGCGTCCTGATCCAGGGGCCGGAGATGGCGCGCGTGCGCGAGTTGATGTACTGGAATATGGATAACACCGCACGTAGCGAGTGGGCCAATCTGGTGAAGAGCAAGTCAAAAACAGAGCAGGCGCAATTGGCACGCTATGCCTTTAATAATCACTGGTGGGATCTCAGTGTTCAGGCGACGATCGCCGGGAAATTGTGGGATCATCTGGAAGAACGATTCCCCCTGGCCTACAACGATCTCTTCGAACGTTACACCAACGGCAAAGATATCCCACAAAGCTATGCAATGGCGATTGCCCGTCAGGAGAGCGCCTGGAATCCGAAAGTGAAATCACCGGTAGGAGCTAGCGGCCTGATGCAGATTATGCCCGGTACGGCGACTCAGACGGTGAAGATGTTCTCTATTCCTGGTTATAGCAGCCCTGGGCAATTGCTGGATCCGGAAACGAACATCAACATTGGCACCAGTTACCTGCAATATGTTTATCAGCAATTTGGCAATAACCGCATTTTCTCCTCGGCAGCTTATAACGCCGGTCCAGGGCGGGTGCGCACGTGGCTTGGTAACAGCGCCGGGCGTATCGACGCGGTGGCGTTTGTCGAGAGTATTCCGTTTTCCGAGACGCGCGGTTATGTGAAAAATGTGCTGGCTTATGACGCGTACTATCGCTATTTCATGGGCGATAAGCCCACGCTTTTGAGCGCTACGGAATGGGGACGTCGTTACTGATTTGAACCTTTATGATATGCTATCGTACTCTTTAGCGAGTACAACCGGGGGAGGCATTTTGCTTCCCCCGCTAACAATGGCGACATATTATGGCCCAACAATCACCCTATTCAGCAGCGATGGCAGAACAGCGTCACCAGGAGTGGTTACGTTTTGTCGACCTGCTTAAGAATGCCTACGAAAACGATCTCCATTTACCGTTGTTAAATCTGATGCTGACGCCAGATGAGCGCGAAGCATTGGGGACTCGCGTGCGTATCGTCGAAGAGTTGCTGCGTGGTGAAATGAGCCAGCGCGAGTTAAAAAATGAACTCGGCGCCGGCATCGCGACCATTACGCGTGGATCTAACAGTCTGAAAGCCGCCCCCGTCGAGCTGCGCCAGTGGCTGGAAGACGTGTTGCTGAAAAGCGATTGATTTTGTAGGCCAGATAAGACGCGTCAGCGTCGCATCAGGCATTGTGCACCGAATGCCGGATGCGGCGTGAACGCCTTATCCGTCCTACAAATACCAGCAATTTCAATATGTTTGGTAGGCCTGATAAGACGCGTCAGCGTCGCATCAGGCATTGTGTACCGAATGCCGGATGCGGCGTGAACGCCTTATCCGGTTTACAATGGCTGATACACGGCATTATGAAACGGACTTAGCGCCAGAATCACCGCCTGATGATAAACGCTGGCGCGAGTGAGTTTCCCGGCGGTAAACACGCCGATGGCTCCTTCCTTACGACCAATCTCATCAATACCGGTATAACGCGACATCACGGGGCCGAGCGCCTCGCCTTCACGCACTTTCTCCAGAATCACCGCAGGCAACGGCAAAGTAGCCGAACGCGCCTCGCCGCGCTGGCTGGCGTTTTCAATGACCACCCAACTGAAGGTGCTGTCACCATCAATGCCCGCTTCAATCGCCACCCAAAAATCGGCCTCTGGATGTAAACGGCGGGCATTTTCTACCCGATTTCGTGCGCCAGCGCGCGTTTCCTCACTGCCAAAGGGTTGTTCCGGTACGCCGCTCTCGACGGCAACGGACTCAATGTGGCAGGATCCTTCGCCGAAGATCTCGTGAAATGCCTGCAGAATGGCCTGAATTTTAGCGGGATTGGTGGTCGCACAGACAACATGGTGCATAATCAGGATTACTCAAAAATTAACGTTACAGCAGTATACGGAAAAAAAGCATGTTACAGGTATACCTAGTCCGCCACGGTGAAACGCAGTGGAACGCCGAGCGACGTATTCAGGGTCAGTCTGATAGCCCACTGACTGCCAAAGGTGAGCAACAAGCAATGCAGGTGGCGGCACGTGCCAAAGAGCTTGGAATCACACATATCATCAGTAGCGATTTAGGTCGCACCCGGCGCACGGCGGAAATCATCGCTCAGGCTTGCGGCTGTGACATAATCTTTGATTCCCGCCTGCGTGAATTAAATATGGGCGTGCTGGAAAAAAGACATATCGACTCTCTGACCGAAGAAGAAGAGAACTGGCGTCGCCAACTGGTAAATGGCACTGTTGACGGGCGTATTCCTGAAGGCGAGTCAATGCAGGAACTGAGCGAGCGCGTCCATGCTGCACTGGAATCTTGTCGGGATTTGCCGCAGGGAAGTCGACCGCTACTGGTGAGCCACGGTATCGCGCTGGGATGCCTGGTGAGTACTATTCTGGGCCTACCTGCATGGGCAGAACGCCGCTTACGTCTGCGTAACTGTTCTATTTCGCGCGTGGATTATCAGGAAAGCCTGTGGCTGGCGTCTGGTTGGGTCGTTGAAACCGCAGGGGATATCTCGCATCTGGACGCCCCTGCATTAGACGAGCTGCAGCGTTAACGACGTACTGGAATCAGCAGTTCGCAGCGCAGATTAATTGGGCGATCTCCCGCTTTGGCATCTTCTGCCGGATAGTATCGCTCAATATCCTGACCTTTACGGCGCGTCAGGTTCAGCATCGGCATACAGGTTCCGTACACCGTCAGGATAAATTCCTGTACGCCGGTTCCCAGACCTTCATAGGTAAACATCACATATTCGCCGCCCTGCAACAGCACCGGATGCCCCGTCAGTACATAGCCGTCTGCTTGCTCCTGAGCCAACGCAGTCGTGTAGAACACCTCTTGCTCGTCGTCTTTATCCTGGCTTGGACGCGTTTCATTCAGGCCGTAAAGTACTGGCGGAATAGTCGGCGCATTACCGAGAAAATCGTGCCAGAACTGATAACGCATTTCATGGCGGAAATCAGAGATTTGCTCCAGTGAACAGGAGTAACTCTGAGTTACGCCAATCAGCGGCGTGTCTTCCAGCGTGACAAATTTGTGCTCTGGCATGGTGAATTCACCCAGACGCAGCGGTGGGCGAATACCAAAGGCGCTCCATTCAGGAGAACGGCGGTAAAGTGCGGGAGTCTGGGCAAACTGCTTCTTGAATGCACGAGTAAATGTCTGTTGAGAGTCGAAGCGGTATTGCAGCGCAATATCCAGAATTGGGCGCGCGGTCAGGCGTAGTGCAACCGCCGATTTCGACAAACGACGAGCACGAATATACGCGCCAATAGCATGGCCAGTGACATCTTTAAACATTCTCTGTAAGTGCCACTTGGAATAACCTGCTTTCGCCGCTACATTGTCGAGCGACAGTGGCTGATCCAGATGACCTTCCAACCAGATTAAAAGGTCGCGAATAATGCCGGCCTGATCCATAAAATATCCTCATCCTTTCACAACGAGCACCTGACATCAGGTAATTGGATAATAGCATTTTTTGCTGTTTTAGCATTCAGTGTTTTTTTCTTAGCAGAGTATGTTTTAGGTCTTGACGGAAATAAAAGTGTTGAGATTTTGTTCTTAATCAATATGTTATTTACCGTGACGAACTAATTGCTCTGTGTAACTTATAAAAATGGTAACAATATGAAATACAAGCATTTGATCCTGTCTTTAAGCCTGATAATGCTGGGGCCATTGGCACATGCGGAAGAAATTGGTTCGGTCGATACCGTATTTAAAATGATCGGCCCGGATCACAAAATTGTCGTAGAAGCCTTTGACGATCCCGATGTGAAAAATGTCACCTGTTATGTGAGTCGGGCAAAAACCGGCGGTATTAAAGGGGGATTGGGCCTGGCGGAAGATACTTCCGATGCGGCTATTTCCTGCCAGCAAGTCGGGCCAATTGAACTGTCAGAGCGCATTAAAAACGGCAAAGCTTAGGGCGAAGTGGTATTCAAAAAACGTACGTCGCTGGTCTTTAAGTCGTTACAGGTCGTACGCTTCTATGACGCCAAACGCAACGCGCTCGCTTACCTGGCCTACTCCGACAAAGTTGTTGATGGGTCACCGAAAAACGCGATTAGCGCGGTGCCTGTCATGCCGTGGCGGCAATAACAGAGGCGATATATGCAACGGGAAACGGTCTGGTTAGTGGAAGACGAGCAAGGGATAGCCGACACGCTGGTCTACATGTTGCAGCAGGAAGGTTTTGCCGTCGAGGTCTTTGAGCGAGGCTTGCCGGTGCTGGATAAAGCACGCCAGCAGATTCCCGACGTCATTATTCTCGATGTAGGTCTGCCGGATATCAGCGGCTTTGAATTGTGCCGTCAGTTGCTGGTGATCCATCCGGCGCTACCTGTACTGTTCCTGACAGCCCGTAGTGAAGAGGTGGATCGCCTGCTTGGACTGGAAATTGGCGCTGACGACTACGTGGCTAAACCGTTTTCACCCCGCGAAGTGTGCGCCAGAGTGCGCACTTTACTGCGTCGGGTGAAGAAGTTCTCAACGCCGTCTCCCGTCATCCGTATTGGTCATTTTGAATTGAATGAACCCGCGGCGCAGATCAGCTGGTTTGACACGCCGTTAACGCTAACACGGTATGAGTTTTTGTTGCTGAAAACGTTACTCAAGTCGCCGGGCCGCGTCTGGTCCCGTCAGCAACTGATGGATAGCGTCTGGGAAGATGCGCAGGACACCTACGATCGCACTGTCGATACTCACATTAAAACGCTGCGTGCCAAACTGCGCGCTATTAATCCCGAGCTTTCGCCGATCAATACCCATCGCGGCATGGGATACAGCCTGAGGAGCCTGTAATGCGTATCGGCATGCGGCTGTTGCTGGGGTATTTTTTACTGGTGGCGGTAGCCGCCTGGTTCGTACTGGCTATTTTTGTCAAAGAAGTTAAACCGGGCGTGCGAAGGGCGACGGAAGGGACGTTGATCGATACGGCAACGTTGCTGGCGGAGCTGGCGCGTGCCGATTTGCTCTCTGGTGACCCAACGCATGGGCAGTTGGCGCAGGCATTTAACCAGCTACAAAATCGCCCGTTTCGCGCCAATATCAGCGGCATCAACAAAGTGCGCAATGAATATCATGTCTATATGACTGATGCGCAGGGCAAAGTATTGTTTGATTCGGCCAATAAAGCCGTCGGGCAGGATTATTCGCGCTGGAATGACGTATGGCTAACGTTGCGTGGTCAGTATGGTGCGCGCAGTACGTTGCAAAATCCTGCCGATCCCGAAAGTTCTGTGATGTATGTTGCCGCACCTATTATGGACGGCACGCGGCTGGTTGGCGTTTTGAGCGTAGGCAAACCGAACGCGGCGATGGCGCCGGTGATTAAACGCAGCGAGCGGCGAATTTTATGGGCGAGCGCCATTTTGCTGGGAATTGCGCTGGTAATCGGCGCAGGAATGGTTTGGTGGATCAACCACTCCATTGCCCGACTCACTCGTTATGCTGATTCCGTTACCGACAATAAGCCCGTTCCGCTTCCTGAACTCGGCAGTAGCGAGCTGCGTAAGTTAGCGCAGGCGCTGGAAAGTATGCGCGTGAAGCTGGAAGGGAAAAACTATATTGAGCAGTATGTCTACGCGTTAACTCATGAGTTGAAAAGTCCGCTGGCGGCAATTCGTGGCGCGGCGGAAATTTTACGCGAAGGTCCGCCGCCGGAAGTGGTGGCTCGTTTTACTGACAACATTCTGACGCAAAATGCGCGAATGCAGGCGCTGGTGGAAACGCTATTACGCCAGGCAAGACTGGAGAATCGCCAGGAGGTCGTTCTTTCTGCGGTTGCTGTGGCGGCTTTATTTCGCCGCGTCAGCGAAGCGCGCACCGTGCAGTTGGCAGAAAAAAATATCACTCTGCATGTTATGTCCACCGAGGTTAACGTTGCTGCTGAACCTGCGTTGCTGGAACAGGCGCTGGGGAATTTACTGGATAATGCTATCGATTTTACTCCCGAGAATGGCTGCATAACGCTTAGTGCTGGGGTGGAGCAGGAACACGTTACGCTTAACGTGCAGGATACCGGTAGCGGTATTCCTGACTACGCGCTATCACGTATTTTTGAACGTTTCTACTCTTTGCCGCGTGCGAATGGGCAAAAAAACAGTGGTCTGGGGCTGGCGTTTGTCAGTGAAGTTGCCCGTTTGCTTAATGGCGAAGTCACGTTGCGCAACGTGCCGGAAGGCGGCGTATTGGCCTCGCTTCGACTTCACCGTCACTTCACATAACTTCAAATTCTTCCCACATAGCCTTCATATCCTGTCGCCATTGCAAAGGAGAAGACTATGTTGAAATCCCCCCTGTTCTGGAAAATGACCACCCTGTTTGGTGCAGTATTGCTGTTGTTGATTCCGATAATGCTGATTCGGCAGGTGATTGTCGAACGTGCCGATTACCGTAGCGATGTGGAAGATGCGATTCGCCAAAGTACCAGCGGGCCGCAAAAACTCGTTGGGCCGCTCATCGCTATTCCTGTGACCGAGCTTTATACGGTGCAGGAAGAGGATAAAACCGTGGAGCGGAAACGAAGTTTTATCCATTTCTGGTTACCTGAGTCGTTGATGGTTGATGGTAATCAGAATGTGGAAGAACGCAAGATTGGTATTTATACCGGTCAGGTCTGGCACAGTGATTTAACGCTAAAAGCCGATTTCGATGTTTCGCGTCTTAACGAACTCGACGCGCCAAATATCACCTTAGGCAAGCCATTTATTGTGATTAGCGTCGGGGATGCGCGTGGTATTGGCGTGGTGAAAGCGCCTGAAGTTAACGGAACAGCGCTGACCATTGAACCCGGTACCGGGTTGGAGCAAGGCGGGCAGGGCGTGCATATCCCTTTACCTGAAGGGGACTGGCGGAAGCAGAACCTGAAGCTGAATATGGCACTGAATTTAAGCGGTACTGGCGATCTTTCTGTGGTGCCTGCCGGGCGTAATAGCGAAATGACCTTAACCAGCAACTGGCCGCATCCCAGTTTTTTAGGTGATTTTTTGCCAGCGAAACGAGAAATAAGTGCATCCGGTTTTCAGGCGCAATGGCAAAGCAGTTGGTTTGCCAATAATCTCGGTGAGCGTTTTGCTTCAGGCAATGATACCGGCTGGGAAAACTTCCCGGCGTTTAGCGTCGCAGTCACTACGCCTGCCGATCAGTATCAATTAACCGACCGGGCGACTAAGTACGCTATTTTGCTGATTGCCCTGACTTTTATGGCCTTCTTTGTTTTTGAAACGCTCACCGCGCAACGTTTGCACCCGATGCAATATTTGCTGGTGGGGCTGTCATTGGTGATGTTTTATTTGCTCTTGCTGGCGCTTTCTGAACACACCGGTTTTACCGTGGCATGGGTAATTGCCAGCTTGATAGGGGCATTAATGAACGGTATTTACTTGCAGGCGGTATTAAAAGGTTGGCGCAATAGCATGTTGTTTACCCTCGCGCTGTTGTTGCTGGATGGTGTGATGTGGGGACTGCTCAACTCTGCCGATAGCGCACTGTTGTTGGGAACCAGTGTGCTGGTGGTGGCGCTGGCAGGCATGATGTTTGTGACGCGGAATATCGACTGGTATGCATTTTCACTGCCAAAAATGAAAACCAGTAAAGAAGTCACAACGGACGATGAGTTACGTATCTGGAAATAAAAAAACGGCGCTAAAAAGCGCCGTTTTTTTGGACGGTGGTAAAGCCGATTAATCTTCCAGATCACCGCAGAAGCGATAACCTTCACCGTGAATGGTGGCGATGATTTCCGGCGTATCCGGCGTAGATTCGAAGTGTTTACGAATACGACGGATCGTCACGTCTACAGTACGGTCGTGCGGTTTCAGCTCACGGCCGGTCATTTTCTTCAGCAGTTCAGCACGAGACTGAATTTTGCCTGGGTTTTCACAGAAGTGAAGCATGGCGCGGAACTCGCTACGCGGCAGTTTGTACTGCTCGCCATCAGGGCCGATCAATGAACGGCTGTTGATGTCCAGTTCCCAACCATTGAACTTGTAGCTTTCAACGCTACGACGTTCTTCGCTGACAGTACCCAGATTCATGGTACGAGACAGCAGGTTGCGCGCACGGATAGTCAGTTCACGCGGGTTGAACGGTTTGGTGATGTAGTCATCTGCGCCAATTTCGAGGCCGAGAATTTTATCGACTTCGTTGTCACGGCCAGTCAGGAACATCAACGCAACATTTGCCTGCTCACGCAGTTCACGCGCTAACAGAAGACCGTTCTTACCCGGCAGATTGATATCCATGATCACCAGGTTGATGTCATATTCAGAGAGGATCTGATGCATTTCCGCGCCATCTGTCGCTTCGAAAACATCATAGCCTTCCGCTTCGAAAATACTTTTCAACGTGTTGCGTGTTACCAACTCGTCTTCAACGATAAGAATGTGCGGGGTCTGCATGTTTGCTACCTAAATTGCCAACTAAATCGAAACAGGAAGTACAAAAGTCCCTGACCTGCCTGATGCATGCTGCAAATTAACATGATCGGCGTAACATGACTAAAGTACGTAATTGCGTTCTTGATGCACTTTCCATCAACGTCAACAACATCATTAGCTTGGTCGTGGGTACTTTCCCTCAGGACCCGACAGTGTCAAAAACGGCTGCCATCCTAACCATTTTAACAGCAACATAACAGGCTAAGACGTGCCGGACACCCAATAAAACTACGCTTCGTTGACATATATCAAGTTCAATTGTAGCACGTTAACAGTTTGATGAAATCATCGTATCTAAATGCTAGCTTTCGTCACATTATTTTAATAATACAACTAGTTGCCTTATACAACTAATAAACGTGGTGAATCCAATTGTCGAGATTTATTTTTTATAAAATTATCCTAAGTAAACAGAAAGATATGTAGCAATTTTTAACAATTGCACCGTTAGTATAGTCAAGAAATAGTTTAGCTTTTTTTAAGTTAAGTGAAGGGCTTTTTCTGCGACTTACGTTACGAATTTGTAAATTCTCTCCGCGTAATAAGTTGACATTCATCACCCTATTCGCGGTTATTTGATCAAGAAGAGTGGCAACATGCGTATAACGATCATTCTGGTAGCACCTGCCAGAGCTGAAAATATTGGTGCAGCGGCTCGAGCGATGAAAACAATGGGATTTAGCGAGCTGCGCATTGTCGATAGCCTGGCACACCTGGAACCAGCTACCCGCTGGGTGGCACATGGTTCTGGTGATATTATTGATAATATTAAAGTTTTTCCAACGCTGGCTGAATCGCTACACGACGTTGATTTTACCGTTGCCACCACTGCGCGCAGTCGGGCGAAATACCATTACTACGCCACGCCGATAGAACTGGTGCCGCTACTGGAGGAAAAATCGACATGGATGAACCACGCGGCGCTGGTCTTTGGTCGCGAAGATTCTGGCTTGACTAACGAAGAGTTGGCGCTTGCTGATGTCCTCACCGGCGTGCCAATGGTGGCGGATTATCCATCACTGAATTTGGGACAGGCGGTGATGGTCTATTGCTATCAATTAGCAACATTAATACAACAACCGGTGGAATCTGCCGCAACGGCGGACCCATTTCAACTGCAGGCTTTACGTGAACGTGCCATGTCATTGTTAACGACTCTGGCGGTGGCAGATGACACCAAACTGGTCGACTGGTTACAACAACGCATCGGGCTGTTGGAGCAACGAGACACGGCCATGTTGCATCGTTTATTGCATGATATTGAAAAAAATATCACCAAATAAAAAACGACAAGGAAGAGCGTTTTCAGATTTTTATTCTGACTGCAATGGGCAATATGTCTCTGTGTGGATTAAAAAAAGAGCATCTACCAGCACTCTATGAACTGGTAACTTGCTGTGAGCAAATTAAAATTTTATTGACTTAGGTCACTAAATACTTTAACCAATATAGGCATAGCGCACAGACAGATAAAAATTACAGAGTACACAACATCCATGAAACGCATCAGCACCACCATTACCACCACCATCACCATTACCACAGGTAACGGTGCGGGCTGACGCGTACAGGAAACACAGAAAAAAGCCCGCACCTGACAGTGCGGGCTTTTTTTTCGACCAAAGGTAACGAGGTAACAACCATGCGAGTGTTGAAGTTCGGCGGTACATCAGTGGCAAATGCAGAACGTTTTCTGCGGGTTGCCGATATTCTGGAGAGCAATGCCAGGCAGGGGCAGGTGGCCACCGTCCTCTCTGCCCCCGCCAAAATTACCAACCATCTGGTCGCAATGATAGAAAAAACCATTAGCGGTCAGGATGCTTTACCCAATATCAGCGATGCCGAACGTATTTTTGCCGAACTTCTGACGGGACTCGCCACCGCCCAACCGGGATTTCCACTGGCGCAATTGAAAGCGTTCGTTGATCAAGAATTTGCCCAAATCAAACATGTCCTGCATGGCATTAGCTTGTTGGGGCAATGCCCGGACAGCATCAACGCCGCGCTGATTTGCCGTGGTGAAAAAATGTCGATCGCCATTATGGCCGGGGTACTGGAAGCGCGTGGTCACAACGTTACCGTTATCGACCCGGTCGAAAAGTTGCTGGCAATCGGTCATTACCTCGAATCTACGGTTGATATTGCTGAGTCCACCCGCCGTATTGCGGCAAGCCGCATTCCGGCTGACCACATGGTGCTGATGGCTGGTTTTACCGCCGGTAATGAAAAAGGTGAGCTTGTGGTGCTGGGACGTAACGGTTCTGACTACTCCGCCGCGGTACTGGCCGCCTGTTTACGCGCCGATTGTTGCGAGATCTGGACGGATGTCGACGGTGTCTATACATGCGACCCGCGTCAGGTGCCCGATGCGAGGCTGTTGAAGTCGATGTCGTACCAGGAAGCGATGGAGCTTTCCTACTTCGGCGCTAAAGTTCTTCACCCTCGCACCATTACCCCTATCGCTCAGTTCCAGATCCCTTGCCTGATTAAAAATACCGGAAATCCTCAAGCACCAGGTACGCTCATTGGCGCCAGCCGTGATGAGGACGAATTACCGGTCAAGGGCATTTCCAATCTGAATAACATGGCAATGTTCAGCGTTTCTGGTCCGGGGATGAAAGGAATGGTCGGCATGGCGGCGCGCGTCTTTGCGGCAATGTCACGCGCCCGCATTTCAGTGGTGCTGATTACGCAATCATCTTCCGAATACAGTATCAGTTTCTGCGTACCACAAAGCGACTGTGCGCGTGCTGAACGCGCGATGCAGGAAGAGTTCTACCTGGAACTGAAAGAAGGTTTGCTGGAGCCGCTGGCGGTCACTGAACGGCTGGCCATTATCTCGGTGGTGGGCGATGGTATGCGTACCTTACGTGGGATCTCGGCGAAATTCTTTGCTGCGCTGGCCCGCGCCAATATCAACATTGTCGCCATTGCTCAAGGGTCTTCTGAACGCTCAATCTCTGTCGTGGTAAATAACGATGATGCGACCACTGGCGTACGCGTTACCCACCAGATGCTGTTCAATACCGATCAGGTTATCGAAGTGTTTGTGATTGGCGTCGGTGGCGTTGGCGGTGCGCTGCTGGAGCAACTGAAGCGTCAGCAAAGCTGGCTGAAGAACAAACACATCGATTTACGCGTTTGCGGCGTTGCTAACTCGAAGGCGCTGCTGACTAATGTGCATGGCCTTAACCTGGATAACTGGCAGGAAGAACTGGCCCAAGCCAAAGATCCGTTCAACCTTGGGCGCTTAATTCGCCTGGTGAAAGAATATCATTTGCTGAATCCGGTGATTGTCGATTGCACTTCCAGCCAGGCGGTGGCGGATCAATATGCCGACTTCCTGCGCGAAGGTTTCCATGTGGTGACCCCGAACAAAAAGGCCAACACCTCGTCGATGGATTACTACCATCAGCTGCGTTACGCGGCGGAAAAATCACGGCGTAAATTCCTTTATGACACCAACGTCGGTGCGGGGTTGCCGGTCATTGAGAACTTGCAAAACCTGCTCAACGCGGGTGATGAATTGATGAAATTCTCTGGCATTCTTTCTGGTTCGCTTTCTTTCATCTTCGGTAAGTTAGACGAAGGGATGAGCTTCTCCGAGGCCACCACGCTGGCAAGAGAAATGGGCTATACCGAACCGGACCCGCGTGATGATCTTTCTGGTATGGATGTGGCGCGCAAGCTGTTGATTCTCGCTCGTGAAACAGGACGATCACTGGAACTGGCGGATATCGAAATCGAATCTGTGCTGCCCGCAGAGTTTAACGCGGAAGGCGATGTTGCGACTTTTATGGCGAATCTGTCACAGCTCGACGATCTCTTTGCCGCGCGCGTAGCGAAGGCCCGTGATGAAGGAAAAGTTTTGCGCTATGTTGGCAATATTGATGAAGATGGCGTCTGTCGCGTGAAGATTGCTGAAGTGGATGGCAACGATCCGCTGTTCAAAGTGAAAAACGGCGAAAACGCATTGGCCTTCTATAGCCACTATTATCAGCCACTGCCGCTGGTCCTGCGCGGATACGGTGCGGGTAATGACGTTACAGCTGCCGGTGTCTTTGCCGATCTGCTGCGCACCCTCTCATGGAAGTTAGGAGTCTAAAATGGTTAAGGTTTATGCTCCGGCTTCCAGTGCCAATATGAGCGTCGGGTTTGATGTGCTCGGGGCGGCGGTGGTGCCTGTTGATGGTTCCTTGCTGGGAGATGTAGTGACGGTTGAGTCAGCAGAGCGCTTCAGTCTCAACAATCTTGGACGGTTTGCAGGCAAGCTGCCGTCAGAACCGCAGGAAAATATCGTTTATCAGTGCTGGGAGCGTTTTTGCCAGGAAGTGGGTAAGCAAATTCCGGTGGCGATGACCCTGGAAAAGAATATGCCGATCGGTTCTGGCTTAGGTTCCAGCGCCTGTTCGGTGGTCGCGGCGCTGGTGGCGATGAATGAACACTGTGGTAAGCCGCTCAATGATACCCGCCTGCTGGCCTTGATGGGCGAACTGGAAGGGCGTATCTCCGGCAGCATTCATTACGACAACGTAGCACCGTGTTTTCTTGGCGGCATGCAGTTGATGATCGAAGAAAACGGCATCATCAGCCAGCAGGTACCAGGATTTGATGAGTGGTTATGGGTGTTAGCGTATCCGGGGATTAAAGTCTCGACGGCAGAAGCACGGGCTATTTTACCGGCGCAGTATCGCCGCCAGGATTGCATTGCTCACGGGCGACACCTGGCGGGCTTCATTCATGCCTGCTATTCCCGCCAGCCTGATCTGGCCGCAAAGCTGATGAAAGATGTTATCGCCGAGCCGTATCGTGAACGTTTACTGCCAGGTTTCAGACAGGCACGACAGGCGGTCGCGGAAATCGGTGCGCTAGCGAGCGGTATCTCCGGCTCGGGGCCGACCTTGTTCGCCCTGTGCGATAAACAGGATACCGCCCAGCGAGTTGCCGACTGGTTAGGTAAGAATTACCTGCAAAATCAGGAAGGTTTTGTTCATATTTGCCGGCTGGATACGGCGGGCGCACGAGTACTGGAAAACTAAATGAAACTCTACAATCTGAAAGATCACAACGAGCAGGTCAGTTTTGCGCAAGCCGTAACGCAGGGATTGGGCAAAAATCAGGGGTTGTTTTTCCCTCATGAGCTACCGGAATTCAGCCTGACCGAAATTGATGAGATGCTGAAACTGGATTTCGTCACTCGCAGCGCGAAGATCCTCTCGGCGTTTATTGGTGATGAGATCCCACAGGAAGTTCTGGAAGAGCGCGTGCGCGCGGCATTCGCTTTCCCGGCTCCGGTTGCCAAAGTTGAAAATGACGTCGGTTGTCTGGAGTTGTTCCACGGGCCAACGCTGGCATTTAAAGATTTCGGCGGTCGCTTTATGGCGCAAATGCTGACCCATATTGCGGGCGATAAGCCAGTGACTATTCTGACTGCGACTTCCGGCGACACCGGAGCGGCTGTGGCTCACGCTTTCTACGGTTTACCGAACGTTAAAGTGGTCATCCTTTACCCGCACGGCAAAATCAGTCCACTGCAAGAAAAACTGTTCTGTACGCTGGGTGGCAATATTGAAACCGTCGCCATCGACGGCGATTTTGATGCCTGCCAGGCTCTTGTTAAACAGGCATTCGATGATGAAGAACTAAAAGTGGCGTTGGGACTGAACTCTGCTAACTCTATTAACATCAGTCGTTTGCTGGCGCAGATTTGCTATTACTTTGAAGCCGTGGCGCAGTTGCCGCAGGAAGCGCGTAACCAGCTAGTTGTTTCAGTGCCGAGCGGAAACTTCGGCGATTTGACGGCAGGATTGCTGGCGAAATCACTCGGTCTGCCGGTGAAACGTTTTATTGCTGCCACTAACGTTAACGATACGGTGCCGCGTTTCCTGCACGACGGGCACTGGGTGCCTAAAGCTACCCAGGCGACATTATCCAATGCGATGGATGTCAGCCAGCCAAACAACTGGCCGCGAGTGGAAGAGTTGTTCCGCCGTAAAATCTGGCAACTGAAGGAGCTGGGTTATGCGGCGGTGGATGATGAAACCACCCGACAGACAATGCGTGAGTTAAAAGCACTGGGCTATACCTCGGAACCGCATGCTGCCGTGGCTTACCGTGCGCTGCGTGACCAGCTTCATCCGGGAGAATATGGTCTGTTCCTCGGCACCGCGCACCCGGCGAAGTTTAAAGAGAGCGTGGAAGTGATTCTTGGTGAAACGCTGGAACTGCCAAAAGAGCTGGCAGAACGTGCTGATTTACCCTTACTTTCACATAGTTTGCCTGCCGATTTTGCTGCGCTGCGCAAACTCATGATGAATCATAATTAATATCTATTAAATTCCGAAAAAATAGCCGGGCTTGTGTTTATACAGCTCGGCTTTTTTGTGGAGAAAATATGAGAAAAATCGACAGAAAAAAAGGAGAAATTTTCAATAAATGCGGTGACTTAGATTGGATAATGACAACGAGGATTCTTTTACCGTAAGCTCCTTATATCGGCCCATAACTGGCAATGATAATAAGGAGTCACCTGTGAAAAAGATGCAATCTCTCTTACTCGCATTTTCCCTGATTCTGGTTGCTCCTATGGCCGCGCAGGCTGAGGAAATAATGCTGGTGCCATCAGTAAAGTTACAGATTGGCGATCGTGATTATCGCGGTTTCTACTGGGATGGCGGTTACTGGCGTGACCACGACTGGTGGCACAGAAATTATGAATGGCGAGGCAATCGCTGGCACCCATACGGACTGCAGCCGCACTATAATAATCATCGCGATCATCGTGACGATCATCGTCATGATCACCGGGATGATCATTATCCGGGGCCTGGCAGACATCACCGCTAAATATAAATGCCGGATGACCTCCGGCATTTACCGCAAACTTAACGCAGTTCGTAGCGTTTAAACACCAGTTCGCCATTGCTGGAAGAGGCTTCATCGAAGAAGTAACCTTCACTGTTAAAACCTGTCAGTTGCTCTGGCTTGGTCAGGCGATTTTTAATGATAAACCGACTCATCAGGCCACGCGCTTTTTTAGCATGGAAGCTGATGACCTTAAACTTGCCGTTCTTCTCATCGAGGAATACCGGCTTGATTATCTCGGCATTTAATTTCTTCGGTTTCACTGATTTAAAATACTCATCTGACGCCAGGTTAATCACCACCTGATCTCCTTGTGCTTCGAGCGCTTCGTTTAGCTTGTTGGTGATCACATCCCCCCAGAACTGGTACAGGTCTTTACCCCGCGCATTCTCAAGACGGATCCCCATCTCCAGACGGTATGGCTGCATTAAATCGAGCGGGCGCAGTACGCCGTACAAACCGGAAAGCATACGTAAATGCTGCTGGGCAAAAGCAAAATCTTCTTCACTAAAGGTTTCGGCTTGCAAGCCGGTATAGACATCGCCTTTAAATGCCAGAATTGCCTGCCGGGCATTCTCTGGCGTAAAGTCAGGCTGCCAGTCATGAAAGCGGGTAGCGTTGAGATCGGCCAGCTTGTCACTGATTTTCATCAGTTTGCCAATCTGCGGTGCCGTTAGTTTTCGCGCTTCATGGATAAGCTGTTGGGAGTTGTCTAACAGCTCCGGCAGCGTGTAGCGTGTGGTGGCCAAAGGGCTTTGATAATCAAGTGTTTTAGCAGGTGAAATCAGAATCAACATATCCAGTCCTTGCAGGAAATTTACTGCGACTGTAGCAAAAAAAGTGGATGAGTTGATCGATAGTTGTGATTACTCCTGCGACAAATCATCCCACGCGTCAGGGGACAGTTGCTGACTGATATCCGGGTAGCGCAGCGGATCAAACACCGGACGTACGCCGAGTTTACGCTGGCGCAGATAATCGCTGGCAATGATATGCACCACAGGGGAAAGCAGCAAAATCGCTGTCAAATTGGTGATTGCCATGCAGGCCATAATAATATCGGCCAGTTGCCACATCATCGGAAGGCTCAGTAGGGTGCCGCCAATGACTGTAACAAAGATACAGATACGCAGACTCCAGATAGCTTTCCGGTTGTTCAGCCGTAAAAAGAAGAGATTATTTTCGGCATAAATGTAGTTGGCGACGATCGAGCTGAAGGCAAATAGAATCACTACTATCGTGACAAATTCTGCCCCCCAGGAACCCATTAATACACGCATCGCTTTCTGAATGAGTTGGATACCTTCCAGTGGCAAATAGGTGGTGCCGTTACCAGCCAGCAATATCAGCATGGCGCTTGCCGTACAAATCACCATCGTGTCGATAAAGATGCCGATCATCTGGACAATACCTTGCGCTGCCGGATGCGGTGGCCATGATGCCGCCGCCGCCGCTGCGTTCGGTGTTGATCCCATCCCCGCCTCATTGGAAAACATACTGCGCTGAAAGCCGTTAGTAATCGCCTGACTCAGGGTATAACCCGCCGCGCCGCCTGCCGCTTCCTGCCAGCCAAAGGCGCTTTCAAAAATAGACCAAATAACGTGTGGAAGTTGCCCGATATTCATTGCGCAAATGACCAGGCTGGCGAGTACCCAGATTAACGCCATAATAGGGACAAACCATTGCATTAACCGGGCGACGCCATGAATGCCGTGAGTTATCGCCAACAAGGTAAAAATGGCGAGAATGACACCCGTTACTAACGGAGGGAAATCAAATGCAAAGCTCATCGCGCGAGCGACGGCATTTGCCTGAACACCGCTGAAAATCAGTCCGTAGGCGATGAGCAAAAAGACGGCGAACAGAACGCCCATCCAGCGCATCCCTAATCCACGCGCCATATACCATGCTGGTCCGCCGCGAAACTGCCCATTGACGTCACGTTCTTTATAAAGCTGGGCAAGGGAACATTCGGCAAAAGAGGTCGCCATGCCAATAAACGCGGCAACCCACATCCAGAAAACGGCACCCGGTCCACCGGCGGTGATAGCCAGCGCAACGCCTGCCAGGTTGCCGCTGCCGACGCGCGCGGCGAGACTGGTACACAATGATTGAAAAGAAGTTAAACCGCCTCGTTGCGGATGAATGCTATTTTTAAGACTTTTGCCAAACTGACGAATATAGCGAAATTGAACGAACCCAGAACGAAAAGTGAACCAACAGCCTGCGCCGAAGAGCAGGTAGATCATCACTGATCCCCATAGTACGTTGTTAATAAAAGAGAAAAAATCAGGCATTCGTATCCCTCTTGTCGCCGGCGCGCGGTTACATTCCTGTGTAAACGTTACCAATTGATTAAGAATTATATACGATGTGCATTGGTTGATAACGTCTGTGTAGCATACATGAGGTTTTGTTTAAAAATGGCGGGTGATATCAACGCCATGTCAGAAATCCGAAACAGTCTTGCCTGGTGATAACCCTTTTGTCTGCGGTTGCGCTGTCGTTACGTCGTGATATCATCAGGGCAGACCGGTTACATCCCCCTAACAAGCTGTTTAAAGAGAAATACTATCATGACGGACAAATTGACCTCCCTTCGTCAGTACACCACCGTAGTGGCCGACACTGGGGACATCGCGGCAATGAAGCTGTATCAACCGCAGGATGCCACAACCAACCCTTCTCTCATTCTTAACGCAGCGCAAATTCCGGAATACCGTAAGTTGATTGATGATGCTGTCGCTTGGGCGAAACAGCAGAGCAACGATCGCGCGCAGCAGATCGTGGACGCGACCGACAAACTGGCAGTAAATATTGGTCTGGAAATCCTGAAACTGGTTCCGGGCCGTATCTCAACTGAAGTTGATGCGCGTCTTTCCTATGACACCGAAGCGTCAATTGCGAAAGCAAAACGCCTGATTAAGCTCTACAACGATGCAGGTATTAGCAACGATCGTATTCTGATCAAACTGGCTTCTACCTGGCAGGGTATCCGTGCTGCAGAACAGCTGGAAAAAGAAGGTATCAACTGTAACCTGACCCTGCTGTTCTCCTTCGCTCAGGCACGTGCTTGTGCGGAAGCGGGCGTGTTCCTGATTTCTCCGTTTGTTGGCCGTATTCTTGACTGGTACAAAGCCAATACCGATAAGAAAGAGTACGCTCCGGCAGAAGATCCGGGTGTCGTTTCTGTATCTGAAATCTACCAGTACTACAAAGAACACGGTTATGAAACCGTGGTTATGGGCGCAAGCTTCCGTAACATCGGCGAAATTCTGGAACTGGCAGGCTGCGACCGCCTGACCATCGCACCGGCACTGCTGAAAGAGCTGGCTGAGAGCGAAGGGGCTATCGAACGTAAACTGTCTTACACTGGTGAAGTGAAAGCGCGTCCGGCGCGTATCACCGAGTCTGAGTTCCTGTGGCAGCACAACCAGGACCCAATGGCAGTTGATAAACTGGCGGAAGGTATCCGTAAGTTTGCTGTTGACCAGGAAAAACTGGAAAAAATGATCGGCGATCTGCTGTAATCATTCTTAGCGTGACCGGGAAGTCGGTCACGCTACCTCTTCTGAAGCCTGTCTGTCACTCCCTTCGCAGTGTATCATTCTGTTTAACGAGACTGTTTAAACGGAAAAATCTTGATGAATACTTTACGTATCGGCTTAGTTTCCATCTCTGATCGCGCGTCCAGCGGCGTTTATCAGGATAAAGGCATCCCTGCGCTGGAAGAATGGCTGACATCGGCGCTAACCACGCCGTTTGAACTGGAAACTCGCTTAATCCCCGATGAGCAGGCGATCATTGAGCAAACGTTGTGTGAGCTGGTGGATGAAATGAGTTGCCATCTGGTGCTGACAACCGGCGGTACTGGCCCGGCGCGCCGTGACGTAACGCCCGATGCGACGCTGGCAGTAGCGGACCGCGAGATGCCAGGCTTTGGTGAACAGATGCGCCAGATTAGCCTGCATTTTGTGCCAACTGCGATCCTTTCGCGCCAGGTGGGGGTGATTCGTAAGCAGGCACTGATCCTTAACTTACCCGGTCAGCCGAAGTCCATTAAAGAGACACTGGAAGGCGTGAAGGATGCCGAGGGTAAGGTCGTGGTACATGGCATTTTCGCCAGCGTACCGTACTGCATTCAGTTGCTGGAAGGACCATACGTTGAAACTGCACCGGAAGTGGTGGCAGCATTCAGACCGAAGAGTGCAAGACGCGAAGTTAGCGAATAAAAAAATCCCCCCAGGCGGGGGATGAGACTGATGACAAACGCAAAACTGCCTGATGCGCTACGCTTATCAGGCCTACGAGTTTCCTGCAATATATTGAATTTGCACGATTTTGTAGACCAGATAAGGCGTTCACGCCGCATCCGGTATAAACAAAGCGCACGTTGTTAACAATCTTATCCCTTCGAGCGGGGGGATCTTAACGATTAGTGAGACTCACCAATCGGCAGAACGGTGCGACCAAACTGCTCGTTCAGCACTTCACCCATTGCCAGATAAATTGCACTGGCACCGCAGATCAGGCCAATCCAGCCTGCGAAGTGGATGATTGCTTCGTTACCGGCAATGTTACCCACAGCCAGCAGCGCAAACAGCACGGTCAGGCTGAAGAATACGAATTGCAGAACGCGTGCGCCTTTCAGCGTGCCGAAGAACATAAACAGCGTAAACACGCCCCACAGACCCAGGTAGACACCAAGGAACTGCGCATTTGGCGCATCGGTCAGGCCCAGTTTCGGCATCAGCAGAATCGCAACCAGCGTCAGCCAGAAAGAACCGTAAGAGGTGAAGGCAGTTAAACCGAAAGTGTTGCCTTTTTTATACTCCAGCAGACCGGCAAAAATTTGCGCGATACCGCCGTAGAAGATGCCCATAGCGAGAATAATACCGTCCAGAGCGAAATAACCCACGTTGTGCAGGTTAAGTAGAATGGTGGTCATGCCGAAGCCCATCAGGCCCAGCGGTGCCGGATTAGCCAACTTAGTGTTGCCCATAATTCCTCAAAAATCATCATTGAATGAATGGTGAAATAATTTCCCTGAATAACTGTAGTGTTTTCAGGGCGCGGCATAATAATCAGCCAATGGAGTAGTGTCCATGATCTTTTAAGGGGAAAATGAAAATTTTCCCCGATGTGAGGGATTAGGCCTGAGTGACGCTGACAATTCGACGCAGGCAGGCAATTTGCAGGACCGCCGGAATAGTAACGCGATAGGCGCTACCGCTGACGGCTTTAACTCCGTTT
This sequence comes from Escherichia sp. E2562, assembly GCF_005781075.1. Classification (NCBI taxonomy): domain Bacteria; kingdom Pseudomonadati; phylum Pseudomonadota; class Gammaproteobacteria; order Enterobacterales; family Enterobacteriaceae; genus Escherichia; species Escherichia sp. E2562. The sequence continues at coordinate 206,333 of NZ_VATM01000003.1, read as the reverse complement.
AATGCCGCGCCCACCGGGCCACCAAGCCCCGCACCACGTAGTAGGCCATGCCCGAGAACGCTCATTGCTGCGTGGGTACGTAAAATGCGGGTAAGCTGGCTGGAAAGCAGATGCGACACGCCTTTTGCCAATAATTTGTCTTTCATCAGTAGCGGTAATAGCTCTTCCAGCTCGTTGACTCTGGCATCGACCGCCTTGAGAAATTCCTGCTTATGTTCCTCGTCCATTTTCTTCCAGGTATTACGCAGAAATTGTTCCAGTAATTGTTGCTCAATTTCAAACGTAGACATCTCTTTGTCGGCTTTTAGCTTCAGCCGTTTTGAGACGTCGAGCAAAATGGCCCGGTACAGTTTGCCGTGTCCGCGAAGTTTGTTAGCGATACTATCGCCGCCAAAATGCTGTAATTCTCCGGCAATTAGCTGCCAGTTGCGGCGATGTTGCTCGGGATGCCCTTCCATCGATTTGAACAGTTCATTACGCATCAGAACGCTGGAGAGGCGAGTTTTGCCTTTTTCGTTATGGGTGAGCAAACGGGCGAAATTGGTCAGTTGCTCCTCACTACAATGCTGGAGAAAATCCAGATCTGAATCATTCAGGTAATTAACATTCATTTATTGTGGCTTCTCTGTTCAAGCGTTAATCGTCGCCGATAATTTTCAGCGTGGCCATATCGGACGAGTTCACTGTATGACCGGAAAAGGTGATTTTTGACACGCAGCGTTTGTTGTCGTTATCGCTGTTAATGTTGATCCAGCTGGTGGTTTGCCCTTCTTTAATTTCGGCGGGAACATTCAGGCTTTGACTGGCGCTACGGGCGGCTTTGAAATAAACCGACGCGCCGCTCAACTGTAAATCGCCGTGCTCGGCGGTGAGTTGGATACGTTTTACGATGCGGCAAACGGGGAGTTTCAGTGCCAGATCGTTGGTTTCGTTACGCGGCATCGCAATGACGCCGAGGATTTTATGGTCGTTAGCTTGCGCCGTGCAGCACAGCATAAGGCTAAGTACCAGGCTGGCGGAAATCGTAAAAACGGATTTCATAAAGATTCTCTTAGCGGGGGAGCCGTAGGGGATGAATAGCCACTAGTTTACTGCTGGCGAAAAGAAGATTCAGGTATGTAATCTTTTCTTTTTATTACAATTTTTTGGTGAATCTCTTGTGTTGGATTCATTCTTTATATGAATGAAATTGCCGTCTGTTTCATGTCTTCTTACGGCATATCACGAAATTTCTGCGCAAAAGCACAAAAAATTTTTGCATCTCCCCCTTGATGACGTGGGTTACGACCCCATTTAGTAGTCAACCGCAGTGAGTGAGTCTGCAAAAAAATGAAATTGGGCAGTTGAAACCAGACGTTTCGCCCCTATTACAGACTCATACCACATGATGACCGAATATATAGTGGAGACGTTTAGATGGGTAAAATTATTGGTATCGACCTGGGTACTACCAACTCTTGTGTAGCGATTATGGATGGCACCACTCCTCGTGTGCTGGAGAACGCCGAAGGCGATCGCACCACGCCTTCTATCATTGCCTATACCCAGGATGGTGAAACTCTGGTTGGTCAGCCGGCTAAACGTCAGGCAGTGACGAACCCGCAAAACACCCTGTTTGCGATTAAACGCCTGATTGGCCGCCGCTTCCAGGACGAAGAAGTACAGCGTGATGTTTCCATCATGCCGTTCAAAATTATTGCTGCTGATAACGGCGACGCATGGGTCGAAGTTAAAGGCCAGAAAATGGCACCGCCGCAGATTTCTGCTGAAGTGCTGAAAAAAATGAAGAAAACCGCGGAAGATTACCTGGGCGAACCGGTAACTGAAGCTGTTATCACCGTACCGGCATACTTTAACGATGCTCAGCGTCAGGCAACCAAAGACGCAGGCCGTATCGCTGGTCTGGAAGTAAAACGTATCATCAACGAACCGACCGCAGCTGCGCTGGCTTACGGTCTGGACAAAGGTACTGGTAACCGTACTATCGCGGTTTATGACCTGGGTGGTGGTACTTTTGATATTTCCATTATCGAAATCGACGAAGTTGACGGCGAAAAAACCTTCGAAGTTCTGGCTACCAACGGTGATACCCACCTGGGTGGTGAAGACTTTGATAGCCGCCTGATCAACTACCTGGTTGAAGAATTCAAGAAAGATCAGGGCATTGACCTGCGCAACGACCCGCTGGCAATGCAGCGCCTGAAAGAAGCGGCAGAAAAAGCGAAAATCGAGCTGTCTTCCGCTCAGCAGACCGACGTTAACCTGCCGTACATCACTGCAGACGCGACCGGTCCGAAACACATGAACATCAAAGTGACTCGTGCGAAACTGGAAAGCCTGGTTGAAGACCTGGTAAACCGTTCCATCGAGCCGCTGAAAGTTGCACTGCAGGACGCTGGCCTGTCCGTATCTGATATCGACGACGTTATCCTCGTTGGTGGTCAGACTCGTATGCCAATGGTTCAGAAGAAAGTTGCTGAATTCTTTGGTAAAGAGCCGCGTAAAGACGTTAACCCGGACGAAGCTGTAGCTATCGGTGCTGCTGTTCAGGGTGGTGTTCTGACTGGTGACGTAAAAGACGTACTGCTGCTGGACGTTACCCCGCTGTCTCTGGGTATCGAAACTATGGGCGGTGTGATGACGACGCTGATCGCGAAAAACACCACTATTCCGACCAAGCACAGCCAGGTGTTCTCTACCGCTGAAGACAACCAGTCTGCGGTAACCATCCACGTGCTGCAGGGTGAACGTAAACGTGCGGCTGATAACAAATCTCTGGGTCAGTTCAACCTGGATGGTATCAACCCGGCACCGCGCGGTATGCCGCAGATCGAAGTTACCTTCGATATCGATGCTGACGGTATCCTGCACGTTTCCGCGAAAGATAAAAACAGCGGTAAAGAGCAGAAGATCACCATCAAGGCTTCTTCTGGTCTGAACGAAGATGAAATCCAGAAAATGGTACGCGACGCAGAAGCGAACGCCGAAGCTGACCGTAAGTTTGAAGAGCTGGTACAGACCCGCAACCAGGGCGACCATCTGCTGCACAGCACCCGTAAGCAGGTTGAAGAAGCAGGCGACAAACTGCCGGCTGACGACAAAACTGCTATCGAGTCTGCGCTGACTGCACTGGAAACTGCTCTGAAAGGTGAAGACAAAGCCGCTATCGAAGCGAAAATGCAGGAGCTGGCACAGGTTTCCCAGAAACTGATGGAAATCGCCCAGCAACAACATGCCCAGCAGCAGACTGCCGGTGCTGATACTTCTGCAAACAACGCGAAAGATGACGATGTTGTCGACGCTGAATTTGAAGAAGTCAAAGACAAAAAATAATCGCCCTATAAACGGGTAATTATACTGACACGGGCGAAGGGGAATTTCCTCTCCGCCCGTGCATTCATCTAGGGGCAAATCAAAAAAGATGGCTAAGCAAGATTATTACGAGATTTTAGGCGTTTCCAAAACAGCGGAAGAGCGTGAAATCAAAAAGGCCTACAAACGCCTGGCCATGAAATACCACCCGGACCGTAACCAGGGTGACAAAGAGGCCGAAGCGAAATTTAAAGAGATCAAGGAAGCTTATGAAGTTCTGACCGACTCGCAAAAACGTGCGGCATACGATCAGTATGGCCATGCGGCGTTTGAGCAAGGCGGCATGGGCGGCGGCGGTTTTGGCGGCGGCGCAGACTTCAGCGATATTTTTGGTGACGTTTTCGGCGATATTTTTGGCGGCGGACGTGGTCGTCAACGTGCGGCGCGTGGTGCTGATTTACGCTATAACATGGAGCTCACCCTCGAAGAAGCTGTACGTGGCGTGACCAAAGAGATCCGCATTCCGACTCTGGAAGAGTGTGACGTTTGCCACGGTAGCGGTGCAAAACCAGGTACACAGCCGCAAACCTGTCCGACCTGTCATGGTTCTGGTCAGGTGCAGATGCGCCAGGGCTTCTTCGCCGTACAACAGACCTGTCCACACTGTCAGGGCCGCGGTACGCTGATCAAAGATCCGTGCAACAAATGTCATGGTCATGGTCGTGTTGAGCGCAGCAAAACGCTGTCCGTTAAAATCCCGGCAGGGGTGGATACCGGGGACCGCATCCGTCTTGCGGGCGAAGGTGAAGCGGGCGAACACGGCGCACCGGCAGGCGATCTGTACGTTCAGGTTCAGGTTAAACAGCACCCGATTTTCGAGCGTGAAGGCAACAACCTGTATTGCGAAGTCCCGATCAACTTCGCTATGGCGGCGCTGGGCGGTGAAATCGAAGTGCCGACCCTCGATGGTCGCGTCAAACTGAAAGTGCCTGGCGAAACCCAGACCGGTAAGCTGTTCCGTATGCGCGGTAAAGGTGTCAAGTCTGTCCGCGGTGGTGCGCAAGGTGACTTGCTGTGCCGCGTAGTGGTCGAAACACCGGTAGGTCTGAACGAGAAGCAGAAACAACTGCTGCAAGAGCTGCAGGAAAGCTTCGGTGGCCCAACCGGCGAGCACAACAGTCCGCGTTCGAAGAGTTTCTTTGATGGCGTGAAGAAGTTTTTCGACGACCTGACTCGCTAACCTCCCCAAAAGCCTGCCCGTGGGCAGGCCTGGGTAAAAACCAGGGTGCGTTGAAGATATGCGAGCACCTGTAAAGTGGCGGGGATAACTCCCCGCCGTTGCTCTTACTCGGATTCGTAAGCCGTGAAAACAGCAACCTCCGTCTGGCCAGTTCGGATGTGAACCTCACAGAGGTCTTTTCTCGTTACCAGCGCCGCCACTACGGCGGTGATACAGATGACGATCAGGGCGACAATCATCGCCTTATGCTGCTTCATTGCTCTCTTCTCCTTGACCTTACGGTCAGTAAGAGGCACTCTACATGTGTTCAGCATATAGGGGGCCTCGGGTTGATGGTAAAATATCACTCGGGGCTTTTCTCTATCTGCCATCCAGCTAATGCCTGAGACAGATAGCCTCAAGCACCCGCCGCTATTATACCGCTCTCTTTAACCCACTCTGTTTTATCGATTCTAATCCTGAAGACGCCTCGCATTTTTATGGCGTAATTTTTTAAGGATTTAATTATTTAACTTTAATTTATCTCTTTATCGCAATTATTGACGACAAGCTGGATTATTTTTGAAATATTGTCCTAACAAACGACGCCGACTTACAACAAATTAATTATTACTTTTCCGAATTAATCCCTCAGAAATCCAGACCTTAAGCTATGATTATCAGGGCTTGAGGTCATCAGCCACCGCTTTCGAGCGCCAAAAACACTTCCTCTGCTGGTGACTTAATCTTCTTTATAGATCGTAAAAAACGAATTATTCCTACACTATAATCTGATTTTAACGATGATTCGTGCAGAGTAAAATAGTAAAAACGATCTATTCACCTGAAAGAGAAATAAAAAGTGAAACATCTGCATCGATTCTTTAGCAGTGATGCCTCGGGAGGCATTATTCTCATCATTGCCGCTGTTCTGGCGATGATTATGGCCAACAGCGGCGCAACCAGTGGATGGTATCACGACTTTCTTGAGACGCCGGTTCAGCTCCGGGTTGGTTCTCTTGAAATCAATAAAAACATGCTGTTATGGATAAATGACGCGTTAATGGCGGTATTTTTCCTGTTGGTTGGTCTGGAAGTTAAACGCGAGCTGATGCAAGGATCGCTGGCCAGTTTGCGCCAGGCGGCATTTCCAGTTATTGCCGCAATCGGCGGGATGATTGTCCCGGCATTGCTCTATTTGGCCTTTAACTACGCCGATCCTGTTACTCGTGAAGGGTGGGCGATCCCGGCGGCAACTGACATTGCTTTTGCGCTGGGGGTTCTGGCGTTATTGGGAAGTCGTGTACCGTTGGCGCTGAAGATCTTTTTGATGGCGCTGGCTATTATCGATGATCTTGGGGCCATCATAATCATTGCCTTGTTTTACACTAATGATTTGTCGATGACCTCTCTTGGCGTTGCAGCTGTAGCAATTGCGGTGCTCGCGGTGCTGAACATTTGTGGTGTTCGCCGTACGGGAGTTTATATTCTGGTCGGCGTGGTGCTGTGGACCGCAGTGTTGAAATCAGGTGTCCACGCAACGCTGGCAGGTGTCATTGTCGGTTTCTTTATTCCATTGAAAGAGAAGCATGGCCGTTCTCCGGCGAAGCGCCTGGAGCATGTATTGCATCCATGGGTGGCTTATCTGATTTTGCCGCTGTTTGCTTTTGCCAATGCCGGCGTTTCTCTGCAAGGCGTGACGTTTGATGGCCTGACCTCCATCCTGCCATTAGGGATCATCGCCGGTTTGCTGATTGGCAAGCCGTTGGGTATTAGTTTGTTCTGCTGGTTGGCGCTGCGTTTGAAACTGGCTCATTTGCCAGAGGGAACCACTTATCAGCAAATTATGGCGGTTGGGATCTTGTGCGGTATCGGTTTTACTATGTCTATCTTTATTGCCAGCCTGGCTTTTGGTAGCGTAGATCCAGAACTGATTAACTGGGCGAAATTGGGCATTCTGGTTGGCTCAATCTCTTCGGCGGTAATTGGATATAGCTGGTTACGCATTCGTTTACGTCCATCAGTTTGACAGGGCGATGTACCGGGGAGCCATAAATGGCTCCCTTTTCATTCTTATCAGGGAGAGAAATGAGCATGTCTCATATCAATTACAACCACTTGTATTACTTCTGGCATGTCTATAAAGAAGGTTCTGTGGTTGGCGCAGCGGAGGCGCTTTATTTAACACCACAAACCATTACTGGGCAGATCCGGGCGCTGGAAGAGCGCCTGCAAGGGAAACTATTTAAGCGTAAAGGACGTGGTCTGGAACCCAGCGAACTGGGGGAGCTGGTCTATCGCTACGCCGATAAAATGTTCACCTTAAGCCAGGAAATGCTGGATATCGTCAACTATCGCAAAGAGTCCAATTTGTTGTTTGATGTTGGCGTGGCAGATGCTCTTTCCAAACGCCTGGTCAGTAGTGTATTGAATGCCGCAGTGGTGGAAGACGAGCAGATCCATTTACGCTGTTTTGAATCGACGCACGAGATGCTGTTGGAGCAACTGAGTCAGCATAAGCTGGATATGATCATCTCTGACTGCCCGATAGACTCCACCCAGCAGGAAGGGCTGTTTTCCATAAAAATTGGCGAGTGTGGTGTCAGTTTCTGGTGCACTAACCCGCTGCCAGAAAAGCCGTTTCCTGCCTGTCTGGAAGAGCGTCGCTTACTTATTCCGGGGCGTCGCTCAATGTTGGGACGCAAGCTATTAAACTGGTTTAACTCTCAGGGCTTACACGTTGAAATTCTGGGGGAGTTTGATGATGCTGCGTTGATGAAAGCTTTTGGAGCGACGCATAACGCTATTTTCGTTGCACCTTCGCTTTACGCTAATGATTTCTATAACGATGACTCGGTTATGGAGATAGGCCGCGTTGAGAACGTGATGGAAGAGTACCACGCGATTTTCGCCGAAAGGATGATTCAACATCCTGCGGTACAGCGTATTTGCAACACAGATTACTCTGCGTTGTTTACTTCAGCTTCAAAATAACCATTTGTACTCTGCAGGCTGCAGTTTTGGCCTGCAGATGGGCATAAAAAAACCCGCTTGCGCGGGCTTTTTTACAAAGCTGACAACAAAAGGCGATTAAGCCAGTTTGTTGATCTGTGCAGTCAGGTTAGCCTTATGACGTGCAGCTTTGTTTTTGTGGATCAGACCTTTAGCAGCCTGACGGTCCACGATCGGTTGCATTTCGTTAAATGCTTTCAGTGCAGCAGCTTTGTCGCCAGCTTCGATAGCTGCGTATACTTTCTTGATGAAAGTACGCATCATAGAGCGACGGCTTGCGTTGTGCTTACGAGCCTTTTCAGACTGAATGGCGCGCTTCTTAGCTGATTTGATATTAGCCAAGGTCCAACTCCCAAATGTGTTCTATATGGACAATTCAAAGGCCGAGGAATATGCCCTTTTAGCCTTCTTTTGTCAATGGATTTGTGCAAATAAGCGCCGTTAATGTGCCGGCGCTCGTTACGTAGTGATGGCGCAGGATTCTACCAGCTTGCGGGGTGTGAATACAGCTTTTCCGCGATAAAAATTGCATCAGGCCGTGAGTTTCTGCCCGTGATTTGCGCCATGGCAATGAAAAGCCACTTCTTTCTGATTTCGGTACTCAATCGCCGGTTAACCTTGACCGCTGTACAAGGTATACTCGGACGATTTTCACTGTTTTGAGCCAGACATGAAGCTGATACGCGGCATACATAATCTCAGCCAGGCCCCGCAAGAAGGGTGTGTGCTGACTATTGGTAATTTCGACGGCGTGCATCGCGGTCATCGCGCGCTGTTGCAGGGCTTGCAGGAAGAAGGGCGCAGGCGAAACTTACCGGTGATGGTGATGCTTTTTGAACCTCAACCACTGGAACTGTTTGCTACCGATAAAGCCCCGGCAAGACTGACCCGACTGCGGGAAAAACTGCGTTACCTTGCAGAGTGTGGCGTAGATTACGTGCTGTGCGTGCGTTTCGACAGGCGCTTTGCGGCGCTGACTGCGCAAAACTTCATCAGCGATCTACTGGTGAAGCATTTGCGGGTAAAATTCCTCGCCGTGGGTGATGATTTCCGCTTTGGCGCTGGTCGTGAAGGCGATTTCTTGTTATTACAGAAAGCTGGCGTGGAATACGGCTTTGACATTACCAGTACGCAAACTTTTTGCGAAGGTGGCGTGCGTATCAGCAGCACCGCTGTGCGTCAGGCACTTGCAGACGATAATCTGGCTCAGGCAGAAAGTTTACTGGGGCACCCGTTTGCCATCTCCGGGCGTGTGGTCCACGGTGATGAATTAGGGCGCACGATAGGTTTCCCGACGGCGAATGTACCGCTACGCCGTCAGGTTTCCCCGGTGAAAGGGGTTTATGCGGTGGAAGTGCTGGGCCTCGGCGAAAAGCCGTTACCCGGCGTGGCAAACATCGGAACACGCCCAACGGTTGCCGGTATTCGCCAGCAGCTGGAAGTGCATTTGTTAGATGTTGCAATGGACCTTTACGGTCGCCATATACAAGTAGTGCTGCGTAAAAAAATACGCAATGAGCAGCGATTTGCGTCGCTGGACGAACTGAAAGCGCAGATTGCGCGTGATGAATTAACCGCCCGCGAATTTTTTGGGCTAACAAAACCGGCTTAAGCCTGTTATGTAATCAAACCGAAATACGGAACCGAGAATCTGATGAGTGACTATAAATCAACCCTGAATTTGCCGGAAACAGGGTTCCCGATGCGTGGCGATCTCGCCAAACGCGAACCGGGAATGCTGGCGCGTTGGACTGATGATGACCTGTACGGCATCATTCGTGCGGCTAAAAAAGGCAAAAAAAACTTCATTCTGCATGATGGCCCTCCTTATGCGAATGGCAGCATTCATATTGGTCACTCGGTTAACAAGATTCTGAAAGACATTATCGTGAAGTCCAAAGGACTTTCCGGTTATGACTCGCCGTATGTGCCTGGCTGGGACTGCCACGGTCTGCCGATCGAGCTGAAAGTAGAGCAAGAATACGGTAAGCCGGGTGAGAAATTCACTGCTGCCGAGTTCCGCGCCAAGTGCCGCGAATACGCTGCGACCCAGGTTGACGGTCAGCGCAAAGACTTTATCCGTCTGGGCGTGCTGGGCGACTGGTCGCACCCGTACCTGACCATGGACTTCAAAACTGAAGCCAATATCATCCGCGCGCTGGGCAAAATCATCGGCAACGGTCACCTGCACAAAGGCGCGAAGCCAGTGCACTGGTGCGTTGACTGCCGTTCTGCACTGGCAGAAGCGGAAGTTGAGTATTACGACAAAACTTCTCCGTCCATCGACGTCGCTTTCCAGGCGGTCGATCAGGATGCGCTGAAAGCAAAATTTGTCGTCAGCAACGTTAACGGCCCAATCTCGCTGGTAATCTGGACCACCACGCCGTGGACTCTGCCTGCAAACCGCGCAATCTCTATTGCACCGGATTTCGACTATGCGCTGGTGCAGATCGACGGTCAGGCCGTGATTCTGGCGAAAGATCTGGTTGAAAGCGTAATGCAGCGTATCGGCGTTACCGATTACACCATTCTCGGCACGGTAAAAGGTGCGGAGCTTGAGCTGCTGCGCTTTACCCATCCGTTTATGGGTTTCGACGTTCCGGCAATCCTCGGCGATCACGTTACCCTGGATGCTGGTACCGGTGCCGTTCACACCGCGCCTGGCCACGGTCCGGACGACTATGTAATCGGTCAAAAATATGGTCTGGAAACCGCTAACCCGGTTGGCCCGGACGGCACTTATCTGCCGGGTACTTACCCGACGCTGGATGGCGTGAACGTCTTCAAAGCGAACGACATCGTCGTTGCGCTGCTGCAGGAAAAAGGTGCGCTGCTGCACGTTGAGAAAATGCAGCACAGCTATCCGTGCTGCTGGCGTCACAAAACGCCGATCATCTTCCGCGCGACGCCGCAGTGGTTCGTCAGCATGGATCAGAAAGGTCTGCGTGCGCAGTCACTGAAAGAGATCAAAGGCGTGCAGTGGATCCCTGACTGGGGCCAGGCGCGTATCGAGTCGATGGTCGCTAACCGTCCTGACTGGTGTATCTCCCGTCAGCGCACCTGGGGCGTACCGATGTCACTGTTCGTGCATAAAGACACGGAAGAACTGCATCCGCGTACCCTCGAACTTATGGAAGAAGTGGCTAAACGCGTTGAAGTTGATGGCATCCAGGCGTGGTGGGATCTCGATGCGAAAGAGATTCTCGGCGACGAAGCTGACCAGTATGTGAAAGTGCCGGATACTCTCGACGTATGGTTTGACTCCGGATCTACCCACTCTTCCGTTGTTGACGTGCGTCCTGAATTTGCTGGTCACGCAGCGGATATGTATCTGGAAGGTTCTGACCAACACCGCGGCTGGTTCATGTCCTCTCTGATGATCTCTACCGCGATGAAGGGCAAAGCGCCGTATCGTGAGGTACTGACCCACGGCTTTACCGTGGATGGTCAGGGTCGCAAGATGTCTAAATCCATCGGCAACACCGTTTCGCCGCAGGATGTGATGAACAAACTGGGCGCGGATATTCTGCGTCTGTGGGTGGCATCTACCGACTACACCGGTGAAATGGCCGTTTCTGACGAGATCCTGAAACGTGCTGCCGACAGCTATCGTCGTATCCGTAACACCGCGCGCTTCCTGCTGGCAAACCTGAACGGTTTTGATCCGGCAAAAGATATGGTGAAACCGGAAGAGATGGTGGTACTTGATCGCTGGGCCGTAGGTTGTGCGAAAGCGGCACAGGAAGACATCCTCAAGGCGTACGAAGCATACGATTTCCACGAAGTGGTACAGCGTCTGATGCGCTTCTGTTCCGTTGAGATGGGTTCCTTCTACCTCGACATCATCAAAGACCGTCAGTACACCGCCAAAGCGGACAGTGTGGCGCGTCGTAGCTGCCAGACTGCGCTGTATCACATCGCAGAAGCGCTGGTTCGCTGGATGGCACCTATCCTCTCCTTCACCGCTGATGAAGTGTGGGGCTACCTGCCGGGCGAGCGTGAAAAATACGTCTTCACCGGCGAGTGGTACGAAGGCCTGTTTGGTCTGGCAGACAGCGAAGCGATGAACGATGCGTTCTGGGACGAGCTGCTGAAAGTGCGTGGCGAAGTGAACAAAGTCATTGAGCAAGCGCGTGCCGACAAGAAAGTGGGCGGCTCGCTGGAAGCGGCAGTGACGCTGTATGCTGAACCGGAACTGGCGGCGAAACTGACTGCGCTGGGCGATGAATTACGATTTGTCCTGTTGACCTCCGGCGCTACCGTTGCAGACTATAACGACGCACCTGCTGATGCTCAGCAGAGCGAAGTACTCAAAGGGCTGAAAGTCGCGTTGAGTAAAGCCGAAGGTGAGAAGTGTCCACGCTGCTGGCACTACACCCAGGATGTCGGCAAGGTGGCGGAACACGCAGAAATCTGCGGCCGCTGTGTCAGCAACGTCGCCGGTGACGGTGAAAAACGTAAGTTTGCCTGATGAGTCAATCGATCTGTTCAACAGGGCTACGCTGGCTGTGGCTGGTGGTAGTCGTGCTGATTATCGATCTGGGCAGCAAATACCTGATCCTCCAGAACTTTGCTCTGGGGGATACGGTCCCGCTGTTCCCGTCGCTTAATCTGCATTATGCGCGTAACTATGGCGCGGCGTTTAGTTTCCTTGCCGATAGCGGCGGCTGGCAGCGTTGGTTCTTTGCCGGTATAGCGATTGGTATTAGCGTGATTCTGGTAGTGATGATGTATCGCTCAAAAGCCACGCAGAAGCTAAACAATATCGCTTACGCGCTGATTATTGGCGGCGCGCTGGGCAATCTGTTCGACCGCCTGTGGCACGGCTTCGTTGTCGATATGATCGACTTCTACGTCGGCGACTGGCACTTCGCCACCTTCAACCTTGCCGATACTGCAATCTGTGTCGGTGCGGCACTGATTGTGCTGGAAGGTTTTTTGCCTTCTAAAGCGAAAAAACAATAATAAACCCTGCCGGATGCGATGCTAACGCATCTTATCCGGCCTACAGATTGCTGCGAAATCGTAGGCGCATCCGGCAAAAATCCTCAAAATATAAGAGCAAACCTGCATGTCTGAATCTGTACAGAGCAATAGCGCCGTCCTGGTGCACTTCACGCTAAAACTCGACGATGGCACCACCGCCGAGTCTACCCGCAACAACGGTAAACCGGCGCTATTCCGCCTGGGTGATGCTTCTCTTTCCGAAGGGCTGGAGCAACATCTGCTGGGGCTGAAAGTGGGCGATAAAACCACCTTCTCGCTGGAGCCAGATGCGGCGTTTGGCGTGCCGTCACCAGACCTGATTCAGTACTTCTCCCGCCGTGAGTTTATGGATGCAGGCGAGCCAGAAATTGGCGCAATCATGCTTTTTACCGCAATGGATGGCAGTGAGATGCCTGGCGTGATCCGCGAAATTAACGGCGACTCCATTACCGTTGATTTCAACCATCCGCTGGCCGGGCAGACCGTTCATTTTGATATTGAAGTGCTGGAAATCGATCCGGCACTGGAGGCGTAACATGCAGATCCTGTTGGCCAACCCGCGTGGTTTTTGTGCCGGGGTAGACCGCGCTATCAGCATTGTTGAAAACGCGCTGGCCATTTACGGCGCACCGATTTATGTCCGTCACGAAGTGGTACATAACCGCTACGTGGTCGATAGCCTGCGCGAGCGTGGGGCTATCTTTATTGAGCAGATCAGCGAAGTGCCGGACGGCGCGATCCTGATTTTTTCCGCACACGGTGTTTCTCAGGCAGTCCGCAACGAAGCGAAAAGTCGCGATTTGACGGTATTTGACGCGACCTGTCCGCTGGTGACCAAAGTGCATATGGAAGTCGCGCGCGCCAGCCGTCGTGGCGAAGAGTCGATTCTCATCGGCCACGCCGGGCATCCGGAAGTGGAAGGTACGATGGGCCAGTACAGTAACCCGGAAGGGGGAATGTATCTGGTCGAGTCGCCGGACGACGTGTGGAAACTGACGGTCAAAAACGAAGAGAAACTCTCCTTTATGACCCAGACCACGCTATCGGTGGATGACACGTCTGATGTCATCGACGCACTGCGTAAACGCTTCCCGAAAATTGTCGGGCCGCGCAAAGATGATATCTGCTACGCCACCACCAACCGTCAGGAAGCGGTACGCGCCCTGGCAGAGCAGGCAGAAGTGGTGCTGGTGGTCGGATCGAAAAATTCCTCCAACTCCAACCGTCTGGCGGAACTGGCCCAGCGCATGGGCAAACGGGCGTTTTTGATTGACGATGCGACAGATATCCAGGAAGAGTGGGTAAAAGAGGTGAAATGCGTCGGTGTGACTGCTGGCGCATCGGCTCCGGATATTCTGGTACAGAACGTAGTCGCACGTTTACAGCAGCTTGGCGGTGGCGAAGCCATTCCGCTGGAAGGCCGCGAAGAAAATATCGTTTTCGAAGTGCCGAAAGAGTTGCGTGTCGATATTCGTGAAGTTGATTAAGTCATTAGCAGCCTAAGTTATGCGAAAATGCCGGTCTTGTTACCGGCATTTTTTATGGAGAAAACATGCGTTTACCTATTTTCCTCGATACAGACCCCGGCATTGACGATGCCGTCGCTATTGCCGCCGCGATTTTTGCCCCCGAGCTCGACCTGCAACTGATGACCACCGTCGCAGGTAATGTCTCGGTTGAGAAAACTACCCGCAACGCCCTGCAACTGCTGCATTTCTGGAATGCGGAGATTCCGCTTGCCCAGGGAGCTGCCGTGCCGCTGGTACGCGCACCGCGTAATGCAGCATCTGTGCACGGTGAATCGGGAATGGCTGGCTACGACTTTGTCGAGCACAACAGAAGCCCACTGGACAAACCCGCATTTCTGGCTATTCGGGATGCCCTGCTGCGTGCGCCTGAGCCTGTTACTCTGGTAGCCATCGGCCCGTTAACCAATATTGCGCTGTTACTTTCACAATGCCCGGAATGCAAACCGCATATTCGCCGTCTGGTGATCATGGGTGGTTCTGCCGGACGCGGCAACTGCACACCAAACGCCGAGTTTAATATCGCTGCCGATCCAGAAGCGGCTGCGTGCGTCTTCCGTAGCGGCATCGAAATCGTCATGTGCGGTCTGGATGTCACCAATCAGGCGGTGTTAGCTCCTGATTATCTTGCTACATTGCCGGAGTTGAATCGTACCGGAAAAATGCTGCACGCCTTGTTTAGTCACTACCGTAGCGGCAGTATGCAAAGCGGTCTGCGTATGCACGATCTCTGCGCCATCGCCTGGCTGGTGCGCCCGGACTTATTCACTCTCAAGCCGTGTTTTGTGGCAGTGGAAACGCAGGGCGAATTTACCTCAGGTACTACGGTTGTTGATATCGACGGTTGCCTGAGTAAACCTGCAAACGTGCAGGTGGCGCTGGATCTGGATGTGAAAGGCTTTCAGCAGTGGGTGGCGGAAGTGCTGGCCCTGGCGAACTAATCAGAAAACAAGGAAGTGTTCTATGACGTATGGAGAAGCGTATTTGGAAGGGTGGAAAAACATCTTTAATTATGAAGGTGTCGCCACCCGTTTTGAGTTCTGGTCGTTTATGATCGGTAGTGTCGTTATCTGTCTGCTACCGCTTTTATGCTGGTGGTTTGCGGAAACAATGAACAATGACTATGGTGTTTTCATTTTTTTTGCGCTGCCCGCGTCATTTATTTTAACGTTGATTTTTGCCGTACCGGCGATGGCGCTAGCCGTCAGAAGGATGCACGATATCGGATATCCAGGGTGGTGGGTCATTATTGTCGTGTTGATCCCTGTTACGGGCGTAATTCTGCTTATACTTTGCTGCCTGCCGTCAAAGTCACAAGACCAGGCATAATGACAGATGGTATGACGCATCACTTTCTGCGTCATGCCTTTCACTGATATCCCTCCCTGTTTATCATTAATTTCTAATTATCAGCGTTTTTGGCTGGCGGCGTAGCGATGCGCTGGTTACTCTGAAAACGGTCTATGCAAATTAACAAAAGAGAATAGCTATGCATGATGCAAACATCCGCGTTGCCATCGCGGGAGCCGGGGGGCGTATGGGCCGCCAGTTGATTCAGGCGGCGCTGGCATTAGAAGGCGTGCAGCTGGGCGCGGCGCTGGAGCGCGAAGGATCTTCTTTACTGGGCAGCGACGCCGGTGAACTGGCCGGAGTCGGAAAAACAGGCGTTACCGTGCAAAGCAGCCTCGACGCGGTAAAAGATGATTTTGATGTGTTTATCGATTTTACCCGTCCGGAAGGTACGCTGAACCATCTCGCTTTTTGTCGCCAGCATGGTAAAGGGATGGTGATTGGTACAACGGGTTTTGATGACGCTGGCAAACAAGCGATTCGTGACGCTGCCACAGATATTGCGATTGTCTTTGCCGCCAATTTTAGCGTTGGCGTTAACGTCATGCTTAAGCTGCTGGAGAAAGCCACTCAGGTAATGGGTGACTACACCGATATTGAAATTATCGAAGCACATCATAGACATAAAGTCGATGCGCCGTCAGGCACTGCGCTGGCGATGGGGGAGGCGATTGCCCACGCTCTTGATAAAGACCTGAAAGATTGCGCGGTCTACAGTCGTGAAGGCCATACCGGTGAACGTGTTCCTGGCACCATTGGTTTTGCCACTGTACGAGCGGGTGACATCGTGGGTGAACATACCGCCATGTTTGCCGATATCGGCGAACGTCTGGAGATTACCCATAAGGCGTCCAGCCGCATGACATTTGCTAACGGTGCGGTAAGATCGGCATTGTGGCTAAATGGCAAGAAAAAAGGTCTTTTTGATATGCGAGATGTGCTGAATCTCAATAAATTATAACCACAAAACATTTGTATTGATGCAAAAATAACATATCTAATTTATTGATTGTAAAGGGCTTTAATTTTTAGCCCTTTTATTTTGTGGTTTTTTCTTAATGATTGATTAAAATTGCTAAAAATACAAAGTTTTGTCTGTGGTTTTTGTTGTTTTAATGTAAATTTTGACCATTTGGTCCACTTTTTTCCCGAGTGAATTTGGTTTTTACATTCTTCTCGCTGTGCAAGCGTTTTCCTGACTACGTTAGGTGATCTTTTTGTCGCTTAATGCCATAAAAATATGCATGACGCATAAAATCATATAATAAATACCGCGATTGAGTTGACTTTTAGCGCCCATATCTCCAGAATGCCGCCGTTTGCCAGAAATTCGTCGGTAAGCAGATTTGCATTGATTTACGTCATCATTGTGAATTAATATGCAAATAAAGTGAGTGAATATTCTCTGGAGGGTGTTTTGATTAAGTCAGCGCTATTGGTTCTGGAAGACGGAACCCAGTTTCACGGTCGGGCCATAGGGGCAACAGGTTCGGCGGTTGGGGAAGTCGTTTTCAATACTTCAATGACCGGTTATCAAGAAATCCTCACTGATCCTTCCTATTCTCGTCAAATCGTTACTCTTACTTATCCCCATATTGGCAATGTCGGCACTAATGACGCCGATGAAGAATCTTCTCAGGTACATGCACAAGGTCTGGTGATTCGCGACCTGCCGCTGATTGCCAGCAACTTCCGCAACACCGAAGACCTCTCTTCTTACCTGAAACGCCATAACATCGTGGCGATTGCCGATATCGATACCCGTAAGCTGACGCGTTTACTGCGCGAGAAAGGCGCACAGAATGGCTGCATTATCGCGGGCGATAACCCGGATGCGGCGCTGGCATTAGAAAAAGCCCGCGCGTTCCCAGGTCTGAACGGCATGGATCTGGCAAAAGAAGTGACCACCGCAGAAGCCTATAGCTGGACACAAGGGAGCTGGACGCTGACCGGCGGCCTGCCAGAAGCGAAAAAAGAAGACGAGCTGCCGTTCCACGTCGTGGCCTACGATTTCGGTGCCAAGCGCAACATCCTGCGGATGCTGGTGGACAGAGGCTGCCGCCTGACCATCGTTCCGGCGCAAACTTCTGCGGAAGATGTGCTGAAAATGAATCCAGACGGTATCTTCCTCTCCAACGGTCCTGGCGACCCGGCCCCGTGCGATTACGCTATTACTGCCATCCAGAAATTCCTCGAAACCGATATTCCGGTATTCGGCATCTGCCTCGG
The DNA here is from genome assembly GCF_005781075.1 of Escherichia sp. E2562. Classification (NCBI taxonomy): domain Bacteria; kingdom Pseudomonadati; phylum Pseudomonadota; class Gammaproteobacteria; order Enterobacterales; family Enterobacteriaceae; genus Escherichia; species Escherichia sp. E2562. Next base: position 188,699 of record NZ_VATM01000003.1, on the reverse strand, counting down.
CCATCAGTTGCTGGCACTGGCGAGCGGTGCGAAGACCATTAAGATGAAGTTCGGACACCACGGCGGCAACCATCCGGTGAAAGATGTTGAGAAAAACGTGGTGATGATCACCGCCCAGAACCACGGTTTTGCGGTGGATGAAGCAACATTACCTGCAAACCTGCGTGTCACGCATAAATCCCTGTTCGACGGTACGTTACAGGGGATTCATCGCACCGATAAACCGGCGTTCAGCTTCCAGGGTCACCCGGAAGCCAGCCCTGGTCCACACGACGCAGCGCCGTTGTTCGACCACTTTATCGAGTTAATTGAGCAGTACCGTAAAACCGCTAAGTAATCAGGAGTAAAAGAGTCATGCCAAAACGTACAGATATAAAAAGTATCCTGATTCTGGGTGCGGGCCCGATTGTTATCGGTCAGGCGTGTGAGTTTGACTACTCTGGCGCGCAAGCATGTAAAGCCCTGCGCGAAGAAGGTTACCGCGTCATTCTGGTGAACTCCAACCCGGCGACCATCATGACCGACCCGGAAATGGCTGATGCGACCTACATCGAGCCGATTCACTGGGAAGTGGTACGCAAGATTATTGAAAAAGAGCGCCCGGACGCAGTGCTGCCAACGATGGGCGGTCAGACGGCGTTGAACTGCGCGCTGGAGCTGGAGCGTCAGGGTGTGCTGGAAGAGTTCGGTGTCACCATGATTGGTGCTACCGCCGATGCGATTGATAAAGCAGAAGACCGCCGCCGTTTCGACGTAGCGATGAAGAAAATCGGTCTGGAAACTGCGCGTTCCGGTATTGCACACACGATGGAAGAAGCGCTGGCGGTTGCCGCTGACGTGGGCTTCCCGTGCATTATTCGCCCATCCTTCACCATGGGCGGTAGTGGTGGCGGTATCGCTTATAACCGCGAAGAGTTTGAAGAAATCTGCGCCCGCGGTCTGGATCTCTCCCCGACCAAAGAGCTGCTGATTGATGAGTCGCTGATTGGCTGGAAAGAGTACGAGATGGAAGTGGTGCGTGATAAAAACGACAACTGCATCATCGTCTGCTCTATCGAAAACTTCGATGCAATGGGCATCCACACCGGTGACTCCATCACTGTCGCGCCAGCGCAAACGCTGACTGACAAAGAATATCAAATCATGCGTAACGCCTCGATGGCAGTGCTGCGTGAAATCGGTGTTGAAACCGGTGGTTCCAACGTCCAGTTTGCGGTGAACCCGAAAAACGGTCGCCTGATTGTTATCGAAATGAACCCGCGCGTGTCCCGTTCTTCGGCGCTGGCGTCGAAAGCCACTGGTTTCCCGATTGCTAAAGTGGCGGCGAAACTGGCGGTGGGTTACACCCTCGACGAACTGATGAACGACATCACAGGCGGACGTACTCCGGCCTCCTTTGAGCCGTCCATCGACTATGTGGTTACTAAAATTCCTCGCTTCAACTTCGAGAAATTCGCTGGTGCGAACGACCGTCTGACCACTCAGATGAAATCGGTTGGCGAAGTGATGGCGATTGGTCGCACGCAGCAGGAGTCCCTGCAAAAAGCGCTGCGCGGCCTGGAAGTCGGTGCGACTGGCTTTGACCCGAAAGTGAGCCTGGATGACCCGGAAGCGTTAACCAAAATCCGTCGCGAACTGAAAGATGCAGGCGCAGAGCGTATCTGGTACATCGCCGATGCTTTCCGTGCGGGCCTGTCTGTGGACGGCGTCTTCAACCTGACCAACATTGACCGCTGGTTCCTGGTACAGATTGAAGAGCTGGTGCGTCTGGAAGAGAAAGTCGCAGAAGTGGGCATCACTGGCCTGAACGCTGACTTCCTGCGCCAGCTGAAACGCAAAGGCTTTGCCGATGCGCGTCTGGCTAAACTGGCGGGCGTTCGCGAAGCGGAAATCCGCAAGCTGCGCGACCAGTATGATCTGCACCCGGTTTATAAGCGCGTGGATACCTGTGCGGCAGAATTTGCCACCGACACCGCTTATATGTACTCCACTTATGAAGAAGAGTGCGAATCGAATCCGTCTACCGACCGTGAAAAAATCATGGTGCTTGGCGGCGGCCCGAACCGTATCGGTCAGGGTATCGAATTCGACTACTGCTGCGTACACGCCTCGCTGGCGCTGCGTGAAGACGGTTACGAAACCATTATGGTGAACTGTAACCCGGAAACCGTCTCCACCGACTACGATACTTCCGACCGCCTCTACTTCGAGCCGGTAACTCTGGAAGATGTGCTGGAAATTGTGCGTATTGAGAAGCCGAAAGGCGTTATCGTCCAGTACGGCGGTCAGACCCCGCTGAAACTGGCACGTGCGCTGGAAGCCGCTGGCGTCCCGGTTATCGGTACCAGCCCGGATGCGATTGACCGTGCAGAAGACCGTGAACGCTTCCAGCATGCGGTTGACCGTCTGAAACTGAAACAACCGGCGAACGCCACCGTTACCGCTATTGAAATGGCGGTTGAGAAGGCAAAAGAGATTGGCTACCCGCTGGTGGTGCGCCCGTCTTACGTTCTCGGCGGTCGGGCGATGGAAATCGTCTATGACGAAGCTGACCTGCGTCGCTACTTCCAGACGGCGGTCAGCGTGTCTAACGATGCGCCAGTGTTGCTGGATCACTTCCTTGATGATGCGGTTGAAGTTGACGTGGATGCCATCTGCGACGGCGAAATGGTGCTGATTGGCGGCATTATGGAGCACATCGAGCAGGCGGGCGTGCACTCCGGTGACTCCGCATGTTCTCTGCCTGCGTACACCTTAAGTCAGGAAATTCAGGATGTGATGCGCCAGCAGGTGCAGAAACTGGCCTTCGAATTGCAGGTGCGCGGCCTGATGAACGTGCAGTTTGCGGTGAAAAACAACGAAGTCTACCTGATTGAAGTTAACCCGCGTGCGGCGCGTACCGTTCCGTTCGTCTCCAAAGCCACCGGCGTGCCGCTGGCAAAAGTGGCGGCGCGCGTGATGGCTGGCAAATCGCTGGCTGAGCAGGGCGTAACCAAAGAAGTTATCCCGCCGTACTACTCGGTGAAAGAAGTGGTGCTGCCGTTCAACAAATTCCCGGGCGTTGACCCGCTGTTAGGGCCAGAAATGCGCTCCACCGGGGAAGTGATGGGCGTCGGGCGCACCTTCGCTGAAGCATTTGCCAAAGCGCAGCTGGGCAGTAACTCCACCATGAAGAAACAGGGCCGTGCGCTGCTCTCCGTGCGTGAAGGCGACAAAGAACGCGTGGTGGACCTGGCGGCAAAACTGCTGAAACAGGGCTTCGAGCTGGATGCAACCCACGGCACGGCGATTGTGCTGGGCGAAGCAGGTATCAACCCGCGTCTGGTAAACAAGGTGCATGAAGGTCGTCCGCACATTCAGGACCGTATCAAGAATGGCGAATATACCTACATCATCAACACCACCTCAGGTCGTCGCGCGATTGAAGACTCCCGCGTGATCCGTCGCAGTGCGCTGCAATATAAAGTGCATTACGACACCACCCTGAACGGCGGTTTCGCCACCGCGATGGCGCTGAATGCCGATGCGACCGAAAAAGTTATTTCGGTGCAGGAAATGCACGCACAGATCAAATAATAGCGTGTGATGGCGGATATGTTCTATTCGCCAATTTGATCGAATAACTAATACGGTTCTCGAAAGAGGACCGTTTTTTTATCTGTAAGACAAAACTTTGTTGGAATTCATATTTTTGATGGCGTAAGCAGGATTTTGCTCACACTAATCCTTCGTTAGGTTGCATACTATCGATATATCCACAATTTTAATATGGCCTTGTTTAATTGCTGCAAAACGAGTCATAGCCAGTCTTTTAATTTGTGAAACTGGAGTTCGTATGTGTGAAGGATGTGTTGAAAAACCACTCTATTTGTTAATCGCCGAATGGATGATGGCTGAAAACCGGTGGGTGATAGCAAGAGAGATCTCTATTCATTTCGATATTGAACACAGCAAGGCGGTTAATACCCTGACTTATATTCTGTCGGAAGTCGCAGAAATAAGCTGCGAAGTTAAGATGATCCCTAATAAGCTGGAAGGGCGGGGATGCCAGTGCCAGCGACTGGTAAAAGTGGTCGATATCGATGAGCAAATTTACGCGCGCCTGCGCAATAACAGCCGGGATAAATTAGTCGGCGTAAGAAAGACTCCGCGTATTCCTGCCGTTCCGCTCACGGAACTTAACCGCGAGCAGAAGTGGCAGATGATGTTGTCAAAGAGTATGCGTCGTTAATGTCATTTCGTTGATACCGTGCGACCTGGTCGCCGGATGCGATGCTGGCGCATCTTATCCGGCCTACGGTTGCTCTCCAGCAGGGTTGGATAAGGCGTTTATGCCGCATCCGACAGCTATCGCCGGATGCGATGCTGGCGCATCTTATCCTGCCTACGGGGGCTTTCCTGCCGGGTTGGATAAGGCGTTTATGCCGCATCTGACGATGTTACCGTTTCGGCGTCACATCCGTCGTCCCCTGCAAACGGGGGCGATTTTCCTCCATTTGCCTCAACGGCTGCGTTTCATGTAACGATGCATGACAACGCCCGACAAGATCATGATATTCTTTGGTATTTAACCGCTTCCAGTGTAACTCGTCGTCACTCACACTGCGTACAGCGCGGGCTGGCGTCCCCATCAACAACTGGCGTTTCTCGCCGCTAAAGCCTGCTTTGACAAAACTCATGGCGGCAACAATGCTCTCTTCGCCAATGACCGCGCCATCCATAATCACGCTGTTCATCCCGACCAATGCATCGCGACCAATCACACAACCATGCAGGATCGCTCCGTGCCCGATATGGCCGTTTTCTCCAACGATGGTGTCAGTGTCGCAGTAGCCATGCATAATGCAGCCATCCTGAATATTGGCTCCCGCTTGCACGATCAAACGCCCGTAGTCACCACGCAGCGAGGCGAGGGGGCCGATGTAGACTCCGGCCCCCACAATCACATCGCCAATCAATACTGCACTGGGATGGACAAACGCCGTCGGGTGAACCACTGGAATTAACCCTTCAAAGGCGTAATAGCTCACGGTTGTTAACGTCCTTTCCACACCGGATCGCGCTTCTCGGCAAACGCCAGCGGCCCTTCAAGGGCATCTTCCGAATGCAGAACTGATGGGTAGTGTTTCAACACGCCGCTGCGAATATAGCGATACGCTTCTTCTACTGGCATTTCGCTGGTGGTGCGGTAGATCTCTTTCAGCGCCGCGATCGCCAGCGGGGCGCTGTCAACCAGTTGCTGCGCCAGTTCGCGGGCGTTATCCATCAGTTCCGTCTGGCTAACTACGCGGTTGACTATCCCCCAACGCAGCGCCTCTTCTGCGCCCATTCTTCTGCCGGTCATCACCATTTCATTGACGATGGCAGGCGGCAGGATCTTCGGCAGACGCAGCACACCGCCGCTGTCAGGAACGATGCCCAGTTTGGCTTCCGGCAGGGCGAAGCTGGCGTTATCGGCACAAACAATAAAATCTGCCGCCAGCGCCAGTTCGAAACCGCCGCCAAAGGCGTATCCGTTCACGGCTGCGATGACCGGTTTATCCAGATTGAAAATTTCGGTTAAGCCCGCAAAACCACCCGGACCAAAGTCAGCATCCGGTGCTTCGCCTTCTGCTGCTGCTTTTAAATCCCAGCCTGCGGAAAAGAATTTCTCTCCGGCACCGGTAATAATGGCGACACGTAATTGCGGATCGTCACGGAAATTTAGAAATACTTCGCCCATTTCAAAGCTGGTTTTCGCATCAATAGCATTCGCTTTTGGGCGATCTAGGGTAATTTCCAGAATTGATCCGTTGCGGGTCAGATGTAATGATTCGCTCATTCCTTTTCTCCATTTTTGCTTTTTCAGGGACGACAACGGCCCTGCAAAAAAATGCATATTATTGTTGAACGTGATTATTACCAGACAGAGTAGTACCCTGCTGTAGTGTTTATTTCAGCGCCTTTCTGATTATTTTCCCCGAGCAATTACGTGGCAGATCTTTTCTGATCTCCAGATAAGAGGGCACTTTAAATTTCGCCATATTCTGTTCGCAGAAGTTGAAGAATTCCTCTTCGCTCAATATTTCACCTTCATTCAGCACCACAAACGCTTTGATGGCTTCATCGCGAATCGAATCTTTAATACCAACAACCACGATGTCCTGAATTTTCGGGTGCGCGGCGATAATATTTTCCAGCTCTACGCAAGAGACATTCTCCCCACCGCGTTTGATCATATTGCAGCGACGATCGACGAAATAAAAAAAGCCCTCTTCGTCGCGGTATCCGGTATCGCCGGTATGCAGCCAGCCATCGGCTTCCAGCACTTTCGCAGTGGCTTGCGGGTTGAGAAAGTACTCTTTGAAGATGGTTTTTCCCGGTACGCCTTTAATGCAGATTTCACCGATCTCACCAGCTGGGAGCGGACGATTGTGATCGTCGCGAATCTCCGCTTCGTAGCAAAACCCCGCCCGACCAATCGACGGCCAGCGTCGTTTATCGCCAGGGCGATCGCCGATAATGCCAACAATGGTTTCCGTCATCCCATAAGAGGTCAGCAAGCGAACGCCGAAGCGTTCACAAAACGCATCTTTTTCCTGCTCCGACAGGTTGAGATAAAACATTACTTCCCGCAGATGGTGTTGCTGATCGCTCGCTGAAGGCGGTCGCACCATCAACGTACGGATCATCATCGGAATACATTCGGTAACGGTGGCGCGATACTTCTGTACCTGTCCCCAGAAGGCGCGGGCGCTGTATTTCTCGACCAGCACAAAGGTGGCTCCGGCAGAAAACGCCGCCATCGCCGCAGTACACTGGCAATCGATATGAAACGCAGGCATTACCGTCAGGTAGACGTCATCGTCACGCAGTGCGCACTGCCAGGCGGAGTAATATCCAGCGAAGCGCAGGTTGTAATGGGTAATCACCACCCCTTTCGGTCGGGAAGTGGTACCGGAGGTAAAGAGAATTTCCGCCGTATCGTCGGTCGTTAGCGGCGGTGCATAGCACAAGGTGGCAGGTTGTTGATTTTTCAGTTGAGTAAACGAACTCACACCATCATCAGCGGGAAGCGCCACATCTGTCAGGCAAATGTGCCGCAACTGAGTGGCATCTTCCTGCTGAATCTGTTGATACATAGGATAGAATTGCGCACTGGTCACCAGCAGGCACGCCTGGCTATTTTGCAGGATCCACACGCTTTCTTCGCGTAACAGGCGGGCGTTAATCGGCACCATAATCGCGCCAATTTTTGCCAGCCCGAACCAGCAAAAGATAAATTCCGGGCAGTTGTCGAGATGTAGAGCAACTTTGTCGCCTTTGCGAATCCCCAGCGTATAAAACAGGTTTGCCGTGCGGTTAATCTCCTGATTTAACTCAAGATAACTATACCGGTTAACGACTCCGCCGCTGGATTCACAAATCAGCGCCGTTTTATGACCGTAAACGTCCGCCAGATCGTCCCACATTTGACGTAGATGTTGTCCGCCAATGATATCCATTGCACCTCTATCCATTTTGTTCGTTTGTTATTGGCGGGCGCTAGTCAGGCAAGCCGACTGGCGCCACGCGTTTAGTCCTCAACTTTGGCCAGACCTTTGCTGACCAACTCCTGAATGTCGTTTTCGCTGTAGCCGATAGTTTTCAAAATGGCAGCCGTATCCATGCCATGTGATGGCATTCCGCGCCAGATTTGGCCTGGGTTATTTTTGAATTTCGGCATCACGTTTGGCCCTTTGCAGGTGCGACCATCCATCGTTTGCCACTGGGTGATTGATTCACGAGCCACATACTGTGGATTGCTTTCCAGTTCCGGTACGGTCAGCACTTTGGCGCAGGCGATATTCAGTTCAGCAAAGCGTTCTTTAACTTCCGCGATGGTGTGCGCCGCCAGCCAGGCATCGAGTTTCTCTTCTACCAGTGGTCCGTAAGGGCATTCGATACGGTGGATAAGCTGGGTGCCTTCCGGGATTTCCGGCGTACCGAGCAGATGTGCGAGGCCGATATCTTTAAAGCATTCTGCAATCTGAGTAATGCCCACCAGTTCCATCACGATGTAGCCGTCGGCGCATTTGTACAGACCGCAACCGGCGTAGTAGGGATCTTTACCTTTGGTCATGCGCGGGCACATTTCGCCGCCGTTGAAGTAATCCATCATGAAGTACTGGCCCATACGCAGCATCACTTCATACATGGCAATGTCGATACTTTCGCCTTTACCGGTTTCACGCACTTTATGCAGTGCTGCCAGCGCTGCCGTGGTGGCTGTCAGGCCAGAAAAGTAATCGGCGGTATACGGGAAGGCAGGCATTGGCTGGTCAACATCACCGTTCTGTATCAGATAACCACTGAAGGCCTGGGCGATGGTGTTATAGGCCGGAAGATTGGTGTACTCCTCGGTGCCGTACTGACCAAAACCGGACAGGTGAGCGATAACCAGTTTCGGGTTGTGCTGCCACAGGACTTCATCGGTAATGCCACGACGGGCAAAGGCCGGACCTTTACTGGCTTCGATGAAGATATCGGTGGTTTCCATTAATTTCAGAAACGCTTCGCGGCCTTCATCTTTGAAAATATTTAACGACAGCGCGTGCAAATTGCGACGAGAGAGCTGCGGGTAGTTAGGTTGAACGCGAATGGTGTCGGCCCAGGCGACGTTCTCGATCCAGATAACTTCCGCCCCCCATTCTGCGAACATTTGCCCGGCGAACGGCCCGGCGATTTCGATACCGGAGAAGACAACGCGCAATCCGGCCAGCGGCCCGAATTTCGGCATGGGTAGATGATCCATTATTAGCTCCTGAAAAATTGTGTAGCGCATGACTGCCGGATGCGGCGTAAACGCCTTATCCGGCCTACATTCGTGCTTCCGTAGACCTGATAAAACGCATCAGCGTCGCATCAGGCAGTGCACGGACTTAGCGGTATTGCTTCAGCACCGCACGACCCAGCGTCAGGATCTGCATTTCGTCAGATCCCCCGGAGACGCGGTCTACACGCAGGTCACGCCAGAAGCGGCTGATGCGGTGGTTGCCCGCAATCCCGACACCGCCCAGCACCTGCATTGCGCTATCCACCACTTCAAATGCCGCATTGGCGCAGAAGTATTTGCACATTGCCGCATCACCAGAGGTGATGGTGCCGTTGTCTGCTTTCCACGCTGCTTCATACAGCATGTTTTTCATGGAGTTTAATTTGATCGCCATGTGGGCGAATTTTTCCTGAATCAACTGGAAACGACCAATAGCCTCGCCAAACTGCACGCGCTGGTTGGCGTAGCGCGCCGCATCTTCAAAGGCGCACATCGCCGTACCGTAGTTGGTCAGGGCTACCAGGAAACGTTCATGGTCGAACTCTTCTTTGACGCGGTTAAAGCCGTTACCTTCCCGACCGAACATGTCTTTCTCGTCCAGTTCCACATCGTCAAAGGTGATTTCACAGCAGCTATCCATACGCAGACCGAGCTTCTCAAGTTTGGTCACTTTGATGCCCGGTTTGCTCATATCGACAAACCATTCGGTGTAGACAGGTTTGTCCGGAGAAGCCCCGTCGCGCGCCATCACCACGATGTACGGGGTGTAGGCGCTGCTGGTAATAAAACACTTACTGCCATTAAGATAAATCTTACCATCTCTACGGGTATAAGTCGTTTTCAGGCTACCCACGTCGGAGCCCGCGCCCGGTTCGGTAATCGCTGAGTTCCACATCTGCTTACCGGTACCACGAAACGCCATAATCTTGTCGATCTGCTCTTGTGTGCCTTCACGCAGGATGGTGTTAAACCCGCCAGGCAACTGATACAACACGTAGGTTGGCGCCCCCAAACGACCCAGTTCCATCCACACGGCGGCGAGGGTAACAAACCCCGCATCCAGACCACCGTGCTCTTCCGGGATCAGCAGGCTGTCGATATCCATATCCGCCAGTGCTTTGACAAAACGTTCCGGGTAGACGCTGTCACGGTCGCACTCGGCAAAATAGGCCTCCCAGTTTTCGCTGGCCATCAGTTCGCGGATACCGGCGACAAACAGTTCCTGCTCATCATTTAAATTAAAATCCATCTTTCAACCTCTTGATATTTTGGGGGTTAATTAATCTTTCCAGTTCTGTTTCGCGTCTTTAATAAAGGAGAGCGTCACCATAATGTTGACGAAGAACAGCGGGCATCCTCCGGCGATGATGGCGGTTTGAATCGGTTTCAGGCCGCCGAGCGCCAGCAGAACAATGCCGATAACACCAACCAACACTGACCAGCCGATACGCACCAGCAGCGGCGGCTCTTCGCCATCGCGTACTTCGCGGCAAGTGGACATCGCCAGGGTGTAAGAGCAGGCGTTAATTAGGGTAACGGTGGCAATAAAGCAGAGAATGAAGAAGCCCCACATGGTGGCAGTGCTGAGCGGCAGAGCGGCCCAGGTTTCGATGATGGCGCGCGCCACACCGTACTGTTCGATCAGGTTTGGAATGTTGATGATATTTTTATCCATCAACAGCAAAGTGTTACTGCCGAGTACGGTCCACAGGATCCAGGTGGATGCTGTCAGCCCCATCACCATACCGAAGCACAGTTCACGCACGGTACGACCACGGGAAATACGCGCCAGGAAGATACTCATCTGGATGGCATAAATTACCCACCATGCCCAGTAGAACACGGTCCAGCCCTGCGGGAAGCCGCCTTTGCCAACGGCATCGGTATAGAACAACATGCGCGGCAGATACATTAGCAACATTCCCACCGAGTCGGTGAAGTAGTTCATGATGAAGCTGGCGCCGCTGACGATGAATACCCAGCCAAGCATCAGGAAACTCAGATAGCTGCGCACATCGCTGGCGATTTTTACCCCTTTTTGCAGACCACAAGCGACGCAGATAGCGTTGAGGATGATCCAGCAGGTAATGATAATGGCGTCCAGTTGCAGGGTATGCGGAATACCAAACAGGTACTGCATACACTCGGTCACCAGCGGCGTGGCAAGACCCAGACTGGTGCCCATTGCGAAGATCAGCGCCACCAGATAGAAGTTATCGACGATAGTGCCAAACAAGCCTTTGGCATGTTTTTCACCGACCAGCGGCACCAGAGTGGAGCTGGGGCGAATCACATCCATTTTGCGGACAAAGAAGAAGTACGCGAAGGCGACGGAAAGGAAGCTGTAAGTGGCCCACGGTAGCGGTCCCCAGTGGAACAAACTGTAGGCCAGCCCCAGTTCTTTCGCGCCAGTAGAGTTTGGCGCTAAAGCAAATGGCGGTGTGGAGATGTAGTAGTAGATCTCAATCGATCCCCAGAACAGTACGGCGGCTGACGTACAGGAGGCGAACATCATAAAGATCCAACTGGCGGTGCTAAACTCTGGCGGTTCGTTACCTAAACGCTTTTTGGCATATGGGCCAAACACCAGCCAGAACCAGCCGAAAAGCATCACCACCATATACCATTCAAATGCCCATCCCCATACATTGGTGACGTAACTGAATACAGCATTAATAACGACATTCGCCGCATCCAGATCCCTTACGGTAAGCCAACAAAGTATGCCAGCGATTATTAATGGCGGAAAGAACACCTTCGGTTCTATTCCCGTTTTACTCTTTTCTTTTGTCATGAGTTAATTCCACTGTGAAAACGAATATTTATTTTGCGTTCCCGTTTGTTTTATTTTTGTTAACATTTAATATAATTATTATTAACCTCGTGGACGCGTTAATGGCTAACTCATAATGGGTATTCAATTGGCTGCATTCTGTGATGTAAGTCACAGTTTTTCATCGGGTAAAAACAGAGTGTCTTTGTGTAAATATCCATTATTAATCAATATGATGGATTTGATTGTGAGTAAAAAAATAGCATCTGACTTTCAATATTGGTGATCCATAAAACAATATTGAAAATTTCTCTTTGCTACGCCATGTTTTCAATATTGGTGAGGAGCTTAACAATATTGAAAGTTGGATTTATCTGCGTGTGACATTTTCAATATTGGTGATTAAAGTTTTATTCCCGAATTAAAGGACGTGATATCTGTAATTAACACCACCGATATGAACGACGTTTCCTTCATGATTTCTGGAGATGCAATGAAGATTATTACTTGCTATAAGTGCGTGCCTGATGAACAGGATATTGCGGTCAATAATGCTGATGGTTCGTTAGACTTCAGTAAAGCCGATGCGAAAATAAGCCAATACGATTTGAACGCTATTGAATCGGCTTGCCAGTTAAAACAGCAGGCGGCAGAGGCGCAGGTGACGGCCTTAAGTGTGGGCGGTAAAGCCCTGACCAACGCCAAAGGGCGTAAAGATGTGCTATCGCGCGGCCCGGATGAACTGATTGTGGTGATTGATGACCAGTTCGAGCAGGCACTGCCGCAACAAACGGCGACTGCACTGGCTGCCGCGGCACAGAAAGCTGGCTTTGATCTGATCCTGTGCGGCGACGGTTCTTCCGACCTTTATGCCCAGCAGGTTGGTCTGCTGGTGGGCGAAATCCTCAATATTCCGGCAGTTAACGGCGTCAGCAAAATTATCTCCCTGACGGCAGATACCCTCACCGTTGAGCGCGAACTGGAAGATGAAACAGAAACCTTAAGCATTCCGCTGCCTGCGGTTATTGCTGTTTCCACTGATATCAACTCCCCACAAATTCCTTCGATGAAATCCATTCTCGGCGCGGCGAAAAAGCCAGTCCAGGTGTGGTCGGCGGCGGATATCGGTTTTAACGCGGAGGTTGCGTGGTCTGAACAACAGGTTGCCGCGCCGAAACAGCGCGAGCGTCAGCGCATCGTGATTGAAGGCGACGGCGAAGAACAGATCGCCGCATTTGCTGAAAATCTTCGCAAAGTCATTTAATTACAGGGGATGCTATGAACACGTTTTCTCAAGTCTGGGTATTCAGCGATACCCCTTCTCGTCTGCCGGAACTGATGAACGGTGCGCAGGCTTTAGCTAATCAAATCAACACCTTTGTCCTCAATGATGCCGATGGCGCACAGGCAATCCAGCTCGGCGCTAATCATGTCTGGAAATTAAGCGGCAAACCGGACGATCGGATGATCGAAGATTACGCCAGTGTCATGGCTGACACTATTCGCCAGCACGGCGCAGACGGCCTGGTACTGCTGCCAAACACCCGTCGCGGCAAATTACTGGCGGCAAAACTGGGTTATCGCCTCAAAGCGGCAGTTTCTAACGATGCCAGCACCGTCAGCGTACAGGACGGTAAAGCGACGGTGAAACACATGGTTTACGGCGGCCTGGCAATTGGCGAAGAACGCATTGCCACGCCGTATGCGGTACTGACCATCAGCAGCGGCACGTTTGATGCGGCTCAGCCAGACGCGTCACGCACTGGCGAAACGCACACCGTGGAGTGGCAGGCTCCGGCTGTGGCGATTACCCGCACGGCAACCCAGTCGCGCCAGAGCAACAGCGTCGATCTCGACAAAGCCCGTCTGGTGGTCAGCGTCGGTCGCGGCATTGGCAGCAAAGAGAACATTGCGCTGGCAGAACAGCTTTGCAAGGCGATAGGTGCGGAGCTGGCCTGTTCTCGTCCGGTGGCGGAAAACGAAAAATGGATGGAGCACGAACGCTATGTCGGTATCTCCAACCTGATGCTGAAACCTGAACTGTATCTGGCGGTGGGGATCTCCGGGCAGATCCAGCACATGGTTGGCGCTAACGCGTCGCAAACCATTTTCGCCATCAATAAAGATAAAAATGCGCCGATCTTCCAGTATGCGGATTACGGCATTGTTGGCGACGCCGTGAAGATCCTTCCGGCGCTGACCGCAGCTTTAGCGCGTTGATCCACTCTGGCAGGGCTGCATTTCGGCCCTGCCGCTGACAGGGAGTTCTTATGTCCGAAGATATCTTTGACGCCATCATCGTCGGTGCTGGGCTTGCCGGTTCGGTTGCCGCACTGGTGCTCGCCCGCGAAGGGGCGCAAGTGTTAGTTATCGAGCGTGGCAATTCCGCGGGTGCCAAGAACGTCACCGGCGGGCGTCTCTATGCCCACAGTCTGGAACACATTATTCCTGGTTTCGCCGAATCCGCCCCCGTAGAACGCCTGATCACCCATGAAAAACTCGCGTTTATGACGGAAAAGTCAGCGATGACCATGGACTACTGCAATGGTGATGAAACCTCGCCATCCCAGCGTTCTTACTCCGTTTTGCGCAGTAAATTTGATGCCTGGCTGATGGAGCAGGCCGAAGACGCGGGCGCGCAGTTAATTACCGGGATTCGCGTCGATAACCTCGTACAGCGCGATGGCAAAGTTGTCGGCGTAGAAGCCGATGGCGATGTGATTGAAGCGAAAACGGTGATCCTTGCTGACGGGGTGAATTCCATCCTTGCCGAAAAGCTGGGGATGGCAAAACGCGTTAAACCGACGGATGTGGCGGTTGGCGTGAAGGAACTGATCGAGTTACCGAAGTCGGTTATCGAAGACCGTTTTCAGTTGCAGGGTAATCAGGGTGCGGCTTGCCTGTTTGCGGGTTCCCCCACCGATGGCCTGATGGGCGGCGGCTTCCTTTATACCAATGAAAATACCCTGTCGCTGGGGCTGGTTTGTGGTCTGCATCATCTGCATGACGCAAAAAAATCGGTGCCGCAAATGCTGGAAGATTTCAAACAGCATCCGGCCGTTGCACCGCTGATCGCGGGCGGCAAGCTGGTGGAATATTCCGCTCACGTAGTGCCGGAAGCAGGCATCAACATGCTGCCGGAGCTGGTCGGTGATGGCGTATTGATTGCCGGTGATGCCGCCGGAATGTGTATGAACCTCGGTTTTACCATTCGCGGTATGGATCTGGCGATTGCCGCCGGGGAAGCCGCAGCAAAAACCGTGCTTTCAGCGATGAAAAACGACGATTTTAGTAAGCAGAAACTGGCGGAATATCGTCAGCATCTGGAGAGTGGCCCGCTGCGCGATATGCGCATGTACCAGAAACTACCGGCGTTCCTTGATAATCCACGCATGTTTAGCGGCTACCCGGAACTGGCGGTGGGCGTGGCGCGTGACCTGTTCACCATTGACGGCAGCGCGCCGGAACTGATGCGCAAGAAAATCCTCCGCCACGGCAAGAAAGTGGGCTTCATCAATCTAATCAAGGATGGCATGAAAGGAGTGACCGTTTTATGACTTCTCCCGTCAATGTGGACGTCAAACTGGGCGTCAATAAATTCAATGTCGATGAAGAGCATCCGCACATTGTTGTGAAGGCCGATGCCGATAAACAGGCGCTGGAGCTGCTGGTGAAAGCGTGCCCCGCAGGTCTGTACAAGAAGCAGGATGACGGCAGTGTGCGCTTCGATTACGCCGGATGTCTGGAGTGCGGCACCTGTCGCATTCTGGGGCTGGGGTCGGCGCTGGAACAGTGGGAATACCCGCGCGGCACCTTTGGTGTGGAGTTCCGTTACGGTTGATGTCGGTTTGATACGTAACGCCGTACTGACTCTCATTGCAAAAAAACAGGAATAACCCATGCAACCGTCCAGAAACTTTGACGATCTTAAATTTTCCTCTATTCACCGCCGCATTTTGCTGTGGGGAAGCGGGGGGCCGTTTCTGGATGGTTATGTACTGGTAATGATTGGCGTGGCGCTGGAGCAACTGACTCCGGCGCTGAAGCTGGACGCTGACTGGATTGGCTTGCTGGGCGCGGGAACGCTCGCCGGGCTGTTCGTTGGCACATCGCTGTTTGGCTATATCTCCGATAAAGTCGGACGGCGCAAAATGTTCCTCATTGATATCATCGCCATCGGCGTGATATCGGTGGCGACGATGTTTGTCTCATCCCCCGTCGAACTGTTGGTGATGCGGGTACTCATCGGCATTGTTATCGGTGCAGATTATCCCATCGCCACCTCAATGATCACCGAGTTCTCCAGCACCCGTCAGCGGGCGTTTTCCATCAGCTTTATCGCCGCCATGTGGTATGTCGGCGCGACCTGTGCCGATCTGGTCGGCTACTGGCTTTATGATGTGGAAGGCGGCTGGCGCTGGATGCTGGGCAGCGCAGCGATCCCCTGTTTGTTGATTTTGATTGGTCGATTCGAACTGCCTGAATCTCCCCGCTGGTTGTTACGCAAAGGGCGAGTGAAAGAGTGCGAAGAGATGATGATCAAACTGTTTGGCGAACCGGTGGCTTTCGAGGAAGAGCAGCCGCAGCAAACCCGTTTTCGCGATCTGTTTAATCGCCGCCATTTTCCTTTTGTTCTGTTTGTTGCCGCCATCTGGACCTGCCAGGTGATTCCAATGTTCGCCATTTACACCTTTGGCCCGCAAATCGTTGGTTTGTTGGGATTGGGTGTTGGCAAAAACGCGGCGCTGGGGAATGTGGTGATTAGCCTGTTCTTTATGCTCGGCTGTATTCCGCCGATGCTGTGGTTAAACACTGCCGGACGGCGTCCATTGTTGATTGGCAGCTTTGCCATGATGACGCTGGCGCTGGCGGTTTTGGGGCTGATCCCGGATATGGGGATCTGGCTGGTAGTAATGGCTTTTGCGGTGTATGCCTTTTTCTCTGGCGGGCCAGGTAATTTGCAGTGGCTCTATCCTAATGAACTCTTCCCGACGGATATTCGTGCTTCAGCCGTGGGCGTGATTATGTCATTAAGCCGTATTGGCACCATTGTTTCGACCTGGGCGCTGCCAATCTTTATCAATAATTACGGTATCAGTAGCACCATGCTGATGGGGGCGGGGATCTCGCTATTTGGCTTGTTGATTTCCGTAGCGTTTGCCCCGGAAACACGTGGGATGTCACTGGCGCAGACCAGCAATATGACGATTCGCAGGCAGCGAGCGGGGTAATTTATTCAGATTTCTCTCTTTTCTGAATCAATATTATTGACTATAAGCCGCGTGAATATATGACTACACTTTGTGGGAAAACAAAGGCGTAAACACGCGGGCTAATAACTATGATCCTCATAATTTATGCGCATCCGTATCCGCATCATTCCCATGCGAATAAACGGATGCTTGAACAGGCAAGGACGCTGGAAGGCGTCGAAATTCGCTCTCTTTATCAACTCTATCCTGACTTTAATATCGATATCGCCGCCGAGCAGGAGGCGCTGTCTCGCGCCGATCTGATCGTCTGGCAGCACCCGATGCAGTGGTACAGCATTCCACCGCTCCTTAAACTTTGGATCGATAAAGTCTTCTCCCACGGCTGGGCTTACGGTCATGGCGGCACGGCGCTGCATGGCAAACATTTGCTGTGGGCGGTGACGACCGGCGGCGGGGAAAGCCATTTTGAGATTGGTGCGCATCCGGGCTTTGATGTGCTGTCGCAGCCGCTACAGGCGACGGCAATCTACTGCGGGCTGAACTGGCTGCCACCGTTTGCCATGCACTGCACCTTTATTTGTGATGACGAAACCCTCGAAGGGCAGGCGCGTCACTATAAACAACGTCTGCTGGAATGGCAGGAGGCACATCATGGATAGTCATACGCTGATTCAGGCGCTGATCTATCTTGGATCGGCGGCGCTGATTGTACCCATTGCGGTACGCCTCGGTCTGGGATCGGTACTTGGCTATCTGATCGCCGGCTGCATTATTGGCCCGTGGGGGCTGCGACTGGTGACCGATGCCGAATCTATTCTGCACTTTGCTGAAATCGGCGTGGTGCTGATGCTGTTTATTATCGGCCTCGAACTCGATCCACAAAGGCTGTGGAAACTGCGTGCGGCGGTGTTCGGCGGTGGCGCATTGCAGATGGTGGTTTGCGGCGGCCTGCTGGGGCTGTTCTGCATGTTACTTGGACTGCGCTGGCAGGTAGCGGAACTGATCGGCATGACGCTGGCGCTCTCATCAACGGCGATTGCCATGCAGGCGATGAATGAGCGCAATCTGATGATGACGCAGATGGGCCGCAGTGCCTTTGCGGTGCTGCTGTTCCAGGATATCGCGGCGATCCCGCTGGTGGCGATGATCCCGCTACTGGCGGCGAGCAGTGCCTCGACGACGATGGGCGCATTTGCCCTGTCGGCGTTAAAAGTGGCGGGCGCACTGGTGCTGGTGGTACTGCTGGGGCGCTATGTCACGCGTCCGGCGCTGCGTTTTGTTGCCCGCTCTGGCTTGCGGGAAGTGTTCAGCGCCGTGGCGTTATTCCTCGTGTTTGGCTTTGGTTTGCTGCTGGAAGAGGTCGGCTTGTCGATGGCGATGGGCGCGTTTCTGGCGGGCGTACTGCTGGCTAGCTCGGAATATCGTCATGCGCTGGAAAGCGATATCGAACCGTTTAAAGGTTTGCTGCTGGGGCTGTTTTTTATCGGTGTTGGCATGTCGATAGACTTTGGCACGCTGATTGAAAACCCATTGCGTATTGTCATTTTGCTGCTTGGTTTCCTTATCATCAAAATCGCCATGCTGTGGCTGATTGCCCGACCGTTGCAGGTGCCAAATAAACAGCGTCGCTGGTTTGCGGTGCTGTTAGGGCAGGGCAGTGAGTTTGCCTTTGTGGTATTTGGCGCGGCGCAGATGGCGAATGTGCTGGAGCCGGAGTGGGCGAAATCGCTGACCCTGGCGGTGGCGCTGTCGATGGCGGCAACGCCGATTCTGCTGGTGATCCTCAATCGCCTTGAGCAATCTTCTACTGAAGAGGCGCGTGAAGCCGATGAGATCGACGAAGAACAGCCGCGGGTAATCATTGCCGGATTCGGTCGTTTCGGGCAGATCACCGGACGTTTACTGCTCTCCAGCGGGGTGAAAATGGTGGTGCTCGATCACGATCCGGACCATATCGAAACGCTGCGTAAATTTGGTATGAAAGTGTTTTATGGCGATGCCACGCGGATGGATTTACTGGAATCTGCCGGAGCGGCGAAAGCGGAAGTGCTGATTAACGCTATTGATGATCCGCAAACCAACCTGCAACTGACGGAGATGGTGAAAGAACATTTCCCGCATTTGCAGATTATTGCCCGCGCCCGTGATGTCGACCACTACATTCGTTTGCGTCAGGCAGGCGTTGAAAAGCCGGAGCGTGAAACCTTCGAAGGTGCGCTGAAAACCGGGCGTCTGGCGCTGGAAAGTTTAGGTCTGGGGCCGTATGAAGCGCGAGAACGCGCCGATGTGTTCCGCCGCTTTAATATTGAAATGGTGGAAGAGATGGCAATGGGCGAAAACGATACCAAAGCCCGCGCGGCGGTCTATAAACGCACCAGCGCGATGTTAAGCGAGATCATCACCGAGGACCGGGAACATCTGTCACTCATCCAACGGCATGGCTGGCAGGGTACTGAAGAGGGGAAACATACCGGTAATATGGCGGATGAACCGGAAACGAAACCCTTATCCTAATAAAGAGTGACGTAAATCACGCTTTACAGCTAACTATTTGTTTTTATTTCATTGTATTGCGGCGAGTCCACGAACAGATTATGGACTCGCCAGCAAAATAAAAATTTTCCTCAACATCATCCTCTCGCCAGTCGACGAAGGTTTACGCTTTACGTATAGTGACGACAATTTTTTTTATCGGGAAATTTCAATGATCAGTTTGATTGCGGCGCTAGCGGTAGATCGCGTTATTGGCATGGAAAACGCCATGCCGTGGAATCTGCCTGCCGATCTCGCCTGGTTTAAACGCAACACCTTAAATAAACCTGTGATTATGGGCCGCCATACCTGGGAATCCATCGGTCGCCCGCTACCTGGACGCAAAAATATTGTCATCAGCAGCCAGCCGGGTACGGACGATCGCGTAACGTGGGTGAAGTCGGTGGATGAAGCCATTGCGGCGTGTGGTGACGTACCAGAAATTATGGTGATTGGCGGCGGTCGCGTTTATGAGCAGTTCCTGCCGAAAGCGCAAAAACTGTATTTGACGCATATCGACGCGGAAGTGGAAGGCGACACCCATTTCCCGGATTATGAGCCGGATGACTGGGAATCGGTGTTCAGCGAATTCCACGACGCTGATGCGCAGAACTCTCACAGCTATTGCTTTGAGATTCTGGAGCGGCGGTAATTTTGTATAGAATTTACGGCTAGTGCCGGATTCGACGTCGGTCGCGTCTTATCCGGCCTTCCTGTATCAGGCTGTGTTTAAGACGCCGCCGCTTCGCCCAAATCCTTATGCCGGTTCGACGGCTGGACAAAATACTGTTTATCTTCCCAGCGCAGGCAGGTTAATGTACCCCCCCAGCAGCAGCCGGTATCCAGCGCGTAAATACCTTCCGGCGTACCTTTGCCTTCCAGCGATGCCCAGTGACCAAAGGCGATGCTGTACTCTTCAGCGACAGGGCCAGGAATCGCAAACCACGGTTTCAGCGGGGCAGGGGCTTCTTCCGGCGATTCTTTGCTGTACATATCCAGTTGACCGTTTGGAAAGCAAAAGCGCATACGGGTAAAGGCGTTGGTGATAAAACGTAATCGCGCCAGACCACGCAAATCTGGTGACCAGTTGTTCGGCATATCGCCGTACATGGCATCGAGGAAGAAGGGGTAAGAGTCGCTTGACAGTACCGCTTCTACGTCACGTGCGCACTCTTTCGCGGTCGGTAAGTCCCACTGCGGCGTGATCCCCGCGTGGGCCATCACCAGCTTTTTCTCTTCATCGATTTGCAACAAAGGCTGACGACGTAGCCAGTTAAGCAGTTCATCGGCATCAGGCGCTTCCAGTAGCGGCGTGAGACGATCTTTTGGTTTGTTGCGGCTTATGCCTGAAAACACGGCCAGCAGATGCAGATCGTGATTGCCCAGCACCAGACGTACGCTGTCGCCTAAGGATTTCACATAGCGCAGAACATCAAGCGAACCAGGACCGCGCGCAACCAGATCGCCCGTCAGCCAGAGAGTATCTTTCCCAGGGGTAAATTCCACTTTATGCAGCAATGCGATCAGTTCATCGTAACAGCCATGAACATCGCCAATAAGGTATGTCGCCATAATTTTTTAATGAATGAATATTGGAACGGCGAGTCGGAATACGGGAATGTCGATGATAAAGGGAACGCCGTTCTCATCAATCATTTCGTAGTGACCCTGCATGGTGCCCAGCGGCGTTTCGATAATCGCGCCGCTGGTATACTGGTACTCTTCGCCAGGCGCGATATGCGGTTGGACGCCCACCACACCTTCGCCCTGGACTTCTGTTTCACGGCCATTGCCGTTAGTGATCAGCCAGTAACGCCCCAACAACTGCACTGGCGCTCGCCCCAGGTTGCGTATGGTTACGGTATAAGAAAAAACGTAACGTTCATTATCAGGTGAAGATTGTGCCTCAATATAGACGCTTTGAACCTGAATACACACTCGGGGCGAATTGATCATCGTTAACTCTCCTGCAAAGGCGCATTCTCCGCCAGATAGTTCGCCATCTGGCAATATTGCGCGACAGAGATATTTTCCGCTCGCATCGCTGGGTCGATCCCCATTCCCGTTAACACATCGGCGCTAAACAAGTTGCCGAGGCTATTACGAATGGTTTTACGACGCTGGTTAAAGGCTTCAGTGGTGATACGACTCAGCACGCGAATATCTTTAACCGGATAAGGCATCGTCGTGTGCGGAACCAGACGTACGACGGCGGAATCCACTTTGGGTGGTGGTGTAAAGGCTGATGGCGGCACTTCCAGCACCGGGATCACGTTGCAATAGTATTGCGCCATGACGCTTAATCGACCATACGCCTTGCTGTTCGGTCCTGCAACCAGACGATTCACCACCTCTTTTTGCAACATAAAGTGCATGTCGGCAATGGCATCAGTATAGCTAAACAGATGGAACATTAACGGCGTGGAAATGTTATACGGCAGGTTGCCGAAAACACGCAGCGGCTGGCCCATTTTCTCTGCCAGTTCACCGAAGTTGAAGGTCATCGCATCCTGCTGATAAATCGTCAGTTTCGGGCCTAAGAACGGATGCGTTTGCAGGCGCGCTGCCAGATCACGGTCAAGTTCGATGACTGTCAGCTGGTCCAGTCGTTCGCCAACCGGTTCGGTTAAAGCTGCCAGACCGGGGCCGATTTCGACCATTGCCTGGCCCTTTTGCGGGTTAATGGCAGAAACAATACTGTCGATCACGAACTGATCGTTGAGAAAGTTTTGCCCGAAGCGTTTACGGGCTAAATGGCCCTGGTGGACTCGATTATTCATTGGGTATTAACAATCATTTTGATGGCGAGATTAAGCGCCGTAATAAAACTGCCGACATCGGCTTTGCCACGTCCCGCCAGTTCAAGCGCGGTGCCGTGGTCCACTGATGTGCGAATAAAGGGCAGGCCCAGCGTAATGTTCACACCGCGCCCGAAGCCCTGGTATTTTAGCACGGGAAGACCCTGATCGTGGTACATCGCCAGCACGGCGTCGGCGTTGTCGAGATATTTCGGCTGAAACAGGGTATCGGCAGGCAACGGCCCGTTGAGTTTCATCCCCTGTGCCCGCAGTTCGTCGAGAACGGGAATGATGGTGTCTATCTCTTCCGTGCCCATATGACCGCCTTCGCCCGCGTGCGGATTCAGGCCACAGACCAGAATGCGCGGTTCGGCAATACCAAATTTGGTTCGCAAATCGTGATGCAAAATAGCAATCACTTCGTGCAGAAGCGCAGGGGTGATGGCGTCAGCAATATCGCGCAGCGGTAAATGCGTTGTTGCCAGCGCCACGCGAAGTTCTTCGGTTGCCAGCATCATCACCACTTTTTTCGCCTGCGAACGCTCTTCGAAAAACTCGGTATGACCGCTAAACGGAATGCCTGCGTCGTTGATAACGCCTTTATGCACCGGACCTGTGATCAGCGCGGCAAATTCGCCGTTAAGGCAACCGTCGCACGCGCGTGCCAGCGTCTCCACCACATAATGCCCATTCTCAACTGCTAATTGTCCCGCTGTGGCAGGTACACGTAGTGCAATGGGAAGTAGCGTCAGCGTTCCCGCAGTTTGCGGTTGCGCAGGGGAGTTGGGGGAATAAGGGCGGAGGTTAAGCGGCAAACCGAGCATCGCTGCCCGGTCGGTAAGGAGAGTGGCATCGGCACAAACAACCAGTTCTACCGGCCACTCTCGTTGTGCAAGCTGGACAACTAAGTCCGGGCCAATCCCGGCGGGTTCGCCGGGAGTGATCACAACACGTTGGGGTTTAACCATTAGTTGCTCAAAATTTTCACATAAGCGCTGGCGCGTTGTTCCTGCATCCAGCTTGCTGCTTCTTCCGAGAACTTACGGTTCATCAGCATGCGGTATGCACGATCTTTTTGCGCCGCATCGGTTTTATCGACGTTACGGGTGTCCAGCAGTTCGATTAAATGCCAGCCGAATGAAGAGTGAACCGGTGCACTCATTTGACCTTTATTCATGCGGGTCAACGCATCACGGAAGGCTGGATCGAAAATATCTGGCGTAGCCCAACCGAGATCGCCGCCCTGATTTGCAGAGCCAGGATCCTGAGAGAACTCTTTTGCTGCGGCAGCAAATGTGGTTTTACCGCTCTTGATATCCGCAGCAATTTGTTCCAGTTTCACGCGGGCCTGTTCGTCAGTCATGATAGGCGACGGTTTCAGCAGAATATGGCGAGCATGAACTTCGGTCACCGAGATATTTTTGCTTTCGCCGCGCAGGTCGTTAACTTTCAGAATGTGGAAGCCAACGCCGGAACGAATAGGGCCAACAATGTCGCCTTTCTTCGCGGTGCTTAATGCCTGGGCGAAGATCCCCGGCAGCTCCTGAATGCGACCCCAGCCCATTTGGCCGCCGTTCAGCGCTTGCTGATCGGCAGAGTGAGCGATAGCCAGTTTGCCGAAGTCTGCACCGTTACGTGCCTGATCGACAATGGCACGCGCCTGAGTTTCCGCCTCATTCACTTGTTCAGAAGACGGGTTTTCCGGCAGTGGGATCAGGATGTGGCTTAAGTTCAGTTCAGTGCTGGCATCATTTTGATTACCGACTTGCTGCGCCAGAGCTTCAACTTCCTGTGGCAGGATAGTGATGCGACGACGCACTTCGTTGTTGCGCACTTCCGAGATAATCATCTCTTTGCGGATCTGATTACGATAGGTGTTGTAGTTCAAACCATCGTAAGCCAGACGGCTGCGCATCTGATCCAGCGTCATGTTGTTCTGTTTGGCAATGTTGGCAATCGCCTGATCAAGCTGCTCATCGGAGATTTTAACCCCCATTTTCTGCCCCATCTGCAGGAGGATTTGATCCATGATCAAACGTTCCATGATTTGGTGGCGCAGCGTAGCGTCATCAGGAAGTTGCTGCCTTGCCTGGGCAGCGTTCATTTTTACCGACTGCATTAATCCATCAACGTCGCTTTCCAGCACGACGCCGTTATTGACGACGGCTGCGACTTTATCGACTACCTGGGGGGCAGCGAAACTGGTATTCGCAATCATGGCGATACCGAGAAGCAGCGTTTTCCAGTTCTTCATACTTTTTCCATTTCAATTAACCGCACTGCGGATTACGTGGTAAATCAACAAATCACAAAGAGTTTTGATACGGCAGAATGTTCGAACGCAGCATCTCTTGCGTACCCAGACCGTAGTTGGAACTCAGGCCGCGAAGTTCGATGTTAAAGCCGATTGCGTTGTCATATATCGCATGTTGTTTATCGTTATCCCAACCGTTCAGCTTACGCTCATAACCGACGCGGATCGCATAGCAGCAGGAGCTGTATTGCACACCTAACATTGAGTCGGCTTGCTTGTTCGCGTTGGTGTCGTAGTAGTACGCCCCGACAATCGACCAACGATCGGCGATTGGCCAGCTAGCGACTGCACCCACCTGCGAAATGCCATTCTTATACTGCTCGGCAGTGGAATAGTATTTAGGCAGCGTAGCCTGAATATATTCCGGGCTGGCGTAGCGGTAGTTCAGCTGTACCAGACGGTCTTCATCCCGACGGTATTCAATGCTGGTGTTGCTGGTGGCTACGTTATCCAGACGAGTATCGTACTGAATGCCGCCACGCAATCCCCAGCGTTCGGAGATGCGCCAGTAGGTATCGCCTGCCCATACCAGTGAGCCCGTTTTGTCGTCATTCTCCCATGTTATGTTGTCATCGCCGGTGCGAGACTCCGTGAAATAGTAGATTTGACCAACGGAAATATTAAAACGTTCAACGGCTGCATCATCATATACGCGAGTTGTGATACCGGTCGTGACCTGGTTCGCGGAAGCAATACGGTCAAGACCGCCATAAGTCCGGTCCCGGAACAGGCCCGAGTAGTCGGATTGCAGCAATGAGGAGTCATAGTTATAGATGTCGCTCTGATCGCGATACGGCACATACAGGTATTGTGCGCGCGGCTCCAGCGTCTGGGTGTAACCCGGCGCCAGCATTTCCATATCACGTTCGAAGACCATTTTGCCGTCAACTTTAAATTGCGGCATTACGCGGTTAACAGAATCTGCCAACTTATTGTTTTGTGGGTTGCTGTTATACCAGTCGAGATTGGTCTGCTGATAATGGGTAGCCAGCAGCTTCGCTTCGGTATTGATACTGCCCCAGGTGTTAGATAACGGCAGGTTGATCGTCGGCTCCAGATGAACGCGAGTAGCCTCCGGCATATTGCTGTTTGTATTAACAAAATGCACTGCCTGACCATAAATACGGGTATCAAACGGGCCGAGATCGTTATGGTAGTAGTTGACGTCTAACTGTGGTTCAGCGGCATAGCTGTTGCCACTGGTATCATCAAAAACCTGGAATTGTTTCGTCGAAAGCGTGGCGTCAAAGTTCTGCACCGCATAGCCCACGCTGAATTTTTGCGTGGCGTAACCATCGGTACTGGAACCATATTTATTATCAAAATCATTGAAATAGGTCGGGTCGCTGACTTTGGTGTAGTCGATGTTAAAGCGCCAAACTTGGTCCATCACTCCGGAGTGTTGCCAGTAGAACAACCAACGGCGTGAATTGCTATCTTCTGGATGTTCATCTTCATAGACTTTATCCGAAGGCAGATAGTCCAGTTCCATCAAGCCTGCGCCGGCCTGGGTGAGATAACGGAATTCGTTTTCCCACATAATGTTGCCACGACGATGCATATAATGCGGCGTGATGGTGGCATCCATATTTGGCGCGATGTTCCAGTAATACGGCAGGTAGAACTCAAAGTAGTTGGTGGTGGTGTACTTGGCGTTCGGGATCAAGAAACCAGAACGGCGTTTGTCACCCACCGGCAACTGTAAATAGGGGCTGTAAAAGATCGGAACCGGACCCACTTTAAAACGGGCGTTCCAGATCTCCGCGACTTGTTCTTCGCGGTCATGAATAATTTCGCTACCCACCACGCTCCAGGTATCAGAACCCGGCAGACAGGAGGTAAAAGTACCGTTATCCAGGATGGTGTAGCGGTTTTCGCCACGCTGTTTCATCAGGTCTGCTTTACCGCGCCCCTGACGCCCCACCATCTGATAATCACCTTCCCAGACGTTGGTGTCTTTGGTGTTCAGATTCGTCCAGCCTTTTGGCCCTTTGAGGATCACCTGGTTATCGTCGTAATGGACATTACCGAGCGCATCGACGGTACGTATCGGCTCCGGTTGTCCTGGCGCCTCTTTTTGATGAAGCTGTACTTCAT
Source organism: Escherichia sp. E2562 (assembly GCF_005781075.1). Taxonomy (NCBI): domain Bacteria; kingdom Pseudomonadati; phylum Pseudomonadota; class Gammaproteobacteria; order Enterobacterales; family Enterobacteriaceae; genus Escherichia; species Escherichia sp. E2562. The sequence goes on along the minus strand of NZ_VATM01000003.1, from coordinate 162,178 downwards.
CGGCCTGCAGACGGCTGTTACCCTGCATGATATCCACGCTGCCGCTAAACACGGCGTCATCGGGGTAGTTCCCCTTTGCATGGTCAGCATTAATCGTCACGGGTAGGTCATTGGTATCGCCCTGTACCAGAGGACGGTCATAGCTTGGCACGCCCAACATGCACTGTGAGGCGAGGTCGGCTGCCAGTCCCTGTTGACTATAAAGGGCGGTGGCAATCATGGTGGCCAGGAGAGTGGGGATACGTTTTTTCATACGTTGATTTTATTGTTCCATCATCGGTAACGTTGCGCGTGACAAACGGTCAGAGACTAACGTACTCGTCATCTCTACGCTAGTGTTAATCCTGTCCGAATAGCGTCTGTGGTGTTAGGCACGGCATTGAATGACAGGTATGATAATGCAAATTATAGGCGATGTCCCACAATTGACCGCAGCCGGAAAACGGTAAAAGCACCTTTATATTGTGGGAGATAGCGCTGGTTTCCGTAAGTCCATTTGGGGAATATATGCAGTATTGGGGAAAAATCATTGGCGTGGCCGTGGCCTTACTGATGGGCGGCGGCTTTTGGGGCGTAGTGTTAGGCCTGTTAATTGGCCATATGTTTGATAAAGCCCGTAGCCGCAAGATGGCGTGGTTCGCCAACCAGCGCGAGCGTCAGGCGCTGTTTTTTGCCACCACTTTTGAAGTGATGGGGCATTTAACCAAATCCAAAGGTCGCGTTACCGAGGCTGATATTCATATCGCCAGCCAGCTGATGGAGCGAATGAATCTGCATGGTGCTTCCCGTACTGCGGCGCAAAATGCGTTCCGGGTGGGAAAATCAGACAATTACCCACTGCGCGAAAAGATGCGTCAGTTCCGCAGTGTCTGCTTTGGTCGTTTTGACTTAATTCGCATGTTTCTGGAGATCCAGATTCAGGCGGCGTTTGCTGATGGTTCGCTGCATCCAAATGAGCGAGCGGTGCTGTATGTCATTGCTGAAGAATTAGGGATCTCCCGCGCCCAGTTTGATCAGTTTCTGCGCATGATGCAGGGCGGTGCACAGTTTGGCGGCGGTTATCAGCAGCAGTCCGGCGGTGGTAACTGGCAGCAAGCGCAGCGTGGCCCGACGCTGGAAGATGCCTGTAATGTGCTGGGCGTGAAGCCAACGGATGAGGCGACCACCATTAAACGCGCCTACCGTAAGCTGATGAGTGAACACCATCCGGATAAGCTGGTGGCGAAAGGTTTGCCGCCTGAGATGATGGAGATGGCGAAGCAGAAAGCACAGGAAATTCAGCAGGCGTATGAGCTGATTAAGCAGCAGAAAGGATTTAAATAAGTTTCAAAGTGTAGGCCTGATAAGACGCGGCCCGCGTCGCATCAGGCAATCGGCGCAAAATTGCCGGATGTGGCGTGAGCGCCTTCTCCGGCCTACCGAACTTCGCCAGCGTGACGATTAAAAATCCGCTGGCGCTTTAAACGTCATACTATTGCCATATGCCGGATGGGTAATCGTCAACATCTCTGCATGTAGCAACAAACGCGGTGCCATTGCTCTCGCTTCTGGTGAAGCATAAAAACGATCGCCGAGAATCGGATGACCCAGCGCCAGCATATGCACACGCAATTGATGTGAACGCCCGGTAATCGGCTTTAACACCACTCTTGCCGTGTTATCCGCCGCATACTCCACCACTTCATACTCCGTCTGCGCAGGTTTACCCGTTTCGTAACAGACTTTCTGTTTCGGGCGGTTTGGCCAGTCGCAAATCAGCGGCAGATCCACCAGACCTTCTGCGGGGGATGGATGCCCCCAGACGCGGGCCACATACTGCTTTTTCGGCTCGCGCTCGCGGAACTGGCGTTTTAATTCCCGCTCCGCGGCTTTGGTCAGCGCCACTACAATCACCCCGCTGGTAGCCATATCCAGACGATGCACCGATTCTGCCTGCGGATAATCACGCTGAATGCGCGTCATCACGCTGTCTTTGTGCTCTTCCAGACGACCCGGTACAGACAACAAACCGCTCGGCTTGTTGACCACCATAATGTGGTCATCCTGATACAGGATAACCAGCCAGGGTTCCTGCGGTGGATTGTAGTTTTCCATCCCCATTTTCGGCTCCGTTACTGATGCGTCACAACGATCAAACGCAGGGCATCCAGACGCCAGCCTGCCTGATCCAGGCTTTCCATTACCTGCTGACGGTTGCTTTCAATGGCGGTCAGTTCGTCGTCACGAATGTTCGGGTTCACTGCACGCAGCGCTTCCAGACGAGACAGCTCGGCAGACAGTTTTTCGTCGGCTTCGTTACGCGCCGCATCAATCAATGCACGGGCAGATTTCTCGATCTGCGCTTCACCCAGCTGAAGGATAGCGTGAACATCCTGCTGCACGGCGTTAACCAGTTTGCTGCCGGTGTGACGGTTAACCGCGTTAAGCTGACGGTTAAAGGTTTCAAACTCAACCTGTGCTGCCAGGTTGTTGCCGTTTTTATCCAGCAGCATACGTACCGGTGTCGGCGGCAGGAAGCGGTTAAGCTGCAACTGCTTCGGCGCCTGGGCTTCAACCACGTAAATCAGCTCTACCAACAGTGTACCTACCGGCAATGCTTTGTTTTTCAACAGTGAAATCGTGCTGCTACCAGTATCGCCAGAGAGGATCAGATCCAGACCGTTGCGGATCAGCGGATGCTCCCAGGTAATAAACTGCGCATCTTCACGCGCCAGCGCCACTTCACGATCAAAGGTGATGGTGATGCCATCTTCCGACAGGCCAGGGAAGTCCGGCACCAGCATATGATCGGACGGTGTCAGCACGATCATGTTGTCGCCGCGATCGTCCTGATTGATACCGATGATATCGAACAGGTTCATGGCGAAGGCGATCAGGTTGGTATCGTCATCCTGCTCTTCAATGCTTTCTGCCAGTGCCTGGGCTTTTTCGCCACCGTTGGAATGGATCTCGAGCAGGCGGTCACGACCCTGTTCCAGCTGTGCTTTCAGCGCTTCATGCTGCTCGCGGCAGTTTTTGATCAAATCGTCAAAGCCTTCGGTTTGATCCGGTGAAGCCAGATAGTTAATCAGATCGTTGTATACGCTATCGTAAATAGTGCGTCCGGTCGGGCAGGTGTGCTCGAATGCATCCAGACCTTCGTGATACCAGCGCACCAGTACCGACTGAGCGGTTTTTTCCAGATAAGGCACATGGATCTGAATATCGTGCGCCTGGCCGATACGATCCAGACGACCAATACGCTGCTCCAGCAGATCCGGGTTGAACGGCAGATCGAACATTACCATGTGGCTGGCGAACTGGAAGTTACGTCCTTCAGAACCGATTTCCGAGCACAGCAGTACCTGCGCACCGGTGTCTTCTTCAGCAAACCAGGCGGCAGCGCGGTCACGTTCGATAATCGACATGCCTTCGTGGAACACCGCGGCGCGAATACCTTCACGTTCGCGCAGTACCTGCTCCAGTTGCAGCGCAGTGGCCGCTTTGGCGCAGATCACCAGCACTTTCTGAGAGCGATGGCTGGTCAGGTAGCCCATCAGCCACTCAACGCGCGGATCGAAGTTCCACCAGGTGGCGTTATCACCTTCAAATTCCTGATAAATACGCTCCGGGTAGAGCATATCGCGAGCGCGATCTTCTGCACTTTTACGTGCGCCCATAATGCCGGAGACTTTAATAGCCGTCTGATACTGCGTCGGCAGCGGCAGCTTAATAGTGTGCAGCTCGCGTTTCGGGAAGCCTTTCACACCGTTACGCGTGTTACGGAACAGCACGCGGCTGGTGCCGTGGCGATCCATCAGCATCGAAACCAGTTCCTGACGGGCGCTCTGGGCATCTTCGCTGTCGCTGTTTGCTGCTTGCAACAGCGGCTCGATATCCTGTTCGCCGATCATCTCGCCGAGCATGTTCAGTTCGTCATTGCTCAGTTTGTTACCTGCCAGCAGCATGGCAACAGCGTCCGCAACCGGACGATAATTTTTCTGCTCTTCAACGAACTGCGCGAAATCGTGGAAACGGTTCGGGTCCAGCAGACGCAGACGGGCGAAGTGGCTTTCCATTCCCAGCTGTTCCGGGGTTGCGGTCAGCAGCAGAACGCCCGGCACGTGCTCTGCCAGTTGTTCAATAGCCTGATATTCGCGGCTCGGCGCGTCTTCGCTCCACACCAGGTGATGCGCTTCATCGACCACCAGCAGGTCCCATTCGGCTTCACAGAGGTGTTCCAGACGCTGTTTGCTACGACGGGCAAAATCCAGCGAGCAAATCACCAGCTGTTCGGTGTCGAACGGGTTGTAAGCATCGTGCTGAGCTTCGGCATAACGCTCATCATCAAATAGCGCAAAGCGCAGGTTGAAACGGCGCAGCATTTCCACCAGCCACTGATGCTGTAAAGTTTCCGGTACGATAATCAGCACACGTTCAGCAGCGCCAGAGAGCAACTGCTGATGCAGGATCATCCCGGCTTCAATGGTTTTCCCTAAACCCACTTCGTCAGCCAGCAGAACGCGCGGCGCATGGCGGCGACCAACATCATGAGCGATGTTGAGCTGGTGCGGGATCAGACTGGTACGCTGACCGCGCAGGCCGCTGTACGGCATACGGAACTGTTCGCTGGAATACTTACGCGCGCGATAACGCAGCGCAAAGCGGTCCATACGGTCAATCTGCCCGGCAAACAGACGGTCCTGCGGTTTGCTGAACACCAGTTTGCTATCAAGGAAAACTTCACGCAGGGCCACGCCGGACTCTTCAGTATCCAGGCGAGTACCGATATAGGTCAGCAAGCCATTTTCTTCTTTTACTTCTTCGACTTGCATCTGCCAGCCGTCATGGCTGGTAATGGTATCACCAGGGTTGAACATCACGCGGGTCACGGGGGAATCACTGCGTGCGTACAGACGGTTTTCACCAGTAGATGGGAAAAGTAATGTGACAGTTCGCGCATCCACCGCGACAACGGTTCCAAGTCCTAATTCGCTTTCTGTATCGCTGATCCAGCGTTGACCAAGTGTAAAAGGCATATGTGTTTGGCTCTATATCTTTAATTGCAGGCAATAACTACCCGCTACCAGGCTAATGTGGTAGTGGTGTTATTCAGGTCCAGGAATGGAAAGGGCGCTATGGTACTGGATGGCAAGGCATTCGTCACGCATCAAAATGGTATCTGACGAACTCTTTTTTTGCTCAAAATAGCCCAAGTTGCCCGGTCATAAGTGTAGCAAAATTATCCTCAATAAAGGGGAGTATTCCTTCCGCCACAGGTTGAAGCTGGCGGGTCAGATAGTGTTCGTAATCCAGCGGCGAACGTCGATAGTCCAGCGGCTCCGGGCCGTTGGTGGTCCATACGTACTTAATGGTGCCACGGTTCTGGTATTGCAAGGGGCGACCGCGTTTTTGGTTTTCTTCATCGGCAAGGCGTGCAGCGCGTACATGTGGCGGTACATTACGCTGATATTCGCTCAGCGGACGGCGAAGCCGTTTACGGTAAACCAGTTGCGCATCCAGTTCGCCCGCCATCAGTTTGTCGATAGTTTCACGCACGTACTCCTGATATGGCTCGTTGCGAAAGATGCGCAAGTACAGCTCCTGCTGAAACTGCTGGGCCAGCGGCGTCCAGTCGGTACGCACGGTTTCCAGCCCTTTAAATACCATCCGCTGTTTGTCGCCCTCCTGAATCAGCCCGGCATAACGCTTTTTACTGCCGGTATCGGCTCCACGAATGGTCGGCATCAGAAAACGGCAGTAATGGGTTTCATACTCCAGTTCCAGCGCACTGGTCAGCCGTTGTTTTTGCAGCGTTTCCGCCCACCAGGCGTTAACGTGCTGCACCAGTGCACGACCGATTTTCGCCGCCTCTTCTTCCGAATGTGCGCCTTTCAGCCAAACAAACGTTGAGTCGGTATCGCCGTAGATCACGTCGTAGCCCTGCGCTTCAATCAATGCTTTGGTTTGCCGCATGATCTGATGACCACGCATGGTGATCGACGACGCCAGGCGCGGATCGAAGAAGCGGCAGGCAGTGGTGCCAAGCACGCCATAAAAGGCATTCATAATGATCTTCAGCGCCTGCGACAGCGGCTTGTTGCCCTGACGTTTGGCTTCATCGCGCCCGTGCCAGATGTTAGTCACAATCTCCGGCAGGCAATGTTTTTCCCGCGAGAACCAGGCATCGAGAAAACCTTCGGTGCTGTGCTCTGGATCAGGCTGCGCCATGCCTTCTACCAGCCCGACGGGATCAATCAGAAAGGTGCGGATGATCGACGGGTACAGGCTTTTGTAGTCCAGTACCAGCACCGAATCATAAAGCCCTGGCCGCGAATCCATCACGTAGCCACCAGGGCTGGCGTGCGGCGGCACTTCGCCGAGATTAGGCGCGACATAACCCGCGCGGTGCATACGGGGAAAATAGAGATGACCAAACGCCGCCACCGATCCCCCGTGCCGATCTACCGGCAGGCCGTTCACCGTTGCTCGTTCGAGCAAAAACGGCATGATTTCTGTTTTATGGAAAATCTGCGTCACCAGTTCGCAATCTTTCAGGTTATAAGTCGCCAGCGCGGGTTTATCTTCGGCGAAACGACGGTCAATTTCGGCCATTCGATCCCACGGGTTATCGATAGATTTTCCTTCGCCTAATAGCTCCTGAGCGACAGTTTCCAGCGAGAATGAAGAGAAATTCCAGAACGCGGATTTCAGCGCCTCGATACCGTCGATAATTAGCCGACCTTTGGCCTGGGCGAAAAAGACGCCGTCTTTAAAGCCGTGCTCGCGCCACTCCAGCTCGCTGTTATCGCGCCCCAGACGCAGCGGAATACGGTAACGCTCGGCATGTTTTTGCAGCATTCGCAGATCGAACTGCACCACGTTCCAGCCGATGATCACATCGGGATCGTGATTTGCAAACCAGGCGTTAAGTTTTTCCAGCAGCTGCGGGCGGCTGGCGACGTATTCCAGTTCGAAATCGAGCGCGGAGGCATCGCCATTCTCTGGCCCCAGCATATAAACGATGCGCTGCCCGCAACCTTCCAGGCCGATGCAGTACAGCTCACCGTGGCGGGTAGTTTCAATATCAATAGAAACCCACTTGAGTGGCGGACGATAGTCGGGATTCGGTTTCAGACGGGCATTAACGATAGCGCCATTGCGCATATCTCCCTCGACCCACACCGGAGCGGTGATGAAGCGCTCCATCAGATAGCGTTCTGGCGGGCGCACATCGGCCTCGTAGACGGTAACGCCACCTTCACGCAGGCGCTTTTCGTAACTCATCAACTGGCGATGGGCGCGACAGTAAAGGCCATACACCGGCTGACGGTGAAAATCCTTTAACGCCAGCGGTGTCAGGCGAAAGCCTTGCTCACCCTGCAAAATATGCTGAGCGCGGGGAACCTGATCGGCGGGAATAAACGCCACGGACTCTTGCGGCGCAAGCGTAACGTGCAACGGCCCGTTGTCCGTTGCCAGCCAGAAAGAAACTTCGGTCCCTTGAGGGGTATCCCGCCAGTGTCGGGTTAAGATAAAACCTGCCTGCGCCACGCTGAAAATCCAATAAAAAACCAGGCTTGAGTATAGCCTGGTTTCGTTTGACTGGCTGTGGTTTTATACAGTCGTTACTGCCCGTAATACGCCTTTGCACCATGCTTACGCAGATAGTGTTTATCCAGCAAGGTTTGCTGCATATCAGGGAGCTGCGGGGCCAGCTGGCGGCAGAAAATCCCCATATAAGCGACCTCTTCCAGCACGATAGCGTTATGCACCGCATCTTCGGCGTTTTTACCCCACGCAAACGGACCGTGAGAATGGACCAGAACGCCGGGCATTTGCGCTGCATCGATACCCTGTTTTTCGAAGGTTTCTACGATGACGTTACCGGTTTCCCACTCATATTCGCCGTTGATTTCTGCGTCGGTCATTTTGCGGGTGCAGGGAATGGGACCGTAGAAATAGTCGGCGTGGGTGGTACCGGTTGCCGGAATTGACTGGCCCGCCTGCGCCCAGATGGTGGCGTGGCGCGAGTGCGTGTGCACAATGCCGCCAATGGACGGGAATGCCTGATAGAGCAGTCGGTGAGTTGGCGTGTCAGAGGAGGGCTTTTTCGTACCTTCAACCACTTCACCGGTTTCGATGCTGACCACGACCATATCGTCGGCGGTCATGATGTTGTAATCGACGCCGGAAGGTTTGATCACAAAGACGCCGCGCTCGCGATCAACGGCGCTGACGTTGCCCCAGGTCAGAGTGACCAGGTTGTGTTTTGGGAGCGCCAGGTTGGCTTCTAAAACCTGACGTTTGAGATCTTCTAACATGTTGACTCCTTCGTGCCGGATGCGCTTTGCTTATCCGGCCTACAAAATCGCAGCGCGTAGGCCTGATAAGACGCGCCAGCGTCGCATCAGGCGTTACATACCTGATGCGGCTACTTAGCGACGAAATCCGTAATACACTTCGTTCCAGCGCAGCGCGTCTTTAAACGCTGGCAGGCGGGTGTCGTTATCAATCACCGTGATTTCAATGTCGTGCATCTCGGCGAACTGGCGCATATCGTTAAGGTTCAGCGCATGGCTGAAGACGGTGTGGTGCGCACCACCAGCAAGGATCCACGCTTCGGAAGCGGTTGGCAGATCCGGTTGCGCTTTCCACAGTGCATTCGCCACCGGCAGTTTCGGCAGGGAGTGCGGTGTTTTCACCGTGTCGATGCAGTTAACCAGCAGACGATAACGATCGCCGAGATCAATCAGGCTGGCGACAATCGCCGGACCGGTTTGGGTATTGAAGATCAGGCGGGCAGGATCATCTTTACCACCAATACCGAGGTGCTGAACGTCGAGGATCGGTTTCTCTTCTACGGCGATCGACGGGCAGACTTCCAGCATGTGGGAGCCGAGCACCAGGTCATTACCTTTCTCGAAGTGATAGGTGTAGTCCTCCATAAAGGAGGTGCCGCCCTGCAGACCGGTTGACATCACCTTCATGATGCGAAGCAGGGCGGCAGTTTTCCAGTCGCCTTCGCCCGCAAAGCCGTAGCCTTGCTGCATCAGACGCTGTACGGCCAGGCCAGGAAGCTGTTTCAGACCGTGCAAATCTTCAAAGGTGGTGGTGAACGCGTGGAAGCCACCTTGTTCCAGGAAACGCTTCATCCCCAGCTCAATACGCGCCGCTTCCAGCACGTTCTGTCGTTTTTCGCCGTGGATTTGTGTGGCAGGTGTCATGGTGTAGCTGCTTTCGTACTCATCGACCAGCGCGTTAACATCGCCGTCGCTGATGGAGTTCACCACCTGCACCAGATCGCCAACTGCCCAGGTATTGACGGAGAAACCGAACTTGATCTGTGCGGCAACTTTATCGCCGTCAGTGACCGCCACTTCACGCATGTTATCGCCAAAACGGCAGACTTTCAGATGACGGGTATCCTGTTTAGATACCGCCTGACGCATCCAGGAGCCGATACGCTCATGTGCTTGTTTATCCTGCCAGTGACCGGTAACGACGGCATGTTGCTGACGCATACGCGCGCCGATGAAACCGAACTCGCGACCGCCATGTGCAGTCTGGTTCAGGTTCATAAAGTCCATGTCGATGCTGTCCCACGGTAGCGCCGCGTTAAACTGGGTGTGGAATTGCAGCAACGGTTTGTTGAGCATGGTCAGGCCGTTGATCCACATTTTGGCCGGGGAGAAGGTGTGCAGCCATACCACCAGACCCGCGCAACGATCGTCGTAATTGGCATCGCGGCAAATTGCGGTGATTTCGTCCGGCGTGGTACCCAGCGGTTTCAGCACCAGTTTGCAGGGCAGTTTCGCTTCCGTATTCAGCGCATTAACGACGTGCTCGGCATGTTGGGTGACCTGACGCAGGGTTTCCGGGCCATACAAATGCTGGCTGCCAATTACAAACCACACTTCATAATTATCAAAAATCGTCATTGTCGTGTCCTTATAGAGTCGGAACGGCCTGGGCAGCCTGTGCCGGGGCGGAAGTTGGAAGATAATGTTGTTCGGCGCTTATCGCCCATTGCTGATAGCGGCGATAAAGCTGTTCAAAGCGTTGTGCCTGTTCGGTACGTGGTTGCAGGGTTTTCTCTACCGCACTGGCCATTTTTTGCTGGGCTGATGGGATGTCGGCATGCACTTTTGCGGCGACGGCAGCAAAAATCGCCGCACCGAGCGCGCAACACTGATCAGAGGCAACAATTTGCAGCGGGCGATTCAGCACGTCGCAGCAGGCTTGCATAATCACCTGGTTTTTCCGCGCGATGCCGCCCAGCGCCATCACGTTGTTTACGGCGATCCCCTGGTTAGTGAAGCACTCCTGAATTGCGCGCGCGCCAAAAGCGGTAGCGGCAATTAAACCGCCGAACAGTAGCGGAGCGTCGGTAGCGAGGTTCAGGTCGGTAATCACCCCTTTCAGGCGTTGGTTAGCGTTTGGCGTGCGACGACCATTAAACCAGTCGAGTACCACAGGCAGGTGATCCAGAGACGGGTTTTGAGCCCATGCTTCGGTCAACGCCGGAAGCAGTTGTTTCTGGCTGGCGTTGATTTGCTCTTTCAGTTCCGGATGCTGGGCGGCAAGCTGTTCCAGCGGCCAGCCGAGTACGCGACCAAACCAGGCGTAGATATCACCAAATGCCGACTGACCAGCTTCAAGACCGATAAATCCAGGAACCACGCTGCCATCAACCTGACCGCAAATGCCTTTAACTGCCCGCTCGCCAACGCTCTGTTTGTCGGCAATCAGAATGTCGCAGGTGGAAGTACCGATAACTTTTACCAGTGCGTTAGGCTGTGCGCCTGCGCCGACTGCGCCCATATGGCAGTCAAACGCGCCGCCGGAAATCACCACGCTTTCAGGCAGACCGAGACGCTGCGCCCATTCCGGGCATAAGGTGCCCACCGGAATATCGGCAGTCCAGGTGTCAGTGAACAGCGGGGAAGGCAAATGGCGATTGAGGATCGGGTCCAGTTCGTCAAAGAAACTGGCTGGAGGTAAACCGCCCCAGCTTTCGTGCCACAGAGATTTATGCCCGGCGCTACAGCGTCCGCGGCGAATATCCTGCGGGCGTGTGGTGCCGGAGAGTAGGGCGGGTACCCAGTCGCACAGTTCAATCCACGATGCGGCAGATTGCGCCACGGCGCTATCCTGGCGAGTCACATGCAGGATTTTTGCCCAGAACCATTCGCTGGAATAAATACCGCCAATATAGCGAGAGTAGTCAGTTTTGCCCGGTGTATGACACAAGCGGGTGATCTCTTCCGCTTCTTCAACCGCCGTGTGGTCTTTCCACAAAACGAACATCGCGTTCGGGTTTTCGGCAAACTCCGGGCGCAGCGCAAGCACGTTGCCGTCGGCGTCGATTGGTGCAGGCGTGGAGCCGGTGGTGTCCACGCCAATCCCGACCACCGCTGCGCGCTGTTCGGCGCTAAGTTCTGCCAGCACGGTTTTCAGCGCCGCTTCCATTGACTCAATGTAGTCACGCGGGTGATGACGGAACTGGTTATTCGGGGCGTCACAAAATTGCCCTTCCTGCCAACGGGGATACCACTCTACGCTGGTGGCGATCTCTTCACCGGTGGCGCATTCCACCGCCAAAGCTCGCACAGAATCACTGCCAAAATCGAGGCCAATTGCAATCGCCATCGTTTCACTCCATCCAAAAAAACGGGTATGGAGAAACAGTAGAGAGTTGCGAAAAAAAGCGTCAGGCAGGATCCGCTAATCTTATGGATAAAAATGCTATTGCATAGCAAAGTGTGACGCCGTGCAAATAATCAATGTGGACTTTTCTGCCGTGATTATAGACACTTTTGTTACGCGTTTTTGTTATGGCTATTGCCCCCCTTTGTTACAAAATGCTTTTCACAAGCGGGGTTGCCGGTTGGATTAGCGAGAAGAGCCAGTAAAAGACGCAGTGACGGCAATGTCTGATGCAATATGGACAATTGGTTTCTTCTCTGAATGGCGGGAGTATGAAAAGTATGGCTGAAGCGCAAAATGATCCCTTGCTGCCGGGTTACTCGTTCAACGCCCATCTGGTGGCGGGTTTAACGCCGATTGAGGCCAACGGTTATCTCGATTTTTTTATCGACCGACCGCTGGGAATGAAAGGCTATATTCTCAATCTCACCATTCGCGGACAGGGCATAGTGAAAAACCAGGGGCGAGAATTTGTCTGCCGACCAGGCGATATTTTGCTATTCCCGCCGGGAGAAATTCATCACTACGGTCGTCATCCGGAGGCCCGCGAATGGTATCACCAGTGGGTTTACTTTCGCCCCCGCGCTTACTGGCACGAATGGCTTAACTGGCCGTCGATATTTGCCAATACCGGTTTCTTTCGCCCGAACGAAGCGCATCAGCCGCATTTCAGCGATTTGTTCGGGCAAATTATCAATGCCGGACAAGTGGAAGGGCGCTATTCGGAGTTGCTGGCGATAAATCTTCTTGAGCAATTGTTACTGCGGCGCATGGAAGTCATTAATGAGTCGCTACATCCGCCAATGGATAATCGGGTACGCGAGGCTTGTCAGTACATCAGCGATCACCTTGCGGACAGCAATTTTGATATCGCCAGTGTCGCACAGCATGTCTGCTTGTCTCCGTCGCGTCTGTCGCATCTGTTCCGCCAGCAATTAGGGATTAGTGTCTTAAGCTGGCGCGAAGATCAACGCATCAGTCAGGCGAAGCTGCTATTGAGCACGACTCGTATGCCTATCGCCACTGTCGGACGCAATGTTGGCTTTGACGATCAGCTCTATTTCTCGCGGGTATTTAAAAAATGTACAGGCGCCAGCCCGAGCGAGTTTCGTGCCGGTTGTGAAGAAAAAGTGAATGATGTAGCTCTCAGGTTGTCATAATTGGTAACGAATCAGACGATTGACGGCTTGACGGAGTAGCATTGGGTTTGCAGAATCCCTGCTTCGTCCATTTGACAGGCACATTATGCAAGCATTGCTGGAACATTTTATTACCCAATCCACTGTGTATTCATTGATGGCGGTGGTGTTGGTGGCCTTTCTGGAGTCACTGGCGCTGGTCGGTTTGATTCTGCCCGGTACGGTGCTGATGGCGGGGCTGGGGGCGCTGATAGGTAGCGGCGAGTTAAGTTTCTGGCACGCCTGGCTGGCGGGGATTGTTGGCTGCCTGATGGGCGACTGGATCTCCTTCTGGCTGGGCTGGCGGTTTAAAAAGCCGCTGCATCGCTGGTCATTTCTTAAGAAAAACAAAGCGTTACTCGATAAAACCGAGCATGCGCTGCATCAACACAGCATGTTTACCATTCTGGTCGGACGCTTTGTCGGGCCGACGCGCCCGCTAGTGCCAATGGTGGCGGGGATGCTGGATCTGCCTGTGGCGAAATTTATCACGCCAAATATTATCGGCTGCCTGTTATGGCCTCCGTTTTACTTCCTGCCGGGGATTCTGGCGGGCGCGGCGATCGATATTCCTGCCGGAATGCAGAGTGGCGAGTTTAAATGGTTGCTGCTGGCGACGGCGGTGTTTTTGTGGGTTGGCGGCTGGTTGTGCTGGCGATTATGGCGCAGCGGCAAGGTAACCGATCGTTTAAGTCATTATTTGTCGCGTGGTCATCTGCTGTGGCTGGCGCCGCTAATTTCTGGTGTTGGCGTGGTGGCGCTGGTGGTGTTAATTCGCCATCCGTTGATGCCGGTGTATATCGATATATTGCGTAAAGTGGTTGGGGTTTAGAGGATAGTCTTGTGCGGGGCGCCTGATGCGGACAAAACGTCGGATAAGGCGTTCACGCCGCATCCGACAGTGCATATTAACCTGTAATTCCCAACAGCGCCGAAGCACTCGCCTTACCACTCAACAACCCATCGGTCATACCCTGCCAGGCGATGCGCCCGTCGGCGACCACCACCGAGCGCGTGGCTATCCGCGCCGCATCTTCCACACTGTGCGACACCATCAATAACGTCATTTTTTGCTGCTGGCAGCTTGTACTGACCAGCGTCAACATCTCCTGACGTAACGCCGGATCGAGCGCAGAGAACGGTTCATCGAGCAATAAAATCGGCTGTTCGCGCACCAGGCAACGCGCCAGAGCCACGCGCTGCCGCTGACCGCCGGAAAGCTCGCCTGGCAACCGCGCCATTAAATTATCAATCCCCATCTGGCGTGCGATAGCATGCATTTTCTCCTGCTGTGCCGCGTTCAGCTTCAGTCCTGGATTAAGCCCCAGCCCGATGTTCTGCGCGACCGTCAGGTGACTGAACAGGTTGTTCTCCTGAAACAGCATCGATACCGGACGGCGTGACGGCGGCGTCGTGGTGTGATCAACGCCGTCGATAGTCAGCGAACCGCTGGCTGGCGTCAGAAAACCGGCGATCAAATTCAGTAGGGTACTTTTACCCGCGCCGCTTGGCCCGAGGATCGCCACCTGCTCGCCGCGTTCCACCGTTAAGCTAAAACGCATCGGCAAATGGTGGTAAAGCCAGGTGATATCAGTCAGTTTTAACATTTCGCCCCGGTATTTTTTCAATCACGGTAAACAGCAGAAAACAGAGCAGCAGCAGAATTAACGCGGTGACCGCGCCGTCCTGGCTGCGATAGGAGCCAATTTGCTGGTAGAGATAAAACGGCAGGGTGCGGAAATCATCGTTACCGAACAACGCCACCACGCCAAAATCACCAATCGATAGCACACAAGCAAAGGCCAGTGCCTGCGCCAGTGGGCGTTTCAGGGCGCGCAGCTCCACCACTTTTAAGCGTGACCAGCCTTCAATGCCCAGCGACTGACACAACATACTGTAACGCGCGGTGATATCGCGCATCGGGTTTTCCAGCACCTTCAGCGCATAAGGGATCGCCATTAACGCATTGGTGAAAATCACAATGCCGTCAGCAGATTGCGGCAGGCCGATAGTGTTGTTGAGCAGTAAAAAGAAGCCCGTAGCCAGCACAATCCCCGGCATGGCGAGGATCAACATGCCGCTCATCTCCAGCGCCTGACCGGCCAGCATTTTTTGCCGCGCCCGCAGTTCGCGACTGCTCCATAGCAGCATCATGGTCAGCACTACGCATAATACGCCTGCCGCCAGCGCAATACGCAACGAGGTCCACAGCGCCTGCCACAGCACCGGCTGCGCCAGCACTTCCGGCAACTGGCGATTTATCCCATCGACGAGCACCGCCAGTAACGGTGGCAGCAACAGCAGCAGCGCCAGCACAATTAACACCGTGTCGCAAATGCGGCTATGCAGACGATCGTCCGGGTCGCGCCAGCCTTGCAGCAGCGTGGTGCCGGGCGCAATGGCCTTACTCAATCGCTGACTCAGCAGCACCAGCCCAAGGCAACACACCATCTGGATCAGCGCCAGCATCGCCGCGCGGGCAGGATCGTAGTCGTAACTCAGCGCCTGATAAATAGCCAGCTCGATAGTGGTCGCCTGCGGACCGCCGCCCAGCGATAGCACGGTGGCGAAGCTGGCGAAACAGAGCATAAAGATAAGCGCAGTAACTGGCGGGATTTGTCGCCGTAACCACGGCCATTCGATGAAGCGGAAAAAATGCCAGCCGCGCATCCCAAGCTGGGCGGCAAGCTGACGTTGTTCGCCGGGAATGTTTTCCAGCGCCTGGAGTAATAAGCGGCTCGCCATCGGCAGATTAAAAAATACATGCGCCAGCAAAATACCTTGCAGGCCGTAGGGCGAAAAGGTCCACTCCAGACCAAGCGATTGGCTGAGTGCTGCCAGCCAGCCCTGGCGACCATAGACGCTAAGAATGCCGAAAACAGCAACCAGCACCGGGAGGATCAAGGTCATTGCGCACAGACGCAACAGCGCCAGCCGACCCGGAAAGCGCCTGCGATAGAGCGCGCGGGCGAGGAATATCGCGGGTACGACAGAGAGTAGCGCCGAGAGAAACGCCTGCCAGAAGGAGAAGCGCACCACATGCCACAGGTAGCTGTCCTGCCAGATTGCCACCCAGTCACCCTGCGGCGCGTTCCACCACAGGGCGAGAAACGCCGCCAGCGCAACCGCCACCACAAGCGTAGCGGCGCTTACACCTGGAATTAACCAGCCGGGAATTAACGGCTGACGGCGCGTTGCCATTCGCTAATCCATGCCTGACGTTGTGCCGCCACTTCGGCTGGCGTGAACTCCAGCGTGGTTGCCGGTTTGGTCAATTGTTCAAACCCGGCAGGCAGCGAGACATTTGCCACCGGATACATCCAGTTGCCGGTTGGGATCGCATTCTGGAAAGCCGGAGAAACCATAAACTGGAGGAATTTTTGCGCCAGCTCTGGCTGCTTGCTGGCAGCGGTGCGGGCGGCGACTTCCACTTGCAAATAGTGACCTTCGCTGAAGTTCGCGGTGGCGTAGTTATCTTTCTTCTCTTCGAGAATGTGATAAGCCGGAGAGGTGGTGTAACTCAGTACCAGATCGCTTTCACCTTTTAAAAACAGGCCGTAGGCTTCGCTCCAGCCTTTGGTGACCGTGACCGTTTTCTTCGCCAGTTTCTGCCAGGCTTGTGGGGCGTCATCGCCATAGACTTTTTGCATCCACAACAGCAGACCCAGTCCCGGCGTGCTGGTGCGCGGATCCTGATAAATCACCCGCCAGTTTTGATCGCTTTCAACCAGCTCTTTCAGGCTTTGCGGCGGATTTTTCAGTTTGTTCTTGTCATAGACGAAGGCGAAATAGCCGTAATCAAACGGTACGAAAGTGTCATTATTCCAGCCGCCGGGAACGTTAACGGCATCCGCTGCCACGCCGCTTTTGGCAAATAGTCCGGTTTTACTGGCGGCGTCTAACAGATTGTTATCCAGCCCCAGCACCACATCGGCTTTGCTGTTTTTGCCTTCCATCCGCAGACGGTTGAGAAGCGAAACGCCATCTTCCAGCGCCACCATTTTCAGTTCGCAATTACAGTCGGCTTCAAAGGCTTTTTTAACCACCGGACCTGGACCCCAGTCGGCGGCGAAGGAGTCGTAGGTGTAGACGGTCAGAACGGGTTTAGCGAAAACGGGCGCTGTGCACAGCAACAGCAGGGGCAGATATTTTTTTAACACTTTGCACCTCAAAAAAGAGTGGCAAAGGACTTGAGAAGGAGCCTCAAATCCCTTCGCCGGCGTTATCCGGATCAGGTTCGACGGGTATTTTCTCAGCGCACGCGTCTGCGTGGCACCCCGTTGAGAACGGCGTTAGTGTAGTGATTTTGTTATCAACCAGCAATCATGGATCCGGTGGCGCAAACCACGCTGATTTAAAATCGAACCAGCCGAGGGTGTTCATGCGCAGGCCGCGCATACTGCGTTGCCCCTGAATAATCAGCCAGTGGTGGATCAGCGGCACCATCGCTTTGCTGGCTACTAACCGCTGGCACCAGTTCGCCAGGTTCATCTCGCCGTTGCGCCAGCGCGTGGCGTCGGCTTGCCAGTCGAGAGGAATACAGTGTTGTAGCAGCGGTACTTCGTACAAATGCGCAAACAGCGAAAAATCCAGCGGCAGCGTAAAGTTGGCGCTGTTAAGCCAGATGTCGCTTTCGATCTCACCTTCGTGCCACTGATCGTAGCTGATCTCTTTGATTTCCAGGGTGACCTGGTGACTTGCCAGAATCTGCTGCATGATCCTGGCAATCACCCGATGTTCAATGTGATCCTGATAAAAGGTCAGGGTGAGATGTTCCAGTCCGGCAGGTTTTTCGCAATGTGTTGGGCGGGCGTGGTGCCAGCGGGGGAGCAGCCCATAGGCCGGAAACCACAGTTGCTGGTACTGTTCCTCGGCGAAATAAACCAGATTGGTCGGCGAAAGCACATAGCTTATCCAGTCTCTGACTTGCTGATTCGCTCCGCGATGGGTGCGACTGTCGAACAGTAGATAGTAGCAACCTTCTTCAAGGCGACTTTCAATCTCTTTTTCCTCGCCCTGCGGCCCTTTCAGCATCAGGCCTCCTGCGGGGTCATCGGCAATTTCCGGCAAGACCCAGACGTTAACTTCGTCGATTAATGCCCGATAACCGAAGAAATCATCGAATGCCTGAATTTTCAGTTGGTTAGTGCTGTTACGCATTACCGCATACGGACCGGTACCGATAGGGTGGCTGGCAAAATTGCTGAGGGTTTCCCATTCACGCGGCAGGATCATCGCCGGAACTTGCGCCAGCAGTAACGGCAACCAGCGATCTGGCTGAGTGAGATGAATATCCAGCGTCCAGGGCGTCGGCGACACAATTTCAGCGATGTGGGAATAGAGCGGCAGCGTATTGATCCGCTTCAACGAGGCGATCACATCGTCTATTTCCAGTTCACGACCATGATGAAAATGGACCCCGGGGCGCAAAAAAAAGCGCCAGTGGAGTGGGGAAATTTGCTGCCAGTGGTGGGCGATGTCCGCCTCCAGTTCCCCATTTTCCTCATTTATGCGGGTTAACGCGCTGAAGATTTGCCGGGCGATATGCGTTTCGGAACGGCGTAATGCGCTGCCAGGCAGCAGATTACGCAACGGGCGATAGTAGAGCACGCGCAGGATGTGCCGCCCTTGGCGGAAGCTGCGGCCCAGATGGGAAATCAGCATTTGCCGCACAGCCGTTTTGTCGCCAACCAGCTGCACCAGTTGGTCGATATGATCCTGTTCAAGCAAATCTTCTGCCCGCTGTTGCTGAAGCGCCAGCCCGGTGTAGAGGAATGTCAGACGCGAGCGTTTACCGCGCCCGACTTCCGCTTCCCATGTTAACCAGCCGCGATCCTGCATGGTGTTGAGCAGGGTGCGCATATGACGACGGGAGCAGCTCAATAACTCCGCCAGTTCGTTGAGCGTCGTGTCCTGCGATTTACCCTCGCAGCATTGCCACAGGCGGATGAATTGTTGTTGCAGACGAGCTGATGGCATAAAAGGGGAACTCCTGCGCAAAAGTCAGCAATTTTATTTTCCCTATATTAAGTCAATAATTCTTAACGATGAAGCAAGGAGGTGTCCCATGCGTCAGTTTTATCAGCACTACTTTACCGCGACAGCGACGTTGTGCTGGCTGCGTTGGTTAAGCGTTCCACAACGATTAACCATGCTTGAAGAGCTGATGCAGTGGGAGGGGAGTGATTCTGAATACTGATTTGCGGACATCATGTGTGACTGAGTATTGGTGTTAATCGCCACGCCAGCAGTGATTATCTGCTGGCTTTTTTCTTTTTGGCGATTGAGTGCCGGACGGCGTACAAACTAACGCATAAATGCTGGTTGCTTCTCTTCATAAGTGGCAATAGCGTCGTCGTGCTGCAGCGTCAGACCGATGCTGTCCAGCCCATTCATCATGCAGTGGCGGCGGAAGGCATCGATGCTAAACCGATAGGTTTTCTCACCCGCTTTCACCTCTTGCGCTTCCAGGTCCACGTCGAAATGAATCCCCGGATTGGCTTTCACCAGCGCAAACAGCTCATCCACTTCGTCATCATTTAATTTCACCGGCAGCAGCTGGTTGTTGAAGCTGTTGCCGTAGAAGATGTCAGCGAAACTCGGCGCAATCACCACTTTAAAACCGTAATCGGTCAATGCCCACGGCGCGTGCTCACGCGAGGAGCCGCAGCCGAAGTTTTCCCGCGCCAGCAAAATGGAAGCGCCCTGATACTGCGGGAAGTTCAGCACGAAGTCCGGGTTTGGCTGTTGGCCTTTTTCATCCAGAAAACGCCAGTCGTTAAACAGATGCGCGCCAAAACCTGTACGCGTCACTTTCTGCAAAAACTGTTTCGGGATAATCGCATCGGTATCGACATTGGCGGCATCCAGCGGAACCACCAGGCCTGTATGTTTGATAAATTTCTCTGCCATGGTCTGCTCCTTATTTAATGTTGCGAATGTCGGCGAAATGTCCGGTCACAGCAGCGGCGGCAGCCATTGCCGGGCTGACCAGATGCGTGCGCCCGCCGCGCCCCTGGCGGCCTTCAAAGTTACGGTTGCTGGTGGAGGCACAACGTTCGCCCGGATTCAGACGGTCGTTATTCATCGCCAGACACATTGAGCAACCAGGCAAGCGCCATTCAAAACCGGCTTCAATAAAGATTTTGTCCAGACCTTCCGCTTCCGCCTGAGCTTTTACCGGGCCAGAGCCGGGAACCACCAGTGCCTGTACACCTGGCGCGACTTTTCGTCCTTTGGCGATTTCCGCCGCCGCGCGTAAATCTTCAATACGTGAGTTGGTACAAGAACCGATAAACACTTTATCGATAGCGACTTCGGTCAATGGAATACCCGGTTTCAGCCCCATATAGGCCAACGCTTTTTCTGCCGACGCGCGCTCAACCGGATCGGTAAACGAAGCCGGATCGGGAATATTGTCATTCACGGAGATCACCTGACCGGGGTTAGTTCCCCAGGTGACCTGCGGGGCGATCTCTTCTGCTTGCAGAGTCACAACTGTATCGAAAGTTGCACCTTCGTCGGTTTGCAGGGTCTTCCAGTAGGCGACGGCATCGTCAAAATCTTTGCCTTTCGGCGCATGCAGACGGCCTTTGACATAGTTAAAGGTGGTTTCGTCAGGTGCAACCAGACCGGCTTTCGCGCCCATTTCGATTGCCATATTGCACAGGGTCATACGACCTTCCATGCTTAAATCACGGATTGCTTCGCCGCAAAACTCCACCACATGCCCGGTGCCGCCAGCGCTGCCGGTTTTACCGATAATTGCCAGCACGATATCTTTCGCGGTAATGCCCGGCGCGGCTTTGCCCTGGACTTCAATTTTCATGGTCTTCGCGCGGCCCTGTTTCAGGGTTTGCGTTGCCAGCACGTGTTCAACTTCAGAAGTACCGATACCAAACGCCAGTGCGCCAAAAGCGCCGTGGGTGGCGGTATGCGAGTCGCCGCAGACAATGGTCATCCCTGGTAAGGTGACGCCCTGTTCCGGCCCCATCACGTGGACGATCCCCTGATACGGGTGATTCAGGTCATACAGCTCGACGCCAAATTCTTTGCAGTTTTTGATCAGCTCCTGCATCTGGATCCGCGCCATTTCACCGCAGGCATTAATGTCTTTGGTCTGGGTGGAGACGTTGTGATCCATGGTGGCGAAGGTTTTCCCCGGCTGACGCACCGGGCGACCATGGGCGCGCAGGCCATCGAACGCCTGCGGTGAGGTCACTTCATGCACCAGGTGGCGGTCGATATATAACAGCGGGGTTTCGTTTTCGGCTTCGTACACTACGTGAGCGTCGAACAATTTTTCGTATAACGTCTTAGCCATGATTACACCCCTTCTGCCACATAGCGGGCAATGATATCGCCCATTTCATCGGTACTAACGGCGGCAGCGCCACGGGCTAAATCCCCGGTGCGAATGCCTTCTTCTAATGCGCGGTTAATGGCGCGTTCAATGGCGCAAGCCGCATCATCGGCATCCAGGCTGTAGCGCAGCAGCAGCGCCAGCGACAGAATTTGCGCAATCGGGTTGGCGATGTTTTTGCCTGCGATATCTGGTGCCGAGCCGCCCGCCGGTTCATACAGACCAAAACCTTGCTCGTTCAGGCTAGCGGAAGGCAACATCCCCATCGAGCCAGTGATCATCGCACACTCATCAGACAGAATGTCGCCAAACAGGTTGGAGCACAGCAGAACGTCAAACTGTGATGGATCTTTAATCAGCTGCATGGTGGCGTTGTCGATGTACATATGCGCCAGTTCGACATCCGGATATTCAATGGCGATCTCATTAACAATTTCCCGCCATAAAATAGAGGATTGCAGCACATTGGCTTTGTCGATTGAGGTGACTTTGCGACGACGCTTGCGGGCAGATTCAAACGCGATACGGGCGATGCGTTCGATCTCAAAACGGTGATACACCTCGGTATCAAACGCTTTTTCATATTGTCCGCTACCTTCGCGGCCTTTTGGCTGACCAAAATAGATGCCGCCGGTCAGTTCGCGCACGCACAGGATGTCGAAGCCGTTAGCGGCAATGTCAGCACGCAGTGGACAGAATGCTTCCAGCCCCTGATACAGTTTTGCCGGACGCAGATTGCTGAATAATTTGAAGTGCTTACGCAAAGGCAACAGCGCGCCGCGTTCTGGTTGCTGGTTTGGTGGTAAATGTTCCCACTTCGGGCCGCCTACCGAGCCAAACAGCACGGCATCGGCTTGCTCGCAACCTTCAACCGTCGCAGGTGGCAGCGGCTGTCCGTGGTTATCAATGGCTGCGCCGCCTACATCGTAATGGCTGGTGGTGATGCGCATCGCAAAGCGGTTGCGCACGGCATCCAGCACTTTCAGCGCCTGGGTCATCACTTCCGGCCCGATCCCATCTCCGGGCAAAACGGCAATATGGTAATTCTTCGACATCACACGGTTTCCTTGTTGTTTTCGTTGTGTTGAGCTTTGCGTTGCAACTCTTTTTCGACTTCTGCGGCGCGCCAGATATTGTTCAGTACGTGCACCATGGCTTTGGCGGAGGACTCGACAATATCGGTGGCCAGGCCGACGCCGTGGAAGCGGCGACCGTTGTAGTTGGCGACGATATCCACCTGACCCAGCGCATCTTTACCGTGGCCTTTGGCGGTCAGGCTGTATTTCACCAGTTCGACGTTATAGTCAGTGATACGGTTAATGGCCTGATAGACGGCATCGACCGGACCGTTACCGTTGGCGGCTTCCGCTTTGACTTCTTCGCCACAGACCAGTTTGACGGCGGCAGTGGCGATATCGTTAGAACCAGACTGCACGCTGAAGTAATCCAGACGGAAATGCTCCGGCTCTTCTTGCTGCTTACCGATAAAGGCCAGCGCTTCCAGGTCATAATCAAACACCTGACCTTTTTTATCTGCCAGCTTCAGGAAGGCGTCGTACAGATTGTCTAAATTATATTCACTTTCTTTATATCCCATCTCATCCATGCGGTGTTTCACTGCCGCACGGCCTGAACGAGAGGTCAGATTCAGCTGGATTTGGTTCAGACCAATAGATTCTGGTGTCATGATTTCGTAGTTTTCGCGGTTTTTCAGCACGCCATCCTGGTGGATACCGGAGGAGTGTGCGAATGCGCCGCTACCAACAATGGCTTTGTTTGCCGGGATCGGCATATTACAAATCTGGCTAACTAACTGGCTGGTGCGCCATATCTCCTGGTGATTAATGGCGGTGTGGACGTTGAGGATATCCTTACGAACTTTGATCGCCATGATCACTTCTTCCAGCGAACAGTTACCGGCGCGTTCGCCGATCCCGTTCATTGCGCCTTCTACCTGCCGCGCTCCGGCATGTACCGCCGCCAGTGAGTTACCTACTGCCAGGCCTAAATCGTCGTGGGTGTGTACGGAAATAATGGCTTTGTCGATGTTAGGCACGCGTTCATACAGGCCGCTGATGATTCCGGCGAACTCAAACGGCATGGTGTAGCCCACGGTGTCCGGAATGTTGATGGTGGTGGCACCGGCGTTAATCGCCGCTTCGACCACTCGCGCCAGATCGGCAATCGGGGTACGCCCGGCATCTTCGCAAGAAAATTCAACGTCATCGGTGTAATTACGGGCGCGCTTCACCATATAGATAGCGCGTTCGATCACTTCATCCAGCGTGCTGCGCAGCTTGGTGGCGATGTGCATTGGGGAGGTAGCAATAAAGGTATGAATACGGAAGGCTTCGGCGACTTTCAGAGATTCAGCCGCCACATCGATATCTTTTTCCACGCAGCGAGCTAACGCACATACGCGGCTATTTTTGACCTGGCGGGCGATGGTTTGCACCGATTCAAAATCGCCCGGCGAAGAGACGGGGAAACCAACTTCCATTACGTCAACACCCATACGCTCAAGGGCCAGCGCAATTTGCAGTTTTTCTTTCGCACTCAGACTTGCCTGTAACGCCTGTTCACCGTCGCGTAATGTGGTATCGAAAATAATAACTTGCTGGCTCATGGTTTAGGTCCTTGTCTCTTTTAGAGCGCCTCGCTTCGGGCATAAAAAAACCCGCGCAATGGCGCGGGTTTTTTTTGACTGCGTGCTGGCTTAATGCTGGATGCCGCTCACTCGTCTACCGCGCAAAGAAGATGCGTTTAGTAGTAGTAGACCGATAAAGCGAACGATGTGAGTCATTAAATCAGCTCCAGATGAATGCGATATGCTTTTAGAGTTACTGGATACAAAAACGGATGTCAACCCTGTAGTAAGAAAAGCGGCTTTTCAGCGGTAATTTTGCATGTATCAAATTAGCTAATTGTGCTGTGTATACATAAACCAACAATATTAATTTCTGTCAGCCAGATCACACTTTTCATTAATTGACATAATTCAGCATAATTTATTGCATTTAATCAATAAGTGATATGCATATAGATAGTATCAATTACCTAACCCATCCTGATGATTTTTCTGCAATTATTTATTTGATGAATGTTTAATTATTGATGAGGCTTATATTATTGATAAGTTAATAAGAAAGATATGGGTGATTAATATATAAATTTTTAATTAAAGTGGCGATTTTATACATATCATGGATGATTGAGCATTCATGGTGATTATGATTATATTGTTTGTGTGACAAAAACATTATAGATAATCATGCTGTGGTGGATGACTCTCTGCGCGGCGGTGGGTTTTGTTTTAAACAGAACTCTTATCTTTATGTTTTCCTAATTTTACTCATTTTCCTTTTTCTTATTTTATATGTATGGTAAATCATATTTTTCAGGATTATTTTTTTTCTGCATTCCGGTAAGGAAAAGGGAGTTAAGTGTGACAGTGGAGTTAAGTATGCCAGAGGTAAAAACAGATCATCCAGAACCAGCAGATTTTAGTAAGCCACAGCTGCGCATGGTCGATCTAAACTTATTAACTGTTTTCGATGCCGTGATGCAGGAGCAGAATATTACTCGTGCCGCTCATGTTCTGGGAATGTCGCAACCTGCGGTCAGTAACGCTGTTGCACGCCTGAAAGTGATGTTTAATGACGAGTTGTTTGTTCGTTATGGTCGTGGTATCCAACCGACTGCCCGCGCATTTCAACTTTTTGGTTCTGTGCGCCAGGCGCTGCAATTAGTGCAAAACGAATTACCGGGTTCAGGTTTTGAGCCTGCCAGTAGCGAGCGGGTATTCCATCTCTGTGTTTGCAGCCCGTTAGACAGCATTCTGACCTCGCAGATTTATAATCACATTGAGCAGATTGCGCCAAATATACATGTTATGTTCAAGTCTTCATTAAATCAGAACACTGAACATCAGTTGCGCTATCAGGAAACGGAGTTCGTTATAAGTTATGAAGATTTCCACCGCCCTGAATTTACCAGTGTGCCGTTATTTAAAGATGAAATGGTGCTGGTAGCCAGTAAGAACCATCCGCATATTAAAGGTCCATTACTGAAACATGATGTTTATAACGAACAACATGCGGCGGTTTCACTCGATCGTTTCGCCTCATTTAGTCAACCGTGGTACGACACAGTAGATAAGCAAGCCAGTATTGCTTATCAGGGCATGGCAATGATGAGCGTCCTTAGCGTGGTGTCGCAAACTCACCTGGTCGCTATTGCGCCTCGTTGGCTGGCTGAAGAGTTCGCCGAATCTTTAGAATTACAGATATTACCGCTGCCGTTAAAACAGAATAGCAGAACCTGTTATCTCTCCTGGCATGAGGCTGCCGGGCGCGATAAAGGCCATCAGTGGATGGAAGAGCAATTAGTCTCTATATGTAAACGCTAAACAAAAGCAGAATAAATCAGGCATTCCTTTCTGGTTTATTCTGCTTTTTTTATTAAATGTAGAATTTTGTTCTAAATGCATGTGCGCCAGATTTCATGAAAAATTAAAAAATAGAGAAATTGCTGTAAGTAGCCGAATCTAGCCAATTTATTATCAATTTACGCCTTCATTCTGGAGTATTTTATCGTTTCTTTTCTCCTTTCCTCCTGTTTATTCTTATTTCTTCACGTTTGTGACTCTGTCTGCCAATTGCTTAAGCAAGATCGGACGGTTAATGTGTTTTACACATTTTTTCCGCCAAACAGTGAGGCAGGCCATGGAGATGTTGTCTGGAGCCGAGATGGTCGTCCGATCGCTTATCGATCAGGGCGTTAAACAAGTATTCGGTTATCCCGGAGGCGCGGTCCTTGATATTTACGATGCATTGCATACCGTGGGGGGTATCGATCACGTATTAGTTCGTCATGAGCAAGCGGCTGTGCATATGGCCGATGGCCTGGCACGTGCAACCGGGGAAGTGGGGGTCGTGCTGGTGACGTCGGGTCCTGGGGCGACTAACGCGATTACCGGTATCGCTACTGCTTATATGGACTCCATTCCCTTGGTTGTCCTTTCTGGTCAGGTAGCGACCTCGCTGATAGGCTACGATGCTTTTCAGGAGTGCGACATGGTGGGAATTTCCCGCCCGGTGGTAAAACACAGTTTCCTGGTTAAGCAAACGGAAGATATTCCTCAGGTGCTGAAAAAAGCATTCTGGCTGGCGGCAAGTGGTCGTCCTGGGCCAGTGGTGGTTGATTTACCGAAAGATATTCTTAATCCGGCGAACAAATTACCCTACGTCTGGCCGGAGTCGGTCAGTATGCGCTCTTATAACCCGACCACACTGGGTCATAAGGGGCAGATTAAACGCGCATTGCAGACACTGGCGGCAGCGAAAAAACCGGTAGTTTACGTTGGCGGCGGCGCCGTGACTGCGAGTTGCCATCAACAACTCAAACAGATTATTGAGCAGCTTAATCTTCCCGTTGTCTCTTCATTAATGGGGCTGGGGGCGTTTCCGGCAACGCATCGTCAGGCGCTGGGGATGCTGGGAATGCACGGCACCTACGAAGCCAATATGACCATGCATAATGCCGATGTTATTTTTGCGGTCGGCGTGCGCTTTGACGATCGCACCACTAACAATCTGGCCAAGTACTGCCCGAATGCAACGGTTTTACATATTGATATCGATCCTACGTCGATCTCAAAAACCGTTACCGCCGACATTCCGATCGTTGGTGACGCGCGGTTGGTGCTGGATCAAATGCTGGAGTTGCTGGCACAAGAAACGGCTCACCAACCGTTGGATGAAATTCGTGACTGGTGGCAACAGATTGAACAGTGGCGCGCTCGCCAGTGCCTTAAATACGACACTCAGAGCGAAAAGATTAAACCGCAAGCGGTGATCGAGACACTCTGGCGGCTAACGAAAGGTGATGCATATGTCACGTCCGACGTCGGGCAGCACCAGATGTTCGCCGCGCTTTATTATCCTTTCGATAAACCGCGCCGCTGGATCAATTCCGGTGGCCTCGGCACTATGGGCTTTGGTTTGCCTGCGGCGCTGGGTGTCAAAATGGCATTGCCAGAAGAAATCGTGGTCTGTGTCACTGGCGACGGCAGCATTCAGATGAACATTCAGGAACTGTCTACCGCTTTGCAATATGAACTGCCGGTGCTGGTGGTGAATCTCAATAACCGCTATCTGGGGATGGTGAAGCAGTGGCAGGACATGATCTATTCCGGCCGCCATTCACAATCTTATATGCAGTCGCTACCGGATTTCGTTCGTCTGGCGGAAGCCTATGGCCATGTTGGGATCCAGATCTCTCATCCGCAAGAGCTGGAAAACAAACTTAGCGAGGCACTGGAACAGGTCCGCAATAATCGCCTGGTGTTTGTTGATGTCACTGTTGATGGCAGCGAGCACGTCTACCCGATGCAGATTCGTGGCGGCGGAATGGATGAAATGTGGTTAAGCAAAACGGAGAGAACCTGATTATGCGCCGGATATTATCCGTATTACTCGAAAATGAATCAGGCGCGTTATCCCGCGTGATCGGCCTCTTTTCCCAACGGGGCTATAACATTGAAAGCCTGACCGTTGCGCCAACCGACGATCCGACATTATCGCGTATGACTATCCAGACCGTGGGCGATGAAAAAGTGTTGGAGCAGATTGAAAAGCAATTACACAAGCTGGTCGATGTGCTGCGTGTTAGCGAACTGGGGCAGGGGGCGCATGTTGAGCGGGAAATCATGCTGGTGAAAATTCAGGCCAGTGGCTACGGACGTGACGAAGTGAAGCGAAATACGGAAATATTCCGTGGGCAAATCATTGATGTCACGCCATCGCTTTATACCGTTCAATTGGCGGGAACCAGCGATAAGCTTGATGCATTTTTAGCATCGATTCGCGATGTGGCGAAAATTGTGGAGGTCGCTCGTTCCGGCGTAGTAGGACTTTCGCGCGGCGATAAAATAATGCGTTGAGAATGATCTCAATGCGCAATTTACAGCCCAACATGTCACGTTGGGCTTTTTTTGCGAATTCAGTGGGAACCTGGAATAAAAGCAGTTGCCGCAGTTAATTTTCTGCGCTTAGATGTTAATGAATTTAACCCATGCCAGTACAATGGGTATGGTTTTTACATTTTACTCAAGGGGCAATTGTGAAACTGGATGAAATCGCTCGGCTGGCGGGAGTGTCGCGGACCACTGCAAGCTATGTTATTAACGGCAAAGCGAAGCAATACCGTGTGAGCGACAAAACCGTTGAAAAAGTCATGGCAGTGGTGCGTGAGCACAATTACCACCCAAATGCCGTGGCTGCTGGGCTTCGTGCTGGACGCACACGTTCGATTGGTCTTGTGATCCCCGATCTGGAGAACACAAGTTACACCCGTATCGCTAATTATCTTGAACGTCAGGCGCGGCAACGGGGTTATCAACTACTGATTGCTTGTTCCGAAGATCAGCCAGACAACGAAATGCGCTGTATTGAGCATCTTTTGCAGCGCCAGGTCGATGCCATCATTGTTTCGACGTCGCTGCCGCCGGAGCATCCTTTTTATCAACGCTGGGCTAACGACCCGTTCCCGATTGTCGCGCTGGACCGCGCCCTCGATCGTGAACACTTCACCAGCGTTGTGGGTGCCGACCAGGATGATGCAGAAATGCTGGCCGAAGAGTTACGTAAGTTTCCTGCTGAGACGGTGCTTTATCTTGGCGCGTTGCCGGAGCTTTCTGTCAGCTTCCTGCGCGAGCAGGGTTTCCGTACCGCCTGGAAAGATGATCCACGCGAAGTGCATTTCCTTTATGCCAACAGTTATGAGCGGGAAACCGCTGCCCAGTTATTCGAAAAATGGCTGGAAACGCATCCGATGCCGCAGGCGCTGTTCACCACCTCATTTGCGTTGTTGCAAGGCGTTATGGATGTCACGCTGCGCCGCGATGGCAAACTGCCTTCTGATTTGGCAATTGCGACCTTTGGTGACAACGAATTGCTCGACTTCTTACAGTGTCCGGTACTGGCGGTAGCCCAGCGTCATCGCGACGTTGCGGAACGCGTACTGGAGATTGTGCTCGCCAGTCTGGATGAGCCGCGCAAACCAAAACCAGGCTTAACACGCATTAAACGTAATCTCTATCGTCGTGGTGTACTAAGCCGTAGATAAACATTACGAAAAGATGCGCCAGTGGATTTTACCTCTGGCGCATTGAGTACGTAATTGGACATCGATATCCATAATGTAAATAAGACTATTCTGGACAATTATCCATAAGCCCTCCTGAATATCCTGCCAATTAACTCCATTCGCTGCGCTGAATGATAATTAACTCGTAACGGTAGATTGCAATTGCATTATTTTGTTACAAGCAAATCGGCAATTGCCGATTAAACAAACACTTTTCTAAACTTTTGTCCAAAGTCGCTGGCATCAGGCATGGCGCACGTGCAACAGGGACTGTTATCCGGGGGAGATATGTCCTAAAATGCCGCTCGCGTCGCAAACTGACACTTTATATTTCCATTAAGGAAAATCGAGTCGTTTTTAAAACGGTAATGATGAATGGGATTTTTTCTTACAACTATTCATGACGTTAATTTGCTTCGTTTGTTGGGCGATTTTTAAACAATGCAGATATTAGCCGTAAACATTGGGTTTTTTGCTTCGGTAAGGAATGTTCCTGGCTTGACAAGCTTTTCCTCCGCTCCGTAAACTCCTTTTAGTGGGAATTTGTGGGATAAAGTGGTAATCGGGGGGAGACTGGCATGTTCCGGGGAGCAACGTTAGTCAATCTCGACAGTAAAGGGCGCTTATCGGTGCCTACCCGTTATCGGGAAGAACTGCTCGGGAGCGCTGCCGGTCAAATGGTGTGTACCATTGACATTCATCACCCGTGCCTGCTGCTTTACCCCCTTCCTGAATGGGAAATTATCGAGCACAAATTATCGCGTCTTTCGAGCATGAACCCTGTTGAACGTCGTGTTCAACGCCTTCTGTTAGGGCATGCCAGTGAGTGTCAGCTGGATAGCGCAGGTCGATTATTAATCGCGCCTGTGTTGCGGCAGCATGCCGGGCTGACGAAAGAAGTGATGCTGGTCGGGCAGTTCAATAAGTTCGAACTGTGGGATGAAACGACCTGGCATCAACAGGTCAGGGAAGATATCGACGCTGAACAGTCTGTTACCGAAAACTTGTCGGAGCGACTGCAGGACTTGTCTCTATAAAATGATGGAAAACTATAAACATACCACGGTACTGCTGGACGAAGCCGTAAATGGCCTCAATATCCGTCCTGACGGTATCTACATTGATGGAACTTTTGGTCGCGGTGGTCACTCACGTCTGATTCTTTCGCAACTTGGCGAAACGGGACGCTTGTTGGCAATCGATCGCGACCCGCAGGCTATTGCCGTCGCGAAGACTATTAATGATCCGCGCTTCTCCATCATTCATGGACCTTTCTCTGCGCTGGGCGAATATGTCGCCGAGCGCGATCTTATCGGCAAGATCGACGGCATTCTGCTCGATCTTGGCGTCTCTTCACCGCAACTCGATGATGCTGAACGCGGTTTTTCCTTTATGCGCGATGGCCCGTTGGACATGCGTATGGACCCGACGCGCGGTCAGTCTGCCGCCGAATGGCTACAAACCGCAGAAGAATCCGATATTGCCTGGGTATTAAAAACCTATGGCGAAGAGCGTTTTGCTAAACGTATTGCACGCGCCATTGTCGAGCGTAACCGCGAACAGCCGATGACCCGCACTAAAGAACTGGCAGAAGTCGTTGCTGCGGCAACGCCGGTGAAAGACAAATTCAAACATCCCGCGACCCGTACCTTCCAGGCGGTGCGCATTTGGGTGAACAGTGAACTGGAGGAGATAGAGCAGGCGCTAAAAAGCTCGCTTAACGTGCTGGCCCCAGGCGGGCGGCTTTCGATCATCAGTTTTCATTCGCTGGAAGATCGTATTGTGAAACGCTTTATGCGTGAAAACAGTCGCGGTCCACAAGTTCCGGCAGGGTTACCGATGACTGAAGAGCAGCTCAAAAAACTGGGTGGCCGTCAGTTGCGAGCACTAGGTAAGTTGATGCCGGGCGAAGAAGAGGTGGCAGAGAACCCTCGTGCCCGTAGTTCAGTTCTGCGTATTGCAGAGAGGACGAACGCATGATCAGCAGAGTGACAGAAGCCCTCAGCAAAGTTAAAGGATCGATGGGAAGCCACGAGCGCCATGCCTTGCCTGGCGTTATCGGTGACGATCTTTTGCGGTTTGGGAAGCTGCCGCTCTGCCTGTTCATTTGCATTATTTTGACGGCGGTGACTGTGGTGACCACGGCGCACCATACCCGTTTGCTCACCGCTCAGCGCGAACAACTGGTGCTGGAGCGAGACGCTTTAGACATTGAATGGCGCAACCTCATTCTTGAAGAGAATGCGCTCGGCGACCATAGCCGGGTGGAACGGATCGCCACGGAGAAGCTGCAAATGCAGCATGTTGATCCATCACAAGAAAATATCGTAGTGCAAAAATAAGGATAAACGCGACGCATGAAAGCAGCGGCGAAAACGCAGAAACCAAAACGTCAGGAAGAACATGCCAACTTTATCAGTTGGCGTTTTGCGTTGTTATGCGGCTGTATTTTATTGGCACTGGCTTTCCTGCTGGGGCGTGTTGCCTGGTTGCAGGTAATCTCCCCGGATATGCTGGTCAAAGAGGGCGATATGCGCTCTCTTCGCGTTCAGCAAGTCTCCACCTCCCGCGGCATGATTACCGACCGTTCTGGTCGCCCGTTAGCAGTGAGTGTGCCAGTAAAAGCGATCTGGGCCGACCCGAAAGAAGTGCATGAAGCCGGCGGCATCAGCGTCGGTGACCGCTGGAAGGCGCTGGCTAACGCGCTCAATATTCCGCTGGATCAACTTTCCGCCCGTATTAATGCTAACCCGAAAGGGCGCTTTATCTATCTGGCGCGTCAGGTTAACCCTGACATGGCTGAATACATCAAAAAACTGAAGCTGCCGGGGATTCATCTGCGCGAAGAATCTCGCCGTTACTACCCGTCTGGCGAAGTGACCGCTCACCTCATTGGCTTTACCAACGTTGATAGCCAGGGGATTGAGGGCGTCGAGAAAAGTTTTGATAAATGGCTTACCGGGCAACCGGGCGAACGTATTGTGCGTAAAGACCGCTATGGACGTGTAATCGAAGATATTTCTTCTACCGACAGCCAGGCGGCGCACAACCTGGCGTTGAGTATTGATGAACGCCTGCAGGCGCTGGTTTATCGCGAACTGAACAACGCCGTGGCCTTTAACAAGGCTGAATCCGGCAGCGCCGTGCTGGTGGATGTCAACACCGGCGAAGTGCTGGCGATGGCCAATAGCCCGTCTTACAACCCCAACAATCTGAGTGGCACGCCAAAAGAGGCGATGCGTAACCGTACCATTACCGACGTGTTTGAACCGGGCTCTACGGTCAAACCGATGGTGGTGATGACCGCGTTGCAACGTGGTGTGGTGCGGGAAAACTCGGTGCTTAATACCGTTCCTTATCGAATTAACGGCCACGAAATTAAAGACGTGGCGCGCTATAGCGAATTAACCCTGACCGGGGTATTACAGAAGTCGAGTAACGTCGGTGTTTCCAAGCTGGCGTTAGCGATGCCGTCCTCAGCGTTAGTAGATACTTACTCACGTTTTGGGTTGGGAAAAGCGACCAATTTGGGGTTGGTCGGAGAACGCAGTGGCTTATATCCTCAAAAACAACGGTGGTCTGACATAGAGAGGGCCACCTTCTCTTTCGGCTACGGGCTAATGGTAACACCGTTACAGTTAGCGCGAGTCTACGCAACCATCGGCAGCTATGGTATCTATCGCCCGCTGTCGATTACCAAGGTTGACCCCCCGGTTCCTGGTGAACGTGTCTTCCCGGAATCCATTGTTCGCACCGTGGTGCATATGATGGAAAGCGTGGCGCTACCGGGCGGGGGTGGCGTGAAGGCGGCGATTAAAGGCTATCGTATCGCCATTAAAACCGGTACCGCGAAAAAGGTCGGGCCGGATGGTCGCTACATCAATAAATATATTGCTTATACCGCAGGCGTTGCGCCTGCGAGTCAGCCGCGCTTCGCGCTGGTTGTTGTTATCAACGATCCGCAGGCGGGTAAATACTACGGCGGCGCCGTTTCCGCGCCGGTCTTTGGTGCCATCATGGGCGGCGTATTGCGCACCATGAACATCGAACCGGATGCGCTGACAACGGGTGATAAAAACGAATTTGTGATTAATCAAGGCGAGGGGACAGGTGGCAGATCGTAATTTGCGCGACCTTCTTGCTCCGTGGGTGCCAAACGCACCTTCGCGAGCACTGCGAGAGATGACACTCGACAGCCGTGTGGCTGCGTCGGGCGATCTTTTTGTAGCTGTAGTAGGTCATCAGGCGGACGGGCGTCGATATATCCCGCAGGCGATAGCGCAAGGTGTGGCTGCCATTATTGCAGAGGCAAAAGATGAGGCGACCGATGGTGAAATCCGTGAAATGCACGGCGTACCGGTCATCTATCTCAGCCAGCTCAATGAGCGTTTATCAGCGCTGGCGGGCCGCTTTTACCATGAACCCTCTGACAATTTACGTCTCGTGGGCGTAACGGGCACCAACGGCAAAACCACCACTACCCAGCTTCTGGCGCAGTGGAGTCAGTTGCTTGGTGAAACCAGCGCGGTGATGGGTACCGTAGGTAACGGCCTGCTGGGTAAAGTTATTCCGACGGAAAACACGACCGGTTCGGCAGTCGACGTTCAGCATGAGCTGGCGGGGCTGGTGGATCAGGGCGCGACTTTTTGCGCAATGGAAGTTTCCTCCCACGGGCTGGTACAGCACCGTGTGGCGGCATTGAAATTTGCGGCGTCGGTCTTTACCAACTTAAGCCGCGATCACCTTGATTATCATGGTGATATGGAACATTACGAAGCCGCAAAATGGCTGCTTTATTCTGAACATCATTGCGGTCAGGCGATAGTCAACGCCGATGACGAAGTAGGTCGTCGCTGGCTGGCAAAACTGCCGGATGCAGTTGCGGTGTCGATGGAAGACCATATCAATCTGAACTGTCATGGCCGCTGGTTGAAAGCGACCGACGTGAACTATCACGACAGCGGCGCAACCATTCGCTTTAGCTCAAGCTGGGGCGATGGGGAAATTGAAAGTCGCCTGATGGGCGCTTTTAACGTCAGCAACTTGCTGCTCGCGCTGGCGACGCTGTTGGCACTGGGGTATCCGCTGGCTGACCTGCTTAAAACCGCCGCGCGTCTGCAGCCGGTTTGCGGACGTATGGAAGTGTTTACTGCACCGGGCAAACCGACGGTGGTTGTGGATTATGCTCACACCCCGGATGCACTGGAAAAAGCCTTGCAGGCTGCACGACTTCACTGTGCAGGCAAGCTGTGGTGCGTCTTCGGCTGTGGCGGCGATCGTGATAAAGGCAAGCGTCCACTGATGGGGGCGATTGCTGAAGAGTTTGCCGACGTGGCGGTAGTAACTGACGATAACCCGCGTACCGAAGAACCGCGCGCCATCATCAATGATATTCTGGCGGGAATGTTAGATGCCGGACATGCCAAAGTGATGGAAGGCCGTGCCGAAGCGGTGACTTGCGCCGTTATGCAGGCTAAAGAGAACGATGTGGTGCTGGTCGCGGGCAAAGGCCATGAAGATTACCAGATTGTTGGCAATCAGCGCCTGGACTACTCCGATCGCGTCACGGTGGCGCGTTTGCTGGGGGTGATCGCATGATTAGCGTAACCCTTAGCCAACTTACCGATATTCTCAACGGTGAACTAAAAGGGGCGGATATCACCCTGGATGCCGTAACGACTGACACGCGGAAACTGACGCCAGGCTGTCTGTTTGTTGCCCTGAAAGGCGAACGTTTCGATGCCCACGATTTTGCCAACCAGGCGAAAGCTGGGGGCGCAGGCGCGCTCCTGGTCAGCCGTCCACTGGATATCGACCTGCCGCAGTTAATCGTTAAAGACACGCGTCTGGCATTTGGTGAACTGGCTGCATGGGTTCGCCAGCAAGTTCCGGCGCGCGTGGTTGCTCTGACCGGTTCCTCCGGTAAAACCTCCGTTAAAGAGATGACTGCGGCGATTTTAAGCCAGTGCGGCAATACGCTTTATACCGCGGGCAATCTCAACAACGACATCGGCGTGCCAATGACGCTGCTGCGCTTAACGCCGGAATACGATTACGCAGTTATTGAACTTGGCGCGAACCATCAGGGCGAAATTGCCTGGACTGTGAGTCTGACTCGCCCGGAAGCGGCGCTGGTCAACAACCTGGCGGCGGCGCATCTGGAAGGTTTCGGCTCGCTTGCTGGTGTCGCGAAAGCGAAAGGCGAAATCTTTACCGGCCTGCCGGAAAACGGTATCGCCATTATGAATGCCGACAACAACGACTGGCTGAACTGGCAGAGCGTAATTGGCTCACGCAAAGTGTGGCGTTTCTCACCGAATGCCGCCAATAGCGATTTCACCGCCACCAATATCCATGTGACTTCGCACGGTACGGAATTTACGCTACAAACCCCAACGGGTAGCGTCGATGTTCTGCTGCCGTTGCCGGGGCGTCACAATATTGCGAATGCGCTGGCAGCCGCCGCGCTCTCCATGTCCGTGGGCGCAACGCTTGATGCTATCAAAGCGGGGCTGGCGAATCTGAAAGCCGTTCCCGGGCGTCTGTTCCCCATTCAACTGGCGGAAAACCAGTTGCTGCTCGACGACTCCTACAACGCCAATGTCGGTTCAATGACCGCAGCAGTCCAGGTACTGGCTGAAATGCCTGGCTACCGCGTGCTGGTGGTGGGCGATATGGCGGAACTGGGCGCTGAAAGCGAAGCCTGCCATGTACAGGTGGGCGAAGCGGCGAAGGCGGCTGGTATTGACCGCGTGTTAAGCGTGGGTAAACAAAGCCATGTTATCAGCACCGCCAGCGGCGTTGGCGAACATTTTGCTGATAAATCCGCGTTAATTGCGCGTCTTAAATCACTGATTGCAGAGCAACAGGTGATTACGATTTTAGTTAAGGGTTCACGTAGTGCCGCCATGGAAGAGGTGGTACGCGCTTTACAGGAGAATGGGACATGCTAGTTTGGCTGGCCGAACATTTGGTCAAATATTATTCCGGCTTTAACGTCTTTTCCTATCTGACGTTTCGCGCCATCGTCAGCCTGCTGACCGCGCTGTTTATCTCATTGTGGATGGGCCCGCGTATGATTGCCCATTTGCAAAAACTCTCCTTTGGTCAGGTCGTTCGTAACGATGGCCCGGAATCGCACTTTAGTAAGCGCGGTACGCCGACCATGGGCGGGATAATGATCCTGACGGCGATAGTGATCTCCGTACTGCTGTGGGCTTATCCCGCTAACCCATATGTCTGGTGCGTGCTTGTGGTGCTGGTGGGTTACGGCATCATTGGTTTTGTCGACGACTATCGCAAAGTGGTGCGTAAAGACACCAAGGGCCTGATTGCGCGCTGGAAGTATTTCTGGATGTCGGTGATCGCGCTGGGCGTCGCCTTTGCGCTGTATCTTGCGGGGAAAGACACGCCAGCAACGCAGCTGGTGGTGCCGTTCTTTAAAGATGTGATGCCGCAGCTGGGGCTGTTCTACATCCTGCTGGCTTACTTCGTCATTGTTGGTACCGGTAACGCGGTAAACCTGACCGATGGCCTCGACGGGCTGGCGATTATGCCGACCGTATTTGTCGCCGGTGGTTTTGCGCTGGTGGCGTGGGCAACCGGCAACATGAACTTTGCCAGCTACTTGCATATACCGTATCTGCGGCACGCCGGGGAACTGGTTATTGTCTGCACCGCGATAGTCGGGGCAGGGCTGGGCTTCTTGTGGTTTAACACCTATCCGGCGCAGGTCTTTATGGGCGATGTCGGTTCGCTGGCATTAGGCGGCGCGCTGGGCATTATCGCTGTGCTGCTGCGTCAGGAATTCCTGCTGGTGATTATGGGCGGTGTGTTTGTGGTTGAAACCCTGTCGGTTATTTTGCAGGTCGGCTCCTTTAAACTGCGCGGGCAACGTATTTTCCGCATGGCGCCGATTCATCACCACTATGAACTGAAAGGTTGGCCGGAACCGCGCGTCATTGTGCGCTTCTGGATTATTTCGCTGATGCTGGTCCTGATTGGTCTGGCAACGCTGAAGGTACGTTAATCATGGCTGATTACCAGGGTAAAAATGTCGTTATTATCGGCCTGGGCCTCACCGGGCTTTCCTGCGTGGACTTTTTCCTTGCTCGTGGCGTGACGCCGCGCGTTATGGATACACGTATGACACCGCCTGGCCTGGATAAATTACCCGAAGCGGTGGAACGTCACACTGGCGGTCTTAATGACGAGTGGCTGATGACAGCCGATCTGATCGTCGCCAGCCCCGGTATTGCGCTGGCGCATCCATCTTTAAGCGCCGCTGCCGATGCCGGAATTGAAATTGTTGGCGATATCGAACTGTTCTGCCGCGAAGCGCAGGCACCGATTGTGGCGATCACCGGTTCTAACGGCAAAAGCACTGTCACCACTTTAGTGGGCGAAATGGCGAAAGCAGCAGGTGTTAACGTCGGCGTGGGGGGCAACATTGGCCTGCCTGCGTTGATGTTGCTGGATGCCGAGTGCGAACTGTACGTGCTGGAACTGTCGAGCTTCCAGCTGGAAACCACCTCCAGCTTACAGGCGGTGGCAGCGACCATTCTGAACGTGACTGAAGATCATATGGATCGCTATCCGTTTGGATTGCAGCAATATCGTGCGGCAAAGCTGCGTATTTACGAAAATGCGAAAGTTTGTGTCGTCAATGCCGATGATGCCTTAACGATGCCGATTCGCGGTGCGGATGAACGCTGCGTCAGCTTTGGCGTCAACATGGGTGACTATCACCTGAATCATCAGCAGGGCGAAACCTGGCTGCGGGTGAAAGGCGAGAAAGTGTTGAACGTGAAAGAGATGAAACTTTCCGGGCAACACAACTATACCAATGCGCTGGCAGCGCTGGCGCTGGCTGATGCCGCAGGGTTACCGCGCGCCAGCAGCCTGAAAGCGTTAACCACGTTCACTGGTCTGCCGCATCGTTTTGAAGTGGTGCTGGAGCATAACGGCGTGCGCTGGATTAACGATTCGAAAGCCACCAACGTCGGGAGTACAGAGGCGGCGCTGAACGGCTTGCAGGTAGATGGTACGCTGCATTTGTTGCTGGGCGGTGATGGCAAATCGGCGGATTTCAGTCCACTGGCGCGCTATCTGAATGGCGACAACGTGCGTTTGTACTGTTTTGGTCGTGATGGCGCCCAGTTAGCGGCGCTGCGCCCGGAAGTGGCAGAGCAAACCGAAACCATGGAGCAGGCGATGCTCTTGCTGGCGCCACGCGTGCAGCCAGGGGATATGGTGCTGTTGTCACCAGCCTGTGCCAGCCTCGATCAGTTCAAGAACTTTGAACAACGGGGCAATGAGTTCGCCCGTCTGGCGAAGGAGTTAGGTTGATGCGTTTATCTCTCCCTCGCCTGAAAATGCCGCGCCTGCCAGGACTCAGTATCCTGGTCTGGATCTCCACGGCGCTTAAAGGCTGGGTGATGGGCTCGCGGGAAAAAGATACCGACAGCCTGATCATGTACGATCGCACCTTGCTGTGGCTGACCTTCGGCCTCGCGGCGATCGGCTTTATCATGGTGACTTCGGCGTCAATGCCCATTGGGCAGCGCTTAACCAACGATCCGTTTTTCTTCGCGAAGCGTGATGGCGTCTATCTGATCCTGGCATTCATTCTGGCGATCATTACGCTGCGTCTGCCGATGGAGTTCTGGCAACGTTACAGCGCCACGATGCTGCTTGGATCAATCATCCTGCTGATGATCGTGCTGGTGGTAGGTAGCTCAGTTAAAGGGGCATCACGTTGGATCGATCTCGGCCTGCTGCGTATTCAGCCTGCGGAGTTGACCAAGCTGTCGCTGTTTTGTTACATCGCCAACTATCTGGTGCGCAAAGGCGACGAAGTACGTAACAACCTGCGCGGCTTCCTGAAACCGATGGGCGTAATTCTGGTGCTGGCAGTGTTACTGCTGGCACAGCCAGACCTTGGTACAGTAGTCGTATTGTTCGTCACCACACTGGCGATGCTGTTCCTGGCGGGGGCAAAATTGTGGCAGTTCATTGCCATTATCGGCATGGGGATTTCAGCGGTCGTGCTGCTGATCCTCGCCGAACCGTACCGTATCCGCCGTGTTACTGCGTTCTGGAACCCGTGGGAAGATCCCTTCGGTAGCGGCTATCAGTTAACGCAATCCCTGATGGCCTTTGGTCGTGGCGAATTGTGGGGGCAAGGTTTAGGCAATTCGGTACAAAAACTGGAGTATCTGCCAGAAGCTCACACTGACTTCATTTTCGCCATTATCGGCGAAGAACTGGGGTATATCGGTGTGGTGCTGGCGCTTTTAATGGTATTCTTCGTCGCTTTTCGCGCGATGTCGATTGGCCGTAAAGCGTTAGAAATTGACCACCGTTTTTCCGGTTTTCTCGCCTGTTCAATTGGTATCTGGTTTAGCTTCCAGGCGCTGGTTAACGTAGGCGCGGCAGCGGGGATGTTGCCAACTAAAGGTCTGACATTGCCGCTGATCAGTTACGGTGGTTCGAGCTTACTGATTATGTCGACAGCCATCATGATGCTGTTACGTATTGATTATGAAACACGTCTGGAGAAAGCGCAGGCGTTTGTACGAGGTTCTCGATGAGTGGTAAAGGGAAGCGATTAATGGTGATGGCAGGCGGTACTGGCGGGCACGTGTTCCCGGGACTGGCTGTTGCGCACCATTTAATGGCCCAGGGGTGGCAAGTTCGCTGGCTGGGTACTGCCGATCGTATGGAAGCGGACTTAGTGCCGAAGCACGGTATCGAGATCGACTTTATTCGTATTTCTGGTCTGCGCGGCAAGGGTATTAAAGCGTTGCTCGCGGCTCCGCTGCGGATCTTTAACGCCTGGCGTCAGGCGCGGGCGATTATGAAAGCTTACAAGCCCGATGTGGTGCTCGGTATGGGCGGCTATGTTTCCGGGCCTGGTGGTCTGGCAGCATGGTCGTTAGGCATTCCGGTCGTACTTCACGAACAAAACGGCATTGCTGGCTTGACCAATAAATGGCTGGCGAAAATTGCTACCAAAGTGATGCAGGCGTTTCCGGGGGCTTTCCCTGATGCCGAAGTTGTTGGTAACCCGGTGCGTACTGATGTGCTGGCGCTGCCGTTGCCACAGCAGCGTATGGCTGGTCGTGAAGGTCCGGTTCGTGTTCTGGTTGTGGGTGGTTCCCAGGGAGCGCGCATCCTTAACCAGACAATGCCGCAGGTTGCAGCAAAGCTGGGTGGTTCAGTCACTATCTGGCATCAGAGCGGCAAAGGTTCGCAACAAACCGTTGAACAGGCTTATGCCGAAACGGGGCAACCGCAGCATAAAGTGACGGAATTTATTGATGATATGGCGGCGGCCTATGCGTGGGCGGATGTCGTCGTTTGCCGTTCTGGCGCGTTGACGGTGAGTGAAATCGCTGCGGCAGGGCTACCTGCGTTGTTTGTGCCGTTTCAACATAAAGACCGCCAACAGTACTGGAATGCGCTGCCGCTGGAAAAAGCGGGCGCAGCCAAAATTATCGAGCAGCCGCAGCTTACTGTGGATGCCATCGCCAACACCCTGGCCGGGTGGCCGCGAGAAACCTTATTAACCATGGCAGAACGCGCCCGAGCTGCATCCATTCCGGATGCCACCGAGCGAGTGGCAAATGAAGTGAGCCGGGCTGCCCGGGCGTAATCGTAGCGATGCCTTTTGCATCGTATGAATTTGAGAAGTTAATGGCGTAAAGAATGAATACACAACAATTGGCAAAACTGCGTTCCATCGTGCCTGAAATGCGTCGCGTTCGGCACATACACTTTGTCGGCATCGGTGGTGCCGGTATGGGCGGTATTGCCGAAGTTCTGGCCAATGAAGGGTATCAGATCAGTGGTTCCGATTTAGCGCCAAACCCAGTCACGCAACAGCTAACGAACCTGGGAGCGACGATTTACTTCAACCATCGCCCGGAAAACGTGCGTGATGCCAGTGTGGTCGTAGTTTCCAGCGCGATTTCCGCCGATAACCCGGAAATTGTTGCCGCTCATGAGGCACGTATTCCGGTTATTCGTCGTGCTGAAATGCTGGCTGAGTTAATGCGTTTTCGTCATGGCATCGCCATTGCCGGGACGCATGGCAAAACCACAACCACCGCGATGGTTTCCAGCATCTACGCAGAAGCGGGCCTCGACCCGACCTTCGTGAACGGTGGGCTGGTAAAAGCGGCGGGTGTTCATG
Source organism: Escherichia sp. E2562 (assembly GCF_005781075.1). Classification (NCBI taxonomy): domain Bacteria; kingdom Pseudomonadati; phylum Pseudomonadota; class Gammaproteobacteria; order Enterobacterales; family Enterobacteriaceae; genus Escherichia; species Escherichia sp. E2562. The sequence goes on along the minus strand of NZ_VATM01000003.1, from coordinate 120,606 downwards.
CACGTTTAGGCCACGGTCGTTACCTGATTGCTGAAGCTGATGAAAGCGATGCGTCGTTCCTGCATCTGCAACCGATGGTAGCGATTGTCACTAATATCGAAGCCGACCATATGGATACCTACCAGGGCGACTTTGAGAATTTAAAACAGACCTTTATTAATTTTCTGCACAACCTGCCGTTTTACGGTCGTGCGGTGATGTGTGTTGACGATCCGGTAATTCGCGAATTGTTACCGCGTGTAGGCCGTCAAACCACCACTTATGGCTTCAGCGAAGATGCTGACGTGCGTGTGGAAGATTATCAGCAGATTGGCCCTCAGGGGCACTTTACGCTGCTGCGTCAGGACAAAGAGCCAATGCGCGTTACACTGAATGCGCCAGGTCGTCACAATGCCCTGAATGCTGCCGCTGCCGTTGCGGTCGCCACGGAAGAGGGGATTGAAGACGAGGCTATTTTGCGTGCGCTGGAGAGTTTCCAGGGAACCGGACGCCGCTTTGATTTCCTTGGTGAATTTCCATTGGAACCTGTGAATGGTAAAAGCGGTACGGCAATGCTGGTTGATGACTATGGTCACCACCCGACCGAGGTGGACGCCACTATTAAAGCGGCGCGAGCAGGTTGGCCGGATAAAAACCTGGTGATGCTGTTTCAGCCGCACCGTTTCACCCGCACGCGCGACCTGTATGATGATTTTGCCAATGTGCTGACTCAGGTGGATACCCTGCTGATGCTGGAAGTGTATCCGGCAGGCGAAGCGCCTATTCCGGGAGCGGACAGTCGTTCGTTGTGTCGTACAATCCGTGGCCGTGGGAAAATTGATCCGATTCTGGTGCCGGACCCGGCGCAGGTGGCCGAGATGTTAGCACCAGTATTAACTGGTAACGACCTGATCCTCGTTCAGGGGGCAGGAAATATCGGAAAAATTGCCCGATCTTTAGCTGAAATCAAACTGAAGCCGCAAACTACAGAGGAAGAGCGACATGACTGATAAAATCGCGGTCCTGTTGGGCGGGACCTCCGCAGAGCGGGAAGTTTCTCTGAATTCTGGCGCGGCAGTGTTAGCTGGGCTGCGTGAAGGCGGTATTGACGCGTATCCTGTCGACCCGAAAGAAATCGACGTAACGCAACTGAAGTCGATGGGCTTTCAGAAAGTGTTTATCGCTCTGCACGGTCGCGGTGGTGAAGATGGCACGCTGCAGGGTATGCTCGAGCTGATGGGCTTGCCTTATACCGGCAGTGGAGTGATGGCATCTGCGCTTTCAATGGATAAACTACGCAGCAAACTGCTTTGGCAGGGGGCTGGTTTACCGGTAGCGCCGTGGGTAGCATTAACCCGCGCAGAGTTTGAAAAAGGCATTAGTGATAAGCAGTTAGCAGAAATTTCTGCCTTAGGTTTGCCGCTTATCGTCAAGCCGAGCCGCGAAGGTTCCAGTGTGGGAATGTCAAAAGTAGTAGCAGAAAATGCTCTGCAAGATGCATTAAGATTGGCATTTCAGCACGATGAAGAAGTATTGATTGAAAAATGGCTAAGTGGGCCGGAGTTCACGGTTGCGATACTCGGTGAAGAAATTTTACCGTCAATACGTATTCAACCCGCTGGAACCTTCTATGATTATGAGGCGAAGTATCTCTCTGATGAGACACAGTATTTCTGCCCGGCAGGTTTAGAAGTGGCTCAAGAGGCAAATTTGCAGGCATTAGTGCTGAAAGCATGGACGACTTTAGGATGCAAAGGATGGGGACGTATAGACGTCATGCTGGACAGCGATGGACAGTTTTATCTGCTGGAAGCTAATACCTCACCGGGTATGACCAGTCACAGTCTGGTGCCGATGGCGGCACGTCAGGCGGGTATGAGCTTCTCGCAGTTGGTAGTACGAATTCTGGAACTGGCGGACTAATATGTCGCAGGCTGCTCTGAACACGCGAAACAGTGAAGAAGAGATTTCTTCTCACCGCAATAATGGAACGCGTCTGGCGGGGATCCTTTTCCTGCTGACCGTTTTAACGACAGTGTTGGTGAGCGGCTGGGTCGTGTTGGGCTGGATGGAAGATGCGCAACGCCTGCCGCTCTCAAAGCTGGTGTTGACCGGTGAACGCCATTACACGCGTAATGACGATATCCGGCAGTCGATCCTGGCATTGGGTGAGCCAGGTACCTTTATGACCCAGGATGTAAATATCATCCAGACGCAAATTGAACAACGCCTGCCGTGGATTAAGCAGGTGAGCGTCAGAAAGCAGTGGCCTGATGAATTGAAGATTCATCTGGTTGAATATGTGCCGATTGCGCGTTGGAATGATCAGCATATGGTTGACGCTGAAGGAAACACCTTCAGCGTTCCGCCAGATCGCACCAGCAAGCAGGTGCTCCCAATGTTGTATGGTCCGGAAGGCAGCGCAAATGAAGTGTTGCAGGGCTATCGCGAAATGGGGCAGATGCTGGCAAAGGACAGATTTACTCTGAAGGAAGCGGCGATGACCGCGCGGCGCTCCTGGCAGTTGACGCTGAATAACGATATTAAGCTCAATCTTGGCCGGGGCGATACGATGAAACGTTTGGCTCGCTTTGTAGAACTTTATCCGGTTTTACAGCAGCAGGCGCAAACCGATGGCAAACGGATTAGCTACGTTGATTTGCGTTATGACTCTGGTGCGGCAGTCGGCTGGGCGCCCTTGCCGCCAGAGGAATCTACTCAGCAACAAAATCAGGCACAGGCAGAACAACAATGATCAAGGCGACGGACAGAAAACTGGTAGTAGGACTGGAGATTGGTACCGCGAAGGTTGCCGCTTTAGTAGGGGAAGTTCTGCCCGACGGTATGGTCAATATCATTGGTGTGGGCAGCTGCCCGTCACGTGGTATGGATAAAGGCGGGGTGAACGACCTCGAATCCGTGGTCAAGTGCGTACAGCGCGCCATTGACCAGGCAGAATTGATGGCAGATTGTCAGATCTCTTCGGTATATCTGGCGCTTTCTGGTAAGCACATCAGCTGCCAGAATGAAATTGGTATGGTGCCTATTTCTGAAGAAGAAGTGACACAAGAAGATGTAGAAAATGTCGTCCATACCGCGAAATCGGTGCGCGTGCGTGATGAACATCGTGTGCTGCATGTGATCCCGCAAGAGTATGCGATTGACTATCAGGAAGGGATCAAAAATCCGGTAGGACTTTCTGGCGTGCGTATGCAGGCAAAAGTGCACCTGATCACATGTCACAACGATATGGCAAAAAACATTGTGAAAGCCGTTGAACGTTGTGGCCTGAAAGTTGACCAACTGATATTTGCCGGACTGGCATCAAGTTATTCGGTATTGACGGAAGACGAACGAGAACTGGGCGTCTGCGTCGTCGATATCGGTGGTGGTACAATGGATATCGCCGTTTATACTGGCGGGGCATTGCGTCACACCAAGGTAATTCCTTATGCTGGCAATGTCGTGACCAGTGATATCGCTTATGCCTTTGGCACACCGCCAAGCGACGCCGAAGCGATTAAAGTTCGTCATGGCTGCGCGCTGGGTTCCATCGTCGGTAAAGACGAGAGCGTGGAAGTGCCGAGTGTAGGTGGTCGTCCGCCGCGTAGTCTGCAACGTCAGACGCTGGCGGAGGTGATTGAGCCGCGCTATACCGAGCTGCTCAACCTGGTCAACGAAGAGATATTGCAGCTGCAGGAAAAGCTTCGCCAACAAGGCGTAAAGCATCACCTGGCTGCGGGTATTGTATTAACCGGTGGCGCGGCGCAGATCGAAGGTCTTGCCGCCTGCGCTCAACGCGTGTTTCATACGCAGGTGCGTATCGGCGCGCCGCTGAATATCACCGGTTTAACGGATTACGCTCAGGAGCCGTATTATTCAACGGCAGTGGGATTGCTTCATTACGGGAAAGAGTCACATCTTAACGGTGAAGCGGAAGTTGAAAAACGTGTTACAGCATCTGTTGGCTCGTGGATCAAGCGACTCAATAGTTGGCTGCGAAAAGAATTTTAATTTTTATGAGGCCGGCGGTGATTACGGCCTCAGGCGACAGGCACATATCGGAGAGAAACTATGTTTGAACCAATGGAACTTACCAACGACGCGGTGATTAAAGTCATCGGCGTCGGCGGCGGCGGCGGTAATGCTGTTGAACACATGGTGCGTGAGCGCATTGAAGGTGTTGAATTTTTCGCGGTAAATACCGATGCACAGGCGCTGCGTAAAACAGCGGTTGGGCAGACGATTCAGATCGGTAGTGGTATCACCAAAGGACTGGGAGCTGGCGCTAATCCAGAAGTTGGCCGTAATGCGGCTGATGAGGATCGTGATGCACTGCGTGCGGCGCTGGAAGGTGCAGACATGGTCTTTATTGCAGCGGGCATGGGCGGTGGTACCGGTACAGGTGCTGCGCCGGTTGTTGCTGAAGTGGCTAAAGATTTAGGTATTCTGACCGTTGCTGTTGTGACCAAGCCTTTCAACTTTGAAGGCAAGAAGCGTATGGCATTTGCGGAGCAGGGGATCACTGAATTATCCAAACATGTAGACTCACTGATCACAATCCCGAACGACAAACTGCTGAAAGTTCTTGGCCGCGGTATCTCCCTGCTGGACGCGTTTGGCGCAGCTAACGATGTGCTGAAAGGCGCTGTTCAGGGTATCGCCGAACTGATTACTCGTCCGGGTCTGATGAACGTGGACTTTGCAGACGTACGTACTGTGATGTCTGAAATGGGCTACGCAATGATGGGTTCTGGCGTGGCGAGCGGTGAAGACCGTGCGGAAGAAGCGGCCGAAATGGCAATTTCTTCTCCGCTGCTGGAAGATATCGACCTGTCTGGCGCGCGCGGCGTGCTGGTTAACATCACTGCGGGCTTCGACCTGCGTCTGGATGAGTTCGAAACCGTAGGTAACACCATCCGTGCATTTGCTTCGGACAACGCGACTGTGGTTATCGGTACTTCTCTTGACCCGGATATGAACGATGAACTGCGCGTAACCGTGGTTGCTACAGGTATCGGTATGGACAAACGTCCTGAAATCACTCTCGTGACCAATAAGCAAGTTCAACAGCCAGTGATGGATCGCTACCAGCAGCATGGTATGGCGCCGCTGACGCAAGAGCAGAAGCCCGTGGCCAAAGTGGTGAACGACAATACGCCACAAACCGTGAAAGAGCCGGATTATCTGGATATCCCGGCATTCCTGCGTAAGCAAGCTGACTAAGAATTAGCTGGAATTTGGGTTGCGAGGCTCTTTGTGCTAAACTGGCCTGCCGAATGTATAGTACACTTCGGTTGGATAGATAATTTGGCGAGATAATACGATGATCAAACAAAGGACACTTAAACGTATCGTTCAGGCGACGGGTGTCGGTTTACATACCGGCAAGAAAGTCACCCTGACCTTACGCCCTGCGCCGGCCAACACCGGGGTCATCTATCGTCGCACCGACTTGAATCCACCGGTAGATTTCCCGGCCGATGCCAAATCTGTGCGTGATACCATGCTCTGTACGTGTCTGGTCAACGAGCATGATGTACGGATTTCAACTGTTGAGCACCTGAACGCAGCGCTCGCGGGCTTAGGCATCGATAACATTGTTATCGAAGTTAACGCGCCGGAAATCCCAATCATGGACGGCAGTGCCGCTCCGTTTGTTTACCTGCTGCTTGATGCTGGTATCGACGAGCTGAACTGCGCCAAGAAATTTGTTCGCATCAAAGAGACTGTTCGCGTCGAAGATGGCGATAAGTGGGCTGAATTCAAGCCATACAATGGTTTTTCGCTGGACTTCACCATCGATTTCAACCATCCGGCAATCGATTCCAGCAATCAACGCTATGCGATGAACTTCTCTGCTGATGCGTTTATGCGCCAGATCAGCCGTGCGCGTACGTTTGGTTTCATGCGTGATATCGAATATCTGCAGTCCCGTGGCCTGTGCCTGGGCGGCAGCTTCGATTGTGCCATCGTTGTTGACGATTATCGCGTACTGAACGAAGACGGCCTGCGTTTTGAAGACGAGTTTGTGCGTCACAAAATGCTCGATGCGATCGGTGATTTGTTCATGTGTGGTCACAACATTATCGGTGCATTTACCGCTTATAAATCCGGTCATGCACTGAATAACAAACTGTTGCAGGCTGTACTGGCGAAACAGGAAGCCTGGGAATATGTGACCTTCCAGGACGACGCAGAACTGCCGTTGGCCTTCAAAGCGCCTTCAGCCGTACTGGCATAACGACATCTATACTGTCGTATAAAATTCGACTGGCAAATCTGGCACTCTCTCCGGCCAGGTGACCCAGTCGTTTTTTTTTGAGTTTTTACAGCGTCGTAAGAAATCGGTGCGAACGCTGTTTTCTTAAGCACTTTTACGTGTTACTTATCTTGAATACTGCTGTGGACTTCTGGCTTTAATGATAAGATTTGTGCGCTAAAAACGTTGAATACGATCGGGATGGCAATAACGTGAGTGGAATACTGACGCGCTGGCGACAGTTAGGTAGACGCTACTTCTGGCCGCATCTCTTATTAGGGATGGTCGCGGCGAGTTTAGGTTTGCCTGCGCTCAGCAACGCCGCCGAGCCAAACGCGCCCGCAAAAGCGACAACGCGCAATCACGAGCCTTCCGCCAAAGTTAACTTTAGTCAGTTGGCCTTGCTGGAAGCAAACACACGCCGCCCGAACTCGAACTATTCCGTTGATTACTGGCATCAACATGCTATTCGCACGGTAATCCGCCATCTCTCCTTTGCAATGGCGCCGCAAACGCTGCCCGTTGCCGAGGAATCTTTACCGCTTCAGGCGCAACATCTTGCTTTACTGGATACGCTCAGCGCGCTGCTGACCCAGGAAGGCACGCGGTCTGAAAATGGTTATCGCATTGATTATGCGCATTTTACCCCTCAAGCAAACTTCAGCACGCCCGTCTGGATAAGCCAGGCGCAGGGCATCCGTGCTGGCCCTCAACGCCTCAGCTAACAACGAGAAACCTTTACTTCATTTTATTTACTCCGCAATGCGGGGTGTTTGAGATTTTATTATGCTAATCAAATTATTAACTAAAGTTTTCGGTAGTCGTAACGATCGTACCCTGCGCCGGATGCGCAAAGTCGTCAACATTATCAATGCCATGGAACCGGAGATTGAAAAACTCTCCGACGAAGAACTGAAAGGAAAAACGGCAGAGTTCCGCGCGCGTCTGGAAAAAGGCGAAGTGCTGGAAAACTTGATTCCGGAAGCCTTCGCTGTCGTGCGTGAAGCCAGTAAGCGTGTTTTTGGCATGCGCCACTTCGACGTACAGCTGCTCGGCGGTATGGTTCTTAATGAACGTTGCATCGCGGAAATGCGTACAGGTGAAGGTAAAACCCTGACCGCAACGCTGCCTGCTTACCTGAACGCATTAACCGGTAAAGGCGTGCACGTTGTTACCGTCAACGATTACCTGGCGCAACGTGACGCCGAAAACAACCGTCCGCTGTTTGAATTCCTCGGCTTGACCGTCGGCATCAACCTGCCGGGCATGCCAGCACCGGCAAAGCGTGAAGCTTACGCGGCTGACATTACTTACGGTACGAACAACGAATACGGCTTTGACTACCTGCGCGACAACATGGCGTTCAGCCCTGAAGAACGTGTACAGCGTAAACTGCACTATGCGCTGGTGGACGAAGTGGACTCCATCCTGATCGATGAAGCGCGTACACCGCTGATCATTTCCGGCCCGGCGGAAGACAGTTCGGAAATGTATAAGCGTGTAAACAAAATCATTCCGTACCTGATCCGTCAGGAAAAAGAAGACTCCGAAACCTTCCAGGGCGAAGGCCACTTCTCGGTGGATGAAAAATCTCGCCAGGTGAACCTGACCGAACGTGGTCTGGTGCTTATTGAAGAGCTGCTGGTGAAAGAAGGCATTATGGATGAAGGTGAGTCGCTGTACTCTCCGGCCAATATTATGCTGATGCACCACGTAACGGCGGCGCTGCGTGCTCACGCGCTGTTTACCCGCGACGTCGATTACATCGTTAAAGATGGTGAAGTTATCATCGTTGACGAACATACTGGTCGTACCATGCAGGGCCGTCGCTGGTCTGATGGCCTGCACCAGGCTGTGGAAGCAAAAGAGGGTGTACAGATTCAGAACGAAAACCAGACACTGGCTTCGATCACCTTCCAGAACTACTTCCGTCTGTATGAAAAACTGGCGGGGATGACCGGTACGGCTGATACCGAAGCTTTCGAATTCAGTTCCATCTACAAGCTGGATACTGTAGTCGTTCCGACCAACCGCCCGATGATTCGTAAAGATCTGCCGGATCTGGTCTACATGACCGAAGCGGAAAAAATTCAGGCGATCATTGAAGATATCAAAGAACGTACTGCGAAAGGCCAGCCAGTGCTGGTGGGTACTATTTCAATCGAAAAATCGGAACTGGTATCAAACGAGCTGACCAAAGCTGGTATCAAACACAACGTTCTGAACGCTAAATTCCACGCCAACGAAGCGGCAATCGTTGCTCAGGCGGGCTATCCGGCAGCAGTGACCATCGCGACCAACATGGCGGGTCGTGGTACTGACATCGTGCTTGGTGGTAGCTGGCAGGCAGAAGTTGCCGCGCTGGAAAACCCGACCGCTGAGCAAATTGAAAAAATTAAAGCCGACTGGCAGGTGCGTCACGACGCGGTACTGGAAGCAGGTGGCCTGCATATCATCGGTACCGAGCGTCACGAATCTCGTCGTATCGATAACCAGCTGCGTGGCCGTTCTGGTCGTCAGGGTGATGCCGGTTCTTCCCGTTTCTACCTGTCGATGGAAGATGCGCTGATGCGTATTTTTGCCTCTGACCGAGTATCCGGCATGATGCGTAAACTGGGTATGAAACCCGGTGAAGCCATTGAGCATCCGTGGGTAACTAAAGCAATTGCCAATGCTCAGCGTAAAGTTGAAAGCCGTAACTTCGACATTCGTAAACAGCTGCTGGAATACGATGACGTAGCTAACGATCAGCGTCGTGCCATATACTCCCAGCGTAACGAACTGCTGGATGTCAGCGATGTGAGCGAAACCATCAACAGCATTCGTGAAGATGTGTTCAAAGCAACCATCGATGCCTACATTCCGCCACAGTCACTGGAAGAAATGTGGGACATTCCAGGTTTGCAAGAACGTCTGAAAAACGACTTCGACCTTGATTTGCCGATTGCCGAGTGGCTGGACAAAGAGCCAGAACTGCATGAAGAGACGCTGCGTGAGCGTATCCTGGAGCAGTCCATCGAAGTGTATCACCGTAAAGAAGAAGTGGTTGGCGCTGAGATGATGCGTCACTTCGAGAAAGGGGTGATGCTGCAAACGCTGGACTCCCTGTGGAAAGAGCACCTGGCGGCGATGGACTATCTGCGTCAGGGTATCCACCTGCGTGGCTATGCGCAGAAAGATCCGAAGCAGGAATACAAACGTGAATCGTTCTCCATGTTTGCGGCGATGCTGGAATCGTTGAAATATGAAGTCATCAGCACGTTAAGCAAAGTACAAGTACGCATGCCGGAAGAAGTTGAAGAGCTGGAGCAGCAGCGTCGTATGGAAGCTGAGCGTTTAGCGCAAATGCAGCAGCTTAGCCATCAGGATGACGACTCTGCAGCCGCAGCTGCGCTGGCTGCGCAAACCGGCGATCGTAAAGTTGGACGTAACGATCCTTGCCCATGCGGTTCTGGTAAAAAATACAAGCAGTGCCATGGTCGCCTGCAATAAAAGCTAAGTGTTGAAATAAAAGGCGCAGGATTCTGCGCCTTTTTTATAGGCTTAAGACAATGAAAAAACTGCAAATCGCGGTAGGTATTATTCGCAACGAAAACAACGAAATCTTTATAACCCGTCGCGCCGCAGATGCGCACATGGCAAATAAGCTGGAGTTTCCGGGCGGTAAAATAGAAATGGGAGAAACGGCAGAACAAGCGATGGTACGGGAGCTTCAGGAAGAAGTCGGGGTTACCCCGCAACGTTTTTCGCTGTTTGAAAAGCTGGAATATCAGTTCTCTGACAGGCATATCACACTGTGGTTCTGGTTGGTCGAAAGCTGGGAAGGAGAACCGTGGGGGAAAGAGGGACAGCCCGGTGAGTGGATGGCGCTGGCCAGCCTCGATGCAGAAGATTTTCCGCCAGCCAATGAACCGGTAATTGCGAAGCTTAAGTGTCTGGAGGTCGGATAAGGCGTTTACGCCGCATCCGACATTTACACACGATGCCTGATGCGACGCTGGCGCGTCTTATCAGGCCTACGTGCGGCATCGGACAAATGTCACTGCTTTGGCTCTTCGCTCCAGTCATCGCTCTCAGAAAGATCGCCACTGCTAGGGATTCGTTTTTCTTCAGCAGCCCATTCTCCGAGGTCGATCAACTGGCAGCGTTTGGAACAAAATGGCCGAAATGGGCTGACTTCACCCCACACCACCGTTTTCCCGCAGGTGGGGCAATTCACCGTAATAGTTTCTGACATTTTTACTCCTTAGCAACAAGCCAGTTCGAAATCCAGACGTTCCGGTACTTGTCCATTTTCACTGTCCAGCGGCATAAAGCGAATCGCAAAACGGCTCTTATGACCGGATATTTGCGGGTAAAGCTGTGAATCGAGTGCCAGATTCAGGCGTAACAAATCGGCGTCTTCGCCGTTATCCTGATAAAAACCGTTCAGACTGGTCAGTTTGCGGAACGGTGCCGACTGACGAATCAAATCCAACACCATTGTAAGTGCCTGTGTCAGCGGGCTCAGGCTGGCAATCCAGGTTTCTACCTGACTGTCGCGCTGCGACTGGGGTAAATGCAACCAGATATGCAACGTAGGTAAATCAAAGCTGCAACAACCGCCGGGAATGCTCAGACGCTGGCGCACCAGGGCAATCATCCTGTCTTCACGCAGAAATTGCCCGATACGCGGCGCGGAAATCAGTACGCTACCTGCGGCCTTCAACTGCTGAATTAATGCTTCAATACGGGTCTGGTCCACGCCAGGCACACCAATCCAGGTCTGGAGTTTACGCTGTTGACGTTCCAGCTCTTTCAGTAGTTCGGTACGAACTTCTCCACGCTCGAACACATCCAGCAATTCACTAACATTACGGAAGAAATGCAGAGCACCAGCGTAGTCAGCAATAGGCAAATTTACGGTGAGTTGTTGAATTAAAAACTCAATGCGCAGCCATGTACGCATTTTTTCATTTAGTGGATGTTCAAAAAGGACCTGGGTCTGCATTAAGTTTTTTCCTGTGAGACAAACTGCGACGCGAGCTGCAAATAGTGTGCGTGCAGGCGGGCAACATCTGATGCAATAGCATCTGGTGTGCCGTTATTATCAATGACGTCATCTGCCACCGCAAGACGGGCTTCGCGCGTTGCCTGGGCAGCAAGAATTTGTTCGACATGCTCGCGAGTAACATCATCGCGCTGCATGGTGCGCTTAAGCTGCGTTTCTGGGCTGACATCCACCACCAGCACTCGATTCGCTTTTTTATACAGTGAGTTTTCTACCAGCAATGGCACAACCCATAACACATAAGGTGACGTTGCTTGCTGGATCTGGCGTTGCGTCTCCTGCTGAATCAGAGGATGCAGCAGGGCATTAAGCCAGTTTTTCTCTTCCGGATAGGCAAAGATCCGCTCGCGCAAGGCGCGACGTTGCAATGTTCCATCAGCAGCAATCATATCCGCGCCAAAGTGTTCAGCAATGGCACGCAGTGCAGGTGTACCCGGTTCAACCACCTGACGTGCAATAATATCGGCATCAATGACATTAATTCCGAGGTCAGCAAATGCATTTGCAACGGTACTCTTGCCACTGCCAATGCCGCCTGTTAAGGCAACTGTATACCTCATAATATATATTCCTGGGAATTCATCATGATTATCAAAATGTTAATAAAGAGCGCGCGAAAGCGAAATTGATGAAACGTTCGCCCACTATTTACCAGGTAAATTTATGGGATTGTAGCGTAAAAAAAGACAATTTCGCAGTCTTGCGCCATATCGATTAGTGCGTATGATAGCGTCACTGGAGTTGCGCTCTTACCCTTACAGCCATTAACCCCAGGAATCTGCACATGCGTATCGAAGAAGATCTGAAGTTAGGTTTTAAAGACGTCCTCATCCGCCCTAAACGCTCTACCCTTAAAAGCCGTTCCGATGTTGAACTGGAACGTCAATTCACCTTCAAACATTCAGGTCAAAGCTGGTCCGGCGTGCCGATTATCGCCGCAAATATGGACACCGTAGGCACTTTTAGTATGGCTACGGCACTGGCTTCTTTCGATATTTTGACCGCTGTACATAAACATTACTCTGTTGAAGAGTGGCAAGCGTTTATCAACAATTCTTCTGCTGATGTGCTGAAACATGTGATGGTTTCTACCGGCACGTCGGATGCCGATTTCGAAAAAACTAAACAAATTCTCGATCTGAATCCGGCATTAAACTTCGTTTGTATTGATGTTGCGAATGGATATTCCGAGCACTTCGTGCAGTTTGTGGCGAAGGCGCGTGAAGCGTGGCCGACCAAAACTATTTGTGCAGGCAATGTGGTAACTGGCGAAATGTGTGAGGAGCTTATCCTCTCCGGTGCCGATATCGTTAAAGTTGGCATTGGTCCTGGCTCTGTTTGTACAACTCGCGTGAAAACGGGCGTCGGTTATCCGCAGCTTTCTGCGGTGATCGAATGCGCCGATGCCGCGCACGGTCTGGGCGGGATGATCGTCAGCGATGGCGGCTGTACCACACCGGGCGATGTGGCTAAAGCTTTTGGTGGCGGTGCCGATTTCGTAATGCTTGGCGGAATGCTGGCTGGTCACGAAGAGAGCGGCGGCCGTATTGTTGAAGAGAACGGCGAGAAATTTATGCTGTTCTACGGTATGAGCTCCGAGTCTGCGATGAAACGTCACGTTGGCGGCGTTGCGGAATATCGCGCTGCAGAAGGTAAAACCGTTAAGCTGCCACTGCGAGGCCCGGTTGAAAATACCGCGCGTGATATTTTAGGCGGTCTGCGTTCAGCCTGCACTTACGTTGGGGCTTCACGCCTGAAAGAGCTGACCAAACGCACCACGTTTATCCGCGTACTGGAACAAGAAAACCGCATCTTCAATAATCTGTAATCTCCCAATGCTGGCGTGGAGCAACACGCCAGCATTATCCCACCCCACTCATCGCATCGCCCAGATGGAAAATTGGCAGATACATTGCCACCACCAACGTACCGATAATTCCTCCAGTAATGACCAGCAACGCCGGTTCCAGTAAGGCGGCAAGGTTATCTGCCAGCGCCAGCGTGTTATCCCGATGATGATGGGCAAGATTCTCCAGCATGAGATCCAGCGACCCGGATGTCTCTCCTGTCCTCACTAACTGCAAACAGAGCGGGCTAAACTCCCCCGTATTTTTTAGCGCCAGCCAGATGGGGTGACCGTTACTGATATCATGCTGAATTTGTGTCAGAAGTTGCGCCCAGTACGGGCAGCGCATCGTCTCCCTTACGCTCTCCACTCCCTGCAAAAAAATAATCCCTGCACTTTGTGTCAGCGCCAGAATCGTAAAGATCTGCGTGAGTTTTTGTCCCCGCATGAGGGCTCCCATTATTGGGATGCGTAATAACCATTTCTGCCGCGCAATAAGCCAGGTAGGGCGACGCATCAGCAGTTTGTTGGCTATCGCCAGCAGAAAGCCGAGCACTATCAGCAGCCAGCCCCATTTGCCACTAAAGTCTGCCAGCGTCATGATCCCCTGCGTTAGTATCGGTAGTGGGGTGTTAAAGGTTTTATAGATAGCGGCAAACTCCGGCAGAACAAAATGCAGCATTGCCACAACCACCATGATTGCCATCGCTAAAATGATGATGGGATAACGCAACGCTGATTTCACTTTGTCGGCCAACTGGCGCTGGGCTTTTTGTTGACGCGCCAGTTCAAAACAGCATTCATCCAGCTTACCGGTCACTTCCCCCGTGCGGATCATCGCCTGATAGAGCGGCGGAAATACCTCTGACCAGGGTAATAAGGCACTGGAAAAGGCAATGCCCTGTTCGAGATCGTGCGCCAGCGATTGCAACAATGCCTGCCATTGCTTACTTGGATGCTGTTCAGCCAGCAGTGCCAGCCCTTCAGAAAGCGTTAACCCGGCTTTAAGTAGCGTCGCCAGTTGATGAATGACTTCCGCGCTTTTATCTCCTCGCCAATGCGCAGAATTGATGGCGATTCGCTTCAGGCTTAGTGGGGTAACCCTTTGCTGCTGTAGAGCCAAAAGCAGCAAAGCACGGCTCTCTGACCATTGCATCCCATCTTGCGCATTGCCGTCGCCGGTTATGCCATGCCATCGCCAGAGTTGCTTATTCGCCATGTGGCATCCCCAGCACGCGGATTAACTCTTCAAAGGTGGTTAAGCCTTGTTCCACGGCCAGGCAGCCGTTTTCAAAAAGTGTGCGCATACCTGTCCGCCTGGCGTGCGTTTCCAGCGATTCAACTTCAGTATTAGAGGAAATAAGCTGGCGTATGGCTGGTGTAATGGGCAGGACTTCAAACAAGGCGGTACGACCATAAAAACCGTGGTAGCAATGTTCACAACCCAGTGCCTGCCAGCGGGACAGCGGAGATGACCATACATTGTCCGGAAGGCGGATCGGTTCCCCTTGCTGCTGGCGGCAATGCGGACAAAGTTTACGTACCAGGCGCTGGGCTATTACCAGAGTGAGGGCCGACGAGAGCATCCAGCGAGCAACGCCCATTTGCTGTAAACGCACCAGCGTTTCGCAGGTGGAGTTGGTGTGTAGCGTGGACAATACCAGATGACCCGTTTGCGCGGCTTTAATGGCAATTTCTGCCGTTTCGCCATCGCGGATCTCTCCGATCATGATGACGTCAGGATCCTGGCGCAATAACGCACGCAAAACGCCCTGAAAGGTGAGTCCGGCACGCGGATGGATTTGTGTCTGGTTTAGCCCGGCGATGGGGATCTCAACCGGATCTTCCACGCTGCAAATATTAATATCGTCGGTATTCAGCGTTTGCAGTGCGCTATACAGCGTGACTGTTTTGCCGCTGCCGGTAGGGCCAGTTACCAGCACCAGTCCCTGTGGTTGCTGCAACGCGTGGGTAAAGTCCGTCAGTTGTGATGGTTGCATTCCCAGCGTGTTGACATCCAGCGCCTGGTCCACCTGCTGTAACAACCGTAATACCACCTTTTCACCGCCGCGACATGGCAAGGTAGCAATACGAAATGAGACGGCGTTCCCGGCCAGTTCGACAGTGAATTGCCCGTCCTGCGGCAGGCGATGTTCCGCAATATCCAGGCTTCCAAGCACTTTTAACCTGGCGGTTAAAGCGACTCCGGCATCCAGTGAAACATCAGGTAAAGGATGCAGCACGCCGTCGATACGTAAGCGGATACGATAGCTATTGTCCGCTGGTTCGATATGAATATCTGACGCGCGTTGTTCCAGTGCAGATTGCAACGTATGAGCCAGCAATTCTGCTTTAGGCTGATGTTTCTCCTGAACGGCTACGGGCAATGTCTGTTGTTTGCGACTGGCGTGACCTTCCATCTGTTGGCGCGTCCAGCAGGTGATCTCAATACGTTTGGTGGTAGCGAAATGCAATGCGTCCAGCAACTCATGTGAGGGGGCATCGACCACCGCAACATGAACCACTTCTTCGCTGGCATCCAGTAAGACCCCCTGGTAACGCAAACACAGGGCGGTGAGCTGTGAAATATTCATCGCCGCTCCTTAGTTGGCGTCATCAAAGCGGAAGACATCTTCGCAGGCTTGCTGCAATGCGCTGTCACTTTGAATATTGCAGTTGCGCGTCCAGCCGGTGACACCGTTAGCGTTATCCCAACCGGGTGTCATAACGATGCTTAGCCCATTGAGACTCTCTTGCCCGGTCAGCGACACCACGCCCTTTGCCACACTCATGGCTGAAACATAGCGGGTGGTGGTAGGCGAGGGGATGCCATTGCTGCCGCCGTCGCAGGTGTCCAGTCCGCCATGTTCCAGCGCGCACAATTCTACGGCGGTACGGTAAGGCACAAAGGTTTGTAGCATGTCGGTAAGTGCGGCTTTGCGCAGGTAGTTTTGATAAGCGGGAATACCAATGGCGCTTAAAATGGCAATGATGCCAATAACCACCATCAGTTCGATAAGTGTAAAACCGCGTTGCTTGTCCATCTGTCTCGCTCCTTGATTTGGTTGGCGCTACTTTGGCAAACGCCATCAGCACAGGCGAGGGGCAAAAAACGAAACGGGAAGGCGGCTTCCGAGGTTTTTTATTACGTTGCAGCGAAAGACAGAAAATTTGCGAGGCGTTACGAAGAAAGTTGGGGAAGGGGAGATTATCCGCCCGCGATGGAGCGGATAAATCTGTCAGCAATTAGCGAAAACGCATTGAAAGATCGAGTGCCTGTACGTGTTTAGTTAGCGCTCCGACGGAGATAAAGTCCACGCCCGTTTCAGCAAACTCGCGTAGCGTTTTGTCGGTGACGTTGCCAGACACTTCCAGCAGCGCCTTGCCGTTGGTGCGTTTAACGGCTTTGCGCATCTGTTCTGTGTCGAAGTTATCCAGCATGATGATATCGGCACCTGCTTTCAGTGCTTCATCAAGTTCTTCCAGATTCTCGACTTCAACTTCTACTGGCGCATCCGGGTGCAGCCAGGACGCTTTTTCGACCGCCTGGCGCACTGAGCCGGAGGCAATAATATGGTTTTCTTTGATCAGGAAGGCGTCAGAAAGCCCCAGACGATGGTTAGCCCCGCCGCCGCAAAGTACCGCGTATTTCAGGGCAGAACGCAGGCCGGGTAAGGTTTTTCGCGTATCCAGCAACTGCGTATCGGTGCCTTCCAGTAACTCAACATAGTGGCGAACCTTACTGGCTACGCCAGAAAGAGTTTGTACAAAATTAAGCGCAGTACGTTCGCCGGTTAACAGCACGCGAGATGGGCCTTCGAGTTCGAAAAGGAGTTGATTGGCGTTAATGACATCACCGTCATCCACATGCCAGGTAATGGTGACATCGTCGCCTGCCAGTTGAATAAACACTTCTTCAACCCAGCGTTTACCACAAAATACGCCTTCTTCGCGGGTGATCACCGTGGCATGAGAGCGTGAATTTTCCGGTAAAAGTTTTGCCGTAATGTCGTTGTTGGCATCGACTGTTCCGCCTAAATCTTCTCGCAGCGCCTGAGCCACCGCGCCGGGGATATCGAGATTAATGCGTTCCAGCAGCTCGTCACGTCGGGTGTCAGGGTTATAGCGGCGAGGCGGCATGTTAAAACTCCAGATAGCTAACGAATCATAAGGTAGAAACATGCTACTCTGAACCGGGTATTAGCACCACATATAAGGAGATCCTGCATGTTGTTAGAACAGGGGTGGCTGGTCGGCGCGCGCCGCGTTCCCTCACCACATTACGATTGTCGCCCGGATGACGAAACTCCCACCTTGCTGGTGGTGCACAATATTAGCCTGCCGCCAGGCGAGTTTGGCGGTCCGTGGATTGATGCATTATTCACCGGAACTATTGATCCGCAGGCTCATCCCTTCTTTGCAGAGATTGCCCATTTACGCGTCTCCGCTCACTGTTTGATTCGCCGTGATGGTGAAATTGTCCAGTATGTTCCTTTCGATAAACGCGCCTGGCATGCGGGTGTTTCCGTGTATCAGGGGCGCGAACGCTGTAATGATTTCTCTATTGGGATTGAGCTGGAAGGCACTGATACGCTGGCTTATACCGATGCGCAGTATCAGCAACTGGCGGCGGTCACGCGGGCACTGATTGATCGCTATCCCGATATCGTTAATAACATGACGGGCCATTGTGATATTGCGCCGGAGCGTAAAACCGATCCCGGCCCTGCCTTTGATTGGGCACGGTTTCGCGCCCTAGTCAGCAAGGAGACAACATGACGCTGTTTACAACCTTACTGGTGTTAATTTTCGAGCGCCTGTTTAAGTTGGGCGAGCACTGGCAGCTTGATCACCGCCTCGAGGCGTTTTTCCGTCGGGTGAAACATTTTTCGCTGGGGCGCACATTAGGGATGACCATTATCGCGATGGGGGCGACCTTTTTACTGTTGCGCGCGTTGCATGGGTTATTGTTCAACGTCCCGACGCTGGTGGTGTGGCTGTTGATTGGTTTGTTGTGTATTGGCGCAGGAAAAGTTCGTCTCCATTATCATGCTTATCTGACCGCAGCTTCTCGTAACGACAGCCATGCCCGTTCCACGATGGCTGGCGAGTTAACCATGATTCATGGCGTCCCCGCAGGCTGCGATGAGCGTGAGTTTTTGCGTGAACTGCAAAATGCCCTGTTGTGGATTAACTTTCGTTTTTACCTTGCGCCACTGTTCTGGCTAATTGTAGGCGGTATCTGGGGACCCGTTACCCTGATGGGCTATGCATTCTTGCGTGCATGGCAATACTGGCTGGCGCGCTACCAGACGCCGCATCATCGCTTACAGTCGGGGGTTGATGCCGTGCTTCATGTAGTGGATTGGGTGCCAGTTCGCCTTGCGGGCGTAGTTTATGCCTTGATTGGTCACGGTGAGAAAGCGTTACCAGCCTGGTTTGCTTCACTGACCGATTTCCATACATCGCAATACCAGGTGTTAACGCGTCTGGCACAGTTCTCTCTGGCGCGTGAACCGCATGTCGATAAGGTTGAGACACCGAAAGCAGCGGTTTCAATGGCGAAGAAAACCTCGTTCGTGGTTGTGGTGGTGATTGCGCTACTGACGATTTACGGGACATTGGTGTAAATATTGCTGCCCTCACCCAGAACGGGTGAGGGCGTAGAGAGATTAATGTGCTTTTACGGCTTTTGCGGTTTTCTCTTTGAACAGATAACCTATACCTAACACAACCAGCCATACCGGGATCAGGTAAACCGAAATCGCCATCCCCGGCGTCATCAGCATTATCACCAGTACCGCCGCCATAAACAGCAGGCAGATCCAGTTACCCAGCGGATAGAGCAGGGCAGGGAAACGAGTTACCACACCTTGTTCTTGCTTAGCGCGACGGAACTTCATATGTGCCAGGCTAATCATCGCCCAGTTAATAACCAGTGCAGAAACCACCAGCGCCATTAACAGTCCGAAAGCGGACTCTGGGGCAAGGTAGTTAATCAGTACGCACAATGCCGTAACCAGCGCAGATACCAGAATGGTATTTACTGGTACGCCGCGTTTATCGACGGAAGCGAGCATTTTCGGTGCGTTACCCTGTTGTGCCAGACCGAACAGCATACGGCTGTTGCAATATACGCAGCTGTTGTACACGGAGAGCGCAGCCGTCAGTACCACGATGTTCAGCGCATTTGCCACAAAGGTATCGCCTAACTCGTGGAAGATCAGCACAAACGGGCTGGTGTCAGCGGTAACGCGTGTCCACGGCATCAGTGAGAGCAGAACGGCTAACGAACCAATGTAGAAAATCAGGATGCGGTAGATAACCTGATTAGTTGCTTTCGGGATGCTTTGCTCCGGGTTATCAGCTTCTGCAGCGGTGATCCCCACCAGTTCCAGACCACCGAACGAGAACATGATAATCGCCATCATCATCACCAGCCCGGTGAAGCCGTGCGGCAGGAAGCCACCTTGAGCCCACAGGTTGCTAACGGTCGCCTGCGGGCCGCCGTTGCCGCTGAACAGCAGCCAGCCGCCGAAGATGATCATCGCCACCACCGCGATAACTTTGATAATGGCAAACCAGAACTCCATCTCGCCAAACACTTTTACGTTGGTCAGGTTGATGGCGTTGATCACCACAAAGAATACGGCGGCAGAAGCCCAGGTGGGGATTTCCGGATACCAGAACTGAATGTATTTGCCGACAGCTGTAAGTTCTGCCATGGCAACTAAAACGTACAGTACCCAATAGTTCCAGCCAGAAGCGAATCCGGCAAAGCTGCCCCAGTATTTATAAGCAAAGTGGCTGAAGGAGCCTGCGACAGGTTCTTCGACCACCATTTCACCTAGCTGACGCATGATCAGAAAGGCGATAAAACCTGCAATGGCATAACCCAGGATAATCCCTGGCCCTGCGGACTGTATTACGGAGGCGCTTCCCAGGAATAGCCCGGTTCCTATTGCGCCACCCAGCGCGATAAGCTGAATATGGCGGTTTTTAAGGCCGCGCTTTAGCTGCTCGCCGTGCTGTTGACCTTCCATCATGAAACCTCGTGCGGTGATTGTTTTTTTGATCTACGCAATGATGCGTGTGTAAGTTTACAATTCCGTTTGTTGTATTAATTTGTTTACATTAAGGACGTTTGAATTGTTACAAAAAGACTTCCGTCAGATCAAGAATAATGGTATGCGGCAGCGAATGCACCCGCTTTATGCATGGTTGAAGATGAGTTGCTTAAAAAGGAACCGTTTGTAAAGATCAGCCTCAAATCCGCTCAATATATAAAATGAATATAAATTCATTTTAATTGAATTAAAAATCGAAAAATTGGTAAGTGAATCGGTTCAATTCGGATTTTTATAGTTTAATAATCGTTAAAAAATCACTTTCCTACGTAAAGTCTACATTTGTGCATAGTTACAACTTTGAAACGTTATATATGTCAAGTTGTTAAAATGTGCACAGTTTCATGATTTCAATCAAAACCTGTATGGACATAAGGTGAATACTTTGTTACTTTAGCGTCACAGACATGAAATTGGTAAGACCAATTGACTTCGGCAAGTGGCTTAAGACAGGAACTCATGGCCTACAGCAAAATCCGCCAACCAAAACTCTCCGATGTGATTGAGCAGCAACTGGAGTTTTTGATCCTCGAAGGCACTCTCCGCCCGGGTGAAAAACTCCCACCGGAACGCGAACTGGCAAAACAGTTCGATGTATCCCGTCCCTCATTGCGTGAGGCGATTCAACGTCTCGAAGCGAAGGGCTTGTTGCTTCGTCGCCAGGGTGGCGGCACGTTTGTTCAGAGCAGCCTCTGGCAAAGCTTCAGCGATCCGCTGGTGGAGCTGCTCTCCGACCATCCTGAATCACAGTATGACTTGCTCGAAACACGACACGCCCTGGAAGGTATCGCCGCTTATTACGCCGCGCTGCGTAGTACCGATGAAGACAAGGAACGCATCCGTGAACTCCACCACGCCATAGAACTGGCGCAGCAGTCTGGCGATCTGGACGCGGAATCAAACGCCGTACTCCAGTATCAGATTGCCGTCACCGAAGCGGCCCACAATGTGGTTTTGCTTCATCTGCTAAGGTGTATGGAGCCGATGTTGGCCCAGAATGTCCGTCAGAACTTCGAATTGCTCTATTCGCGTCGCGAGATGCTGCCGCTGGTGAGTAGTCACCGCACCCGCATATTCGAAGCGATTATGGCCGGTAAGCCGGAAGAAGCGCGCGAAGCATCGCATCGCCATCTGGCCTTTATCGAAGAAATTTTGCTCGACAGAAGCCGTGAAGAGAGTCGCCGTGAGCGTTCTCTGCGTCGTCTGGAGCAACGAAAGAATTAGTGATTTTTCTGGTAAAAATTATCCAGAAGATGTTGTAAATCAAGCGCATATAAAAGCGCGGCAACTAAACGTAGAACCTGTCTTATTGGGCTTTCCGGCGAGAGTTCAATGGGACAGGTTCCAGAAAACTCAACGTTATTAGATAGATAAGGAATAACCCATGTCAGAACGTTTCCCAAATGACGTGGATCCGATCGAAACTCGCGACTGGCTCCAGGCGATCGAATCGGTCATCCGTGAAGAAGGTGTTGAGCGTGCTCAGTATCTGATCGACCAACTGCTTGCTGAAGCCCGCAAAGGCGGAGTCAACGTAGCCGCAGGCACCGGTATCAGCAACTACATCAACACCATCCCCGTTGAAGAACAACCGGAGTATCCGGGTAATCTGGAACTGGAACGCCGTATTCGTTCAGCTATCCGCTGGAACGCCATCATGACGGTTCTGCGTGCGTCGAAAAAAGACCTCGAACTGGGCGGCCACATGGCGTCCTTCCAGTCTTCCGCAACCATTTATGATGTGTGCTTTAACCACTTCTTCCGTGCACGTAACGAGCAGGATGGCGGCGACCTGGTTTACTTCCAGGGCCACATCTCCCCGGGCGTTTACGCACGTGCTTTCCTGGAAGGTCGTCTGACTCAAGAGCAGCTGGATAACTTCCGTCAGGAAGTTCACGGCAATGGCCTCTCTTCCTATCCGCACCCGAAACTGATGCCGGAATTCTGGCAGTTCCCGACCGTATCTATGGGTCTGGGTCCGATTGGTGCTATTTACCAGGCTAAATTCCTGAAATATCTGGAACACCGTGGCCTGAAAGATACCTCTAAACAGACCGTTTACGCGTTCCTCGGCGACGGTGAAATGGACGAACCGGAATCCAAAGGTGCGATCACCATCGCTACCCGTGAAAAACTGGATAACCTGGTCTTCGTTATCAACTGTAACCTGCAGCGTCTTGACGGCCCGGTCACCGGTAACGGCAAAATCATCAACGAACTGGAAGGCATCTTCGAAGGTGCTGGCTGGAACGTGATCAAAGTGATGTGGGGTAGCCGTTGGGATGAACTGCTGCGTAAAGATACCAGCGGTAAACTGATCCAGCTGATGAACGAAACCGTTGACGGTGACTACCAGACCTTCAAATCGAAAGATGGTGCGTACGTTCGTGAACACTTCTTCGGTAAATATCCTGAAACCGCAGCACTGGTTGCAGACTGGACTGACGAGCAGATCTGGGCACTGAACCGTGGTGGTCACGATCCGAAGAAAATCTACGCTGCATTCAAGAAAGCGCAGGAAACCAAAGGCAAAGCGACAGTAATCCTTGCTCATACCATTAAAGGTTACGGCATGGGCGATGCGGCTGAAGGTAAAAACATCGCGCACCAGGTTAAGAAAATGAACATGGACGGCGTGCGTCACATCCGCGACCGTTTTAATGTGCCGGTGTCTGATGCGGATATCGAAAAACTGCCGTACATCACCTTCCCGGAAGGTTCTGAAGAGCATACCTATCTGCACGCTCAGCGTCAGAAACTGCACGGTTATCTGCCAAGCCGTCAGCCGAACTTCACCGAGAAGCTGGAGCTGCCGAGCCTGCAAGACTTCGGTGCGCTGCTGGAAGAGCAGAGCAAAGAGATCTCTACCACTATCGCTTTCGTTCGCGGCCTGAACGTGATGCTGAAGAACAAGTCGATCAAAGACAGGCTTGTGCCGATCATCGCCGACGAAGCGCGTACTTTCGGTATGGAAGGTCTGTTCCGTCAGATTGGTATTTACAGCCCGAACGGTCAGCAGTACACCCCGCAGGACCGCGAGCAGGTTGCTTACTATAAAGAAGACGAGAAAGGTCAGATTCTGCAGGAAGGGATCAACGAGCTGGGCGCAGGTTGTTCCTGGCTGGCAGCGGCGACCTCTTACAGCACCAACAATCTGCCGATGATTCCGTTCTACATCTATTACTCGATGTTCGGCTTCCAGCGTATCGGCGATCTGTGCTGGGCGGCTGGCGACCAGCAAGCGCGTGGCTTCCTGATCGGCGGTACTTCCGGTCGTACCACCCTGAACGGCGAAGGTCTGCAGCACGAAGATGGTCACAGCCACATTCAGTCGCTGACTATTCCGAACTGTATCTCTTACGACCCGGCTTACGCTTACGAAGTTGCTGTCATCATGCATGACGGTCTGGAGCGTATGTACGGTGAAAAACAAGAGAACGTTTACTACTACATCACCACGCTGAACGAAAACTACCACATGCCGGCAATGCCGGAAGGTGCTGAGGAAGGTATCCGTAAAGGTATCTACAAACTCGAAACCATTGAAGGTAGCAAAGGTAAAGTTCAGCTGCTGGGCTCCGGTTCTATCCTGCGTCACGTCCGTGAAGCAGCACAGATCCTGGCGAAAGATTACGGCGTAGGTTCTGACGTTTATAGCGTAACGTCCTTCACTGAACTGGCGCGTGATGGTCAGGATTGTGAGCGCTGGAACATGCTGCACCCGCTGGAAACTCCGCGCGTTCCGTATATCGCTCAGGTGATGAACGACGCTCCGGCAGTGGCATCTACCGACTATATGAAACTGTTCGCTGAGCAGGTCCGTACTTACGTACCTGCTGACGACTACCGCGTACTGGGTACTGATGGCTTCGGTCGTTCCGACAGCCGTGAGAACCTGCGTCACCACTTCGAAGTTGATGCTTCCTACGTGGTTGTAGCGGCGCTGGGCGAACTGGCTAAACGTGGCGAAATCGATAAGAAAGTGGTTGCTGACGCAATCGCCAAATTCAACATCGATGCAGATAAAGTTAACCCGCGTCTGGCGTAAGAGGTAAAAGAATAATGGCTATCGAAATCAAAGTACCGGACATCGGGGCTGATGAAGTTGAAATCACCGAGATCCTGGTCAAAGTGGGCGACAAAATTGAAGCCGAACAGTCGCTGATCACCGTAGAAGGCGACAAAGCCTCTATGGAAGTTCCGTCTCCGCAGGCGGGTATCGTTAAAGAGATCAAAGTCTCTGTTGGCGATAAAACCCAGACCGGCGCACTGATTATGATTTTCGATTCCGCCGACGGTGCAGCAGACGCTGCACCTGCTCAGGCAGAAGAGAAGAAAGAAGCAGCTCCGGCAGCAGTACCCGCGGCTGCGGCAGCAAAAGACGTTAACGTTCCGGATATCGGCAGCGACGAAGTCGAAGTGACCGAAATTCTGGTGAAAGTGGGCGACAAAGTTGAAGCTGAGCAGTCGCTGATCACCGTAGAAGGCGATAAAGCCTCTATGGAAGTTCCGGCTCCGTTTGCTGGCACCGTGAAAGAGATCAAAGTGAACGTGGGTGACAAAGTGTCTACCGGCTCGCTGATTATGGTCTTCGAAGTCGCGGGTGCAGCAGGCGCGGCAGCTCCAGCAGCTAAACAGGAAGCGGCTCCGGCAGCAGCACCAGCGGCTGCAGCTGGCGTGAAAGAAGTTAACGTTCCGGATATCGGCGGTGACGAAGTTGAAGTGACCGAAGTGATGGTGAAAGTGGGCGACAAAGTTGCCGCTGAACAGTCACTGATCACCGTAGAAGGCGACAAAGCTTCTATGGAAGTTCCGGCTCCGTTTGCTGGCGTCGTGAAGGAACTGAAAGTCAACGTTGGCGATAAAGTGAAAACTGGTTCGCTGATTATGATCTTCGAAGTTGAAGGCGCAGCGCCTGCGGCAGCTCCAGCGAAACAGGAAGCGGCAGCGCCGGCTCTGGCAGCAAAAGCTGAAGCCCCGGCAGCAGCACCGGCTGCGAAAGCCGAAGGCAAATCTGAATTTGCTGAAAACGACGCTTACGTTCACGCGACTCCGCTGATCCGCCGTCTGGCACGCGAATTCGGCGTTAACCTGGCGAAAGTGAAGGGCACTGGCCGTAAAGGTCGTATTCTGCGCGAAGACGTTCAGGCTTACGTGAAAGAAGCTATCAAACGTGCAGAAGCGGCTCCGGCAGCGACTGGCGGCGGTATCCTTGGCATGTTGCCGTGGCCGAAGGTGGACTTCAGCAAGTTTGGTGAAATCGAAGAAGTGGAACTGGGCCGCATTCAGAAAATTTCTGGTGCTAACCTGAGCCGTAACTGGGTGATGATCCCGCACGTTACCCACTTCGACAAAACTGATATCACCGAGCTGGAAGCGTTCCGTAAACAGCAGAACGAAGAAGCAGCGAAACGTAAGCTGGATGTGAAGATAACCCCAGTTGTCTTCATCATGAAAGCCGTTGCTGCAGCTCTTGAGCAGATGCCTCGCTTCAACAGTTCGCTGTCGGAAGACGGTCAGCGTCTGACCCTGAAGAAATACATCAACATCGGTGTGGCGGTGGATACCCCGAACGGTCTGGTTGTTCCGGTATTCAAAGACGTCAACAAGAAAGGCATCATCGAGCTGTCTCGCGAGCTGATGACTATTTCTAAGAAAGCGCGTGACGGTAAGCTGACTGCCGGCGAAATGCAGGGCGGTTGCTTTACCATCTCCAGCATCGGCGGCCTGGGTACTACCCACTTCGCGCCGATTGTGAATGCGCCGGAAGTGGCTATCCTCGGCGTTTCCAAGTCCGCGATGGAGCCGGTGTGGAATGGTAAAGAGTTCGTGCCGCGTCTGATGCTGCCGATTTCTCTCTCCTTCGACCACCGCGTGATCGACGGTGCTGATGGTGCCCGTTTCATTACCATCATTAACAACACGCTGTCTGATATTCGCCGTCTGGTGATGTAAATAAAAGAGCCGGCCCAACGGCCGGCTTTTTTCTGGTAATCTCATGAATGTATTGAGATTATTAGCGAATAGACAAATCGGTTGCCGTTTGTTGTTTAAAAATTGTTAACAATTTTGTAAAATACCGACGGATAGAACGACCCGGTGGTGGTTAGGGTATTACTTCACATACCCTATGGATTTCTGGGTGCAGCAAGGTAGCAAGCGCCAGAATCCCCAGGAGCTTACATAAGTAAGTGACTGGGGTGAGGGCGTGAAGCTAACGCCGCTGCGGCCTGAAAGACGACGGGTATGACCGCCGGAGATAAATATATAGAGGTCATGATGAGTACTGAAATCAAAACTCAGGTCGTGGTACTTGGGGCAGGCCCCGCAGGTTACTCCGCTGCCTTCCGTTGCGCTGATTTAGGTCTGGAAACCGTAATCGTAGAACGTTACAACACCCTTGGTGGTGTTTGCCTGAACGTCGGCTGTATCCCTTCTAAAGCACTGCTGCACGTAGCAAAAGTTATCGAAGAAGCCAAAGCGCTGGCTGAACACGGTATCGTCTTCGGCGAACCGAAAACCGATATCGACAAGATTCGTACCTGGAAAGAGAAAGTGATCAATCAGCTGACCGGTGGTCTGGCTGGTATGGCGAAAGGCCGTAAAGTCAAAGTGGTCAACGGTCTGGGTAAATTTACCGGGGCTAACACCCTGGAAGTTGAAGGTGAGAACGGTAAAACCGTGATCAACTTCGACAACGCGATCATTGCAGCGGGTTCTCGCCCGATCCAACTGCCGTTTATTCCGCATGAAGATCCGCGTATCTGGGACTCCACTGACGCGCTGGAACTGAAAGAAGTACCAGAACGCCTGCTGGTAATGGGTGGCGGTATCATCGGTCTGGAAATGGGTACCGTATACCACGCGCTGGGTTCACAGATTGACGTGGTTGAAATGTTCGACCAGGTTATCCCGGCGGCGGACAAAGACATCGTTAAAGTCTTCACCAAGCGTATCAGCAAGAAATTCAACCTGATGCTGGAAACCAAAGTTACCGCCGTTGAAGCGAAAGAAGACGGTATTTATGTGACGATGGAAGGCAAAAAAGCACCCGCTGAACCGCAGCGTTACGACGCCGTGCTGGTAGCGATTGGTCGTGTGCCGAACGGTAAAAACCTCGACGCAGGCAAAGCTGGCGTGGAAGTGGACGACCGTGGTTTCATCCGCGTTGACAAACAGCTGCGCACTAACGTGCCGCACATCTTTGCTATCGGCGATATCGTCGGTCAGCCGATGCTGGCACACAAAGGTGTTCACGAAGGTCACGTTGCCGCTGAAGTTATCGCCGGTCAAAAACACTACTTCGATCCGAAAGTTATCCCGTCCATCGCCTATACCGAACCAGAAGTTGCATGGGTGGGTCTGACTGAGAAAGAAGCAAAAGAGAAAGGCATCAGCTACGAAACCGCCACCTTCCCGTGGGCTGCTTCTGGTCGTGCTATCGCTTCCGACTGCGCAGACGGTATGACCAAGCTGATTTTCGACAAAGAATCTCACCGTGTGATCGGTGGCGCGATTGTCGGTACCAACGGCGGCGAGCTGCTGGGTGAAATCGGTCTGGCGATCGAAATGGGTTGTGACGCTGAAGACATCGCGCTGACCATCCACGCGCACCCGACTCTGCACGAGTCTGTGGGCCTGGCAGCAGAAGTATTCGAAGGTAGCATCACCGACCTGCCGAACCCGAAAGCGAAGAAGAAGTAATTCTTCTTGTGCCGGAACATCCGGTAAATTAAGAAGCGGCTGACCAGGCCGCTTCAGATTGTTGATAAAGTGCTCGTTGTTGATGCCGGATGCGGCGTGAACGCCTTATTCGACCTACAAAATCATGCAAATTCAATATATTGCAGGAGCTATGTAGGCCCGATAAACTTGCGTATCGGGAAATTCGATGTTTGTCATCAGTCTTAAGCGGCTAACTACGCCGCTTTTTTTATGCCTGCAATTTACCTTTCCAGTCTCCTTGTTCCACGCTCAGACAACCGTTCGCGTACCGCTGACCGTTGCTCATTATTCAATCGGGCAGTATGGTTATTGTCGTTCAGACGTTGCGGGCGGCTCTCCTGAATTTTCTCCCGCGCAACTTGACGCTGCTCAGGCGAGGCAGACTGGATACGCTGACGTGCTGCATCTCTTTGCTGTTGATTCTGCGGGCTAGTCTGCATTTTCTCACGGGCCGCCTGACGCTGCTCAGGCGAGGCCGACTGGATACGCTGACGCGCCGCCTCTCTTCGCTGCTGGTTCTGCGGGTTAGTCTGCATTTTCTCGCGAGCCGCCTGGCGCTGTTCAGGCGAGGCAGATTGATAACGCTGACGCGCCGCCTCTCTTCGCTGCTGGTTCTGCGGGTTAGTCTGCATTTTCTCGCGGGCCGCCTGGCGCTGCTCAGGCGAGGCAGGCTGATAACGCTGGCGAGCGGTGTCCTTTTGCTGCTGGGTCAGTGGTTGGTGGCGGCTGAACTCGCGGAAGTCGTCATAATTGCCATAGTGTTCCGCTTCATTAAACCGCTGTGCCGCAGCCTGACGCTGGGTATCTCGCGTAGTGACTGGTGCTGCGTGTGTTCGTTGCTGAAACTGACTTGCTGCCGCCTGGCGCTGGCTGTCGCGCGTTGGGGCAGGTAACTGTGTGGCACTCATGCCGCCTTTAACATCGGTTTGGTGAAACCGTTTTGCCATATCCTGATCATGATAAGGCACACCATCGCGGTAGTTTGGATTGTGCCGCCATGCCATATTCTTGTCAGTAAGATGCTCACCAGTAATACGGTTGAAATTGTTGACGTCGATATTGATGTTGTCGCCGTTGTGTTGCCAGCCATTACCGTCACGATGACCGCCATCGTGGTGATTATAATCATCATCGTCATGATGATGATGGTCATGATCGTCATCGTCCCAGTCGATGCTGCTGAATAGTGCATACGTGGTAGCAACGCCCATGCTGTAGCCAAATCCGCGCACGAAGCTGTCAACAAACGGTTCTCCGGCTGGCGGCGGCAGGTAAACCGGCGGATAAGCGGTATTGGCCCAACTGCCGTAAACCACGGTTGGGTTGTAGTTGGGAATATAAACTACATCCGGATTGGCGGGCTCAATGGTTATTACGGTCGGCGCAGGTTCAGCGACGACGGGGCTGGACGTAGAAACGGTATTTGATTGTGTGACAGGGGCGCTGGCGGGCTGATTTGCCGGTACGACTTTTTTCGTTGTCGTGATGACCTTTTGTTCAGTTGATGACTTCAGTGACCCGGTTTGTTGCGCCAGTTGCCGCAAACGTTGTACCGAGTCCATCACATCCTGCGGCTGCGCCAGAAACGCGTCGCCAAGATTTTGTACCCATTGCGGGTTTTCCCCCATCAACGCCATCAATTGCGGAAAAGCCACCAGCGATTTGACGCTGGCATCCCACGGCTGGTCGGATACTGCCTGAATAGCGGCATCACCTTGCTTGAGCGGATTGTCGTGCGACCACTGCACGGCCTGGGCGACATTTGCCGGATAGGTCGATGCCATCAGCACCTGCGAAAGCAGAGCGTCGGGATATAGCGCGACGGGCGCGATCCATTGATCGATTTGTGCAGTGCTGAATGTAGATTTGACGACGGCAGGCGTTACGGGGGGCGCGGAAACCGTTGCAGGAAGCGTAACTGCGGTGATGTCAGGCGCAGTCTGTTGTGTCGATTGCAGTTCCACAGGTGCTTCCAGTGTGCGGCTTTTTATATATAGCCCGGCAGAGGCGGCACAAAGCCCGGCACTGCAAATTAGCGCCAGCACATGGGGTTTAAACGGCAAAATCATTTTCATAATTCGGATCTCAAGGAAATCGCAATGGTCGGCGAACTGCCACCCGCAGGTGCTGTGAATCCGAGTATAAAGAGGCAGTAGTTTAAATTTTGACTAATCTTGGGATTCGTTGAGAAAGGTGATTATCACAATGCAAATTAACGAAGTTTTTACGGAGGGAAACAATCTCTAGACCATCCTTAACGATTCAGCCACTTTTTTATGTTGCTTTTTTGTAAACAGATTAACACATCGTCAAAATCCTGCTATTCTGCCCGTTGCGGTACTGGGCATTTACCCTACAAACTGCTGTCTCACAGGAGCGTGAAGAGAATCGCCTGCCGCACTATGACAATGAGAGCGAGGAGAACCGTCGTGCTAGAAGAATACCGTAAGCACGTAGCTGAGCGTGCCGCTGAGGGGATTGCGCCCAAACCCCTGGATGCAAACCAAATGGCCGCGCTTGTAGAGCTGCTGAAAAACCCGCCCGCGGGCGAAGAAGAATTCCTGTTAGATCTGTTAACCAACCGTGTTCCCCCTGGCGTCGATGAAGCCGCCTATGTAAAAGCAGGCTTCCTGGCTGCTGTCGCCAAAGGCGAAGCCAAATCCCCACTGCTGACTCCGGAAAAAGCCATCGAACTGCTGGGCACCATGCAGGGTGGTTACAACATTCATCCGCTGATCGACGCGCTGGATGATGCCAAACTGGCACCGATCGCTGCCAAAGCACTGTCCCACACGCTGCTGATGTTCGATAACTTCTATGACGTAGAAGAGAAAGCCAAAGCAGGCAACAAATACGCGAAGCAGGTAATGCAGTCCTGGGCGGATGCCGAATGGTTCCTGAATCGCCCGGCGCTGGCTGAAAAACTGACCGTTACCGTCTTCAAAGTCACTGGCGAAACCAACACCGATGACCTTTCTCCGGCACCGGATGCGTGGTCGCGCCCGGACATCCCATTGCACGCGCTGGCGATGCTGAAAAACGTCCGTGAAGGCATTGAGCCAGACCAGCCAGGCGCTGTTGGTCCGATCAAGCAAATCGAAGCTCTGCAACAGAAAGGTTTCCCGCTGGCGTATGTCGGTGACGTTGTGGGTACGGGTTCTTCGCGTAAATCCGCCACTAACTCCGTACTGTGGTTTATGGGCGATGATATTCCGCATGTGCCGAACAAACGCGGCGGTGGTCTGTGCCTCGGCGGTAAAATTGCACCAATCTTCTTTAACACGATGGAAGACGCGGGTGCACTGCCAATTGAAGTGGACGTCTCTAACCTGAATATGGGCGATGTGATTGACGTTTACCCGTACAAAGGCGAAGTGCGTAACCACGAAACCAACGAGCTGCTGGCGACCTTCGAACTGAAAACCGACGTGCTGATTGATGAAGTGCGTGCTGGTGGTCGTATTCCGCTGATTATCGGGCGTGGCCTGACCACCAAAGCGCGTGAAGCACTTGGTCTGCCGCAGAGCGATGTGTTCCGTCAGGCGAAAGATGTCGCTGAAAGCGACCGTGGCTTCTCGCTGGCGCAGAAAATGGTAGGTCGCGCCTGTGGTGTGAAAGGTATTCGTCCAGGCGCGTACTGTGAACCGAAAATGACTTCTGTAGGTTCCCAGGACACCACCGGCCCGATGACCCGTGATGAACTGAAAGACCTGGCGTGCCTGGGCTTCTCGGCTGACCTGGTGATGCAGTCTTTCTGTCACACAGCGGCATATCCGAAGCCGGTTGACGTTAACACGCACCACACGCTGCCGGACTTCATTATGAACCGTGGCGGTGTGTCGCTGCGTCCGGGTGACGGCGTAATCCACTCCTGGCTAAACCGTATGCTGCTGCCGGATACTGTCGGTACCGGTGGTGACTCCCATACCCGTTTCCCGATTGGCATCTCTTTCCCTGCGGGTTCTGGTCTGGTGGCATTTGCTGCCGCAACAGGCGTAATGCCGCTGGATATGCCGGAATCCGTTCTGGTGCGCTTCAAAGGCAAAATGCAGCCGGGCATCACCCTGCGCGATCTGGTACACGCCATTCCGCTGTATGCAATCAAACAAGGTCTGCTGACCGTTGAGAAGAAAGGCAAGAAAAACATCTTCTCTGGCCGCATTCTGGAAATTGAAGGTCTGCCGGATCTGAAAGTTGAGCAGGCCTTTGAACTGACTGATGCGTCCGCCGAGCGTTCTGCCGCTGGTTGTACTATCAAGCTGAACAAAGAGCCGATCATCGAATATCTGAACTCCAACATCGTCCTGCTGAAGTGGATGATCGCGGAAGGTTATGGCGATCGTCGTACTCTCGAACGTCGTATTCAGGGCATGGAAAAATGGCTGGCGAATCCTGAGCTGCTGGAAGCCGATGCAGATGCGGAATACGCGGCAGTGATCGACATCGATCTGGCGGATATCAAAGAGCCAATCCTCTGTGCACCGAACGATCCGGACGACGCGCGCCCGCTGTCTGCGGTACAGGGCGAGAAGATCGACGAAGTGTTTATCGGTTCTTGCATGACTAACATCGGTCACTTCCGTGCCGCGGGTAAACTGCTGGATGCGCACAAAGGCCAGTTGCCGACCCGCCTGTGGGTGGCACCGCCAACGCGTATGGACGCCGCGCAGCTGACAGAAGAAGGCTATTACAGCGTCTTCGGTAAGAGCGGTGCGCGTATCGAGATCCCGGGCTGTTCCCTGTGTATGGGTAACCAGGCGCGTGTGGCAGACGGAGCGACGGTGGTTTCCACCTCTACCCGTAACTTCCCGAACCGTCTGGGTACTGGTGCGAACGTCTTCCTGGCTTCTGCGGAACTGGCTGCTGTTGCGGCGCTGATTGGCAAACTGCCGACGCCGGAAGAGTACCAGACCTACGTTGCGCAGGTGGATAAAACTGCCGTTGATACTTACCGTTATCTGAACTTCAACCAGCTTTCTCAGTACACCGAAAAAGCGGACGGGGTGATTTTCCAGACTGCGGTTTAATAAGTAAGCGCACGCGCTGCGCATAAACGACACAATGCCCGGTGAATGTGATTCCCGGGCATTTTTTTATCTCTAAACCACCGTCGCTCCGCTGTTTTTCTCCGATAAGGCTGCGATAATTACATCAATGGCGCAATGCGATTTCGGCGCATTGCCGGGAGCAGAGGAACACACTATGGATTACGAATTTCTGCGCGATATTACCGGAGTGGTAAAGGTGCGCATGTCCATGGGGCATGAAGTGGTCGGGCACTGGTTTAATGAAGAGGTGAAAGAAAACCTGGCCTTGCTTGATGAAGTGGAAGACGCCGCGCGCACGCTCAAAGGTAGCGAACGTTCCTGGCAGCGGGCAGGGCATGAGTACACGCTATGGATGGACGGCGAAGAGGTGATGGTTCGCGCCAATCAACTGGAATTCGCTGGCGATGAAATGGAAGAGGGGATGAACTACTACGACGAAGAGAGCTTGTCGCTGTGCGGCGTTGAGGATTTTCTTCAGGTGGTGGCGGCGTACCGTAATTTCGTGCAGCAGATGTAGGTAAATCAGGCGGAGCCTCCGTGCTCCGCCAGGGCCGTTAAACGGCAGGCATATTGCGCCCGTAATAAATCTCGCGCATTTCTTTCCACAGCGCAGCGGTAATTTCCTGGCGCTCGCTGTCGGTTAAATCTTCCGGTTTGGTGTGGAACATGTAGTGCTTAAGGTCGAACTCTTTAAGCAACATCTTGGTATGGAAGATATTTTCCTGATAGACGTTCACATCCACCATGTCATACAGCGTCTTTATATCTTCGGACATAAAGTTCTGAATCGAATTAATCTCATGGTCGATAAAGTGCTTCATACCGTTAATGTCGCGGGTAAAGCCGCGCACGCGATAATCAATGGTCACGATATCGGACTCAAGCTGGTGGATCAGGTAATTCAGTGCCTTCAGCGGGGAAATCACGCCGCAGGTAGAGACTTCAATATCGGCGCGGAAGGTACATAAACCGCCTTCAGGATGGCTTTCCGGGTAGGTATGTACGCAAATATGACTTTTATCGAGATGGGCAACGACCGTTTCTGGCAGTGGGCCGGGGTGTTCTGTTTTGTCGATAAGTTTTGGGTCGACCGGTTCTTCACTCACCAGAATAGTGACGCTGGCACCTTGTGGTTCGTAATCCTGGCGGGCGATGTTAAGAATATTGGCCCCGATAATGGAACAGGTTTCTGACAGGATTTCGGTCAGACGGTTGGCATTATAGAGTTCATCGATATAAGCAATATAACCGTCGCGTTCTTCGGCAGTTTTGGCATAGCAGATATCGTAAATACAAAAACTCAGACTTTTGGTCAGATTATTAAAGCCATGCAGTTTCAGTTTTTTCAATTTCTTATCTTCTCCTTAGAGCGCCTGTGAAGCCAGTGCGTCTTGCAGATACTGAGGTAAGGCAAAAGCTGCCGAATGGACTGCCGGATTGTAATAACGGCATTTCAGGCCAGAGGCGAGAAAACGCGCCTGAATAATTTCGGTTGAGAGATGGCGTAAGGCGTCGTTATCTGTCGCCCATGCAAAGGTCATGATGCCGCCGTAATAGGTCGGGATCGCCGCCTGATAAAAGCCAACATCACTGAAGTAATGGCTGAGTTTACGATGGCTGCCGATGGCCTCTTCCTGCTGTAAAAAGCAGACACCGTTTTGTGCGACGAAGATACCGCCAGGATTCAGGCAACGTTTGCAGCCTTCATAAAATGCTGAGGTGAACAGACTTTCGCCGGGGCCGATAGGATCGGTGCAGTCGGAGATAATGACATCAAAGGTCTGGCTGGTTTGATTCACGAAATTGACGCCATCGTCGATCACCAGCTTAAAGCGCGGATCGTCGTAGCTACCGGCGTTATGGTTGGGCAAATACTGACGGCAGAACGACACCACGCCCGCGTCGATTTCCACCATCGTGATTGACTCAACGTTTTTATGTCGGGTCACTTCACGCAGCATTGCGCCGTCACCGCCGCCGATAATCAGCACATGTTTCGCGTGACCGTGGGCCAGTAGTGGAACGTGGGTCATCATCTCATGATAGATAAACTCGTCGCGCTCGGTGGTTTGTACTACACCATCTAGCGCCATTACACGACCAAATGCGGCGTTCTCAAAAATGATCAGATCCTGGTGATCGGTCTTTTCATGATACAGAACGTTATCTACCGCAAAGTACTGCCCAAACTGGTCGTGTAGCGTTTCATGCCACAGTTTATTTTCGGCCATGGGTTGATACCTCCTTTGTTAACACTCGTAAAAAAAGAGCGCAACATAATAGCTAACATTGACCGTGGTTGCACGGTCAATGTTTCTACAAAAAGGTATCAGGGATTATTTGACGTAGGCAAGCAGGCTTAAGGAATCGCGGGCCAGGGCTTTGCACTTTTTCGCGACGGGAATACCGATACCGCTGAGATCGCGGTAGCTGTCTTCACCGAGGGATTTCATGTCGAAGGTGTCGTAGTTGCTGAGATCCCACTGGTTTTGCTGGGCGAAAAAGACCAGTGCGCGACGAATTTGCCCATTAGGTAAGTTCTGGTAACCACAATCGTTCTTCAGAAAAACAAAAACTGCCGTTAAATCGGCCATATCTTCGGCTTCAGACTCGCTGAGCGCGTAACTGTTTGCGCAAACGGCCATCAGGCTGCCGAATAACACTGTTCTGAAAAACGTCTTCATTGCTTCTACCAGGACTTAAAGAAGATAAACGTTAGCACACTGTGAGCGAGGCGACGACCATTATTGTCGATTAAATTGTGTCTGCGGCTTGACCTTCCCGTAAGGGTAAGGACTATGCTCAACGTTTGATTTTGTTTCGCCTGCTTGAGAATAAGGAAATAACTATGCAACGCCGTGATTTCTTAAAATATTCCGTCGCGCTGGGCGTGGCTTCGGCTTTGCCGCTGTGGAGTCGAACAGTTTTTGCCGCCGAACGTCCAACACTGCCGATCCCCGAACTCCTCACTTCTGATGTTCGTGGCCGCATAAGATTATCGATCATGCCAGGTCAGTCCACCTTTGCCGGGAAAACGGCGACCACCTGGGGCTATAACGGTAATCTGTTAGGGCCTGCGGTGAAGTTGCAGCGCGGTAAAGCCGTGACGGTTGATATCAATAACCAACTGGCGGAAGAGACGACGTTGCACTGGCACGGGCTGGAAGTGCCGGGAGAAGTGGACGGCGGCCCGCAGGGAATTATTCCGCCAGGCGGTCAACGCACGGTGACGCTGAACGTCGATCAACCTGCCGCTACTTGCTGGTTCCATCCGCATCAGCACGGCAAAACCGGGCGTCAGGTGGCGATGGGGCTGGCAGGTCTGTTGGTGATTGAAGATGACGAGATCCTGAAATTAATGCTGCCAAAACAGTGGGGTATCGATGATGTTCCGGTGATCGTTCAGGATAAAAAATTTAACGCCGACGGACAGATTGATTATCAACTGGATGTGATGACCGCCGCCGTGGGCTGGTTTGGTGATACGTTGCTGACCAACGGTGCAATCTACCCGCAACACGCAGCCCCGCGTGGTTGGCTGCGCCTGCGTTTGCTCAATGGCTGTAATGCCCGTTCGCTCAATTTCGCCACCAGCGACAATCGCCCGCTGTATGTGATTGCCAGCGATGGTGGTCTGCTGCCTGAGCCGGTGAAGGTGAGCGAGCTGCCAGTGCTGATGGGCGAGCGTTTCGAAGTGCTGGTGGAGGTTAACGACAACAAACCATTTGACCTGGTGACGTTGCCAGTCAGCCAGATGGGGATGGCGATCGCGCCTTTTGATAAGCCGCATCCGGTAATGCGGATTCAGCCGATTGCCATTAGTGCCTCTGGTGCTTTGCCAGACACATTAAGTAGCCTGCCTGCGTTACCTTCTCTGGAGGGGC
This sequence comes from Escherichia sp. E2562, assembly GCF_005781075.1. Classification (NCBI taxonomy): domain Bacteria; kingdom Pseudomonadati; phylum Pseudomonadota; class Gammaproteobacteria; order Enterobacterales; family Enterobacteriaceae; genus Escherichia; species Escherichia sp. E2562. The sequence goes on along the minus strand of NZ_VATM01000003.1, from coordinate 83,685 downwards.
TGACGGTACGCAAGCTGCAACTCTCTATGGACCCGATGCTCGATATGATGGGTATGCAGATGCTGATGGAGAAATATGGCGATCAGGCGATGGCCGGGATAGATCACAGCCAGATGATGGGCCATATGGGGCATGGCAATATGAATCATATGAACCACGGCGGGAAGTTCGATTTCCACCATGCCAATAAAATCAACGGTCAGGCGTTTGATATGAACAAGCCGATGTTTGCGGCGGCGAAAGGGCAGTACGAACGTTGGGTTATCTCTGGCGTGGGTGACATGATGCTGCATCCGTTCCATATTCACGGCACGCAGTTCCGTATCTTGTCAGAAAATGGCAAACCGCCAGCGACGCATCGCGCAGGCTGGAAAGATACCGTTAAGGTAGAAGGTAATGTCAGCGAAGTGCTGGTGAAGTTTAATCACGATGCACCGAAAGAACATGCTTATATGGCGCACTGCCATCTGCTGGAGCATGAAGATACGGGGATGATGTTAGGGTTTACGGTATAAAAAGACCGTAATCGGAAATATGCCCGGATCTCTCCGGGCATTATGGTTACTTCACATCATCCGGCAGCGCATAAGCCACAATATAGTCGCCCATCTTCGTACCAAATGAACCGTGACCGCCCGCGGAGATCACCACATATTGCTTACCATTCACTTCATAGGTCATCGGCGTTGCCTGACCACCCGCTGGTAAACGGCCCTGCCACAGTTTTTCACCGTTGCTCATGTTGTAAGCGCGCAGGTAGTTATCTGCCGTAGCGGCGATAAACAGCACGTTACCCGCTGTGGAGATTGGCCCGCCAAGCATCGGCATACCCATATTGAACGGCACCGGTACAGGCATCGGGAACGGCATGCTGTCCTGCGGCGTACCAATACGTTTCTTCCACACCACTTCATTGGTTTTCAGATCCAGCGCCGAGATATAACCCCATGCTGGCTGTTTACACGGCAGACCAAACGGTGAAAGGAATGGATTGAGCGTGACGCCATACGGTACACCGTACTGCGGCTGAATGCCGGATTCCGTACCCGTACCTTTGGCATCTTTCGGCTGTTCCATCGGATTACCCGGACCGCGCGGGATCAGTTTCGAAACAAACGGCAGTGCCATTGGGTTGGCAATCGCCACTTCACGATTCGGATCAACGGAAATCCCGCCCCATTCGAACATCCCCAGGTTACCCGGGAAGACCAGCGTACCCTGTTCAGATGGCGGGGTGAAAATGCCTTCATAGCGCATCTGGTGGAACATCACGCGGCACACCAGCTGGTCAAACATGGTGGCGCCCCACATATCCGCACCGCTCAAATCTTTCGTCGGACGGAAGCTCAGTTCCGAGAATGGTTGAGTAGGGGTAACGTAATCGCCTTTCGCTGCACCTTGTGGCACTGGTTTTTCCGGGGCCGGAACCACCAGTTCACCATTACGACGATCGAGCACAAAAATGTTGCCGGTTTTCGCCGGAGCATAAATGACCGGAACTTTCTGACCATTGACGGTGATATCCGCGAGCGTCGGCTGTGCCGGAAGATCCATATCCCACAGGTCGTGGTGAACGGTCTGGTAACTCCACGCCAGTTTTCCGGTGGTGGCATTCAGCGCCAGAATCGAGCTGGCATAACGTTCCTGTTCTGGTGTGCGGTTACCGCCCCAGATATCTGGTGTGGTCACGCCCATTGGCAGATAGACCAGATCCAGCTTCGCGTCATAGGCCGCAGGTGCCCACGAGTTGGGTGAGTTAAAAGTAAAGGTGTGTTCGTCAGACGGGATTGCGTTCGGATCTTTCGCGCCCGGATCAAAAGCCCACAACAGCTCCCCGGTGTTGACATCAAAACCACGGATCACGCCAGACGTTTCGCGGGTTGAGAAGTTGTCGGTAACTGAACCGGCCATCACGATGGTTTTATCGGTGATAATCGGCGGAGAAGTCGGCTCATACAGACCCGGTTTGGTGTCCGGCATATTGCTTTGCAGATTGAGCACGCCTTTATTGGCGAAGGTTTCGCACAGCTTGCCGTTTTCAGCGTTGAGTGCAATCAGGCGACCATCATTGACCGGAAGAATGATACGACGCGGGCAATCCGCCATCACTTCCGGCGAAGCCGTTTCTGCTTTGGCTTCATGATAAGAGACGCCACGGCAGGTTACGTGCTGGAAAGACTCGTTAGTTTTCAGCTCAGGATCGTAATGCCATTTCTCTTTGCCGCTGGCGGCATCGAGCGCAAACAGGCGCTGGTGAGCGGTACACAGGTAAAGGGTGTCGCCCACTTTAATCGGCGTCACTTCATTGGTGATTTCGCCCGGATCGTTCGGCTGCTTCACATCGCCAGTACGGAACACCCAGGCTTCTTTCAGATTATGGACGTTATCGGCGTTAATTTGTTTCAGCGGTGAAAAGCGTTGACCTTCCTGATTGCGACCATAGGCAGGCCAGTCCTGATCGGCAACGGCTGAGATAGCTTCGGCAGGTGTGGTATCGACGCTTAAAGTGCCGTTGATTTCTTGCGGATCGTGAAATCCGGCCCAGGTGAGGATACCGCCGCTAATCAACAGTGCGACTAACAGCGCAGCAACTGCGCCGCCAGAAGGAATGACCAGGCGACGCCAGACAAACGGCAGGATCAGCCAGATGCCGAAGAAGACCAGAATGTCACTGCGCGGAGTCAGCGCCCAGAAGTCGAAACCAACTTCCCAGACGCCCCAAATCATGGTGCCGAGCAGCAGAGCGGCATACAGCCAAAGCGCGGCGCGTTTACTGCGCCACAGCATCCAGGCGACGCCGAGCATCACAAGGCCTGCGATAGGGTAGTACCAGGAGCCGCCAATGGCGACCAGCCAGCCTCCGCCAATGAGAAGATACAGCCCGCAAAGCGCTGCAAATAGGGCGGTTAGCGTGACGAGTAATCGTCGCGAGCCGGGATTGTTAATTGCCATAAAGAAACACCATTTCAATTCATTAATATTTTAGTAGCAATTAATTATAGGTTTTAACATGTGTGATCGTCATCACAATTTGAGCTTTATTAACAGATTCCGCGAATGAATAGTTTTACTGGTATACTGCATGTCTTGCGCTTTGTTGCGGTGCTGAATCCCGCCCGTGCGAAGTGATTTGTTTTTAAATCATATGGTTAGAGATATGAAACATACTGTAGAAGTAATGATCCCCGAAGCGGAGATTAAAGCGCGTATCGCCGAACTGGGTCGTCAGATTACTGAGCGTTACAAAGACAGCGGCAGCGATATGGTGCTGGTAGGTCTGCTGCGTGGCTCATTTATGTTTATGGCGGACCTGTGCCGTGAAGTTCAGGTATCTCATGAAGTCGATTTTATGACCGCCTCCAGCTACGGTAGCGGCATGTCCACCACCCGTGATGTGAAAATCCTCAAAGATCTGGATGAAGATATCCGTGGCAAGGACGTGCTGATTGTTGAAGATATCATCGACTCGGGGAATACACTGTCGAAAGTGCGTGAAATCTTAAGCCTGCGTGAACCGAAGTCGCTGGCGATTTGTACGCTGCTGGATAAACCGTCCCGTCGTGAAGTGAACGTCCCGGTAGAATTTATCGGTTTCTCGATCCCGGATGAGTTTGTGGTGGGTTACGGCATTGATTACGCACAGCGTTACCGTCATCTGCCATATATCGGCAAGGTGATTCTGCTGGACGAGTAAGTGTGAAGTTGCCGGATGTGTTGCATCCGGCATAGCATATTTATTTGTGGTTGGCGTGTTTCAGCTTGAGGTTGGAAATCCCGTGACGGTAACGTTGCTCAAGGGTTTCGCGGTTGGTGGCAGTAACATCCAGATCACGCAGCAAGCCGTCGTGAATGCCGTAGGCCCAGCCGTGAATGGTCACTTTCTGCCCGCGTTTCCACGCTGATTGCATAATGGTGGAGTGGCCCAGGTTATACACCTGTTCCATGACGTTCAGTTCACACAAGGTATCCAGACGGCGCTCTGGCGGCATTTCGCCGAGCAATGAGCTATGTTTGAACCAGATATCGCGGATGTGCAGCAGCCAGTTGTTGATAAGCCCCAGTTCCGGGTTTTCAACGGCGGCTTGTACGCCGCCGCAACCGTAGTGGCCACAGATAATAATGTGTTCAACTTCGAGAACATCCACTGCATACTGAACCACGGAAAGGCAGTTCAGGTCGGTGTGAATGACCAGGTTAGCAACATTACGGTGAACAAAGAGTTCGCCCGGCTCAAGACCGGTTAAACGTTCTGCAGGAACGCGACTGTCGGAACATCCAATCCATAGAAAGCGCGGTTTTTGCGCTTGTGCCAGTTTCTCAAAAAACCCGGGATCCTCTTCCACCAGCATTTTTGACCATAGTGCATTATTGCTGATGAGTGTATCTATGTCTTTCATGGAGGTTAACGACCTGTAACCAAATAATTACGTTTGGCTAATATAGGGCAACTCCGGGACGATTTAAACCACAGATAAAGTGTAAGAACGTAAGGTAAGTAAAAATTTATGACCATTGCACTGGAACTTCAACAGCTTAAAAAAACCTATCCAGGCGGCGTTCAGGCGCTTCGTGGGATAGATTTGCAAGTCGAAGCGGGTGATTTTTATGCGCTTCTCGGGCCGAACGGGGCCGGAAAATCAACCACTATCGGTATTATCAGCTCTCTGGTAAATAAAACCTCCGGGCGGGTCAGCGTATTTGGTTACGATCTTGAAAAAGATGTCGTCAACGCTAAACGTCAGTTAGGACTGGTGCCACAGGAATTTAACTTCAACCCGTTTGAAACCGTACAGCAAATTGTGGTGAATCAGGCGGGGTACTACGGTGTAGAGCGCAAAGAAGCGTACATTCGCAGCGAAAAGTATCTTAAACAACTCGATTTGTGGGGAAAACGTAACGAACGTGCGCGTATGTTATCTGGCGGTATGAAGCGCCGTTTAATGATCGCCCGTGCGTTAATGCATGAACCTAAACTGCTGATTCTGGACGAGCCAACGGCAGGCGTGGATATCGAACTTCGTCGCTCAATGTGGGGCTTTTTGAAGGATTTAAACGACAAAGGCACCACCATCATTCTTACCACGCATTACCTGGAAGAAGCAGAAATGCTGTGCCGCAATATCGGCATTATTCAGCACGGCGAACTGGTGGAAAATACCTCGATGAAGGCACTGCTGGCAAAGCTGAAATCAGAAACCTTTATTCTCGATCTCGCACCGAAAAGCCCGTTACCGAAGCTCGATGGCTATCAGTACCGACTGGTAGATACCGCCACGCTGGAAGTTGAAGTGCTGCGTGAGCAGGGGATCAACAGCGTATTCACGCAGTTAAGTGAGCAGGGCATTCAGGTATTAAGTATGCGTAACAAAGCTAACCGTCTGGAAGAGTTGTTTGTTTCACTGGTTAATGAAAAACAAGGAGATCGCACATGATGCATCTTTACTGGGTGGCGTTAAAAAGCATCTGGGCGAAAGAGATCCATCGCTTTATGCGTATCTGGATACAGACGCTGGTGCCACCGGTTATCACCATGACCCTTTACTTTATCATCTTCGGTAACCTGATTGGTTCGCGTATTGGCGATATGCATGGCTTCAGCTATATGCAGTTCATTGTTCCGGGGCTGATCATGATGTCGGTAATCACCAATGCCTACGCCAACGTCGCTTCATCATTTTTTGGCGCCAAGTTCCAGCGTAATATTGAAGAACTGCTGGTCGCTCCGGTTCCGACTCACGTCATTATTGCCGGATATGTCGGCGGTGGCGTAGCGCGCGGACTGCTTGTTGGTATGCTGGTGACAGCAATTTCGCTGTTCTTTGTACCGTTTCAGGTGCATTCGTGGGTATTTGTCGCTTTAACGCTGGTGCTCACGGCGGTGTTGTTCTCTCTTGCCGGATTGCTTAATGGGGTGTTTGCCAAAACGTTTGATGACATCAGCCTGGTACCAACCTTTGTGTTAACGCCACTCACGTATTTGGGCGGGGTGTTTTACTCACTGACCTTGTTGCCACCGTTCTGGCAGGGGCTGTCGCATCTCAACCCAATCGTTTATATGATCAGTGGATTCCGCTACGGCTTCCTCGGCATTAATGATGTGCCGCTGGTTACTACTTTTGGTGTGCTGGTTATTTTTATTATTGCGTTTTATCTGATCTGCTGGTCGCTGATCCAGCGCGGACGCGGTCTGCGCAGCTAAGGCTAGTTCCTCTCCTCTGGATTCGGGGGAGAGGAGTTTTGACGACTATCACCCTTTATCAACAATGGTCAGGGTAGACTGATTTTCAGCTAAGGAGGAAGGTAATGTTAGGTTGGGTAATTACCTGTCACGACGACCGGGCGCAAGAGATGTTGGATGCGCTGGAAAAAAAACATGGCGCACTTATCCAGTGCCGGGCGGTGAATTTCTGGCGCGGATTAAGTTCCAATATGCTCAGCCGCATGATGTGCGATGCTCTGCATGAAACAGATTCTGGCGATGGGGTTATCTTTTTAACCGATATTGCAGGTGCTGCGCCTTATCGTGTTGCATCGTTATTAAGCCACAAACATTCCCGTTGCGAAGTGATTTCTGGTGTCACGTTACTGTTAATTGAGCAGATGCTGGCCTACCGTGAAACGTTATCCAGTGCGGAGTTTCGCGAGCGAATTGTCGAACTGGGTGGGCCTGAAGTCAGTAGTCTCTGGCACCAACAACAAAAAAATCCCCCCTTTGTCCTCAAGCATAATTGGTTCGAGTATTAAATCGCATTCCGATTTTGCTACACTAACGGCGCTGTTTCTCGCCTGGTAGTTTTCTCATGATTAAAAAGATTATTTTTTTACTGCTGCTGGTTTCATCTGGTGTCGGCGCAGCGCTTCCCGCGCGTTATATGCAAACCACTCAGGATGCAGCTATCTGGGGAAAAATTGGCGACAAAACGGTAACCGTCGGCAACATTCGCGCCGGGCAGATTATTTCGGTCATCCCAACCGCTGCCGATTATTATGAATTCAATTTTGGTTTTGCTACGGGGTATATTGATAAAGGGCATCTGGAACCTGTACAAGGGCGGCAAAAAGTTGAAGATGGTCTGGGGGATCTGAATAAGCCACTGAGTAACCAAAATCTTATTACATGGAAAGATACTCCGATATACAACGCGCCTGATGCGGGTAGTGCGCCATTTGGCGTGTTGGCCGATAATTTGCGTTATCCCATTATTAATAAATTAAAAGATCGCCTGAATCAAACCTGGTATCAAATTCGTATTGGCGAACGACTGGCCTATATCAGTGCACTGGATGCGCAGCAGGATAACGGTATTCCTGTATTGACCTACCATCATATTTTACGCGATGAAGAGAACACCCGTTTTCGTCATACTTCGACTACGACGTCGGTGCGAGCTTTCAATAACCAGATGACCTGGTTGCGCGATCGTGGATATACCACGTTAACCTTGTATCAACTGGAAGGGTATCTGCGTAATTCGATAAATCTTCCGGCTCGCGCGGTGGTGCTGACGTTTGATGATGGCTTGAAATCAGTGAGTCGTTATGCATATCCCATTCTGAAACAATATGGCATGAAGGCGACGGCGTTTATTATTACCTCTCGCATCAAACGTCATCCACAGAAATGGAATCCGCAGTCATTACAGTTTATGAGTGTTTCTGAACTGCGTGATGTCAGCGATGTTTTTGATTTCCAGTCGCATACGCATTTTTTACATCGGGTTGATGGTTATCGCCGACCCATATTACTCAGCCGCAGTGAGCATAATATTCTGTTTGATTTCGAACGCTCTCGCCGGGCGCTAAACCAATTTAATCCTCGAGTCTTGTATCTTTCGTATCCATTTGGTGGATTTAATGACAAAGCGGTAACGGCGGCAAATGAAGCTGGATTTCATCTGGCGGTGACCACCATGAAAGGTAAAGTAAAACCGGGGGATAATCCGTATTTATTAAAGCGGCTGTATATTTTAAGGACAGATTCGCTGGAGACGATGTCGCGGCTGGTGAGTAACCAGCCGCAGGGGTGATTATCAGGCAACCTGTACCGGAATCGCTTTCGCGGTACGTTTCATTTCATTGTCGCCTTCAAAGTAGGCAACGTTGGGGCGCCAGGTACGGGCTTCTGCATCTGGCATAGTGACGAAGCTGGCGATGATGACAATATCGCCGACGCTGGCACAGTGGGCCGCCGCACCGTTGACAGAAATAATTCTCGAACCGCGTTCTGCCGCGATGGCATAGGTGGAGAAACGCTTGCCGTTGGTAACATTCCAGATATCAATGGCTTCGTTTTCGAGAATACCGGCTGCGTCAAGAAAATCCTGGTCAATGGCGCAAGAACCTTCATAGTGCAGGTCCGCATGAGTCACTTTCACGCGGTGGAGTTTGCCCTGCAGCATCGTGCGAATCATAACTTCTACCTTTCTACCCTGTCGTTAACGAAGCAGGCGATGCCTGCTTTGAGGAAATTCTCACGCAGTATTGCCCGATTTTTGATAAGTGTCTACTGATCTGGTGGCATTTGCACCAGCAGTTTGCGTACCGCGCCGAAGCTTGCCATGTAACGCCTGTAACCAATTGAAATTTCTCTGAACGCTACTCGGTAAACAACAAAGAGGCAGCAGACGACAGCGCATATTGGCCGGATACTTCCTTCACACAGGGCAACATGGAAGGCAGGGAAGATGGACGCACCGAGTACCACACCGCATGACGCGGTATTTAAACAATTATTAATGCATGCGGAGACGGCTCGCGACTTTCTGGAGATACATTTGCCAGTGGAATTACGCGAACTGTGTGATCTCGACACGCTGCATCTTGAGTCGGGGAGTTTCATTGAAGAGAGCCTGAAAGGACATAGCACGGACGTGCTCTATTCCGTGCAAATGCAGGGCAATCTTGGTTATCTGCACGTTGTGATTGAGCATCAAAGCAAGCCGGATAAGAAAATGGCCTTTCGCATGATGCGCTATTCGATTGCTGCCATGCACCGGCATCTGGAGGCGGATCACGATAAGCTGCCGCTGGTGGTGCCAATTCTGTTTTATCAGGGCGAGGCCACACCTTATCCACTCTCAATGTGCTGGTTTGATATGTTTTACTCACCGGAGCTGGCGCGACGCGTCTATAACAGTCCATTCCCGCTGGTGGACATCACCATCACACCGGATGACGAAATCATGCAACATCGGCGGATTGCGATTCTCGAACTGCTGCAAAAACATATTCGCCAGCGCGACTTAATGTTATTGCTGGAGCAACTGGTCACGCTGATTGACGAAGGGTACACTAGCGGAAGTCAGTTAGTTGCCATGCAAAACTATATGCTGCAACGCGGTCATACTGAACAAGCGGATTTGTTTTACGGTGTGGTGAGAGACAGGGAAACAGGAGGGGAGTCTATGATGACGTTGGCGCAGTGGTTTGAAGAGAAGGGAAGGCAGGAGGAAAGGCAGGAATTCGCCCAGCGTCTTTTGAGTAAAGGGATGTCTCGAGAAGACGTTGCAGAGATGGCAAATTTACCTCTTGCTGAGCTTGATAAGCTGATTAACTAAGTTATCTGCATTATCAGTTTTAGCCAGATAATTGTTATTGTTAACTGACCAGATAATTAAGGGAATCTATGGACATAAAGACACGGAGAGAAACCAGGCAGACGTTGGCGCAGTGGTTTGAAGAGAAGGGATTTCAGAAGGCGTATCAGGAGGCGTTTCAGAAGGGATATCAAGAGGGATATCAAGAGGGACTCCAGGAGGTAAGACAGGAATGCGCCCAACGTCTTCTGAGGAAAGGAATACTTCGTGAGGATGTTGCAGAGTTGGCAAATTTATCTCTTGCAGAGGTTGATAAGCTAATTAGCCTTAATTAAGTTACCTGTGTTATGACAGTTGACGTGGCAATGAATAACTGGCGCCATCAGCTGTAGCGCCAGTTAAGTATTACGCCAGCTCGATCATTTTGTTGTCGATCAGGCGAGCATCGCCAAGCCAGGCGGCTACCAGAATTACTGCCCGTTTGCTGTTTTCAGAGACTTCCAGCAGCGTGTCGGCATCGCGAATCTGAATATCATCAGCGCGGAAGCCTTTTTCATTCAGTTCTTGCCCTGCAATGGCAATAATCTCATCGAGATCCCGCTCTCCAGCCTGCAATTTGTCGGCAATCGAACTTAAAACTTTGTACAGACCGGGCGCAATTTTGCGTTGTTCCGCCGTCAGATAACCGTTACGGGAACTCAGCGCCAGACCGTCTTTCGCGCGCATAATCGGTACGCCGACAATCTCAATATCGAAGCCCATATCAGCAACCATTTTGCGTATCAGCGCCAGTTGCTGAAAGTCCTTTTCGCCGAAGCAGGCGATGTCCGGCTGAACCAGGTTAAACAGCTTGCTGACGATGGTCGACACGCCGCGAAAATGTCCCGGACGGCTGGCACCTTCCAGCATGGTCGAAAGGCCAGGAACATCAACATAGGTGTGGGTTTCGGTACCGTTCGGGTAGATCTCTTTTACCGAGGGCGCGAAAACCAGATCGACTTTGCGCTTGTTCAGTTTTTCGCAGTCTTCTTGCAAAGTGCGTGGATAGCGAGCCAGATCTTCCGGGCGGTCGAACTGCATCGGGTTAACGAAAATGCTGACGACTACCACATCGGCGCGGGCTTTGGCTTCGTCGACCAGTTTCATATGGCCATCGTGCAGGTTACCCATGGTTGGCACCAGCGCCACGCGCTTACCTTCCATACGCAGGCGGCGAATTTGCTGACGCAGCAGCGGCAGGGTTTCGATAATTAACACAACGTGACTCCTTAATGGAAACTGTGTTCTTCGCCCGGATAAACGCCGGACTCCACTTCAGCCATATACTGCCGCACAGCCGCGCGGATGTCGCCCGTTTCAGCGAGGAAATTTTTAGCGAATTTAGGAATGTGACCGCCGGTAATGCCAAAGGCGTCGTGCATCACGAGGATCTGCCCGTCGGTGACGTTGCCTGCGCCAATACCAATAACCGGGATCGCCAGTGCATCGGTAATGCGTTTTGCCAGCTCAACCGGCACACATTCCAGCACCAGCAGTTGTGCACCAGCGGCTTCTAAGGCTAATGCATCGCTGAGCAGTCGATCGCCCGCTTCATCGCCGCGCCCCTGTACTTTGTAGCCGCCGAAAATATTCACTGACTGCGGCGTTAAACCTAAGTGACCACATACAGGAACTGCGCGCTCGGTAAGCATTTGTACCGTTTCAACAAGCCACTCACCGCCTTCAATTTTGACCATATTGGCACCGGCACGCATAACCGTTGCGGCGTTTTCAAAGGCTTGTTCCGGCGTGGCATACGCCATAAACGGCAGGTCAGCCAACAGCAGGCAGTTTGGCGCGCCGCGACGTACCGCAGCGGTATGGTAGGCGATATCAGCAACGGTAACTGGCAGGGTGGAGTCATGCCCCTGAACCGTCATGCCCAGTGAGTCGCCTACCAGCATGACGTTAAGTCCTTCATCAGCAAAAAGTTTCGCGAAGCTGTAGTCGTAAGCGGTAATGGTCGCGAAACGTTTTTTTTCCTGTTTGTACTTCTGCAGTAAGGAGATGGTGGTCGGTTTCATAACGTATCCTGATGGCTAAAGTTAGATCCATTCGCATTCTAGCAGTCGATATCAGGCGGGCAATGGTTTTTAGTGTTATGAGGATATTCGCACCAGTGCAGAGTTCTGGTGCGAAATGGGGAGAAATCGCTTAATTATTCATAGGAAAAAGAGAAGGTTGCTTTACCCGTAAAATCACCCACGTCAACAACCCCACTTCCTCCATCTTTTACTAACTGTGCAGTGAAAGGAAAATACAGAAGATTGTTAGACCAGTTAGTGTAATTAAGAACCACAGCGTTGCTACCATCAGCATTTAATTGAAGTTTATTGTCATTGGCGGTCGAATAAATTTTGACACCAACTCCAGTTGCTGAGCCGGATGATTTTCCTATCAGTTTTTTATCAGGAGCCGCATTTTTCGCATTCAATTTAACAGTAATTTTGTTTGCGTAACAGAAATCTCCACGAATGGAAAAGGGTACTTCTCTGGTAATACCCTCGTTAATTTCAGAAATATATGAATCTCCTAAACTAACTTCATTGCCTTTAATATTTCCTTTTGTTGGATCCAACGCAATAGTAGTACAGGTAGGCTCTTCTACAGTAAAGTTTAATGAATCACTTTGCATAAGAAACCGAATTGTTGGTTGGAAACTAGGACCAATACGCCATAGGGCAATCGGTCCCGGCATAATCTTTCCACTGGAAACACCTTCCTGGGGTTTAAACTCAGGCGTATAATAGAGACGAAAACGTAGTGACCAATTATAATCGGTATCTGCCCACACCCACCAAACATCAGGGTTTGGTGTAAAGTTATCCTCTCCAGAAGGCAGGAGACGTAAATCAAGATTGATATTCGGTTTTTCACGTTGACCACAATTTGTACAGAGTAATTCTACTGAGTATGCAATCCCTTGAACAGTGGTTTTTAATAATGCAGCACCAACTTCATTAACATACCCCGTTTGCAAAGTGGCATCTGCAACATCAATAAAATGCACTGACTCATCACCAGCTGAGACTGCTTTACAGCCAATGCCTCCTCCTCTAAGAACAATAGGCACATCCCAGACCCCATCAGCCATTTCTGAAACGGAAGTTACCTGTTTCGTTACGACGTGATAGATTGAAGGGGAGATATCCATCGTATAATCCCCATTAGAACCATTTTCTATATAACACTCGGCCCCAGTATCAGCAAAAACATACCCAGAAAATATCAAAAAAAGAAGTATTGCATGGCATAGTTGAAGTAATGGATTGTTATTGTTTCTTTGCATAATGATCCTTATTATTCGTAATAAACGTTAACGACGACCTGACTTCTCACCATACCCGCTGTCGGGGGAGTGGTATCATCAATGCGCTGCATACGGGAATAAAACGTCCAGATTGATGGAATCACTTGATTTGACTGAATTGAATAAATGGCTTTTGATTTTCCGTCCGTACCCCGAACGTTGAATGTCTGTTCATTGGGTTGTGCTGAAAAAATAACAACGCCAACATTTTTTGCCCCGGTAGATTGCAACTCATATTCATTGCTAAAAACCTGATTATTTACCGAAGCAAAAGCCCCAACTTGTGGTTGAAAATCTAGTTTAATTTGCGACTGTGTGGTTTGTAGATTATCACAGGAAATAACTTTAACGGTGAATGTCTTGCCACCGGCATAGTCAGTTTCTGGTGTCACATTGTCGGAAAAATAGTCCAGTGTCACGGTGCCGAGATCGACAATATTATTGTCTACTGTCACCTGACAGGTACTGGAGACGATCTGTGCTGTGAGATCTACATCCTGACCTGCACTGCAAAAAGGAGCGCAGAGGGCTGTTGTCAGCCCTAAATAAAGTGCGAAATTATTATGCCTATTAAGCATTATAATATCCTTATCCATTGTTACTGATAAGTGATAGTAAAGGTCGCTGGAGAGAGGAAATCTCCAGGAGTGACATTTGCTACTGGCCCATTATCAGCAATAACCATTCGGGCACTTAAAATATAATCATAAGGTTTTGTCATGGTGGCAGTAGAAAGATCGGCTGTCAGGGCATTGGCACTAAAACAATTGAACGGCTCACTACCAGATCCCTCAGGAATATTGCTTGTCCATACTTCAACGGCAGCATTTGTTGCCGGACCATTGCTGGATTTATTGGCAAACGCAGCTGTGTTAGCTCCACTGCCTGCGCACCCTGGTGTCCTCGGGGTTAATTTTACTTTAGCACTTTTCCCTGGAATACCAGCACAACCGCTGAAACGAATTTTGAATACTTTAACTTTGCTTTTTGCGTAAAGTTCAGAAATATAAACATCACCAAATGCAATTGTAGATATAGAATTATTACTCGCATCAAGCAAGGTAGTGGTACAAGTACCCATCGTGATTTCACTATTTACTGTCAGGGAGGCTGAAGGCGTACCAGCCTCAGCGACATTTACAAAAGTAACGCCACTAACGATAACAGTACCAATCATTGTAGCTATAATTTTTATTTTCATGGTTGCGGTTCCTGTTATTCGTAGGTGAAGTTGAAGGTGGCCTTAGCCCGAAAAGTACCGGTATTCCCCATTCCTGCTGTAGTTTCGCGTAGCGCAACAGTAAGAGGTAGGCCATTGGCTTTATTGTCCGCTGACCATTCAATACTGAATGTATTATTTGGTGTTATAAAGGCAGAATCTGCGGTATCCCTGAGTTTGATGCCCATACCTATATTGGCTGCCGCTGAGGTGGTCGCTTCATTTTTTATTAATTTACCTGAAATTGATGCGCCCGATAGTTTTGTGTAAATCTTTTGATAACCGCTACTACATCCCGAAGCCACTAACTTAAAGTTGGCTTGTGCTAGTGTATTACCGGTGACTATTTTATCCAATCCAACGCTGGCAATAGTCAGACTATAATTATCGCCACCATCAGCATTAACTTTGGGGCCACCATCTTGAACGATAGTAATCGTACATGTAGTGGCTAATATGTTTGCAGTAAAATCGACATCAAGCCCATCTGCCGCAAAACTTATAGTAGGTAATCCAAAGCCTATTAGTACGGATGTTTTTAATATCCTTCTCATAAAATATTCCATATTAGTGGTTAGCCAACTGGCAGGTTAGATTATTCAATAATAAAGTATTGGTACTACCCAGCGTTTGCGGTTGTGCCGGGACGCGATACGGTAATTTGCAATCGATGGTGTGATTATTTTCAAACCAGCGCACAATTAATTCTCCGCTATCATTAATTCCGCGGACAAATGCCTGGCCACCCTGACCCATACTGCCGATCATTATGTCATCCTGGTAAACTTCTGCTGCAAACGGAATAGATTTTCCATTATTAGTGATGATATTTAATACGGCAGAACGCCCCTGATCCGTTTCAAAACTGGTCAGGATAATAGAACCACTGCGTGGAATTGTGGTGGCGCTGGTACTTTTAAGTTCTACGTCATTTTCCATTGTTTCAATATTCAGACCTACCTGGTTTTCCCGGTATGGGCTGACAGAAGACGTAATGGCATACCCCCAGCGATCAATTTCATCATTACTGTTATTAACTCGCGCACCCTTAGCACCCGGTGCTTTAATAACAACCAATGTGTCATTGCTGCTGAAACTATTATTGGTGTATGTCAGGCCACCACTGTGCAACACAAATCCACCATCGGTGCTAATTGAATATTGTTGATTATTGTCGCTGGTGGCAGACGCCGATGCGGAAATCCCTCCCCATGCAGACTCATAGCTGAGGTATCCCCCCAAAGAGGCAACATCACCGGATGCATTATCCAGACTATATCCGGTATTAACGCTGTAGCTCATTAAATGGTCTTCGCTGCTACCAGAACTACTGACGTTCATTTGATGAGAACCATTAAAGTCGGTATTGACCTGAGTATTCAGATTGCGAAAACCAGATGCACGACGTTTGCCACCAAAAATATTCTCCAGTGGAACACTTACGTTCAGGTACATTGCGTCGTCTTTATCGCCATCAGCATTCCAGCTACGTTGCAAGTTGACGCTGAAACTTCCCCACGGGACACTTTTACTGTAGCCCACGTTATATTCAGTGTGGTTATTGGCAGCGGCCCAATAATCTGTCCAGCTACCAGATAAATAGAGTGAACCGTAGTCTTCATAAGCAATATTCAGTGGCTGGTTTATACTGATGGTAAACTGATTTTTCATCCGCGAATAATTTCGCATGGTATTTTTATCTTCATCACCAGATGAATGATTTGCATCATCGATTAATGTCAAGGCATCATGCAGACCAAGATAATTCTGTGTGGAGTAACGATAGGCAGCAAGGTTAAATGAAGTGCCTGTTCCCTCGAAGAGTTTATTCCAGGTGATACGATAACTTTGCCCCTGATAGGTTTTATCATCGGGGATATCGGTACGGGAGTGAGTTACGTCTACTGCAAAAGCACCAATACCCGTATTGATCCCCAGGCCCAATAATCCGGCGATATAATCATTGTCAGTAACTTGTACTCCGGTATAGCCCGTTAACAGGTTATTAATACCATAGTAAAACGATGCCTGCGCCATGTTGGGTTCATGGTACAGGTTGTCATCAATGACCTGACCAGCACTGAAATCCCAACGTCCGACTCCTGGACGTTGCATCTGTACAACGGAGGAGAACGGTTGAGTAAATGAACGCGTAGAGCCATCGGCCTCTTCAATGGTGACAACCAGTTCACTACCAAACCCGGACGGGCTAATATCATCAATGGTGAATGCACCAGGCGGAACGGTTGCCTCATAGATTTTATACCCGTTCTGGGTAATGGTGACTTTAGCGTTAGTGTTAGCTACACCGCGGATAGTTGGTGCATAGCTGGCTAATACGGAGGGCAGCATACGGCTGTCACTGTAAAGGCGTAACCCGCGCACATTGACTGAGTCAAAAGTTTCACCGGTAGTGTAGGCATCACCAAGAATTATCTGTGAACGGATCGCTGGGATGTCGCGCTGAAGGTAACGATCCTGAAAATCAAAGTTGCTTCCGCCATCTTTTGACCAGTTATAGTTGCCGCGTGCGCGCAGATGCCAGGCACCTAAATTAATGCCAGAATTGAATGCGCCATAGATACTGTCTCTGTCTCGATTATCTGAATCGGTGTGGTACATGTTCAGTGAATAGGAGAGCATGGCAGCGTTTATCCCTGATTCCCACAAAGAAGGATCGACGTAACCGCCATAGCTTTTATACACATAAGCCTGAGGAACGGAGAGCTCCAGAAATTGCTCCCCACCGTCATAACGGATCTCTGCCTGATCAATTGATTTTACCAGATCCAGACAATCTCCTTCTTCGCCCTCTCTGGCTAGCAGGGTAACAGGTTGTTCTGGTTGCTTAATGTGCATCTGTGCAAGATTTTTACGGGTAATACAGGCAGCAGCGCTATTTTCACCAATATCAACAAAGGGCAGCTCTAAACTAGCGACAGATTTTTCATTTACAAATACACGGACGTTATAAACACCCGGTGGTGTTGGGTTTCCTTGTGTGTAACGTTTCACATCGATTGTTGATGATCCTGCTCCCATCAAAAACGAACTGTCATACTCTACACTTTCTGTTGCCGCGCCATTACCGCTATAGAACAAGGCGCAGCAGGCAGCTAGTATCGTCTTTTTCGGGGCACGGTTTTTATGATGAGTAAGCTTATACAAGATTGCATTCCTGGCGATATAAAAAGAATCCGTTTGGTTATTAGAGTGATGCAGAACCATCAATATTGCCGCCATAGTCATTGATGGCTTTGTAGACTATTTTTCCTGATGACACGTTACCTGCCAGCCCGGTAACGGCGAAGCTAGCCTGACTAAAAGGAGCGACCATGCTGGAGTCTACGGTGTAGGTTTTGCCGCCGCTCTCCAGAGTGGTATCGTTGAATGAAACGTAGTAAGGCGTTGGGTTATTTACCTGTACCTGTGCGTTGCTTAACTTCCATGTCAGTTTTGCGGGCGCTTCGGCTGGTTCACCCTGTAAGCCACTGGGGCGATAAAAGAGTTTGATGCGGGTACGGAAAGCTAGTTGTAATAAGTTTTTGTCAGACTCTGCATCTTTTGGTTTAGGCGGTACTTCCAGCACGTTAAACCAGAAAACACTTTCTCTGTCCGCAGGAAGTGTTGTTGCCCCGGTAAACATCACTTTTACTGTTTGTCCGCGTTTGGGTTCAACACGTGAAACTGGCGGTGTGGCGGTAAACGGTACTTTGATTTGGCTGGGATCTGCATTGTCGTCACCTGTATCCAGCCAGTTTTGAATTAATAAAGGACGATTTCCTTTGTTTTCCAGGCGAACGTTAACATCTTTTTTATCAGCGTTATAAATGATACGCGTACCGGAAATAATAATATCGGCAAATACTGGAGTACTGGCTAAGAGAGTACTCATAAATAATGCACTAACGGTTTTTTTTACGAAGGGAAACATAAGCACTCCTTGCCTCAATGTAGGTATACACATAAGAGAAAAATAAGGTTTGCCTTTCAGGCAAACCTTATACTCAGATAATGAACTATTACTGGTAAGTAATGGTGTACAAGGCATTAGTGGTAACGTGACCTGCAGTAACATCCTGGCTGTTCGGCGCTTTTACATAGGAAGCATTGAGCTTGTACTGACCATCACCTTCTGAATCTAAATTCAGCAGGTGTTTTTCAGCAGAATTGTTCATGTTGACCAGTTTAGTATCAGCGCTACCATCCTGTTTTTGCATATTATGCACAGCAATATTGACGTTTTTTGACGGCTGAATACCGTTAACAGTCACGTTCATATTGTTATTCAGTGTACCACTTGTGTTTGCGTAGCTGGCTGAACCCATGGTTAAAGCTGCGACATTGACAGTGCCTGGTGCACAATCAACGGTAATCATAAATTCTTTAGGCAGTAAACCAACGGTGTTTGCACTTACTTCTGCAAACGTATCGCTGACGTTAGCAGTATCCAGCGTAACTACGCCATCGGTAGTGATGCTGTGTTTGCCTTCATCAACAACACCGACTTTACAGGTTCCGGATTGCACCAGACCGTTAAAATCGATATGACCACCATCTACAGCCAGTGCAGATCCTGAAGTGAAAACCAGAGTGGCCGCGAGAAGTGCTTTTTTCATTACATGTATCCTTACAAAAAATATTAGTTAATGTAGCTGGCGGATAATACTGATTATGTGGTTGTTATGTAAGAGGGGGGTGATTATTATTTGGTTGAATGTATTTATTTAATTTATTGGTTTGTTTGTTTTAATTGATTTTTTAGTGAAATGTAATTGAATTTATTTGTTTTTTGTATGATTAATGATGTCAAGTTAGATAATTTGAAAGGTGATTGTAGAATAATTAATGTGGGAAAATTCAAGTTTATGTTTATGATAAGAAATAATTTCTTTTGGGAAGGGATGGTATATCTACTATCATCAACTACTTTTTGTAGTTTATTTGTAAATATAAATTATTCAAATTACCAGATTGCAGGTTGTGAAGTGTTCAGAATATTAAGTATATTTTGCAACGATGCGCCATCAGGAAAAACCAGCTCCGGCGCAATCTCAAACAGCGGCCACAGCATAAATCCACGATTTTTCATATCGTAGTGCGGAACGGTGAGTCGTTCGGTATTAATCGTTTCATTACCGAATAACATAATGTCGAGGTCCAGCGTGCGTGGCCCCCAGCGTTCAGCTTTGCGGACGCGACCTTGCTGCAACTCAATACGCTGTGTGTGATTGAGTAACTCTTCAGGGGCAAGAGCGGTTTCCAGCGCTACGGCTGCGTTTAAGTAATCGGGTTGATCTTGCGGCCCCAGCGGTGGGGTACGGTAAAACGAAGAAACGGCAAGAATGCGGCTTTCCGGAATGTCACCTAATGCTTTCACGGCAGCATTGACCTGCTCCAGCGGAGAGGCCAGATTGCTGCCTATGGCAATATACGCCACCGTCATGCGGTACCCTCGCGACGCGGCGCGCGTTTGCGCGGACGGCGAGTACGACGGCGCGGTGCTGGATCTTCATCCAGCTCGTTGAGCATCCCTTTTTGGTCTGGTGGCGCAGAAACCTGGAACTCACCCCACCATTTCGCCAGACGTTGCAGCTCGGCGTTGCGTTCCACTTCAGCACGCAGGGACAGCAGGTCGTAGGCGGCGCGGAATTTCGGATGCTCCAGCAGTTTCCATGCCCGTTTGCCCTGACGACGGGACATACGCAGCTGCAACTGCCAGATATCGCGAGTTAGCGTAGTCAGACGTTTCGGGATTGCCAGTGAACGGCAGGCTTCGTCCAGCACGTCGTTCATCGCCAGCGCGAAAGCGTCGTGATAGGTCAGGCCGCTTTCCTGAGCAATTTTCTGCGCTGTTTCCAGCAGTGGATACCAGAACATGGCGGCAAACAAAAACGCCGGGTTAACGCGCATATCGTTATGAATACGCGTATCGGTATTCTTCAGTACCTGCTCAATGATCCGCTCCATTGGGCTGTCGCCATTTTCCGTGAAGTAACGGGTAATGGTCGGGAACAGCGGCTGGAACAGATTATATTCACACAGCAGTTTATAGGTTTCGTAACCGTAGCCCGCTTGCAACAGTTTAAGAGACTCTTCAAACAGGCGTGCTGGCGGAATATCGTTGAGCAGAGTAGCAAGGCGTGGGATCGGCTCGGCAGTTTCTGGGCTG
This sequence comes from Escherichia sp. E2562, assembly GCF_005781075.1. Taxonomy (NCBI): domain Bacteria; kingdom Pseudomonadati; phylum Pseudomonadota; class Gammaproteobacteria; order Enterobacterales; family Enterobacteriaceae; genus Escherichia; species Escherichia sp. E2562. The sequence continues at coordinate 63,409 of NZ_VATM01000003.1, read as the reverse complement.
ATGCGCATCCCCAGTTTCGCGGCAAAACGTACTGCGCGCAGCATACGTACCGGATCTTCACGGTAGCGCGTTTCCGGGTTCCCAATCAGGCGGATAACACCGTCTTTCAGATCCTGCATGCCACCAACGTAATCACGGACGGTAAAATCCGCGACGCTGTAATACAGACTATTAATAGTGAAATCGCGGCGCTGGGCGTCTTCTTCGATGGAGCCGAAAATGTTGTCGCGTAGCAACATGCCGTTTTGCCCGCGCTGAGAAGTCGTGCGGTCGCTGACATTGCCTTCGTGGTGACCTCGGAAGGTGGCGACTTCGATAATTTCCGGGCCAAACATCACATGAGCTAGACGGAAACGGCGACCTACCAGGCGGCAGTTACGGAACAGTTTGCGCACCTGCTCAGGCGTGGCGTTGGTGGTCACGTCAAAATCTTTCGGCTTTTTGCCAAGTAACAGGTCGCGTACGCCGCCGCCAACCAGCCAGGCTTCGTATCCCGCTTTATTGAGCCTGTACATTACCTTCAGGGCATTTTCACTGATATCTTTGCGGGAAATAGCATGCTGCTCGCGCGGGATCACCGTCACCTGTGGACGGGCGACTGCCTGTTCAGCTTCGCTCTCCTCGCGGCTCAACACCTTGCGGCAAAAATTAGCGACTCGGGTAAAAATAATACACCTCGGTAGTGTCAAACATCATTCAGGACAAAAAAATAGCGGCTAATCATAGCTCAGCATGACGCATTTGAGAATGTTGAATTTACAATTGCCGACTCTGGCACGGCGGTCAGCGTCCAGTTTTTGACGGCTGACTGAAGGATTTGCTCTACGCTGTAATCCTGCCAGTGCGCTTCTGCCTGCTGACCCAGAAAATGAAGTGCCGCGATTAGCACAGGGCGCGGATCGCCTTTCGGTAATGCAGGCGCATGATTCTGCTTGGAAAGTTTAGTTCCTTGTGCGTTTAGCGCCAGCGGTAAATGAATGTAATCTGGCACCTGCCAGCCAAAAAGCTGGTACAGCGAGATTTGCCGCACTGTCGGTTCAATTAAATCTGCCCCACGAACAATTTCTGTGACGCCCTGGAAGTGATCATCGACCACCACCGCCAGGTTATAGGCAAACAAACCATCACGACGATGAATAATAAAATCTTCTCGCGCCAGTTTTTCGTCGGCGTGAATAATTCCGCGTAGTTGATCAGTAAACTGCGTGACCGGATACAACTGCCGAATACGCACAGCCGCGTTGTCTGGTCCATGATGCAATGTTCGGCAATGACCGTCGTAAATACCGCCAATGCTTTGGATACGCGCACGCGTGCAGGTGCAGTAATAACTTAGCTCTTGCTCATGTAACCAGGCGAGTGCTTCGCGATAGGCGTCGTGACGTTGGGATTGCCAAAGAACATCGCCGTCCCAGTGCAGGCCGTAATGTTCCAGCTGGCGCAGGATAGTTTCTGCGGCACCGGGAACTTCACGAGGCGGGTCGATATCTTCAATGCGTACCAGCCAGCGACCTTGCCGGGCGCGAGCCTGCAAATAGCTGCCAAGCGCAGCAATCAGAGAGCCAAAATGAAGTTCGCCGGAAGGTGAGGGGGCGAAGCGACCAATATACTGTGTGTCTGTCATCTCTTTGAACAAAAAATAAGGCGGGAGTATTTCCCGCCTGTGGTAAACGTGATGGAACGGCTGTAATTAGCCAGCCATCTGTTTTTCGCGAATTTCAGCCAGCGTTTTGCAGTCGATGCACAGATCGGCTGTCGGGCGCGCTTCCAGACGACGAATACCAATTTCAACACCGCAAGATTCGCAGTAGCCGAAATCTTCGTCTTCCACTTTTTTCAGCGTCTTCTCGATCTTTTTGATCAGCTTACGCTCGCGATCGCGGTTACGCAGTTCGAGGCTGAACTCTTCTTCCTGGGCTGCACGGTCTACCGGGTCCGGGAAGTTGGCTGCTTCATCCTGCATATGTGTAACGGTGCGATCGACTTCATCCCTGAGTTGATTACGCCATGCTTCCAGAATACGACGGAAGTGCGCCAGCTGGGCTTCGTTCATATACTCTTCGCCCGGCTTCTCCTGATATGGCTCCACCCCAGCGATGGCGAGAATACTCAGGGACGATGTTTTACGGTTTTGCCCTTCTTGCATGTTGCTTCTCCTTAACACGCACTATCGATCCCCATGTTCGGGGGAAAAATGAGGCCGCTATAAATAGCAGATGCTTTTCCGGATAGCAATTATCTAAACGTAACACTTGACAACTGTGTGAGGAAAAGCGTATTTGCGCACGCGACCAGAATGTAAATTAACCAGTTACTTACACTACTACAATGTAACCGGCAGTGATTTTTTAAGAGCCATACCTTCAGCAGAAAGTTCCGCTTTATAAGCCAGAATTTCTACTCCCCTCTGTTGTGCTTCTGACAATAGTTGCGCGTATTTCTCATCGATGTGGCGCGCGGGTGAAAACCGTGTAATGGCTGAATGCAGTACAGCGAAAAAAATCACCGCACGTTGGCTTTCAGCCGCTACGCTCATCAACTCCCGAAGATGTTTCTGCCCACGTTGGGTAACGGCATCGGGAAAGTAACCTTGCTCATTTTCCGCTAACGTAACCGATTTCACTTCAATATAGCAGTCAGGTCGAAACCTCGCCTGTAACATGAGGTCAATACGACTGCGCTCGGCACCGTATTTTACTTCGCTTTTCAGCGAGCTATAGCCTGATAGCTCCGAAATTTCCCCATTAAGGATAGCCTCTTTCGTCAATCTATTCGCCCAAAGCGTATTAACGCAAATAAATGCGCCGCTTTGGCTTTGGGTTAATTCCCAGGTGTGCGGGTATTTCCGTTTTGTATTGTCGGAAGTCGAATACCAGACGGTATCGCCAGGCGTTGCACAACCGGTCATCGCGCCAGTGTTGGGGCAGTGTAGCGTCAATTCACGACCATCAGGTGTGATCACATCGGCTAAAAAGCGTTTATAACGCTGAATTAGCGTGGCGCGCTGTAAAGGAGGAGAAAATTCCATTATGACAATCCTTTTTATTGCGTCAGCGTCCAGCGTTTGAGCGGTGTGTAGCGTGTACGCCCACAGGCAAACGAGGAAGCATAAAGAGTGAACTCCTTCACCTCATATGACCAATTAAAACCAGGCGGTGGGATTGTTACCGCCTCGCTGGCGTCGCGCAATAAGGTGATATGCGGATGAAATGGTCGATTGCTTTGAAAACAACCACTGCGTGCTGCCTGAGAACGAAGCATATTCGCCAGTTGGATTAAGCCGCGCGGCGGCTGGCGCATACCCAACCATACCACGCGTGAACGCAGCCACTGACCTGCGTCATCAAGCGTGAGTGTAAAACCGGGTTGACGAATTCGCCCGGCCAGCAGTGAGAGCGCCTTTTCTTTGTCTGCGCTTACTTCGCCTAAAAACGCCAACGTCAGATGCAAATTCTCAGCAGCAACCGGGCGGCCCGCTTCAGGTGGAAACTGTGCGGCGCGCCAGTGAATAATCTGTTCGCGGATTTCAGCAGGTAGGTCAATGGCAAAGAACAGCCGTTGCGGTTCAGACATGTCAGGCACTCGGTTATGAATTACCGCGATGCTACAATGTGGCGCGAAGAATGTTAACCCTCTGGAGCGTTTTGTGTCGTCGTTACCCGTTGCAGCCGTCTTACCTGAATTACTTGCCGCCCTCGATTATGCGCCGCAGGTGTTATTAAGTGCGCCGACCGGAGCCGGAAAATCGACCTGGCTACCGCTGCAACTGCTGGCGCATTCAGGGATTCACGGGAAAATCATCCTGTTGGAGCCACGTCGACTGGCGGCGCGTAACGTTGCGCAACGCCTGGCGGAGCTGCTGAACGAAAAGCCTGGCGACACAGTTGGCTACCGGATGCGTGCGCAAAACTGCGTCGGGCCGAATACTCGTCTGGAAGTGGTCACCGAAGGCGTGTTGACGCGCATGATCCAGCGCGACCCGGAACTGAACGGCGTGGGGCTGGTGATCCTCGATGAATTTCATGAACGCAGTTTGCAGGCGGATTTGGCGCTGGCGTTGTTACTCGATGTGCAACAAGGTCTGCGCGATGACTTAAAGCTGCTAATTATGTCGGCTACGCTGGATAACGATCGCTTGCAGCAGATGCTGCCAGAAGCGCCCGTTGTTGTTTCCGAAGGGCGCTCGTATCCGGTGGAGCGCCGCTATTTGCCGTTGCCTGCACACCAACGCTTTGACGAAGCAGTAGCTGCCGCTACCGCCGAATTGCTGCGCCAGGAAACTGGGTCATTACTGTTATTTTTACCTGGTGTCGGAGAAATTCAGCGCGTGCAGGAACAATTGGCGTCACGTATCGGCAGTGATGTGTTGCTCTGCCCGCTGTATGGCGCGTTGTCGCTGAACGATCAGCGAAAAGCTATCCTCCCTGCGCCGCAAGGAATGCGCAAAGTGGTGCTGGCGACCAACATCGCTGAAACCAGTCTAACCATCGAAGGTATCCGTCTGGTGATGGATTGCGCCCAGGAAAGGGTTGCGCGCTTTGATCCGCGTACGGGTCTTACTCGGTTGATCACTCAGCGCGTTAGTCAGGCGTCGATGACGCAACGTGCCGGGCGCGCCGGGCGTCTGGAGCCAGGTATTTGCCTGCATTTAATCGCTAAAGAGCAGGCGGAACGCGCCGCAGCGCAAAGTGAACCGGAGATCTTACAAAGCGATCTCTCCGGTTTGTTGATGGAATTACTGCAATGGGGATGTAGCGATCCGGCACAGATGAACTGGCTGGATCACCCGCCAGCGGTGAATCTACAGGCGGCGAAACGTCTGTTACACATGCTGGGGGCGCTGGACGGTGAACGGCTTAGTGCGCAAGGGCAAAAAATGGCGGCGCTGGGTAACGATCCGCGTTTAGCGGCAATGCTGGTGAGTGCGAAGAGCGACGATGAAGCGGCTACCGCCGCAAAAATTGCCGCCATACTCGAAGAACCGCCACGGATGCGGAATGGCGATCTTGGCGTGGCGTTCTCGCGTAATCAACCAGCCTGGCAGCAACGTAGTCAGCAACTGTTGAAACGCTTAAACGTTCGCGGCGGTGAGGAGGACAGTTCGCTTATTGCGCCGCTACTCACCCGAGCGTTTGCCGATCGTATTGCTCGTCGGCGTGGGCAAGATGGTCGCTATCAACTGGCGAACGGCATGGGGGCGATGCTGGATGCCGACGACGCGTTAAACCGCCACGAATGGCTGATCGCACCGTTATTATTGCAGGGCAGCGCCTCGCCGGATGCGCGGATTTTGCTGGCGCTGCCGGTCGATATTGATACGTTAGTAGAACGTTGCCCGCAACTGGTGCATCAGTCTGACACTGTGGAGTGGGACGACGCTCAAGGCACGCTGAAAGCCTGGCGTCGGCTGCAAATTGGCCAGCTCACGGTAAAAGTGCAGCCACTAGCGAAACCTTCGGAAGAAGAATTACATCAGGCGATGCTTAACGGTATACGCGATAAAGGATTAAACGTCCTCAACTGGACGCCAGAAGCGGAACAGCTACGCCTGCGTTTACTGTGCGCTGCGAAGTGGTTACCAGAGTATGACTGGCCAGCGGTCGATGACGCGAGTTTATTGGCGACGCTTGAAACGTGGTTGTTGCCGCATATGAGCGGCGTACATTCGCTACGTGGCCTGAAATCAGTCGATATTTACCAGGCGCTGCATGGATTACTCGATTGGGGAATGCAGCAACGTCTGGTGAGTTCCCTGCCTGCGCATTACACTGTGCCGACGGGAAGTCGGATCGCCATTCGTTATCATGAAGATAACCCGCCTGCGCTGGCAGTAAGAATGCAGGAGATGTTTGGCGAAGCCACCAATCCGACAATCGCCCAGGGGCGTGTGCCACTGGTGCTGGAGTTGCTTTCACCCGCCCAAAGGCCGCTGCAAATCACGCGTGATTTGGGGGCCTTCTGGAAAGGGGCGTATCGTGAGGTGCAAAAGGAGATGAAAGGGCGTTATCCCAAACACGTCTGGCCGGACGACCCGGCGAATACCGCACCAACGCGGCGGACGAAAAAGTATTCGTAAGGTTGGTAAACGGGCATAGGGGCAATGTGCGCGCTGATGCCCTCACCCCGGCCCTCTCCCACAGGGAGAGGGAGAAAAGCATTTTGAGAGATATCTTCTTCTGTATTGCAAAAGAAGAACAGAAAATCGGGCTTTTGCGCCTGAATATTGCGGAGAAAAAGCATGGCCGGGAATGACCGCGAGCCAATTGGACGCAAAGGGAAACCGACGCGTCCAGTCAAACAAAAGGTAAGCCGTCGTCGTTACGAAGACGACGATGATTACGACGATTATGATGACTATGAGGACGAAGAACCGATGCCGCGCAAAGGAAAGGGCAAAGGAAAAGGGCGTAAGCCTCGTGGCAAACGCGGCTGGTTATGGCTGCTGCTAAAACTGGCTATCGTTTTTGCCGTGCTGATCGCCATTTACGGCGTTTATCTCGATCAAAAAATTCGTAGCCGTATTGATGGCAAGGTCTGGCAGTTGCCAGCGGCGGTCTATGGCCGAATGGTTAACCTTGAACCAGATATGACCATCAGCAAGAACGAGATGGTGAAACTGCTGGAGGCGACCCAGTATCGTCAGGTGTCGAAGATGACCCGTCCTGGCGAATTTACCGTGCAGGCCAACAGCATTGAAATGATCCGCCGTCCGTTTGATTTCCCGGACAGTAAAGAAGGGCAGGTGCGTGCGCGTCTGACTTTTGATGGTGATCATCTGGCGACCATCGTCAATATGGAGAACAACCGTCAGTTCGGTTTCTTCCGTCTTGATCCGCGCCTGATCACCATGATCTCCTCACCAAATGGTGAGCAGCGTCTGTTTGTGCCGCGCAGTGGTTTCCCGGACTTGCTGGTAGATACCTTGCTGGCGACAGAAGACCGTCATTTCTACGAGCATGATGGCATCAGCCTCTACTCCATTGGACGTGCGGTGCTGGCGAACCTGACAGCCGGACGCACGGTGCAGGGGGCGAGTACACTGACGCAACAGTTAGTGAAAAACCTGTTCCTCTCCAGCGAACGTTCTTACTGGCGTAAAGCGAACGAAGCCTATATGGCGTTGATCATGGATGCACGTTACAGCAAAGATCGCATTCTTGAGCTGTATATGAACGAGGTGTATCTCGGTCAGAGCGGCGACAACGAAATTCGTGGCTTCCCGCTGGCGAGCCTGTACTACTTTGGTCGCCCGGTAGAAGAGTTGAGCCTTGACCAGCAGGCGCTGTTAGTTGGCATGGTGAAAGGCGCGTCGATCTACAACCCGTGGCGTAATCCGAAACTGGCGCTGGAGCGACGTAACCTGGTGCTGCGTTTGCTGCAACAACAGCAGATTATTGACGGCGAACTGTATGAAATGCTGAGTGCGCGACCGCTGGGCGTACAGCCACGCGGCGGAGTAATCTCTCCTCAGCCAGCCTTTATGCAGCTGGTGCGTCAGGAGTTGCAGGCGAAACTGGGCGATAAGGTGAAAGATCTCTCTGGTGTGAAGATCTTCACTACTTTTGACTCAGTGGCCCAGGATGCGGCAGAAAAAGCTGCCGTAGAAGGCATTCCTGCACTGAAGAAACAGCGTAAGTTGAGCGATCTGGAAACGGCGATTGTCGTCGTTGACCGCTTTAGTGGCGAAGTCCGTGCGATGGTCGGGGGGGCTGAACCGCAGTTCGCGGGCTACAACCGTGCGATGCAGGCGCGTCGTTCGATTGGTTCACTGGCAAAACCAGCGACTTACCTTACGGCGTTAAGCCAGCCGAAAATCTATCGCCTGAACACGTGGATTGCTGATGCGCCAATCGCGCTGCGTCAGCCGAACGGTCAGGTCTGGTCACCGCAGAACGATGATCGTCGCTATAGCGAAAGCGGCAGAGTGATGCTGGTGGATGCGTTGACCCGTTCGATGAACGTGCCGACGGTGAATCTGGGGATGGCGCTGGGGCTGCCTGCGGTTACGGATACCTGGATCAAACTGGGCGTGCCGAAAGACCAGTTGAATCCAGTTCCGGCAATGTTGCTGGGAGCGCTGAACTTAACGCCAATCGAAGTGGCGCAGGCGTTCCAGACTATCGCCAGCGGCGGTAACCGCGCGCCGCTTTCTGCGCTGCGTTCGGTAATCGCGGAAGATGGTAAGGTGCTGTATCAGAGCTTCCCGCAGGCGGAACGCGCAGTTCCGGCGCAGGCGGCGTATCTGACGCTGTGGACCATGCAGCAAGTGGTGCAACGTGGTACAGGGCGTCAGCTTGGGGCGAAATATCCAAATCTGCATCTGGCAGGGAAAACGGGGACTACCAACAACAACGTTGATACCTGGTTTGCGGGCATTGACGGCAGCACGGTGACCATCACCTGGGTAGGCCGCGATAACAACCAGCCGACTAAGCTGTACGGTGCCAGCGGGGCGATGTCGATTTACCAGCGTTATCTGGCTAATCAGACACCAACGCCGCTGAATCTTGTACCGCCGGAAGATATCGTGGATATGGGCGTGGATTACGACGGTAACTTTGTTTGCAGCGGTGGTATGCGTACTTTGCCGGTCTGGACCAGCGATCCGCAATCGCTGTGCCAGCAGAGTGAGGTACAGCAGCAGCCGTCAGGCAATCCATTTGATCAGTCTTCACAGCCGCAACAGCAACCTGCTCAACAGCAGCAGAAAGACAGCGACGGCGTGGCAGGCTGGATCAAGGATATGTTTGGTAGTAATTAACGTCTAAGCGTGACATACCGGATGGCGAGTAGCCATCCGGTAAAATAACATCCCTCCAAAAGCATTAACCCTTTCTTTTCATCTGGTTATTTATTGACCCTTTGGTTGGATCTCTGATGGGTACTGCTTGCTATCGTCTCGCCGTTTCGAATATTATTTTATCTTTATAATAATCATTCTCGTTTACGTTATCATTCACTTTCATCAGAGATATACCAATGGCGCGTTCCAAAACTGCTCAGCCAAAACACTCGCTGCGTAAAATCGCAGTTGTAGTAGCCACAGCGGTTAGCGGCATGTCTGTTTATGCACAGGCAGCGGTTGAACCGAAAGAAGACACTATCACCGTTACCGCTGCACCTGCGCCGCAAGAAAGCGCATGGGGGCCGGCTGCAACTATTGCGGCGCGACAGTCCGCCACCGGCACCAAAACAGATACGCCGATTCAAAAAGTGCCACAGTCTATTTCTGTTGTGACCGCCGAAGAGATGGCGCTGCATCAGCCGAAGTCAGTTAAAGAGGCGCTTAGCTACACCCCTGGCGTTGCCGTGGGAACCCGTGGCGCATCCAACACTTACGATTACCTGATCATCCGTGGTTTCGCAGCTGACGGTCAAAGCCAGAACAACTATCTGAATGGCCTGAAGATGCAGGGCAACTTCTATAACGATGCGGTCATCGACCCGTATATGCTGGAGCGCGCTGAAATCATGCGTGGTCCGGTATCTGTGCTGTACGGAAAAAGCAGCCCTGGCGGCTTGCTGAATATGGTCAGCAAGCGCCCGACCACCGAACCGCTGAAAGAAATTCAGTTTAAAGCAGGGACTGATAGCCTGTTCCAGACCGGTTTTGATTTCAGCGATGCGCTGGATGATGATGGCGTTTACTCTTATCGTCTGACCGGACTTGCGCGCTCTGCCAATGCCCAGCAAAAGGGCGCGGAAGAGCAGCGTTATGCTATTGCTCCAGCGTTCACCTGGCGTCCGGACGATAAAACCAATTTCACCTTCCTTTCTTACTTCCAGAATGAACCGGAAACCGGTTATTACGGCTGGTTGCCGAAAGAAGGGACCGTCGATACGCTGCCAAACGGTAAGCGTCTGCCGACTGACTTTAACGAAGGGGCGAAGAACAACACCTATTCTCGTAATGAGAAGATGATTGGCTACAGCTTCGACCACGAATTTAACGACACCTTTACCGTGCGTCAGAACCTGCGCTTTGCTGAAAACAAAACCTCGCAAAACAGCGTTTATGGTTACGGCGTCTGCTCCGATCCGGCGAATGCTTACAGCCAGCAGTGTGCATCTTTAGCGCCAGCGGATAAAGGCCATTATCTGGCGCGTAAATACGTCGTTGATGATGAGAAGCTGCAAAACTTCTCTGTTGATACCCAGTTGCAAAGCAAATTCGCCACTGGCGATATCGACCACACCCTGCTGACCGGTGTCGACTTTATGCGTATGCGTAATGACATCAACGCCTGGTTTGGTTACGACGACTCTGTGCCACTGCTCGATCTGTACAATCCGGTGAATACCGATTTCGATTTCAATGCCAAAGATCCGGCAAACTCCGGCCCGTACCGCATTCTGAATAAGCAGAAGCAAACGGGTATTTACGTTCAGGATCAGGCGCAGTGGGATAAAGTGCTGGTCACCCTGGGCGGTCGTTACGACTGGGCAGATCAAGAATCTCTTAACCGCGTAGCGGGAACGACAGATAAACGTGATGACAAACAGTTCACCTGGCGTGGTGGCGTTAACTACCTGTTTGATAACGGCGTAACACCGTACTTCAGCTATAGCGAATCGTTTGAACCTTCTTCACAGGTCGGGAAGGATGGTAATATTTTCGCACCGTCTAAAGGTAAGCAGTACGAAGTCGGCGTGAAATACGTACCGGAAGATCGCCCAATTGTGGTGACTGGCGCGCTGTATAATCTCACCAAAACCAACAACCTGATGGCGGATCCTGAGGGTTCCTTCTTCTCGGTTGAAGGTGGCGAGATCCGTGCGCGTGGCGTAGAGATCGAAGCAAAAGCGGCGCTGTCGGCGAGTGTTAACGTGGTCGGTTCTTATACCTATACCGACGCGGAATACACCACCGATACCACCTACAAAGGCAATACGCCTGCGCAGGTGCCAAAACATATGGCTTCTCTGTGGGCTGATTACACCTTCTTTGACGGTCCACTTTCAGGTCTGACTCTGGGTACTGGCGGTCGTTATACTGGCTCCAGCTACGGCGATCCGGCGAACTCCTTTAAAGTGGGAAGTTATACGGTCGTGGATGCGTTAGTGCGTTATGATCTGGCGCGAGTCGGTATGGCTGGCTCCAACGTAGCGCTGCATGTTAACAACCTGTTCGATCGTGAATACGTCGCCAGCTGCTTTAACACCTATGGCTGCTTCTGGGGCGCAGAACGTCAGGTCGTTGCAACCGCAACCTTCCGTTTCTAATTTTCTCTTTGGGGCACGGATTTCCGTGCCCGCTTCACAAGTTGGCTGTTATGCAGGAATACACGAATCATTCCGATACCACTTTTGCACTGCGTAATATCTCCTTTCGTGTGCCAGGGCGCACGCTTTTGCATCCGCTGTCGTTAACCTTTCCTGCCGGGAAAGTGACCGGTCTGATTGGTCACAACGGTTCTGGTAAATCCACTCTGCTCAAAATGCTTGGCCGTTATCAGCCACCGTCGGAAGGCGAAATCCTTCTTGATACCCAGCCGCTGGAAAGCTGGAGCAGCAAAGCTTTCGCCCGCAAAGTGGCTTATTTGCCGCAGCAGCTTCCTCCGGCAGAAGGGATGACCGTGCGTGAACTGGTGGCGATTGGTCGTTACCCGTGGCATGGTGCGCTGGGGCGCTTTGGCGCGGCAGATCGCGAAAAGGTCGAAGAGGCGATTTCGCTGGTTGGCTTAAAACCGCTGGCGCATCGGCTGGTCGATAGTCTCTCCGGCGGCGAGCGTCAGCGAGCGTGGATCGCCATGCTGGTGGCGCAGGACAGCCGTTGCCTGCTGCTGGATGAACCGACCTCGGCGCTGGATATCGCCCACCAGGTTGACGTGCTGGCGCTGGTGCATCGTTTAAGTCAGGAACGTGGTCTGACGGTCATTGCTGTGCTGCACGATATCAATATGGCGGCGCGCTATTGTGATTATCTGGTCGCCCTGCGCGGTGGTGAAATGATTGCTCAGGGAACGCCTGCGGAAATTATGCGCGGCGAAACCCTCGAAATGATTTATGGCATCCCGATGGGGATTTTGCCGCATCCGGCGGGTGCTGCACCTGTGAGTTTTGTTTATTGATGAGCGGTTTACCTCTTATTTCGCGCCGCCGACTGTTAACGGCGATGGCGCTTTCTCCGTTGCTATGGCAGATGAATACCGCCCGTGCGGCGGCTATTGATCCACATCGCGTTGTGGCGCTGGAGTGGTTGCCGGTGGAATTACTGCTGGCGCTCGGCATCGTACCTTACGGCGTGGCGGACACCATCAACTATCGCCTGTGGGTCAGCGAACCGCCATTGCCAGATTCGGTGATTGACGTTGGTTTGCGTACAGAACCTAACCTTGAACTGCTGACCGAAATGAAACCGTCGTTTATGGTCTGGTCGGCGGGATATGGCCCTTCGCCAGAAATGCTGGCACGCATTGCGCCGGGACGCGGATTTAACTTCAGCGACGGCAAACAGCCGCTGGCGATGGCGCGTAAATCGCTGACGGAAATGGCGGATTTACTTAATCTACAAAGCGCAGCAGAAACGCATTTAGCGCAATATGAAGACTTTATCCGCAGCATGAAACCCCGCTTTGTGAAGCGTGGAGCGCGCCCGTTATTGCTGACGTCGCTTCTTGATCCGCGCCATATGCTGGTCTTCGGACCAAACAGCCTGTTCCAGGAAATTCTCGATGAATACGGCATTGTGAATGCCTGGCAGGGAGAAACCAATTTCTGGGGCAGTACTACCGTCAGTATCGATCGTCTGGCGGCGTATAAAGATGTTGATGTGCTCTGTTTTGATCACGACAACAGCAAAGACATGGACGCGCTAATGGCAACCCCGCTGTGGCAGGCCATGCCGTTTGTCCGCGCCGGACGCTTTCAGCGCGTACCCGCAGTCTGGTTTTATGGTGCGACGCTTTCGGCAATGCACTTTGTACGTATTCTGGATAACGCCATCGGAGGTAAAGCGTGAGTAAACGAATTGCGCTTTTCCCTGCGTTATTGCTGGCGCTGTTGGTGATTGTCGCTACGGCGCTGACCTGGATGAACTTTTCGCAGGCGCTGCCGCGTAGCCAATGGGCGCAGGCTGCCTGGTCGCCGGATATCGATGTCATCGAGCAGATGATTTTTCACTACAGCTTGCTGCCGCGTCTGGCGATTTCGCTACTGGTGGGCGCGGGCCTGGGGCTGGTGGGCGTGCTGTTTCAGCAAGTGCTGCGTAACCCGCTGGCGGAACCGACGACGTTGGGCGTTGCTACAGGCGCGCAACTGGGGATTACCGTCACGACGCTCTGGGCGATCCCCGGCGCGATGGCGAGCCAGTTTGCTGCGCTGGCGGGCGCTTGTGTCGTTGGCTTAATCGTTTTTGGCGTCGCGTGGGGGAAACGGCTTTCGCCGGTAACGCTGATCCTCGCGGGGCTGGTGGTGAGCCTTTATTGCGGGGCAATTAATCAGCTACTGGTTATCTTCCATCACGACCAGCTGCAAAGCATGTTCCTGTGGAGCACCGGAACGCTGACGCAAACCGACTGGGGCGGCGTTGAGCGTTTATGGCCGCAGCTGCTGGGCGGCGTGATGCTGACGTTACTGCTACTTCGCCCGTTAACCCTGATGGGGCTTGATGATGGCGTGGCGCGCAATCTGGGGCTGGCCTTGTCGCTGGCGCGTCTGGCGGCACTGTCGCTGGCGATTGTCATCAGTGCGCTGCTGGTGAACGCGGTGGGGATTATCGGCTTTATCGGCTTGTTCGCGCCGCTGCTGGCAAAAATGCTGGGCGCGCGGCGTCTGCTGCCGCGACTGATGCTGGCGTCGCTGATTGGGGCGCTGATCCTCTGGCTTTCCGATCAAATCATCCTCTGGCTGACTCGCGTGTGGATGGAAGTTTCTACCGGCTCGGTCACTGCGTTGATCGGTGCGCCGCTGCTGCTGTGGCTGCTGCCGCGTTTACGCAGCATTAGTGCGCCAGATATGAAAGTGAACGATCGGGTGGCGACTGAACGTCAACATGTGCTGGCGTTTGTCCTCGCTGGCGGTGTGCTGCTGTTGATGGCTGTGGTGGTGGCGCTATCGTTTGGTCGTGATGCGCACGGCTGGACGTGGGCAAGCGGGGCGTTGCTCGAGGATTTGATGCCCTGGCGCTGGCCGCGAATTATGGCGGCGCTGTTTGCGGGCGTCATGCTGGCGGTGGCGGGCTGTATTATTCAGCGGCTGACCGGAAACCCGATGGCAAGCCCGGAAGTGCTGGGGATTAGCTCTGGCGCAGCGTTTGGCGTGGTACTGATGCTGTTTTTAGTGCCGGGTAATGCCTTTGGCTGGCTGTTACCCGCGGGAAGTCTCGGCGCGGCGGTGACGCTGTTGATCATTATGATTGCCGCCGGACGCGGTGGATTTTCCCCACACCGCATGTTACTGGCGGGGATGGCGTTAAGCACCGCGTTCACCATGCTTTTGATGATGTTGCAGGCGAGCGGTGACCCGCGAATGGCGCAAGTGCTGACCTGGATTTCTGGTTCGACCTACAACGCGACCGATGCGCAGGTCTGGCGCACGGGGATTGTGATGGTGATTTTGCTGGCGATTACCCCGCTGTGCCGCCGCTGGCTGACCATTTTACCGCTGGGTGGTGATACCGCGCGGGCCGTGGGGATGGCGCTAACGCCGACGCGAATTGCATTGCTGATGCTAGCGGCTTGCCTTACGGCGACCGCGACAATGACCATTGGACCGTTGAGTTTTGTCGGTTTAATGGCACCGCATATTGCGCGGATGATGGGCTTTCGACGGACGATGCCACATATTGTGATTTCGGCGTTGGTGGGTGGGTTGCTGCTGGTGTTCGCTGACTGGTGTGGGCGGATGGTGCTGTTTCCGTTCCAGATCCCGGCGGGGCTGCTGTCGACCTTTATCGGCGCGCCATATTTTATCTATTTGCTGAGAAAGCAGAGCCGTTAATTTGCCCATATAACGGCGCTGAACTGTAGGCCAGATAAGGTGCCGCATTCGACAAATAATGCCCGATGCGACGCTGACGCGTCTTATCGGGCCTACAAACGAAGGCGTTCACGCCGCATCCGGCAAACAATGTTGGATCACAACTTCGCAAACACCCGACGTGCAGCATCGATGGTGTTATTGATATCTTCCATGCTGTGCGCCACGGACATAAAGCCCGCTTCAAACGCTGACGGTGCCAGGTAAACACCTTCGTCCAGCATCATATGGAAGAAACGCTTGAAGCGCTCGACGTCACAGGACATCACATCCTGGTAGCATGTTACGGACTCGGCGTCGGTAAAGAAAATACCGAACATGCCGCCAACGTGGTTAACGACCAGCGGAATTCCCGCTTCTTCCGCCGCTTCCAGCAGACCTTCTGCCAGACGTGTTGTCAGCTCATCCAGTGTCTCGTGAACGCCCGGCTGCGCGACTTCATTCAGACAGGCGAAACCGGCGGCCATCGCAATCGGGTTACCGGAAAGCGTACCCGCCTGATACACCGGACCCGTCGGAGCCAGCGCATCCATCACATCACGACGACCGCCGAAGGCACCTACCGGCATTCCACCACCGATGATTTTGCCCAGACAGGTGAGATCTGGCACCACGCCGTAATAATCCTGTGCGCCAGCTAGCGCCACGCGGAAGCCAGTCATCACTTCATCGATGATCAGCAACGCGCCAAATTCGTCGCACAGCGCGCGCAGACCCGGCAGGAACTCTGGCAGCGGTGGGACACAGTTCATATTGCCTGCCACCGGCTCGACGATAATACAGGCAATCTCTTGCGGGTACTGTTCGAACGCGGCGCGTACAGAGGCCAGATCGTTATAAGTACAAGTTAAGGTATGTTTAGCGAAATCCGCCGGAACGCCCGGTGAGTTTGGCTGCCCTAAAGTGAGCGCGCCAGAACCGGCTTTCACCAGCAGGCAGTCAGCGTGACCGTGGTAGCAACCTTCGAATTTAATGATCTTGTCACGGCCAGTAAAACCACGGGCCAGGCGGATGGCGCTCATTGTCGCTTCGGTGCCGGAGTTCACCATGCGCACCATATCCATCGTCGGCACCAGTTCGGTCACCAGTTGCGCCATTTTCACTTCCATTTCGGTCGGCGCACCAAAGCTCAGACCGCGCTCGGCGGCTTCAATCACTGCGTTACGGATCGCCGGATGGTTATGGCCCAGCACCATCGGCCCCCAGGAACCGACATAATCGATATACGCTTTGCCATCAACATCATACAGATAAGCGCCGTCCGCTTTTTCGATAAACAGTGGAGTGCCGCCCACGCCAGTAAAGGCGCGAACAGGAGAGTTCACACCGCCAGGGATCAGCTCGCGCGCTGCGCTGTAAAGATTTTCAGACTTACTCATGGAGGGTTCCTGATTCGTAGAAAAAGTGAATGGCTGCTATTCTAGGTTATTCATAACAAGTTAAATACTCGTCAACAAGTTGCTTTTACTACTGCAACTTTGACTTCGTAGAGTATAAAAGTTTTGTGCATTTGAAACATTACGCTTTGCAAAGGATTTTCATTGAATGTGCGAGTAAAATGCCGTCATCTTATTTGTATGACCAATATGTGATCATTGGATGAAAACTGATACTCCCTCTTATGAAATACCGCAGGCTGCGCGTCTGCGACGCAGACAACTCATTCGCCAGCTTCTTGAGCGTGATAAAACGCCATTAGCTATTTTGTTTATGGCGGCGGTCGTCGGTACCCTTGTCGGGCTGGCAGCGGTTGCTTTTGACAAAGGTGTCGCCTGGTTGCAGAACCAACGAATGGGCGCGCTGGTACATACTGCCGATAATTACCCACTTCTGTTAACCGTTGCTTTTCTCTGTTCGGCAGCGCTGGCGATGTTCGGTTATTTCTTGGTGCGCAAATACGCGCCGGAAGCGGGGGGGTCGGGTATCCCGGAAATTGAAGGGGCGCTGGAAGATCAACGTCCCGTTCGCTGGTGGCGTGTATTGCCAGTGAAATTCTTTGGTGGTCTGGGGACGCTGGGCGGCGGTATGGTCCTGGGGCGCGAAGGGCCAACCGTGCAGATTGGCGGTAATATTGGCCGGATGGTGCTTGATATTTTCCGCATGAAAGGTGACGAAGCTCGCCATACGTTACTGGCAACCGGTGCGGCGGCGGGTCTGGCGGCGGCTTTTAATGCGCCGCTGGCGGGTATTCTTTTTATTATTGAAGAGATGCGTCCGCAGTTTCGCTATACGCTAATTTCGATTAAAGCGGTATTTATTGGCGTCATTATGTCGACCATTATGTACCGGGTATTTAATCACGAAGTTGCACTTATTGATGTCGGTAAACTTTCTGACGCCCCGCTCAATACGCTTTGGCTTTATCTGATCCTCGGTATTATTTTTGGTATCTTCGGCCCTGTTTTTAATAAATGGGTGCTGGGGATGCAGGATTTGCTGCATCGCGTACACGGCGGCAATATAACCAAATGGGTACTGATGGGCGGTGCGATTGGCGGTTTGTGTGGGCTGCTGGGGTTTGTCGCGCCTGAAACCTCCGGTGGCGGTTTTAACCTGATTCCTATCGCCACGGCGGGGAACTTCAGCATGGGAATGCTGGTATTTATCTTTGTCGCGCGGGTCATCACCACCTTACTCTGTTTCTCTTCCGGCGCGCCGGGCGGTATTTTTGCCCCGATGCTGGCGCTGGGTACCGTGCTGGGAACCGCGTTCGGAATGGTTGCCGTTGAACTGTTTCCGCAATATCACCTTGAAGCAGGCACCTTTGCTATTGCCGGAATGGGCGCGTTACTGGCGGCATCCATTCGTGCGCCGTTAACGGGGATCATTCTGGTATTAGAGATGACAGATAACTATCAGCTCATTTTGCCAATGATTATTACCGGTCTTGGCGCAACACTATTAGCACAATTTACCGGCGGAAAACCGCTATACTCGGCGATTCTTGCGCGCACGCTGGCAAAACAGGAAGCGGAGCAACTGGCGCGAGCCAAGGCCGCACCAGCCAGCGAGAATACTTGAACGAAATACCAGGGTATTAGATAATGGCGATTATTATTGGGTTAGAATTTGCCCAATTGCCGATGTCGTTTGGAGCAAAATATGAGTGATGACGTAGCACTGCCGCTGGAGTTTACCGACGCAGCAGCCAACAAAGTTAAAAGCCTGATCGCTGACGAAGATAACCCGAATCTGAAATTACGCGTATATATCACCGGTGGCGGTTGCAGCGGCTTCCAGTATGGTTTCACCTTTGATGATCAGGTGAACGAAGGCGATATGACCATCGAAAAACAGGGCGTTGGCCTGGTCGTTGACCCAATGAGCCTGCAATATCTGGTTGGTGGTTCCGTTGATTATACTGAAGGACTGGAAGGTTCGCGTTTCATCGTGACCAACCCGAACGCGAAAAGCACCTGTGGTTGCGGTTCTTCCTTCAGCATCTAATCTGCTGTTAATGTGCCGGATAAGCTATCCGGCACATCTACTCTCTTTAACGCCCATTCTCATCCAGCGCAAACGTCGGCAGTTTAAGATGCCAACGGATAGCTGCCAGTCGAATCAATAGCGTTACCACCATCCCCATCATACTGGCCGTTTCTAACGGGACGGAAAACGTATAATAAGCCGTAGCGTGGACAATACCGCCGATAATACAGGCTGTTGCGTAGATTTCTGTACGTAAAATCATGGGGATTTCGCGCGCCAGTACATCGCGAATGATCCCGCCGCCAACGCCCGTAATAACACCCATACATACCGCAATCAATGGACCCGCATCCGCATTAAAGGCTTTGTTGACGCCAATGCCAACAAAGACTGCCAACCCAACAGCATCCAGCACCGGCAGCATCCATTTCGGCAAGCGTCTTGGCTGGCGTACCAGGACGATCGTCAGCATGCTGGTTACCATTGCAACGACCAGATCGGTGGGATCTTTCACCCAAAATACCGGACCGTGATCCAGCGCCATGTCGCGAATGGTTCCACCGCCTACCGCGGTAACCACGCCTAATACCAGGACGCCAAAAGGGTCCATACGCAATTTTCCGGCAAGTAAAACGCCGGAGATGGCAAATACCGCTGTGCCGACTATATCCAGCCAATAGACGAGCATTGTTCAATCCCCACTGAGCACCTGAAAAGGTCAGGCGCTAATCCACTTGTGAAAGCGCATTACAGAGTTGTTGTGCAGCGAGGATAATACGTGGGCTTGCACGTTCAAACCAGTCACTTGTGAGAGGAATAATGGGAATTTTGAGCTGTTCACCCCAGTATTGCTCGATTTTAGGAGTTTGGTCCGATCCGCCAGTGATGACAATTGCCTGTGGCGCGCGTGCTAATACCTGTTCGCGGCTAACCTGCGGCCAGGGAACATGGCTGTTTTTAAAGATGTTTTCTCCACCGCAAACTTCCAGTACCTGGTTCTGAATCGACTCTTTTCCGCTGGTGAACGGCGGATTAATGCCGAATTGTAAGAAAACACGTTTTTTAGGCTTATCGGCGAATTTAGCTTTGAGTTGCGCATACTGTTCCAGCAAGGTTTGCGCGGCTTTCTCGGCCTTGTCAGGTTGCGGGCTCCACGGGGCCAGTTGACGTAACGCATCGGCAATTTGTTCAATGCTTGTCGCATCGACCCACATCACTTTTATTCCCAGCGAAGCAAGCTGGTCAACTTGCCGCTCGGCGTTACCCCCGCGCCAGGCTACGACCAGATCGGGTTTTAGCGCCACAATACGTTCCAGATTCATCCCTTGCCAGGTGGAAACCTGCTCTATTTTTTGTGCTTCTGGCGGATAGTCGGAATAACTGCTGACCGCTACCGGCGTGATCCCGGCGGCAAATGCGAGTTCGGTGTTAGCGGGGGAAAGTGTGATGACACGCGGCGCGGCGTTGAGCCACAGTGGCGCAAGAAAAGACAGGGCGACCAGCGCCCTGAAGAGTGACTTAGCCATGAGCCAGTTTCTGCACCAGTGACTCAACCATCAGGCTGGACTGTTTGGCAGCAACGGCCAGGAACTCGTCGAAGCTAAGGTGAGACTGTTGATCGGCGACGTCAGAGATGGCGCGCACCACCACAAACGGGACGTTAAAATTGTGGCAAACGTGAGCGATAGCCGTCGCTTCCATTTCTACTGCAATGGCCTGCGGGAAATTGTGGCGGATTTTCGCCAGACCAACAGAGCCGTTGATGAAAGCGTCGCCGCTAACAATCAGGCCACGTACAGCGTTAAGATTCAGTTCGGCAATGCAGGACTCGGCGGCAGCGATCAGTTTATCGTCAGCTTTGAAGCCTGCAGGGCAGCCAGGCAGTTGACCGTATTCATAGCCAAACGCCGTGACATCCGCGTCGTGATAACGTGCTTCGTCCGAGACAACGATATCGCCCACTTTCAGCGTTGGCGCCAGGCCACCCGCGGAACCGGTGTTAATAATCACATCAGGCTTGCAGTGTTCCAGCAGCAGAGTTGCACCCAGCGCCGCTGCGACTTTACCAATGCCTGATTTCAGAAGCGCAACCTCGGTTCCGTTCAGTTGGCCGGTATAGATTTCGCAACCGCCCAGGCTGATAGTTTGACGGTTTTCGATTTTGTCACGCAGCAGCGTAACTTCTTCTTCCATTGCACCAATGATGCCGATTTTCATAGATTTACTCGCGATAAGCTCGATTTGAAGGCATAGTTTATCATGCGCTTGAGGGGAAGCGTATTTCTCACGCGGGAGAGGACATGGCACAGATTGATTTCCGAAATAAAATAAACTGGCATCGTCGTTATCGTTCACCGCAGGGCGTTAAAACTGAACATGAGATCCTGCGGATCTTCGAGAGCGATCGCGGGCGTATTATCAACTCCCCGGCGATTCGCCGTCTGCAACAAAAGACCCAGGTCTTCCCACTTGAGCGCAATGCTGCCGTGCGCACGCGTCTTACCCATTCTATGGAAGTTCAGCAGGTGGGGCGTTATATCGCTAAAGAGATTTTAAGCCGCCTGAAAGAGCTTAAATTGCTGGAGGCTTACGGTCTGGACGAGTTGACCGGGCCGTTTGAAAGCATTGTCGAAATGTCGTGTCTGATGCATGACATAGGAAATCCGCCGTTTGGTCATTTTGGCGAGGCAGCTATTAATGACTGGTTCCGTCAGCGTTTGTACCCGGCGGATGCCGAAAGCCAGCCATTAACCGACGATCGCTGTAGCGTGGCGGCGTTGCGATTGAGGGAAGGGGAGGAGTCACTTAACGACCTGCGGCGAAAAATTCGTCAGGACTTATGTCATTTTGAAGGTAACGCACAGGGTATTCGTCTGGTGCATACATTGATGCGGATGAATCTTACCTGGGCTCAGGTCGGCGGTATTTTAAAATATACCCGTCCGGCGTGGTGGCGCGGCGAAACGCCCGAGACTCACGATTATTTAATGAAAAAGCCGGGCTACTACCTTTCTGAAGAATTCTATATTGCGCGTTTACGTAAAGAACTTAATTTAGCACTTTACAGTCGCTTCCCATTAACGTGGATTATGGAAGCTGCCGACGATATATCTTATTGTGTGGCTGACCTTGAAGATGCGGTAGAAAAAAGAATATTTACCGTTGAACAGCTTTATCATCATCTGCATGAAGCGTGGGGCCAGCATGAGAACGGTTCTCTGTTTGCGCAGGTGGTAGAAAATGCCTGGGAAAAGTCGCGCTCAAATAGCTTAAGTCGTAGCACGGAAGATCAGTTTTTTATGTATTTACGCGTAAATACCTTAAATAAACTGGTGCCGTATGCGGCACAACGATTTATTGATAACTTACCTGCAATTTTTGCCGGAACCTTTAATCATGCACTGTTAGAGGATGCCAGCGAATGTAGCCAGTTGCTGAAGTTATATAAAAATGTCGCTGTAAAACATGTGTTTAGCCATCCAGATGTCGAGCAGCTTGAATTGCAGGGCTACCGGGTGATTAGCGGTTTATTAGAGATATATCGACCGTTGTTAAACATGTCGTTATCAGACTTTACCGAACTTGTTGAAAAAGAACGTGTGAAACGTTTCCCTATTGAAACGCGTTTATTCCATAAGCTCTCAACGCGTCATCGGTTGGCCTATGTTGAGGCTGTCAGTAAATTATCGTCAGATTCACCTGAGTTCCCGCTATGGGAATATTATTACCGCTGCCGGCTGTTACAGGATTATATCAGCGGTATGACAGACCTTTATGCGTGGGATGAATACCGCCGTCTGATGGCCGTAGAACAATAACCAGGCTTTTGTAAAGACGGACAATAAATTTTTACTTTTTGCAGAAACTTTAGTTCGGAACTTCGCGCTATAAAACGAATCTGAAGAACACAGCAATTTTGCGTTATCTGTTAATCGAGACTGAAATACATGAAAAAAACCACATTAGCACTGAGTGCACTGGCTCTGAGTTTAGGTTTGGCGTTATCTCCGCTCTCTGCAACGGCGGCTGAGACTTCTTCAGCAACGACAGCCCAGCAGATGCCAAGCCTTGCACCGATGCTCGAAAAGGTGATGCCTTCAGTGGTCAGCATTAACGTAGAAGGTAGCACAACCGTTAATACGCCGCGTATGCCGCGTAATTTCCAGCAGTTCTTCGGTGATGATTCCCCGTTCTGCCAGGAAGGTTCTCCGTTCCAGAGCTCCCCGTTCTGTCAGGGTGGTGGACAAGGTGGTAACGGCGGTGGCCAGCAACAAAAATTCATGGCGCTGGGGTCTGGCGTCATCATTGATGCCGATAAAGGCTATGTCGTGACTAACAACCACGTTGTCGATAATGCGACGGTCATTAAAGTTCAACTGAGCGATGGCCGTAAGTTCGACGCGAAGATGGTCGGCAAAGATCCGCGCTCTGATATCGCGCTGATCCAGATCCAGAACCCGAAAAACCTGACCGCGATTAAGATGGCGGATTCCGATGCGCTGCGCGTGGGTGATTACACCGTCGCAATTGGTAACCCGTTTGGTCTGGGCGAGACGGTAACTTCCGGGATTGTCTCTGCGCTGGGGCGTAGCGGTCTGAACGCCGAAAACTACGAAAACTTCATCCAGACGGACGCAGCAATCAACCGGGGTAACTCCGGTGGTGCGCTGGTTAACCTGAACGGTGAACTGATCGGTATTAACACCGCGATCCTTGCACCAGACGGCGGTAACATCGGTATCGGTTTTGCTATCCCGAGCAACATGGTGAAAAACCTGACCTCGCAGATGGTGGAATACGGCCAGGTGAAACGCGGTGAGTTGGGCATTATGGGGACCGAGCTGAACTCTGAGCTGGCGAAAGCAATGAAAGTTGACGCCCAGCGTGGCGCTTTCGTAAGCCAGGTTCTGCCGAACTCTTCTGCTGCAAAAGCGGGTATTAAAGCGGGTGATGTGATCACCTCACTGAACGGTAAGCCGATCAGCAGCTTTGCCGCGCTGCGTGCTCAGGTGGGGACTATGCCGGTGGGCAGCAAACTGACCCTGGGCTTGCTGCGCGATGGTAAGCAGGTCAACGTGAATCTGGAACTGCAGCAGAGCAGCCAGAATCAGGTTGATTCCAGCTCTATCTTCAACGGCATTGAAGGCGCTGAAATGAGCAACAAAGGCAAAGATCAGGGCGTGGTCGTGAACAACGTGAAAACCGGTACTCCGGCTGCGCAGATTGGCCTGAAAAAAGGTGATGTGATTATTGGCGCGAACCAGCAGACAGTGAAAAACATCGCTGAACTGCGTAAAGTTCTCGACAGCAAGCCGTCAGTGCTGGCGCTGAACATTCAGCGCGGCGATAGCACCATCTACCTGTTAATGCAGTAATCTCCCTCAACCCCTTCCTGCAAACGGGAAGGGGTTCTCTTTTCAATTTGTGACCCCCTCCACAACTCCATATTTCTCTGTCGTCCTTTGTGCATTTGCACAATGCTGTGCGTTGCGTACTTCCTTATGCTAAACCGTGCACAACGGAGGGCTTATGGCTGGCTGGCATCTTGATACCAAAATGGCGCAGGATATCGTGGCGCGTACCATGCGCATCATCGATACCAATATCAACGTAATGGATGCTCGCGGGCGAATTATCGGCAGCGGCGATCGTGAGCGTATTGGTGAATTGCACGAAGGTGCATTACTGGTACTGTCGCAAGGGCGGGTGGTCGATATCGATGATGCGGTAGCGCGCCATCTGCACGGTGTACGTCAGGGGATTAACCTGCCGTTACGGCTGGAAGGCGAGATTGTCGGCGTTATCGGCCTGACCGGTGAACCGGAGCATTTGCGCAAATATGGTGAACTGGTCTGTATGACGGCGGAGATGATGCTGGAACAGTCGCGGTTGATGCACCTGCTGGCGCAGGATAGCCGACTGCGTGAAGAGTTAGTCATGCATCTGATTCAGGCTGAAGAAAATACGCCAGCGTTAACCGAATGGGCGCAACGACTGGGTATCGATCTCAATCAACCCCGCGTGGTGGCCATTGTCGAGGTCGATAGCGGCCAGCTTGGCGTGGACAGCGCGATGGCGGAACTACAGCAACTGCAAAATGCACTCACCACGCCGGAACGCAACAATCTGGTGGCGATAGTCTCGCTAACCGAAATGGTGGTGCTGAAACCGGCATTGAATACGTTTGGGCGCTGGGATGCTGAGGACCATCGTAAGCGAGTAGAGCAACTTATTACTCGTATGAAGGAGTACGGTCAGTTGCGTTTTCGCGTGTCACTGGGCAATTATTTTACCGGCGCTGGCAGTATTGCGCGTTCTTATCGTACGGCGAAAACAACGATGGTAGTGGGTAAACAGCGGATGCCAGAAAGTCGCTGCTATTTTTATCAGGATCTGATGCTGCCAGTATTACTCGACAGTTTACGTGGCGACTGGCAAGCCAACGAACTGGCGCGTCCTCTGGCACGGCTAAAAGCGATGGATAATAATGGCTTGCTGCGGCGGACGCTGGCAGCGTGGTTTCGCCATAATGTGCAGCCGCTGGCAACGTCAAAGGCGCTGTTTATCCATCGCAATACTCTGGAGTATAGGCTTAATCGTATATCGGAACTGACCGGGCTGGATTTGGGCAATTTTGATGACAGGTTGCTGCTGTATGTTGCGTTGCAACTGGATGAAGAGCGGTAGGTTACGCGTTAAGGTCGAGGCGGCGCTGGCTTGTTCCCCTCACCCCGAAGGGAAGAGGGGATTGCCCGAGCTAACTGTCTGTTCGGGATTATTTACGCGTCAGTTTTTCCAGATCGGCTTCAATCTCGCTGATCTTATTGGTTACTACTGACTCCAGGTGACGTAAGTCGTCGAGGATCTTACGTTTAAGATCAACTTCGCTGCGGTCACGCTGGCAGATTTGATCAAGCTCATCAATGATATAACGCAGATTCGGGCTGATCTCCTGCACTTCTTTATAACCCTGACCCACACCATCGGCGACCACTGTTTTGCGCTGACGCGGATATTTAAACTTCACGCTCTTAGCGAAAAACTCGCCTTTGTCTTTCTGAAAATAGATTTTCAGAATATCGTTGTTGGCTTCCTGCCGGAGGCTGTAACGATCAATTTCTTCAGGATTGGTAATACCCAGACTTTTCAGATTGTCGTACATAGCGTTACCTCAAAATGAGTCAGTAAATTGTGCTTATCTTAGCATTTGGCCTGGCCCGCCCGGCTCGACTGTGATCGCAGAAAGCCTTTTTCTTCCAGACTTCTATCATGGCGTAAAATTAAAAAAATTACCTGCTTTATTCTGGCGATATCATTCATGTTCTACACCAGTTCCAGCATTGTCACTTCCGGACGGCAGTTCAGACGCAAGCCATACAAACTTCCCACACCTCGAGTCGTGTAGATGTGTCGTTCGCCAAAAGCGTTTAACCCTGCGACATAGCGTTTATCTTTAACTGGCGCAAAAGGTTCGCCAACTAATGGCACGTGTAACTGACCGCCGTGAGTGTGACCACAAAGCATCAGATCCCACTTTTCATTACGCATGACTTCTTTGCTGTCGGGATTATGCGCCAACACCAGTCGTGGCAGATTGGCTTCGCTGGCGGGAGGCGGTTTGCATTGTCCGGCCCATAAATCACCAGTGCCTACCAGTTCGAATTGCCTGTTCGGCGTGGCGATCACGGTTGCCTGGTTAACCAACACCGTGATGCCCGCCGATTGCAACGCCTCGCCAATTAAGCGATTTTTCTCTGTACCAACAGGGCGATCGTGGTTGCCGAAGCAGGCAAACGTCGGCGCACATTCGGCAAGGGGGGAGAGTACGTCAGCAAACGCCGGAAAATTCAGCGGCATATCAAATAATACGTAATCGCCGCCCAGCAATATCAAATCGGGCTTTTGTGCTACGCCAAGAGCAATCGCGTCAGAAATCAGGCTTAGAGGAACAAAACGAGAGTAATGGAGATCTGCCAGAAAAAGGATTTTGAAAGGTGGAACGTTGTCTTTAAAAAAGGCGAGGCGGTGACGGATTAATTCAAGCCAGCCAGGTTCCCAGTAATGCATATAACCGAAACCTGAGCCCGCGGCTAACGTCGCGGCGGCAGCCTGCAAAAATCGTCGGCGTGAAATCATCGCTCATCCCTGCAAAAAAATCGGGCAGCGTCGTGCTGCCCGTGTGCATACTTTTAGTCGATGGTACGCAGCAGTTCGTTAATACCAACTTTACCGCGAGTTTTCGCGTCAACTTTCTTAACGATAACCGCACAGTAGAGGCTGTATTTGCCATCTTTCGACGGCAGGTTGCCGGATACCACCACAGAACCTGCCGGTACGCGACCGTAATGGATTTCGCCGGTTTCACGGTCGTAAATACGGGTGCTCTGACCGATGTATACGCCCATGGAAATGACGGAACCTTCTTCGACAATCACGCCCTCAACGACTTCAGAACGTGCGCCGATGAAGCAGTTATCTTCAATAATGGTCGGGTTAGCCTGCAACGGCTCCAGTACACCGCCGATGCCTACACCGCCAGACAGGTGGACGTTTTTACCAATCTGCGCACAGGAACCGACAGTGGCCCAGGTATCAACCATCGTACCTTCATCAACGTATGCGCCGATGTTGACGTAAGATGGCATCAGCACGGTATTACGGGCGATAAATGCGCCCTGACGCACTGCCGCTGGTGGCACTACGCGGAAGCCTTCTTTCTGGAAACGCGCTTCATCGTAGTTAGCGAATTTCATCGGCACTTTATCGAAGTAGCGGCTTTCTGCCCCTTCGATCACCTGATTATCATTAATACGGAAAGAGAGCAGCACCGCTTTTTTCAACCACTGATGCGTCACCCACTGACCGTCAATTTTTTCCGCTACACGCAGTGCGCCGGAATCCAGCAGGGCGATCACCTGATTTACCGCTTCGCGGGTAACGGTGTCTGCATTGGCTGGCGTGATCTCGGCACGGCGTTCAAAAGCGGTTTCAATAATGTTCTGTAACTGCTGCATTGTTAAACTCTTTTCATATCAGTAAACACATCACCCTTTATCGTTTGGATTGAGGGCCTCTGTCAACCGCTGATGCACTTCCTGCTGCAACTCGTTATTAAGTGCGCGCCGATCAGCGGTGGCGATTATGAATAAATCTTCTACTCGCTCGCCAATGGTTGTAATTCGAGCGCCATGAAGCGAAATTCCCAGATCGGCAAAAATTTTCCCAACTCGGGCCAGTAGTCCAGGTTGGTCGAGAGCGATCAGTTCGAGGAATGATTTTCGGTCGGTATGGGTAGGCAAAAACGTCACTTCGGTTTCAACAGTAAAGTGACGTAGTTTGGCCGGTTGACGACGCGGCTGTGGTGGCTGCCAGCTACTTTGCGTCAGTACCTGCTCAAGTCCAAAACGAATGACTTCATGGCGATCAGCGGACAGCGGGCTGCCATCTGGTTCCAGCACGATGAAGGTATCCATCGCCATACCGTCGCGAGTGGTGAAAATTTGTGCGTCGTGAACGCTTAAATTGCGGCGGTCTAATTCGGCACAGACGGCAGCAAACAGATAGGGGCGGTCCGGACTCCAGATAAATATCTCCGTTCCGCCGCGTGTGGCTTGCGGACTAAGCAATACCAGCGGCTTGCTTAAATCATGCTGTAATAAATGGCGCGCATGCCAGGCCAGTTGATTTGGGCTATGGCGGACAAAATAGTTGGCGCGACAACGTGACCAAATCTGGTGTAACGCCTCTTCGTCGATATTGTCCATGCGCAGCAGCGCCAGCGCCTGAAGCTGGTGATGGCGAACCCGTTCGCGCATATCCGGCGTGTTTTGCATCCCGCGTCGTAGCTGTTTTTCGGTGGCGAAATAGAGTTCGCGCAGCAGGCTTTGCTTCCAGCTATTCCATAGTGTTTCGTTGGTGGCGCAAATATCGGCCACTGTCAGGCATACCAGATAGCGCAGCCGGGTTTCCGTTTGCACTTCTTCGGCAAATTGCTTGATGACTTCCGGGTCCTGAATATCGCGGCGTTGGGCGGTGACCGACATCAGCAAGTGCTGGCGAACCAGCCAGGCTACCAGTTGCGTTTCGCGCGAGTTCAGCCCGTGGAGCTCGGCAAAATGCACTACGTCTTGTGCGCCGAGTATAGAGTGGTCGCCGCCGCGCCCTTTGGCGATATCGTGAAACAGTGCGGCGATAAAGATAAGCTCAGGTGACGGCAATCGCGGCCAGACATCCACACACAACGGATGGCGCTGGCGCGTTTCTTCACTGGCAAAACTCTCCAGTTTCAACATCACGCGAATAGTATGTTCATCCACCGTGTAGGCGTGGAACAGGTCAAACTGCATCTGCCCGACGATATGCGACCATTGCGGCATATAGGCACCGAGCACGCTATGGCGATGCATCGGTAACAGTCCACGACGCACCGAACCAGGGTGACGCAGAATGCTCAAAAATAGCTTTCGCGCTTGCGGAATATTGCACAGCGGTTGTTGCAGATGGCGACGGGCATGACGTAACTGACGCAGTGTGGTGGAGTAAATGCCGGTGATCGCACTGTTGCGCACCATCGTATAGAACATGCGTAATATCGCTTCTGGTTGGCGCATAAACAGCGTTTCATCGCGCAGATCGATAAGCGTGCCGCGTAGCTGAAATTCATCGTCTATTGGACGTGGTTTTTCGTCGGCAGGGAGGGCGAGGATAGCCTCGTCGAACAGTTGCAATAGCATATGGTTAAGTTCGCTAACGCGGCGCGTAACGCGAAAATAATCCTTCATCATCTGTTCGACAGGCTCGTTACCTTCGCCACCGTAATTCAGACGCTGGGCAACGCTAAGCTGGCGATCAAATAACAGGCGATTATCGTAACGGTTGACCACCAAATGCAGGGCGAAGCGAATTCGCCAGAGAATATGCAAACACTCATTTAGCTCTGCACGTTCCGCAGACGTTAAGAAGCCAAATCCGACCATTTCATCGAGTGATGTTGCGCCAAAATGACGGCGGGCCACCCATTGCAGAGTGTGGATATCGCGCAAGCCGCCGGGGCTGCTTTTGATGTCTGGTTCAAGATTGTAGCTGGTGCCGTGATAACGCTGATGGCGCTGGTTTTGTTCTTCAACTTTCGCCGCGTAAAACTTATCGGACGGCCAGAATCCTTCGCTGAAAATATGCTTTTGCAGTTCGAGAAATAGCGCTACATCGCCAATTAACAAGCGGGATTCGATCAGGTTGGTTGCGACGGTTAAATCTGATAATCCTTCCAGTAAGCACTCTTCAAGCGTGCGCACGCTATGACCGACTTCCAGCTTCACATCCCAGAGCAGCGTTAACAGCTCGCCCACTTTTTGTGCCTGATCGTCCGGAAGTTTTTTACGGCTTAAGATCAGTAAATCGACGTCTGAAAGCGGATGCAGCTCGCCACGACCATAGCCACCGACGGCGACCAGCGCCAGATCGGCGATCTGGCTGAATCCTGCTTCAATCCATAACCGTTGCAAGAGCTGGTCGATAAATTCAGTGCGGGCTTCAATCAATTGTTCAGCGGAGATCCCACTATCAAAGGCATCACCCAGCCAACGCTGGAAAATATCAATATGGGCTTTTATCCCACAGACAGTTAATTCATCACGGGGCCAGGCGCATGGATTTTGCGGTTGACCGGGCAGGGTGGGGAGAGCGGTATTTGCGTACTGTTCTGGAAGGGTATTCATCGTGCGCCACCCATAAGATTACATTATCACATTAAAAAAGCCGGCATTCGCCGGCTTCAGATTGTTGACAAAGTGCGCTTTGTTCATGCCGGATGCGGCGAGAACGCCTTATCCAGCCTACAACTCCTTGCAAATGGAGAAGGTAGGACGCATCAGGCATTTTTGCGTTTGTCTTCCTCTTATTCGTCGTGCGAGATTATCGCCGGGATGGTGTCATCCTTGCGTAACGTCAGAATTTCGCAGCCGTTATCAGTCACCACAATAGTATGCTCGTATTGTGCAGACAAGCTGCGATCTTTGGTTTTTACCGTCCAGCCATCTTTCATGGTGCGGATCTCTTTTTTACCCGCGTTGACCATTGGCTCGATAGTGAATGTCATCCCTGGTTTCAGCACGACGTTGGTTTCAGGGGAGTCATAGTGCAGCACCTGCGGTTCTTCATGGAAGCCGCGACCAATACCGTGCCCGCAATATTCACGAACGACAGAGAAGCCTTCTGCTTCGACAAATTTCTGAATCGCTGCACCGATTTCGCGCAGATTGATGCCTGGTTTCACCATACGCAGCGCCAGGTACAGGCTCTCTTGTGTGATGCGGCACAGGCGTTCGCCCATGATGGTTGGCTTACCGACGATAAACATTTTCGAGGTATCGCCGTGGAAACCATCCTTAATAACGGTGACATCGATGTTAACGATGTCGCCATCTTTCAGCAGCTTGGCATCGTCCGGAATACCGTGGCACACCACTTCATTAATAGAGATGCAAACAGATTTCGGATAACCATGATAGCCGAGGCAGGCAGAAACCGCGTGTTGTTCATTAACAATGTAATCATTACAGATGCGATCCAGCTCGCCGGTGCTGACGCCCGGTTTAACATACGGTTCGATCATCTCCAGCACTTCGGCAGCCAGGCGGCCAGCGACGCGCATTTTTTCGATATCTTCAGGGGTCTTGATTGAGATAGCCATTAATTCTGTCCATCAGCGTCGGTGATACCGACAATATATATGTAAGTGCTGTCAATGGTATCACACCCGGGCAAATTGAGAATCATTCTGAATTTCGCCAAACGTGCCACTGAACGTTTTCTATAATAGAAAATTCATCGTCTGGTGCTGTACACAGCGCCAACAATTATTGGTGTCCGCAACGTATTTGTGGTATAAAGCGCGCCGGACTTCCGATCCATTTCGTATACACAGACTGGACGGAAGCGACAATCTCACTTTGTGTAACAACACACACGTATCGGCACATATTCCGGGGTGCCCTTTGGGGTCGGTAATATGGGATACGTGGAGGCATAACCCCAACTTTTATATAGAGGTTTTAATCATGGCAACTGTTTCCATGCGCGACATGCTCAAGGCTGGTGTTCACTTCGGTCACCAGACCCGTTACTGGAACCCGAAAATGAAGCCGTTCATCTTCGGTGCGCGTAACAAAGTTCACATCATCAACCTTGAGAAAACTGTACCGATGTTCAACGAAGCTCTGGCTGAACTGAACAAGATTGCTTCTCGCAAAGGTAAAATCCTTTTCGTTGGTACTAAACGCGCTGCAAGCGAAGCGGTGAAAGACGCTGCTCTGAGCTGCGACCAGTTCTTCGTGAACCATCGCTGGCTGGGCGGTATGCTGACTAACTGGAAAACCGTTCGTCAGTCCATCAAACGTCTGAAAGACCTGGAAACTCAGTCTCAGGACGGTACTTTCGAAAAGCTGACCAAGAAAGAAGCGCTGATGCGCACTCGTGAGCTGGAGAAACTGGAAAACAGCCTGGGCGGTATCAAAGACATGGGCGGTCTGCCGGACGCTCTGTTTGTAATCGATGCTGACCACGAACACATTGCTATCAAAGAAGCAAACAACCTGGGTATTCCGGTATTTGCTATCGTTGATACCAACTCTGATCCGGACGGTGTTGACTTCGTTATCCCGGGTAACGACGACGCAATCCGTGCTGTGACCCTGTACCTGGGCGCTGTTGCTGCAACCGTACGTGAAGGCCGTTCTCAGGATCTGGCTTCCCAGGCGGAAGAAAGCTTCGTAGAAGCTGAGTAATAAGGCTTGATAACTCCCCCAAAATAGTTCGAGTTGCAGAAAGGCGGCAAGCTCGAGAATTCCCGGGAGCTTACATCAGTAAGTGACCGGGATGAGCGAGCGAAGACAACGCATCTACGGCGCGAAATATGAAGGGGGGAGAGCCCTTATAGACCAGGTAGTACACGTTTGGTTAGGGGGCCTGCATATGGCCCCCTTTTTCACTTTTATATCTGTGCGGTTTAACGCCGGGCAGATCACATCTCCGAGGATTTTAGAATGGCTGAAATTACCGCATCCCTGGTAAAAGAGCTGCGTGAGCGTACTGGCGCAGGCATGATGGATTGCAAAAAAGCACTGACTGAAGCTAACGGCGACATCGAGCTGGCAATCGAAAACATGCGTAAGTCCGGTGCTATTAAAGCAGCGAAAAAAGCAGGCAACGTTGCTGCTGACGGCGTGATCAAAACCAAAATCGACGGCAACTACGGCATCATTCTGGAAGTTAACTGCCAGACTGACTTCGTAGCGAAAGACGCTGGTTTCCAGGCGTTCGCAGACAAAGTTCTGGACGCAGCTGTAGCTGGCAAAATCACTGACGTTGAAGTTCTGAAAGCACAGTTCGAAGAAGAACGTGTTGCGCTGGTAGCGAAAATTGGTGAAAACATCAACATTCGCCGCGTTGCTGCGCTGGAAGGCGATGTTCTGGGTTCTTATCAGCACGGTGCGCGTATTGGCGTTCTGGTTGCTGCTAAAGGCGCTGACGAAGAGCTGGTTAAACACATCGCTATGCACGTTGCTGCAAGCAAACCAGAATTCATCAAACCAGAAGACGTATCCGCTGAAGTGGTAGAGAAAGAATACCAGGTACAGCTGGACATCGCGATGCAGTCTGGTAAGCCGAAAGAAATCGCAGAGAAAATGGTTGAAGGCCGCATGAAGAAATTCACCGGCGAAGTTTCTCTGACCGGTCAGCCGTTCGTTATGGAACCGGCAAAAACTGTTGGTCAGCTGCTGAAAGAGCATAACGCTGAAGTGACTGGCTTCATCCGCTTCGAAGTAGGTGAAGGCATCGAGAAAGTTGAGACTGACTTTGCAGCAGAAGTTGCTGCGATGTCCAAGCAGTCTTAATTATCGAAAAGGAGCCGCCTGAGGGCGGCTTCTTTTTGCGCCCATCTTGTAAATTCAGCTAACCCTTATGGGGCTGCGCTGAAAAGCGACGTACAATGTCGCTGGTATTAATTCATTTCAATCGTTGACAGTCTCAGGAAAGAAACATGGCTACCAATGCAAAACCCGTCTATAAACGCATTCTGCTTAAGTTGAGTGGCGAAGCTCTGCAGGGCACGGAAGGCTTCGGTATTGATGCAAGCATACTGGATCGCATGGCTCAGGAAATTAAAGAGCTGGTTGAACTAGGTATTCAGGTTGGTGTGGTGATTGGTGGGGGTAACCTGTTCCGTGGCGCTGGTCTGGCGAAAGCGGGTATGAACCGCGTTGTGGGCGACCACATGGGGATGCTGGCTACCGTAATGAACGGTCTGGCAATGCGTGATGCACTGCACCGCGCCTATGTGAACGCTCGTCTGATGTCCGCTATTCCGTTGAATGGCGTGTGCGACAGTTACAGCTGGGCAGAAGCAATCAGCCTGTTGCGTAACAACCGTGTGGTGATCCTCTCCGCCGGTACGGGTAATCCATTCTTCACCACTGACTCCGCAGCTTGCCTGCGCGGTATCGAAATTGAAGCCGATGTGGTGCTGAAAGCGACCAAAGTTGATGGTGTGTTTACCGCTGATCCAGCGAAAGATCCAACTGCAACTATGTATGAGCAGCTGACTTACAGCGAAGTGCTGGAAAAAGAGCTGAAAGTCATGGACCTGGCGGCCTTTACGCTGGCTCGTGACCACAAATTACCGATTCGTGTTTTCAACATGAACAAACCGGGTGCACTGCGCCGTGTGGTAATGGGTGAAAAAGAAGGAACATTAATCACGGAATAATTCCCGTGATGGATAAATAAGGGTAAGATTCCGCATAAGTATCGCGGGGGCGTAAGTCTGGTTATAAGGCGTTATTGTTGCAGGCAGTCTGGTCACGGCCAGCGCGCAGCAACCGGAGCGTACATAAGTACGTGAGGATGGCGAGCACTGCCCGGGGCCAAAATGGCAAATAAAATAGCCTAATAATCCAGACAATTACCCGTAATATGTTTAATCAGGGCTATACTTAGCACACTTCCACTGTGTGTGACTGTCTGGTCTGACTGAGACAAGTTTTCAAGGATTCGTAACGTGATTAGCGATATCAGAAAAGATGCTGAAGTACGCATGGACAAATGCGTTGAAGCGTTCAAAACCCAAATCAGCAAAATACGCACGGGTCGTGCTTCTCCCAGCCTGCTGGATGGCATTGTCGTGGAATATTACGGCACGCCAACGCCGCTGCGTCAGCTGGCAAGCGTAACGGTAGAAGATTCCCGTACTCTGAAAATCAACGTGTTTGACCGTTCAATGTCTCCGGCCGTTGAAAAAGCGATTATGGCGTCCGATCTCGGCCTGAACCCGAACTCTGCGGGTAGCGACATTCGTGTTCCGCTGCCGCCGCTGACGGAAGAGCGTCGTAAAGATCTGACCAAAATCGTTCGTGGCGAAGCTGAACAGGCGCGTGTTGCAGTACGTAACGTGCGTCGTGATGCGAACGACAAAGTGAAAGCACTGTTGAAAGAAAAAGAGATCAGCGAAGACGACGATCGCCGTTCTCAGGACGATGTACAGAAACTGACTGATGCTGCAATCAAGAAAATTGAAGCGGCGCTGGCAGACAAAGAAGCAGAACTGATGCAGTTCTGATTTCTTGAACGACAAAAAACGCCGCTCAGTAGATCCTTGCGGATCGGCTGGCGGCGTTTTGCTTTTTATTCTGTCTCAACTCTGGATGTTTCATGAAGCAACTCACCATTCTGGGCTCGACCGGCTCGATTGGTTGCAGCACGCTGGACGTGGTGCGCCATAATCCCGAACACTTCCGCGTAGTTGCGTTGGTGGCAGGCAAAAATGTCACTCGCATGGTAGAACAGTGCCTGGAGTTCTCTCCCCGCTATGCCGTTATGGACGATGAAGCGAGTGCGAAACTTCTTAAAACGATGCTACAGCAACAGGGTAGCCGCACCGAAGTCTTAAGCGGGCAACAAGCTGCCTGCGATATGGCGGCGCTTGAAGATGTTGATCAGGTGATGGCGGCGATTGTGGGCGCTGCTGGCCTGTTACCTACCCTTGCCGCGATCCGCGCCGGTAAAACCATCCTGCTGGCAAACAAAGAAACACTGGTCACCTGCGGACGTCTGTTTATGGACGCAGTAAAGCAGAGTAAAGCACAGTTATTACCGGTCGATAGCGAACACAACGCCATTTTTCAGAGTTTACCGCAACCTATTCAGCATAATCTGGGATACGCTGACCTTGAACAAAATGGCGTGGTGTCCATTTTACTTACCGGGTCTGGTGGCCCTTTCCGTGAGACGCCCTTGCGCGATTTGGCAATAATGACGCCCGATCAAGCATGCCGTCATCCGAACTGGTCGATGGGACGTAAAATTTCTGTCGATTCGGCTACCATGATGAACAAAGGTCTGGAATACATTGAAGCTCGCTGGTTGTTTAACGCCAGCGCCAGCCAGATGGAAGTGCTGATTCACCCGCAGTCAGTGATTCACTCGATGGTGCGTTATCAGGACGGTAGCGTTCTGGCGCAACTGGGCGAACCCGACATGCGTACGCCAATTGCCCACACCATGGCATGGCCGAATCGCGTGAACTCTGGCGTGAAGCCGCTCGATTTTTGCAAATTAAGTGCGTTGACATTTGCCGCACCGGATTATGAGCGTTATCCATGCCTGAAACTGGCGATGAAGGCGTTCGAACAGGGCCAGGCAGCGACGACCGCATTGAATGCCGCAAACGAAATCACTGTTGCAGCCTTTCTTGCGCAACAAATCCGCTTTACGGATATCGCCGCGTTGAATTTATCCGTGCTGGAAAAAATGGATATGCGCGAACCACAATGTGTGGACGATGTGTTGTCTGTTGATGCCAATGCGCGTGAGGTCGCCAGAAAAGAGGTGATGCGTCTCGCAAGCTGAGGATAATCCGGCTACAGAGAGTCGTGCTATTTGTTAGCGTAGGGCTTCAGTGATATAGTCTGCGCCATCTGATCGTCAGTAGTTGGCTTTGTAAGGTCAGATATGCCGTGGTTTTACACGGCTTTTTTTTGTATAGGCTTCAGTATTCCTGAGTACCGTAAACCCTATCAGGGAATAAAAAACGCGTGATGTTGTCTGCTACTCAACCACTTAGCGAAAAATTGCCAGCACATGGCTGTCGCCATGTTGCGATCATTATGGACGGCAATGGTCGCTGGGCAAAAAAGCAAGGGAAGATTCGTGCCTTTGGGCATAAAGCCGGGGCAAAATCCGTCCGCCGGGCTGTCTCTTTTGCGGCCAACAACGGTATTGAGGCGTTAACGCTGTATGCCTTTAGTAGTGAAAACTGGAACCGACCAGCGCAGGAAGTCAGTGCGTTAATGGAACTGTTTGTGTGGGCGCTTGATAGCGAAGTAAAAAGCCTGCACCGACATAACGTGCGTCTGCGTATTATTGGCGATACCAGTCGCTTTAACTCGCGTTTGCAAGAACGTATTCGTAAATCTGAAGCGTTAACTGCCGGGAATACCGGTCTGACGCTAAATATTGCGGCGAACTACGGTGGACGTTGGGATATTGCCCAGGGAGTCAGGCAACTGGCTGAAAAGGTGCAGCAAGGAAACCTGCAACCGGATCAGATAGATGAAGAGATGCTTAACCAGCATGTCTGTATGCATGAACTGGCCCCTGTAGATTTAGTAATTAGGACTGGGGGGGAGCATCGCATTAGTAACTTTTTGCTTTGGCAAATTGCCTATGCCGAACTTTACTTTACAGATGTTCTTTGGCCCGATTTCGATGAACAAGACTTTGAAGGGGCGTTAAATGCCTTTGCTAATCGTGAGCGTCGTTTCGGCGGCACCGAGCCCGGTGATGAAACAGCCTGATGGGGGTCGCTTTTGCTGAAGTATCGCCTGATATCTGCTTTTGTTTTAATACCCGTAGTCATCGCGGCGCTGTTTTTGTTGCCGCCGGTGGGGTTCGCCATTGTTACGCTGGTAGTTTGTATGCTGGCGGCGTGGGAATGGGGACAGCTTAGCGGTTTTACCACTCGCTCGCAGCGGGTATGGCTGGCGGTGCTGTGCGGGTTATTGCTGGCGCTGATGCTTTTTCTATTGCCGGAATATCATCGGAATATTCATCAACCACTGGTTGAAGTCTCACTTTGGGCTTCGCTTGGTTGGTGGGGTGTTGCGTTATTATTGGTGCTATTTTACCCCGGTTCGGCGGCAATCTGGCGCAACTCTAAAACGTTACGCATTATTTTCGGTGTATTAACCATTGTGCCTTTCTTTTGGGGCATGCTGACGTTACGTGCCTGGCACTATGACGAGAATCATTACAGTGGCGCGATATGGCTGCTCTATGTCATGATCCTGGTCTGGGGAGCTGACTCAGGGGCATATATGTTTGGCAAATTATTTGGCAAACATAAGCTGGCGCCGAAGGTTTCTCCGGGTAAAACCTGGCAAGGTTTTATTGGCGGACTCGCGACCGCAGCAGTAATCTCATGGGGTTATGGTATGTGGGCGAATCTCGACGTCGCACCCGTCACCTTACTCATTTGCTCCATTGTCGCAGCGTTAGCTTCTGTGCTCGGCGACTTAACTGAGAGCATGTTTAAGCGCGAAGCAGGAATTAAGGACAGCGGTCATTTAATTCCAGGACACGGTGGTATTTTAGATCGTATTGATAGCCTGACGGCTGCGGTGCCGGTCTTTGCTTGCCTGTTGTTGCTGGTATTCAGGACGCTTTAACGGAAGGTATTATGCTGAGTTTTCTCTGGGATTTGGCTTCGTTCATTGTTGCACTGGGTGTGCTTATCACCGTGCATGAATTTGGTCATTTCTGGGTTGCCCGGCGCTGTGGTGTTCGCGTTGAGCGTTTCTCAATAGGTTTTGGTAAGGCGCTCTGGCGCCGCACTGACAAACTCGGCACCGAATATGTCATCGCCCTGATCCCCCTGGGCGGTTATGTCAAAATGCTGGATGAACGCGCAGAACCGGTTGTTCCGGAACTTCGCCACCATGCCTTCAACAATAAAACTGTTGGCCAGCGTGCAGCGATAATCGCCGCAGGTCCGGTTGCAAACTTCATTTTTGCTATCTTTGCTTACTGGCTGGTTTTTATCATTGGTGTTCCCGGCGTTCGTCCGGTTGTTGGTGAAATATCAGCCAACTCGATTGCCGCACAAGCACAAATTGTACCTGGCACGGAACTAAAAGCTGTAGATGGTATCGAAACGCCTGATTGGGATGCCGTGCGCTTACAACTGGTTGACAAAATCGGCGACGAAAGCACCACCCTTACGGTGGCACCTTTTGGCAGCGATCAACGACGAGATGTAAAGCTTGATTTGCGAAACTGGGCGTTTGAGCCTGATAAGGAAGATCCGGTATCTTCTTTGGGAATTCGCCCTCGTGGTCCGCAAATTGAACCTGTACTGGAAAATGTGTCACCAAACTCAGCGGCAAGTAAGGCGGGTTTGCAAGCAGGCGACAGGATCGTTAAAGTCGATGGTCAGCCATTAACGCAATGGCTGACGTTTGTGATGCTTGTCCGGGATAACCCGGATAAACCATTAGCGTTAGATATCGAAAGACAGGGGAGTCCCTTGTCTTTGACATTAATCCCGGAGAGCAAACCGGGTAAGGGTAAAGCGATTGGTTTTGCAGGCATTGAGCCGAAAGTCATTCCTTTGCCAGACGAGTATAAAGTTGTACGCCAGTATGGACCGTTCAACGCCATCGTTGAGGCCACGGACAAAACGTGGCAATTGATGAAGCTGACGGTCAGTATGCTGGGAAAATTGATCACCGGTGATGTGAAACTGAACAACCTCAGTGGGCCGATCTCTATCGCCAAGGGGGCTGGGATGACAGCGGAACTCGGGGTTGTTTATTACCTGCCGTTCCTTGCGCTTATTAGCGTGAACTTAGGGATAATTAACCTGTTTCCGTTGCCCGTACTTGACGGGGGGCATCTGCTGTTCCTTGCGATCGAAAAGATCAAGGGCGGACCGGTATCCGAGCGGGTTCAAGACTTTTGTTATCGCATTGGCTCGATTCTGCTGGTGCTGTTAATGGGGCTTGCACTTTTCAATGATTTCTCTCGGTTATGAGAGTTAGTTAGGAAGAACGCATAATAACGATGGCGATGAAAAAGTTGCTCATAGCGTCGCTGCTGTTTAGCAGCGCCACCGTATACGGTGCTGAAGGGTTCGTAGTGAAAGACATTCATTTCGAAGGCCTTCAGCGTGTCGCCGTTGGTGCGGCCCTCCTCAGTATGCCGGTGCGCACAGGCGACACGGTTAATGATGAAGATATCAGTAATACCATTCGCGCTCTGTTTGCTACCGGCAACTTTGAGGATGTTCGCGTCCTTCGTGATGGTGATACCCTTCTGGTTCAGGTAAAAGAACGTCCGACGATTGCCAGCATCACTTTCTCCGGTAACAAATCGGTGAAAGATGACATGCTGAAGCAAAACCTCGAGGCTTCTGGCGTGCGAGTGGGGGAATCCCTCGATCGCACCACCATTGCCGATATCGAGAAAGGTCTGGAAGACTTCTACTACAGCGTCGGTAAATACAGCGCCAGCGTAAAAGCTGTCGTGACCCCACTGCCGCGTAACCGTGTTGACCTAAAACTGGTGTTCCAGGAAGGTGTGTCAGCTGAAATCCAGCAAATCAACATTGTTGGTAATCATGCTTTCACCACCGACGAACTGATCTCTCATTTCCAACTGCGTGACGAAGTGCCGTGGTGGAACGTGGTAGGCGATCGTAAATACCAGAAACAGAAACTGGCGGGCGACCTTGAAACCCTGCGCAGCTACTATCTGGATCGCGGTTATGCCCGTTTCAACATCGACTCTACCCAGGTCAGTCTGACTCCAGATAAAAAAGGTATCTACGTCACGGTAAACATCACCGAAGGCGATCAGTACAAACTCTCTGGCGTTGAAGTGAGCGGTAACCTTGCCGGGCACTCTGCGGAAATCGAACAGTTGACTAAGATCGAGCCGGGTGAGCTGTATAACGGCACCAAAGTGACCAAAATGGAAGATGACATTAAAAAACTTCTCGGTCGCTACGGTTATGCCTATCCGCGCGTGCAGTCGATGCCTGAAATCAACGACGCCGACAAAACCGTTAAATTACGTGTGAACGTTGATGCGGGTAACCGTTTCTACGTACGTAAGATCCGTTTTGAAGGTAACGACACCTCGAAAGATGCCGTCCTGCGCCGCGAAATGCGCCAGATGGAAGGTGCCTGGTTAGGCAGCGATCTGGTCGATCAGGGTAAAGAACGTCTGAATCGTCTGGGCTTCTTTGAAACGGTTGATACCGATACCCAACGTGTTCCGGGTAGCCCGGACCAGGTTGACGTGGTCTACAAGGTAAAAGAGCGCAACACCGGTAGCTTCAACTTTGGTATCGGTTACGGTACTGAAAGTGGTGTGAGCTTCCAGGCTGGCGTGCAGCAGGATAACTGGTTAGGTACCGGTTATGCTGTTGGTATCAACGGGACCAAAAACGATTACCAGACCTATGCTGAATTGTCGGTAACCAACCCGTACTTCACTGTAGATGGTGTAAGCCTTGGCGGTCGTGTCTTCTATAATGACTTCCAGGCAGATGACGCTGACCTGTCCGACTATACCAACAAGAGTTATGGTACAGACGTGACGTTGGGCTTCCCGATCAACGAATATAACTCGCTACGTGCGGGTTTGGGTTATGTCCATAACTCCCTGTCCAACATGCAGCCGCAGGTTGCGATGTGGCGTTATCTCTACTCTATGGGTGAGCATCCAAACACCTCTGATCAGGATAACAGCTTCAAAACGGACGATTTCACGTTTAACTATGGTTGGACCTATAACAAGCTCGACCGTGGTTACTTCCCGACGGATGGTTCCCGTGTCAACCTGACCGGTAAAGTGACCATTCCGGGATCGGATAACGAATACTATAAAGTGACGTTAGACACGGCGACCTATGTGCCGATCGACGACGATCACAAATGGGTTGTTCTGGGTCGTACTCGTTGGGGCTACGGTGATGGTTTAGGCGGCAAAGAAATGCCGTTCTATGAAAACTTCTATGCAGGTGGTTCCAGCACCGTGCGTGGCTTCCAGTCCAATACCATCGGTCCGAAAGCGGTTTACTTCCCGCATCAGGCCAGTGATTATAATCCGGACTACGATTATGAATGTGCAACTCAGGACGGTGCAACCGACCTGTGTAAATCGGATGATGCAATCGGGGGGAACGCTATGGCGGTTGCCAGCCTGGAACTCATCACTCCGACGCCGTTCATTAGCGATAAGTATGCCAACTCGGTCCGTACCTCCTTCTTCTGGGATATGGGTACCGTTTGGGATACTAACTGGGATTCAAGTCAGTACTCTGGATATCCGGACTATAGTGATCCAAGCAATATCCGTATGTCTGCGGGTATCGCATTACAATGGATGTCCCCATTGGGGCCGTTGGTGTTCTCCTACGCCCAGCCGTTCAAAAAGTACGATGGAGACAAGGCTGAACAGTTCCAGTTTAACATTGGTAAAACCTGGTAAGTGTTCTCCACAAAGGAATGTAGTGGTAGTGTAGCGATGACTTTAGGCGATCTCGATAAGATCGCCGGGCCACGCAAAGAACTGCACCTTCCGGTGCAAATGGGATGGTAAGGAGTTTATTGTGAAAAAGTGGTTATTAGCGGCAGGTCTCGGTTTAGCACTGGCAACTTCTGCTCAGGCGGCTGACAAAATTGCAATCGTCAATATGGGCAGCCTGTTTCAGCAGGTAGCACAGAAAACCGGTGTTTCTAACACGCTGGAAAATGAGTTCAAAGGCCGTGCCAGCGAACTGCAGCGTATGGAAACTGATCTGCAAGCTAAAATGAAAAAGCTGCAGTCCATGAAAGCCGGCAGCGATCGCACTAAGCTGGAAAAAGACGTGATGGCTCAGCGCCAGACTTTTGCTCAGAAAGCGCAGGCTTTTGAGCAGGATCGTGCACGTCGTTCCAACGAAGAACGCGGTAAACTGGTTACTCGTATCCAGACTGCTGTGAAATCCGTTGCCAGCAGCCAGAGCATCGATCTGGTTGTTGACGCAAACGCCGTTGCTTACAACAGCAGCGATGTAAAAGACATCACTGCTGACGTACTGAAACAGGTTAAATAAGTAATGCCTTCAATTCGACTGGCTGATTTAGCGCAGCAGTTGGATGCAGAACTACACGGTGATGGCGATATCGTCATC
Source organism: Escherichia sp. E2562 (assembly GCF_005781075.1). NCBI lineage: Bacteria > Pseudomonadati > Pseudomonadota > Gammaproteobacteria > Enterobacterales > Enterobacteriaceae > Escherichia > Escherichia sp. E2562. The sequence goes on along the minus strand of NZ_VATM01000003.1, from coordinate 20,769 downwards.
ACCGGCGTTGCGTCCATGCAATCTGCACAAACAGGTCACATCACGTTCATGGTTAACCCTAAATACCGTGAACATTTAGGCTTGTGCCAGGCGTCCGCGGTTGTCATGACTCAGGACGATCTCCCTTTCGCGAAAAGTGCCGCGCTGGTAGTGAAGAATCCCTACCTGACTTACGCGCGCATGGCGCAAATTTTAGATACCACGCCACAGCCCGCGCAAAACATTGCACCGAGTGCAGTGATCGACGCGACGGCGAAGCTGGGTAACAACGTATCAATTGGCGCTAACGCGGTGATTGAGTCCGGCGTTGAACTGGGCGATAACGTGGTTATCGGCGCCGGTTGCTTCGTTGGTAAAAACAGCAAAATCGGTGCAGGTTCGCGTCTTTGGGCGAACGTGACGATTTACCATGAGATCCAGATTGGTCAGAATTGCCTGATCCAATCCGGAACTGTGGTAGGCGCAGACGGCTTTGGCTATGCCAACGATCGTGGTAACTGGGTGAAGATCCCGCAGATTGGTCGCGTAATTATTGGCGATCGCGTGGAGATCGGCGCATGTACCACCATCGATCGCGGTGCGCTGGACGACACCGTTATTGGCAATGGCGTGATCATTGATAACCAGTGCCAGATTGCACATAACGTCGTGATTGGCGACAATACGGCGGTTGCCGGTGGCGTCATTATGGCGGGCAGCCTGAAAATTGGTCGTTACTGCATGATCGGCGGTGCCAGCGTAATCAACGGGCATATGGAAATATGCGATAAAGTGACGGTTACGGGCATGGGTATGGTGATGCGTCCCATCACTGAACCAGGCGTCTATTCCTCAGGCATTCCGCTGCAACCCAACAAAGTCTGGCGCAAAACCGCTGCACTGGTGATGAACATTGATGACATGAGCAAGCGTCTGAAGTCGCTTGAGCGCAAGGTTAATCAACAAGACTAACGTTCCATCTTTTGTTCGCCAAACTTTACGGCCTGTCTCATTCTTACGATTGCGGCAGGCCGTGTTATTATTGTCGTTTCTTATATTTTGACAGGAAGAGTATCTTGACTACTAACACTCATACTCTGCAGATTGAAGAGATTTTAGAACTTCTGCCGCACCGTTTCCCGTTCTTACTGGTGGATCGCGTGCTGGATTTTGAAGAAGGTCGTTTTCTGCGCGCAGTAAAAAATGTCTCTGTCAATGAGCCATTCTTCCAGGGCCATTTCCCTGGAAAACCGATTTTCCCGGGTGTGCTGATTCTGGAAGCTATGGCACAGGCAACAGGTATTCTGGCGTTTAAAAGCGTAGGAAAACTGGAACCGGGTGAGCTGTACTACTTCGCCGGTATTGACGAAGCGCGCTTCAAGCGCCCGGTCGTGCCAGGCGATCAAATGATCATGGAAGTCACTTTCGAAAAAACGCGCCGCGGCCTGACCCGTTTTAAAGGGGTTGCTCTGGTCGACGGTAAAGTAGTTTGCGAAGCAACGATGATGTGTGCTCGTAGCCGGGAGGCCTGATACGTGATTGATAAATCCGCCTTTGTGCATCCAACTGCCATTGTGGAAGAGGGCGCGTCGATTGGCGCTAACGCCCACATTGGTCCTTTTTGTATCGTTGGACCCCATGTCGAAATTGGTGAGGGTACCGTACTGAAATCTCACGTTGTCGTGAATGGTCATACTAAAATTGGCCGCGACAATGAGATTTATCAGTTCGCCTCCATCGGTGAAGTTAACCAGGATCTGAAATATGCTGGCGAACCGACCCGCGTGGAAATCGGCGATCGTAACCGCATTCGCGAAAGCGTCACCATTCATCGTGGCACGGTCCAGGGCGGTGGATTGACGAAGGTGGGCAGCGACAACTTACTGATGATCAACGCGCATATTGCGCACGATTGTACGGTAGGTAACCGCTGCATTCTCGCCAACAACGCAACGCTGGCGGGTCACGTATCGGTAGACGACTTCGCGATCATCGGCGGCATGACCGCAGTCCATCAGTTCTGCATCATTGGTGCGCACGTGATGGTAGGCGGTTGCTCTGGTGTGGCGCAGGACGTCCCTCCTTATGTCATTGCGCAGGGTAACCATGCAACACCGTTCGGTGTCAATATCGAAGGGCTGAAGCGCCGCGGATTCAGCCGTGAGGCGATTACCGCTATCCGCAATGCGTATAAGCTGATTTATCGCAGCGGTAAAACGCTCGATGAAGTGAAACCGGAAATTGCTGAACTGGCGGAAACATATCCGGAAGTGAAAGCGTTTACCGATTTTTTTGCACGCTCAACGCGCGGTCTGATTCGTTAATGACTGAACAGCGTCCATTAACGATTGCCCTGGTCGCCGGAGAAACCTCCGGCGATATCCTGGGGGCCGGTTTAATCCGTGCTCTGAAAGAACGTGTGCCCAATGCCCGCTTTGTTGGTGTTGCCGGGCCACGAATGCAAGCCGAAGGTTGCGAAGCCTGGTACGAAATGGAAGAGCTGGCGGTGATGGGCATTGTTGAAGTGCTCGGGCGTCTGCGTCGCTTACTGCATATTCGTGCCGATCTGACAAAGCGTTTTGGCGAACTGAAGCCAGATGTTTTTGTCGGTATTGATGCGCCTGACTTCAATATTACCCTTGAAGGTAACCTTAAAAAGCAGGGTATCAAAACCATTCATTATGTCAGTCCGTCCGTCTGGGCGTGGCGACAGAAACGCGTTTTCAAAATAGGCAGAGCCACCGATCTGGTGCTCGCATTTCTGCCTTTCGAAAAAGCGTTTTATGACAAATATAACGTGCCGTGCCGTTTTATCGGTCACACCATGGCTGATGCCATGCCGTTAGATCCAGATAAAAACGCCGCGCGTGATGTGCTGGGGATCCCTCACGATGCCCACTGTCTGGCATTGTTGCCGGGAAGTCGTGGCGCGGAAGTTGAGATGCTTAGCGCCGATTTCCTGAAAACTGCCCAGCTTTTGCGCCAGACGTACCCTGATCTGGAGATCGTGGTGCCGCTGGTAAATGCCAAACGCCGTGAGCAGTTTGAACGCATCAAAGCTGAAGTCGCGCCAGACCTGTCGGTTCATATGCTGGATGGAATGGGCCGTGAGGCGATGGTCGCCAGCGATGCGGCGCTATTGGCATCGGGTACGGCTGCACTGGAGTGCATGCTGGCGAAATGCCCGATGGTGGTGGGGTATCGCATGAAGCCTTTCACCTTCTGGTTGGCGAAGCGGCTGGTGAAAACCGATTATGTCTCGCTGCCAAACCTGCTGGCGGGCAGAGAGTTAGTTAAAGAATTATTGCAGGAAGAGTGTGAGCCGCAAAAACTGGCTGAGTCGCTGTTACCGCTGTTGGCGAACGGGAAAACCAGCCACGCGATGCACGACACCTTCCGCGAGTTGCATCAGCAGATCCGCTGCAATGCCGATGAGCAGGCGGCACAAGCCGTTCTGGAGTTAGCACAATGATCGAATTTGTCTATCCGCACACGAATCTGGTTGCAGGTGTGGATGAAGTTGGGCGCGGGCCGTTGGTTGGCGCGGTCGTTACCGCTGCCGTGATCCTCGATCCGGCGCGCCCGATTGTCGGGTTGAATGATTCCAAAAAGCTAAGTGAAAAACGTCGTCTTGCGCTCTGTGAAGAGATCAAAGAGAAAGCGTTAAGCTGGAGCCTGGGCCGTGCGGAACCTCATGAAATCGACGAACTGAATATTTTACACGCGACCATGCTGGCGATGCAGCGTGCCGTCGCTGGGCTGCATATTGCGCCGGAATATGTGTTGGTTGATGGTAACCGCTGCCCGAAATTACCGATGCCGTCGATGGCTGTAGTTAAAGGCGATAGCCGCGTACCGGAAATCAGTGCTGCGTCTATCCTGGCGAAAGTGACGCGCGACGCTGAAATGGCGGCGCTGGACATCGTTTATCCACAATATGGCTTTGCCCAACACAAAGGGTATCCAACCGCTTTTCATCTGGAAAAACTGGCTGAATATGGCGCGACTGAACATCATCGTCGCAGTTTTGGGCCTGTCAAACGCGCACTGGGACTTGCGTCCTGATTCTTGTGTCGAGATTAAGTAAACCGGAATCTGAAGATGTCTGAACCACGTTTCGTACACCTGCGGGTGCACAGCGACTACTCGATGATCGATGGCCTGGCCAAAACCGCGCCGCTGGTAAAAAAGGCGGCGGCGTTGGGTATGCCTGCGCTGGCGATCACCGATTTCACCAACCTTTGCGGTCTGGTGAAGTTCTACGGAGCGGGACATGGCGCAGGGATTAAGCCCATCGTCGGGGCGGATTTTAATGTCCAGTGCGACTTATTGGGTGATGAGTTAACCCACCTGACGGTGCTGGCGGCGAACAATACCGGCTATCAGAATCTGACGTTGCTGATCTCAAAAGCGTATCAGCGCGGTTACGGTGCCGCCGGACCGATCATCGATCGCGACTGGCTTATCGAATTAAACGAAGGGCTGATTTTGCTCTCTGGCGGGCGCATGGGCGACGTCGGACGCAGTCTTTTGCGTGGTAACAGCGCACTGGTGGACGAGTGTGTCGCGTTTTATGAAGAACACTTCCCGGATCGCTATTTTCTCGAACTGATTCGCACTGGCAGACCGGACGAAGAAAGCTATTTGCACGCGGCGGTGGAACTGGCGGAAGCGCGCGGTTTGCCCGTCGTGGCGACCAACGACGTGCGCTTTATCGACAGCAGCGACTTTGATGCACACGAAATCCGCGTCGCGATCCACGACGGCTTTACCCTCGACGATCCCAAACGCCCACGTAACTATTCGCCGCAGCAATATATGCGTAGCGAAGAGGAGATGTGCGAGCTGTTTGCCGACATCCCCGAAGCCCTTGCCAACACCGTTGAGATCGCCAAACGCTGTAACGTAACCGTGCGTCTTGGTGAATACTTCCTGCCGCAGTTCCCGACCGGGGACATGAGCACCGAAGATTATCTGGTCAAGCGTGCAAAAGAAGGCCTGGAAGAGCGTCTGGCCTTTTTATTCCCTGATGAGGAAGAACGTCTTAAGCGCCGCCCGGAATATGACGAACGTCTGGAGACTGAACTTCAGGTTATCAACCAGATGGGCTTCCCGGGCTACTTCCTCATCGTTATGGAATTTATCCAGTGGTCGAAAGATAACGGCGTACCGGTAGGGCCGGGCCGTGGATCCGGTGCAGGGTCACTGGTGGCCTACGCGCTGAAAATCACCGACCTCGATCCGCTGGAATTTGACCTGCTGTTCGAACGTTTCCTTAACCCGGAACGTGTCTCCATGCCTGACTTTGACGTTGACTTCTGTATGGAGAAACGCGATCAGGTGATCGAACACGTGGCAGACATGTACGGTCGTGATGCGGTATCGCAGATCATCACCTTCGGTACGATGGCGGCGAAAGCGGTGATCCGCGACGTAGGCCGCGTGCTGGGGCATCCGTACGGCTTTGTCGACCGTATCTCGAAACTGATCCCGCCCGATCCGGGGATGACGCTGGCAAAAGCGTTTGAAGCTGAGCCACAGCTGCCGGAAATCTACGAAGCGGATGAAGAAGTTAAGGCGCTGATCGACATGGCGCGCAAACTGGAAGGGGTCACCCGTAACGCCGGTAAGCACGCCGGTGGGGTGGTTATCGCGCCGACAAAAATTACTGATTTTGCGCCACTTTATTGCGATGAAGAGGGCAAACATCCGGTCACCCAGTTTGATAAAAGCGACGTTGAATACGCCGGGCTGGTGAAGTTCGACTTCCTCGGCCTGCGTACGCTCACCATCATCAACTGGGCGCTGGAGATGATCAACAAGCGGCGAGCGAAGAATGGCGAGCCGCCGCTGGATATCGCCGCGATCCCGCTGGATGATAAGAAAAGCTTCGACATGCTGCAACGCTCGGAAACCACGGCGGTATTCCAGCTTGAATCGCGCGGCATGAAGGACCTGATCAAGCGTCTGCAACCTGACTGCTTCGAAGATATGATCGCACTGGTGGCACTGTTCCGCCCCGGCCCGTTGCAATCAGGGATGGTGGATAACTTTATCGACCGTAAACATGGTCGCGAAGAGATTTCCTATCCGGACGTACAGTGGCAGCATGAAAGCCTGAAACCGGTACTGGAGCCAACCTACGGCATCATCCTGTATCAGGAACAGGTCATGCAGATTGCCCAGGTGCTTTCTGGTTATACCCTTGGTGGCGCGGATATGCTGCGTCGTGCGATGGGTAAGAAAAAGCCGGAAGAGATGGCTAAGCAGCGTTCTGTATTTGCTGAAGGTGCAGAAAAGAACGGGATCAACGCCGAACTGGCGATGAAAATCTTCGATCTGGTGGAAAAATTCGCCGGTTACGGATTTAACAAATCGCACTCTGCGGCCTATGCTTTGGTGTCATATCAAACGTTATGGCTGAAAGCGCACTATCCGGCGGAGTTTATGGCGGCGGTAATGACCGCCGATATGGATAATACCGAGAAGGTGGTGGGCCTGGTGGATGAGTGCTGGCGGATGGGGCTGAAAATCCTGCCACCAGATATAAACTCCGGTCTTTACCATTTCCACGTCAACGACGACGGCGAAATCGTGTATGGTATTGGCGCGATCAAAGGGGTAGGTGAAGGTCCGATTGAGGCCATCATCGAAGCCCGAAATAAAGGCGGCTATTTCCGCGAACTGTTTGATCTCTGCGCTCGTACCGACACCAAAAAGTTAAACCGGCGAGTGCTGGAAAAACTGATCATGTCCGGGGCGTTTGACCGTCTGGGTCCACACCGCGCGGCGCTGATGAACTCGCTGGGCGATGCGTTAAAAGCGGCAGATCAACACGCGAAAGCGGAAGCCATCGGTCAGGCCGATATGTTCGGCGTGCTGGCCGAAGAGCCGGAACAAATTGAACAATCCTACGCCAGCTGCCAGCCTTGGCCGGAGCAGGTGGTGTTAGATGGGGAACGTGAAACGTTGGGGCTGTACCTGACGGGCCACCCCATCAATCAGTATTTAAAAGAGATTGAGCGTTATGTCGGAGGCGTAAGGCTGAAAGACATGCACCCGACAGAACGTGGTAAAGTCACCACGGCTGCGGGGCTCGTTGTTGCCGCGCGGGTTATGGTCACCAAGCGCGGCAATCGTATCGGTATCTGCACGCTGGATGACCGTTCCGGGCGCCTGGAAGTGATGTTGTTTACAGACGCCCTGGATAAATACCAGCAATTGCTGGAAAAAGACCGCATACTTATCGTCAGCGGACAGGTCAGCTTTGATGACTTCAGCGGTGGGCTTAAAATGACCGCTCGCGAAGTGATGGATATTGACGAAGCCCGGGAAAAATATGCTCGCGGGCTTGCTATCTCGCTGACGGACAGGCAAATTGATGACCAGCTTTTAAACCGACTCCGTCAGTCTCTGGAACCCCACCGCTCTGGGACAATTCCAGTACATCTCTACTATCAGAGGGCGGATGCACGCGCGCGGTTGCGTTTTGGCGCGACGTGGCGTGTCTCTCCGAGCGATCGTTTGTTAAACGATCTCCGTGGCCTCATTGGTTCGGAGCAGGTGGAACTGGAGTTTGACTAATACAGGAATACTATGAGTCTGAATTTCCTTGATTTTGAACAGCCGATTGCAGAGCTGGAAGCGAAAATCGATTCTCTGACTGCGGTTAGCCGTCAGGACGAGAAACTGGATATTAACATCGATGAAGAAGTGCATCGTCTGCGTGAAAAAAGCGTAGAACTGACACGTAAAATCTTCGCCGATCTCGGCGCATGGCAGATTGCCCAACTGGCACGCCATCCACAGCGCCCTTATACCCTGGATTACGTTCGCCTGGCATTTGATGAATTTGACGAACTGGCTGGTGATCGTGCGTATGCAGATGACAAAGCTATCGTCGGTGGTATCGCACGTCTTGACGGTCGTCCGGTGATGATCATTGGTCATCAGAAAGGTCGTGAAACCAAAGAAAAAATTCGCCGTAACTTTGGTATGCCAGCACCAGAAGGTTACCGCAAAGCTCTGCGTCTGATGCAAATGGCTGAACGCTTTAAGATGCCAATCATCACCTTTATCGACACTCCTGGAGCTTATCCGGGCGTGGGCGCAGAAGAACGCGGTCAGTCTGAAGCCATCGCGCGCAACCTGCGTGAAATGTCTCGCCTTAGTGTACCGACTATTTGTACCGTTATCGGTGAAGGTGGTTCTGGCGGCGCGCTGGCGATTGGCGTGGGCGATAAAGTGAATATGCTGCAATACAGCACCTATTCCGTTATCTCGCCGGAAGGTTGTGCGTCCATTCTGTGGAAGAGCGCCGACAAAGCGCCGCTGGCGGCTGAAGCGATGGGTATCATCGCTCCGCGCCTGAAAGAACTGAAACTGATCGACTCCATCATCCCGGAACCGCTGGGTGGCGCTCACCGTAACCCGGAAGCGATGGCGGCGTCTTTGAAAGCGCAACTGCTGGCGGATCTGGCCGATCTCGACGTGTTAAGCACTGAAGATTTAAAAAATCGTCGTTATCAGCGCCTGATGAGCTACGGCTACGCGTAATCAGCAAATATTCTGAAAAGGGTCACTTCGGTGGCCTTTTTTTCTATGTAGTTTATTTAGTCATATTATAAATACATTTAGATAATCTTACTTTCGTTTTCCCCTGCTATAAAATTCTTGAACTCATGTTGATAACTCCGATTTCGGAGGCATATACCAATATACACAGTGGTCAAAAATAATATAAATTTATCAATCTCATAGAATTTTTAAGGATAAAATATGAAAGCAATTTTAGGATTTGATCATCTTCTTATGCCGCGTGTTCTGGTGTTTTTTTACTGGCTGGCTATGGTGCTGACACTGATAGGCGGTGTCTTCTCCATATTTAGCGGAAACATTATCTTAGGGTTAGCTTATACCGTCATTGGTCTTATAAGCTGTCGTATGACTTTCGAATTAATTATGATAGCGTTTAAGAATAACGAATATTTGCGCCGCATTGCCGAGAGTGTTAGCAAGAATAGCGCAGAGTAATCTCCCGCAAAGCGCTTCACCAAACCGCATCTCAACCGCTATTACAGGCGTTTGAGATGTTGTTTTAAAGTCAGTGTAAATGTCTGATTCATCTTTCCTGTAATTTGTGCGTATTATCAATATATAGCGATGCACGTGCGTATCATATCAATGCAGGAGATTCTATGTTGGGGTTAAAACAGGTTCACCATATTGCGATTATTGCGACGGATTATGCGGTGAGCAAAGCTTTTTACTGCGACATTCTCGGCTTCACGTTGCAAAGCGAAGTCTATCGTGAAGCGCGAGATTCGTGGAAAGGGGATTTGGCACTTAACGGGCAGTACGTGATTGAGCTTTTCTCATTTCCGTTTCCGCCGCAACGACCCAGTCGACCGGAAGCCTGCGGCCTGCGCCATCTGGCTTTTAGCGTTGATGATATCGATACGGCAGTGGCGCACCTGGAAAGCAATAACGTGAAATGTGAAGCGATACGTGTCGATCCATACACGCAAAAACGCTTCACGTTCTTTAACGACCCTGACGGGCTGCCGCTGGAACTGTATGAGCAGTAAGGCTTGTCATTACTGCATTTGCCCGGTAACGTGCCGGGCATCGCTACTGTAAAATCGCGCTATCATGACACTCACACTGAATACACAACTTCTCACCTCACGCCAGATTCTGGCGGCCTTTAGCGGCGGGCTTGACTCTACCGTTCTGCTGCATCAACTGGTGCTGTGGCGGGCGGAAAATCCGGGCGTCGCTTTGCGCGCTATCCATGTGCATCATGGGTTAAGTGCCAATGCTGATGCCTGGGTGAAACATTGTGAAAATATCTGCCAGCAGTGGCAGGTGCCGCTGGTGGTTGAGCGTGTGCAGCTTGCGCAAGAGGGGTTAGGCATTGAGGCCCAGGCGCGGCAGGCGCGTTATCAGGCATTTGCCCGCACCTTGTTACCTGGCGAAGTGCTGGTCACAGCGCAACATCTTGACGATCAATGTGAAACCTTTCTGCTGGCGCTAAAACGCGGAAGCGGCCCCGCCGGGCTTTCGGCTATGGGGGAAGTCTCGGAGTTTGCCGGAACGCGGCTTATCCGTCCGTTGCTCGCCCGTACGCGGGGAGAACTGGCGCAGTGGGCATTGGCGCATGGTTTACGCTGGATTGAAGACGAAAGTAATCAGGACGATTCCTACGATCGTAACTTCCTGCGCCTGCGCGTGGTGCCGTTATTGCAGCAGCGTTGGCCACATTTTGCCGAAGCGACGGCCCGAAGTGCCGCACTTTGCGCCGAACAAGAGAGCCTGCTGGATGAACTGCTGGCGGATGATTTAGCGCACTGCCAAACGCCGCAAAGGACGCTGCAGATTGCGCCAATGCTGGCGATGAGTGATGCCCGTCGCGCCGCGATTATCCGCCGCTGGCTGGCAGGGCTGAATGCCCCAATGCCTTCCCGCGACGCGCTGGGGCGGATCTGGCAGGAAGTGGCGCTGGCGCGGGAAGATGCTTCCCCCTGTTTACGTTTTGGCGCGTTTGAAATCCGCCGCTATCAGTCGCAATTGTGGTGGATTAAATCCGTCGCCGGGCAAAGCGAAACCATTGTGCCGTGGCAGACGTGGCTACAACCGCTGGAATTACCGGCGGGGCTAGGCAGCGTGCAGCTTACTGCGGGCGGGGAAATTCGCCCTCCACGTGCAGACGAAGCGGTCAGCGTGCGTTTTAAAGCGCCAGGATTGCTACATATTGTCGGGCGCAACGGCGGGCGTAAGCTAAAGAAAATCTGGCAGGAATTGGGCGTACCGCCGTGGCTGCGTGACACCACGCCGCTGCTGTTTTATGGCGAAACGCTGATTGCGGCGGCAGGGGTATTTGTGACGCAAGAAGGTGTGGCTGAAGATGAGAAGGGCGTAAGTTTTGTCTGGCAGAAAACGCTTAGTTAAGTGAAAGCCGGATAAGACGCTTCAAACGTCGCATCCGGCGAAAGTCAATCAGGACTCGCTCACTACCACCGTACCGATTTCCGGGTGGCTAAAGCTGGTAATTTTATCCAGACGTAGCTCGCGGGTTTCGCCAGCGGCCTCGACGACCAGATACTCCACATTTTTGCGGGAGACTAAATCGCTGGCCTTCGCCTGCAATTTTTCGCCATCTTTCAGCTCAAGTGTCAGCATTAAATGATGCTGGCAGGCGAGCTCAAGATTATCGTAATCATCACAATTGATTGGTTGATACGTATCATTCATTGACATAATCGCTCACCAGTAAGTTTGCCGCAGCGTATGCTGCTTTTTCCCTGACAGCCTCAGAAAGGGCGTCGTCGGCAGCCATTTCATTCAGCACTTTCAAAACGCAGCCCAGCGCGTCCGGAACGTATCCTAAGTCTCCGCTGGCGATTTCCGCGTACCGCTTGCGTATTAACTCACAATATTTTTCCACATGCCCTCCTGTCAGCACTCTGACTTAACCGTGGATGCAAGTCTAAGCCTACGAAGATAAACTCTGTTTCGCAAGGTGACTATACCACACTCATTTCTGCAATATCAGCGCCGCAACTGCACGTATTCCGTTACAATGGCCTCCTGATTCGAAAGGAGTTTTCTTATGGCGCTTAAAGCGACAATTTATAAAGCGACGGTTAATGTGGCCGATCTCGACCGCAACCAGTTTCTCGATGCCTCTCTGACGCTGGCGCGCCATCCTTCAGAAACTCAGGAGCGCATGATGCTGCGCCTGCTGGCGTGGCTGAAATATGCTGATGAACGTCTGCAATTTACCCGAGGTTTGTGTGCCGATGATGAGCCGGAAGCGTGGCTGCGTAACGATCACCTGGGCATTGATTTGTGGATTGAACTGGGGCTGCCGGATGAGCGACGGATTAAGAAAGCCTGCACTCAGGCCGCAGAAGTGGCGCTGTTTGCCTATAATAGTCGGGCGGCGCAAATCTGGTGGCAGCAAAATCAGAGCAAATGTGCGCAGTTTGCCAATCTTTCCGTCTGGTATCTGGACGACGAGCAGCTGGCGAAAGTGAGTGCCTTTGCCGATCGTACCATGACGCTGCAGGCAACGATTCAGGATGGCGTGATCTGGTTATCGGATGATAAGAATAATCTGGAAGTGAACTTAACCGCCTGGCAACAACCTTCATGATTGTGATTTCCCGACATGTTGCTATCCCCGATGACGAGCTTGAGATCACTGCTATTCGTGCACAGGGCGCGGGTGGGCAGCATGTCAATAAGACCTCAACGGCCATTCATCTGCGTTTTGACATTCGGGCGTCCAGCCTGCCAGAGTATTACAAAGAGCGCCTGCTTGCCGCCAGCCATCATTTAATCAGCAGCGATGGCGTGATTGTCATTAAGGCGCAGGAATACCGTAGTCAGGAGCTCAACCGCGAAGCGGCGCTGGCCCGGTTGGTGGCAGTGATTAAAGAATTAACAACAGAACAAAAAGCCCGACGACCCACGCGGCCCACCCGCGCATCAAAAGAGCGCAGGCTGGCATCGAAGGCACAAAAATCAAGCGTGAAGGCGATGCGCGGCAAAGTGCGCAGCGGTCGGGAGTAAAAAGAAGGAATGGATGGTGAGAAAAGCGATAGTGACAGCGATGGCTGTAATCAGCCTCTTTACTCTGATGGGATGTAACAATCGGGCCGAAGTCGATACGCTTTCTCCGGCGCAGGCTGCCGAACTGAAACCGATGCCGCAAAGTTGGCGCGGCGTGCTGCCGTGTGCCGATTGCGAAGGGATCGAAACCTCTCTGTTCCTCGAAAAAGATGGAACCTGGGTGATGAACGAACGCTATCTTGGCGCTCGTGAAGAGCCTTCATCCTTTGCCTCTTACGGTACATGGGCGCGAACTGCCGACAAGCTGGTATTAACCGACAGTAAAGGCGAAAAGTCATATTATCGGGCGAAAGGGGATGCGCTGGAGATGCTCGATCGCGAAGGCAATCCGATTGAATCGCAGTTCAACTACACGCTGGAACCGGCAAAATCGAGCATGCCAATGACGCCGATGACCCTGCGTGGCATGTATTTCTATATGGCAGACGCAGCAACTTTTACTGATTGCGCGACCGGAAAACGTTTTATGGTGGCGAATAACGCAGAGCTGGAGCGTGGCTATCTGGCGGCTCGTGGTAACAGTGAAAAACCGGTGTTATTGTCAGTTGAAGGTCACTTTACGCTGGAGGTTAATCCGGATACCGGTGCGCCGACCAAATTATTAGCGCCCGATACGGCGGGTAAATTTTACCCGAACAAGGATTGCAGTAGTTTGGGGCTGTAACCCGTCTTGAGACAGAAACAAACGAAAAAATGCCTGATGCTCTGCGCTTATCAGGCCTACAGCATATAATGCAATATTTTGAATTGGCACGATTTGTTGGCCGGATAAGGCGTTCACGCCGCATCCGGCATTTTGCACACGAGGCTGGCTTTTATCACTTGGTCAGCCCAACAAAGCGACCCGCCTTGATATAAATCCCAGGCTTCAGGTGCCCAACATACTGTAACTGCGTTTCTGGCTTAAACGCAGAGACATCACCAGTACGCATATGCATCAGATCGGCAGGGCTAATCCAACCTGACTGCGCCAGCGTAAGCGGATGCCCGGATTTGGCAAATGCATCAGTGACAAATTCCGAACAAAACCACGACTTTTTGCCTCCTTCGCCCACACTGCTTAACTGCGCTTTCGCCAGGCCGCTGACGCACTGTTGGCGAAAATCCTCGGAAAAAGGATTCAGTGAGCACATCTGGCGGGTCACCATAAATGGAATGAACTCGACAATGCCGCGATAGTTATACCCGCTATCTTTGATTTTGTTGGCGAACGCGGTGATTTCTGTGGCTTGCTGCGGGGTAAGGTCCGGGACTCGTAAAACGAAAAGCTTATCACTGTGCTTCATCGCTTTTTTAAGGGAAACAATCTGGACGCCAGCGCCTGTCGCTTCTGCAACGTTATTATCACCCAGATAGATTGCAACGTGACTCACAGAGGAAGTGCTGAAAACGCGGATCCCAAATGAGGTTACCCCCAGACTTGAGGAGAAAAGCAAATCGCCGGGTTTGAGATCTGGTTCCGTTATTTCTTTTATTGATTGTTCGGTGAAAGAGCTTTGATGCTGGAATTTAACTGCCCATGTTTTTGCCTCGGCATCTACCGCTGTGGCAGAGGAGTCTGGCTGGCTGATATCAACGGTACAGGCCGAAAGTAAAAGAAAGCAGGGGAGAAGCTGGCGGCAGTACGCCTTTAGTTTATCCATTTTATACAATCCATGTAAAAAAGGGCCCTGAAATTCAGGACCCTTTCTGGCATCAGCCTTTAATCTGTTTCACCAGATAATCGACGATGTCACCAGTCTTAATTAACTGTTTCTCGCCGTTGCGACGATATTTATATTCGATATCGTCGTTGTCGAGGTTACGGTCGCCCAGCACAATAGTGTGCGGAATACCGATCAGTTCCATATCAGCAAACATCACGCCCGGACGCTCTTTGCGGTCATCCAGCAGCACTTCGATACCTTGTGCACGCAGTTCGCTGTACAGTTTCTCAGCAAGCTCTTGTACGCGGAAGGATTTGTGCATGTTCATCGGCAGAATCGCCACCTGGAACGGCGCGATAGCGTCAGGCCATACGATGCCGCGTTCGTCGTAGTTCTGCTCAATCGCCGCAGCTACCACACGCGTTACCCCGATACCGTAGCAACCCATTGTCAGGATTTGGTTACGGCCATCTTCACCCTGTACGGAGGCTTTCAGTGCTTCGGAGTACTTGGTACCCAGCTGGAAGATGTGACCGACTTCGATACCACGTTTGATCAGCAGCGTACCCTGACCATCCGGGCTTGGATCGCCAGCCACCACGTTACGGATATCCGCAATTTCTGGGGTAGCGACATCGCGATCCCAGTTGATACCGAAGTAGTGTTTACCATCGATGTTAGCACCAGCAGCGAAATCACTCATCGCCGCAACGGTACGGTCAATCACTACCGGAATCGGCATGTTTACCGGACCCAGTGAACCCGGGCCGGCTTTAACCACGGCACGAATTTCTTCTTCAGTCGCAAAAGTCAGCGGGCTGGCAACCTGCGGCAGTTTTTCTGCTTTAACTTCGTTCAGCTCGTGATCACCGCGCACCAGCAGCGCAACCAGCGGGAAGCTACTGCCTTCAACCGCTTTAACCAGCAGAGTCTTAACCGTTTTCTCAATCGGCAGATTGAACTGTTCAACCAGTTCCGCGATGGTTTTCGCGTTCGGCGTATCAACCAGCGTCATCTCCTGGGTAGCAGCAGCGCGCGGTTCTTTCGGCGCGATAGCTTCTGCCAGTTCAATGTTCGCTGCATAGTCAGAGGTGTCGGAGAAGACCACATCGTCTTCACCGCTCTGCGCCAGCACCTGGAATTCGTGAGAGGCGCTACCGCCGATAGAACCGGTGTCGGCCTGTACGGCGCGGAAATCCAGCCCCATGCGGCTGAAGATTTTGCTGTAGGCCGCATACATTGCATCGTAGGTTTCCTGTAGGGATTCCTGAGAAGTATGGAAAGAGTAAGCATCTTTCATCAGGAATTCGCGGGAACGCATGACGCCGAAACGTGGACGCACTTCGTCGCGGAACTTGGTCTGGATCTGATAGAAGTTCAGCGGCAGCTGTTTGTAAGAGCTAAGCTCGTTACGAATCAGGTCAGTGATAACTTCTTCATGAGTTGGGCCGAGTACGAACGGACGCTCGCCACGGTCAACAAAACGCAGCAGTTCCGGACCGTACTGTTCCCAACGACCACTCTCTTGCCACAAATCGGCTGGCTGAACCACCGGCATCGACACCTCGATCGCACCGGCGTTGTTCATCTCTTCACGCACGATGTTTTCGACTTTTTTCAGAACGCGCACGCCGGTCGGCAGCCAGGTATATAACCCAGAGGCCAGCTTGCGGATCATCCCGGCGCGCAGCATCAGCTGATGGCTGATCACCTCGGCGTCGGCAGGTGTCTCCTTGAGAGTGGAGAGCAGGTATTGGCTAGTACGCATGTTGTTACGGTTCCAGTTGGAAGGTAGAACAGGCTCAAGGCGAGCCTGGGACAAAAAAAGTGATTTAGTTTACCAGTGCAAAAGAAATGTCAAAAGAGAAGGGCGTGAATTTAACGCGGTTCCAGCGCAAAGACTTCAAAACCTGCGTCGGTGACGCGCCAGCGAACGTTAAAATCATGCAGCCAGACGGCATAGGTTTTGCCCGTTTCCTCACCTTTACGATAGGCCGGGCGCGGGTCCTGCGCCAGTACTTCGCGGATAAACAGCGTTAACTGCGGATAACGCTTCTCCAGTGTCAAAAGCTGCTTTCCGACCTCTGCGGTAAAGCTCACCGCCATTTCTGCCGCTGGCGCATTTTGCGCATAGCTGGCGCTGGCATCGGGAAGCGATTCGGCAAAGGGGAGATACGGTTTGATATCCACCACTGGCGTCCCATCGACCAGATCCAGACTGCCAAGCTTCAGAATCACGCTGTCTTTATGGCAAACAACCTCTTTCAGCTCTACCAGCGACATACCAATCGGATTAGGACGGAAAGTAGAGCGTGTGGCGAAAACGCCCATTCTGGCATTACCACCAAGACGAGGCGGACGCACAGTTGGGCGCCAGCCGCCTTCCATCGTTTGATGAAAGACGAAAAGGATCCATAAATGGCTGAACGCTTCCAGGCCGCGCACGGCGTCGGCCTGGTTGTAGGGAGCAATGAGATGCAGTTCGCCGTTGGCGCTTTTTACCAGACCTGGCTGGCGCGGAACGGCGAATTTTTCTTTATAGGGCGAGCGAATAACGCCTATTTGCTCGAACTGGAAACTGCTCATTTCGCCGTAATGTTAAGCGCAGAACCGATACATACAGCCTGACGATAGCAGCCTGGCGTACCGCTGGTGACTTCGCAGCTATGCAGTAATACCGCATTGGCTTTCATTTTAGAAGCGTTGATTTGCATCCGCTTACGCGCGGTTGGAATGCTTGGCGGAGAGTCCTGATTAGAGGCCTGGCAAGAGTCGCCACTGACTTCACCGAGATCGCGGAACGGTTTGCCGACTAATTCTTCTGCATTGGTATAAATTCGGACCGGTGTGGCGCGCGGCGCTTTCGGTTTTGCTGGCTCCGCTTTCGGCTGGGGTGCAGTGCTTTGAACGGGTTCGACAGGGGATCTGCTTAACATGGAACAGCCGCTTAGCATGAGTGCTACTAAACAGATCGGTAAAGCACGCATAGTATTTCCTCAATGTATGATCAAAACGTCAATATTGAATCAGGAGCTTGTAAAAATGACAAGACGGGCAAGCGCCCGTCCTGAATGATATTACAAATTGTGGAAACAGCCTAAAAATTACCAGCCTTTAACAGCGCCGCCGTTAAACACTTTGTTTGCTGCTTCGTAAACTTCGTCAGACTGATAGGCCTGGACGAATTTCTTCACGTTCTCTGCGTCTTTGTTATCTTCACGCGTCACGATCAGGTTTACGTACGGGGAGTCTTTATCTTCGACAAAGATACCGTCTTTCGCTGGAGTCAGGCCAATCTGGCTGGCATAGGTGGTATTGATAACTGCCAGAGCGATTTGCGCGTCGTCCAGAGAGCGAGGCAGTTGCGGTGCTTCCAGCTCAACAATTTTCAGATTTTTTGGGTTCTCAACAACATCAAGAACGGTCGGCAGCAGGCCAACGCCATCTTTCAGTTTGATCAAGCCCACTTTTTGCAGCAGCAGCAGAGAACGGCCAAGGTTAGTTGGGTCGTTTGGCACGGCAACCTGCGAACCATCCTGCAATTCATCCAGTGATTTGATCTTCTTGGAGTAGCCAGCAATTGGATAAACAAAAGTGTTGCCTACTGCGACCAGTTTGTAGCCACGATCTTTCAGTTGCTGATCAAGGTACGGTTTATGCTGGAAGGCGTTGGCGTCTATATCGCCTTTGCTCAATGCTTCGTTTGGCAGAACATAGTCGTTGAAGGTTACCAGCTCAACGTCCAGGCCATATTTGTCTTTCGCAACTTTCTGCGCGACTTCTGCAACCTGCTGTTCGGCACCAACAATCACGCCGACTTTAATGTGGTTTGGATCTTTTTCATCCTGGCCGCAGCCTACCAGTGCCAGTGATCCAATCAGGGCTCCCACTGCCGCAAAGGTTTTGAATTTGAACGCCATACCTTATTCCTTCTTCAATTATTTATGTTGTGTTGAACGTTACTTGCGAGTGACAGCCCGGACGATGCGGTCGCCTGCGAACTGAATTAAATAAACCAGAATGACCAGCAATACCAGTACCGTGTTCATGACAGTCGCGTTATAGCCGATGTAACCATATTGATAGCCAATCTGACCCAACCCACCGGCACCGACTGCACCACCCATCGCGGAATAACCGACCAGGGTAATCAGGGTAATAGTTGCCGCATTTACCAGACCTGGCAACGCTTCCGGTAACAGCACTTTGCGCACGATCTGCATTGGCGTGGCACCCATTGCGCGGGAAGCTTCAATTAATCCGGTTGGGATCTCCAGCAGGGCGTTCTCGACCATACGGGCAATAAACGGTGCTGCACCAACGGTTAACGGAACAATCGCTGCCTGCAAACCAATCGATGTACCGACAATAACGCGGGTAAATGGAATCATCCATACCAGCAAGATAATGAACGGGATGGAACGGAAAATGTTCACAATCGCAGAAACGGTACGATACAGCTTCGCGTTAGCAATAATTTGCCCCGGACGCGTGACATAAAGCAGAACGCCAACCGGCAGACCAATCACAAACCCAAAAAAACCGGATACGAAGGTCATTGCCAGCGTTTCCCATACGCCACGAACCAGCAGCCACATCATCGGCTCAGACATAACCCAGTACCTCTACTTTTACATGGTGTTCCTGCAGCCAGGCAATGGCGGCTTGCGTATCTTGTTGTGTGCCGTGCATTTCAGTCAGCATGATGCCGAACTTAACGCCACCGGCGTAATCCATCTGCGCGCTAATAATGTTGTTATTAACGTTGAAACGACGCGCGGTTTCGGAGAGCAGTGGGGCATCGACTGACTGACCGGTAAACTCCAGACGCAGCATCGGCACGCAGTCAGTGAACGGCTCCGCTTGCAGACGTTCCTGGTAATCTTCCGGGATATCCAGATGCAGAGTCGACTGAATAAATTTTTGCGCCAGCGGCGTTTTCGGATGCGAGAACACTTCACTGACCTTGTCCTGCTCGATCAGTTCGCCATTGCTGATGACCGCCACGCAATCACAAATGCGCTTCACAACGTCCATTTCGTGGGTGATCAACAGAATCGTCAAACCCAGACGGCGGTTGATATCTTTCAGCAGTTCGAGAATAGAACGTGTCGTTGCCGGGTCCAGCGCGCTGGTGGCCTCATCACACAGCAATACTTTGGGATTGCTGGCTAATGCACGGGCAATCGCCACACGCTGTTTCTGCCCACCGGAAAGGTTCGACGGATAGCTATCATGTTTATCACCAAGACCAACCAATGACAGCAATTCCGTCACGCGACGTTTGATCTCGTCTTTCGGCGTGTTGTCCAGCTCCAGCGGCAGAGCCACGTTGCCAAAAACAGTACGCGAAGAGAGCAGGTTAAAATGCTGGAAAATCATACCAATCTGGCGGCGAGCTTTAGTCAACTCAGATTCTGACAGCGTGGTCAGCTCCTGGCCATCGACCAGCACGCTACCCTCGGTTGGGCGCTCCAGCAGGTTTACACAACGTATAAGCGTACTCTTACCCGCGCCTGAGGCACCGATAACGCCATAAATTTGTCCAGCTGGCACATGCAGGCTGACGTTGTTCAACGCCTGGATGGTGCGGGTGCCCTGGTGGAACACTTTGGTGATATTCGAAAGTTTTATCATTGATTATTTATTATCGTCATTAAGTTAGTCGTGGCATTTCGAATGCCAGGAACGGGCAAAGCCGTCAATGAAATGGATGTTAAGGCATCCAGACGTCTAAATCAATCAGGTTTATGCGAAGAGCACTTTCTTGCTGGTCGAAACATGCGATACTAGCGTCACATGCCTTATTAAGGAGCTATAAAAGGTGGCGAAGAGCGTACCCGCAATTTTTCTTGACCGTGATGGCACCATTAATGTCGATCACGGCTATGTCCATGAGATCGACAACTTTGAATTTATCGACGGTGTTATTGACGCCATGCGCGAGCTAAAAAAAATGGGCTTCGCGCTGGTGGTAGTAACCAACCAGTCTGGCATTGCTCGCGGTAAATTTACTGAAGCACAGTTTGAAACGCTGACCGAGTGGATGGACTGGTCGCTGGCGGACCGCGATGTTGATCTGGATGGCATCTATTATTGCCCGCATCATCCGCAGGGTAGTGTTGAAGAGTTTCGCCAGGTCTGCGACTGCCGCAAACCACATCCGGGGATGCTTTTGTCGGCACGCGATTATTTGCATATTGATATGGCCGCTTCTTATATGGTGGGCGATAAATTAGAAGATATGCAGGCAGCGGCTGCGGCGAACGTGGGAACAAAAGTGCTGGTGCGTACGGGTAAACCTATTACCCCTGAAGCAGAAACGGCGGCGGATTGGGTGTTAAATAGCCTGGCAGACCTGCCGCAAGCGATAAAAAAGCAGCAAAAATCGGTGTAGTGACTAAAAGATGAGCGGTTGAAATAAAAATGCATTTTTCCGCTTGTCTTCCTGAGCTGACTCCCTATAATGCGCCTCCATCGACACGGCAGATGTGAATCACTTCACACA